>JAFTCB010000012.1 GCA_017454905.1 Bacteroidales bacterium
AAGGTCGGCGACGAGGTGGAGGCCCAGGTGCTTTCCATCGACCGTGACGCCCGCAAGATCTCCCTCGGTCTCAAGCAGCTCACCCCGAACCCTTGGGAGAGCATCCGCGAGAAGTATCCCGTCGGCAGCAAGCAGAAGGCTACCGTCCGCAACATCACCAACTTCGGTGTCTTCGCCGAGCTGGAGGACGGTGTCGAGGGCCTCGTGCACATCAGCGACCTCAGCTGGAACAAGATCAAGCACCCCTCCGAGGTGGTCGCCCCCGGCGATGTGATCGACGTCCAGATCCTCGACTTCGACGAGCAGAACCACAAACTGAGCCTTGGCCACAAGCAGCTGATCCCGAACCCTTGGGATGAGATCGAGGCCAAGTTCCCGGTCGGTTCCACCGTCGAGGGTACCGTCGCTTCCACGACCGACAAGGGTGCCAACATCACCCTGGACGGTGACGCCGAAGGCTTCGCGTTCACCCGCGAGCTGGTCAAGGAAGACGGCAAGCAGGCCGTCGCAGGCGAGACCCTCCCGTTCAAGGTGGTCGAGCTGCGCCGCTCCACCCGCCGCATCCTCCTCAGCCACCTGCGTACCTACCAGGAGGTCAAGGAGCGTGCTGCCGCCAGCGAGGCTGAGAACACCAAGAAGGCCGTCAAGAAGGTCAACGCCAATGTCGAGAAGACGACCCTGGGCGACATCGACGCCCTGGCCGCTCTGAAGGAAAGACTCGAGAAAGGCGAATAATCCTGCCAGATGATCTTCACACTCACGATAATGGGCACGGCTTCGGCCATGCCCATTTCTGATAGGAACCCAAGCGCCCAGATGCTCACCGTGAACGGGCGCTTGTTCCTTATGGATTGCGGGGAGGGCACGCAGCAGCAGATGCGGCGCGCCCACCTTGCTTTCATGAAAGTGGAGGCCATTTTCATCTCGCACATCCACGGCGACCATCTGTTCGGCCTCTTCGGCCTGCTCAACACAATGACGATGTACGGCCGCACGGCCCCGCTGTATATCTATGGTCCGCAGGCACTGGGGTCCGTGATCAATTTCTACAGGAGTTTCTTCGGTGAGCACGAAAGCTACGAGATCCTCTTCACGCCCGTAAACTGCCGGGAACCGCAGGTCGTCCATACCTCCAAGTGGGTGAAGGTCACTGCATTCCCGCTCAACCACAAGATCGAGTGCTACGGCTGGCGCTTCGACGAGATCGTGACCGAGCGGCACTGGCAGGAGAATCCCGCCTACCACCCCAAGAGCTATGCTTACTGCTCCGATACGTCCCCCTTCCCGCAGCTGGCGGACTGGGTGCACGGGGTGGACCTGCTCTATCACGAAGCCACCTATCCCGAAGAGATGGCGGACAAGGCCGCCGAACGCGGACACTCCACCACGGTGCAGGCGGCGGCATGCGCACGCGACGCCGAAGCCGGCAGACTGGTCGTGGGGCATTATTCTTCCCGGATTACGGATTTCGACGCGCTGCTCGCAGAATGCCGGGAGATCTTCCCGGACACGGTGGCCGCCCAGGACCTCGATGTTATCGAAATTTAGTATCTTTGCGTCGATGAGACGCCTCTTGATGCTGCTTGCGGCGCTGCTGCCCCTTCTGGCGGCGGCACAGACTCCGCAGCAGGACTATATTGCGAAGTATGCTGCGCTCGCGGTCAGCGAGATGCGGCGGACCGGCGTCCCGGCCAGCATTACCCTGGCGCAGGGACTGCTGGAATCGGCTGCCGGGCTCTCCCCGCTGGCGGTCCATGCCAACAACCATTTCGGCATCAAATGCCACAACGACTGGGAAGGGGAGACCTTCTACAAGGATGATGACAGCGCGCACGAGTGCTTCCGCGCCTACCCGCGCGCCGAGGATTCTTTCCGTGCACACTCCGATTTTCTCCGCAACCGGGCGCATTACCGCAGCCTCTTCGACCTGGATCCCACCGACTACAAAGCCTGGGCGCGCGGACTCAAGAAAGCGGGCTATGCCACCGACCCTTCCTATGCGGACAAACTGATCCGGCAGATCGAAATGTACGGCCTGGCGCGTTACGACCACGCCGAAGCAGACGTCACCGAAGCGGACGTCGCCGGAACCGATGTCCCGGAGGCGGCCGTGCCGCAGGAATCCCGGCCGGATACGACCGCGCGGGAGAAGGTCCGCTACGACGAGATGGTGATCCTGCCGATTTAAGGCGGGATTTCTTTGCTTCCTGGCGGATTCTCAAGGATTTCCTCTATCTTTGTACAAACCGTTACGTATGAAAAAGTTTCTCTCCCTTTCCGCGGCGTCGCTCGTTGTCGCCGCCTCCCTGTTTTCGGCTTGCAGCAGTCCGGTCTCTCCCCAGGACCGCCTGACGGTGAATGACGCCAGGATCGACGCGGTCATTGCGCAGATGACCCTCGAGGAGAAGGTCGAAATGCTTCACAGCAAGACCAACATGTCCTCCGCGGGCGTGCCCCGTCTCGGCATTGCCGACATGCACTATGCCGACGGTCCGTTCGGCATCCGTGAGGAAGGCGTCCCCAACGGATTCCAGTCCGCAGGCTGGCAGCTTGATTCCGCCACCTATTTCCCGACCGGATCGGCCCTCGCGGCCACCTGGTCCGAGGACCTGGCATACCAGTACGGCAAGGGGATGGGCATCGAAGCCCGCCTGCGCGGCAAGGACGTGATCCTCGGCCCGGCCGTCAACATCCAGCGTCTGCCCGTCGGCGGCCGCACCTATGAGTACCTGAGCGAGGATCCGATCCTGAGCGCCGCACTGGCATGCTTCTATACCGAAGGCCTCCAGAGTCAGGGCACGGCGGTCTGCATCAAGCACTTCGCCGTCAACAACCAGGAGACCAACCGCGGCAGCGTAGACGCCCAGGTGGACGAGCGGACGCTGCGCGAGATCTATCTCAAGCCCTTCGAGCGGGCGGTCCGCGAGGGCGGCGCGATGAGCGTGATGCCGGCCTACAACAAGGTCAACGGCGCTTATTGCTCCGAAAACGAGCACCTGCTCAATGAGATCCTGCGCGGCGAGTGGGGCTTCAAGGGCTATACCGTGTCCGACTGGGGCGGCACCCACAGCACGATGGGCGCCATGCTCCATGGCCTGAATGTCCAGATGACGGGCAGCAACTACCTCGGCCAGCCGGTCATCGACTCCGTGAAGACCGGTGCCCTGACCGAGGAGCTCGTCAACGAGAAAGTCCGCCAGATCCTGCGCGTGCGTTTCGCCGTCGAGGCGGTCCCGGACGACGTGGCCAACACGAAGATGACCTCCCAGCCGGAGTGCCGGGACATCGCCCTCCGCGTGGCGGAGAAATCCATCGTCCTGCTCAAGAACGAAGGCGGTCTGCTGCCGCTCTCCGCCGGGGTGAAGAAGATTGCCGTGATCGGGCAGAATGCGGTCCTCAAGACCCAGTCCGGCGGCATGGGCGCCGGGGTCAAGGCGCTTTATGAGGTGACCCCGCTTGAGGGCATCCGCAAGCGGGCCGGAGAAGCGGTTGAAGTATCCTATGCTCCGGGTTACAAGAATTTCCGGGGCCGCTGGGGTGCCGGCGCCGCGGACCCGCTGGCGGCTGCCGCCAGCGATGAGCCGGCGGATCCGGCACTGGTTGCCGAGGCCGTGGCCCTGGCCCGCGAAGCGGATCTGGTGCTCTTTTTCGGCGGCACGAACAAGAGCATCGAGACCGAAGGCAGTGACCGGGCCGGCATCGACCTGCCTGTCGGACAGAACGAGGTGGTGAAGGCCCTTGCGGCCGCCAACCCCCGTCTCGTGACCGTGCTCATCTCCGGCGGTCCCACCGACCTGCGCGAACTGGAGCCGCTCAGCCCGGCCATCGTCCAGGGCTGGTGGAACGGCACCGAGGGCGGCACCGCGCTGGCCGAAGTCCTCTTCGGCGATATCGCCCCTTCCGGCAAACTTCCGTTCACCTTCCCGGCGCGGCTGGAGGATTCTCCGGCCTTTGCCATGGGCAACTTCCCGAACAAGATTGCCGGGCAGGACCTGTTCATGATGCTGTACCGGGATGATTTGCAGAAAATGTCTCCCGAGGAGCGACGCGCCCAGATCGCTGCCATGCCCCAGCCTGAGTCCGTCTATTCGGAAGGCTCCCTGGTCGGCTACCGCTGGTATGATACCAAGGAGGTCAAGCCGATGTATGCCTTCGGCCATGGCCTCTCCTATGTGGATTTCGACTATGGCTCCATGAAGGCCAGCGCCGGCAAGAAGGGGATCAAGGTGTCTTTCCCGCTGACCAACAGCGGGCGGATGGCCGCCGACGAGGTCGTACAGCTCTATGTCCGCCGTCCAGAGAGCCGCGTCGAATGGCCTTACAAGGAACTCAAGGCTTTCGCCCGTGTGAGCCTGCAGCCCGGGGAGACCCGGACGGTGCGCCTGGAGATCCCGGCGGACGACCTGCGCTACTGGAACGTGGACAAGAACGCCTGGGACCTCGAGCACGGACGCCTGGAACTGCTGCTCGGCGCCGCCTCCGATGACATCCGGCAGAAAGCCGAGGTCAGGTTCTGATCATTTGCGGTATTTCCGCACCCGGGCGTCGTCGATGACGCCGCCCCAGTCAAGGCCGTAAGCGAAATCGTAGCTGCGGCCTTCGCTGTCTGTATAGGGGCGCATGTCGTGCGGGACGTCCTCGGCCTGTTCTTCGACCGTGCGCATGTCGGCGGGGAGCTGCATCGGCAGCAGTCCCGCAGGCTCGCAGAGCCGTCCGGCGAGGTCGAGCAGTACCTGGTTCTGCACGCCGAAGTGCACGAACAGCACATCCGCCGCGGGCTCGATTTCCGCAGGGACGAAGGGCTTGGTCAGCCGGACGCAGACGACGACAGGCTTGTCTCCCATCTTCTTCCGGGTGTCGAGGACCAGGTCCAGGTCGGACTCGTTGGCCGTCGTGACCGTCTTTCCCCGGTAGGAACGGTTGGTGAAAGATTCTTTGGGATCCCCGCCAGCGATGGAAACGGGACGGGCATATTCGGCCTTGTACGGCCGGTACTGGAGGGAGATGGGGACATAGCCGTTGCCGCCGCGCTCCCGGTCCCGGACATCATAGCCGCTGCCGCCGTCCGGCCCGTCGATGAAGACGAGGGCGAAATCCGCCTCCGCGGGGTCGTCGGCCCAGTCGAAGTAGCGCTTGACGAGGGCGGTGTCCACGGGCCAGTCAATGCGTTCGGGGTTGCTCCCGCCGAAGCCGAACATGCCGCGGCCTGCCGGGTATCTGCGTTTCGGGAGATAGACTGTGGATACGGGTGCCGGGGCCGGTTCGTCAGCCCTGGCGTCGGGCGCCGTCTCGTGGAACGGTTCCAGCAGGTGGCTGTTCAGGCCCTGCAGGGCGGCGCCCCGGTTCTTGAGCATGACGACGGAGCGGCGCTGGGCTCCGTAGCCCGCTTCCATGAATCCGGCATTGCCGACTACCTTCGCTGCGAGGACCGGATCGGTGTACGGGTTCTCGAAGAGTCCCGTCCGGAAGGAGTTGAGCAGCAGGCGGACCGCCGATTGCTCGAAGCGCTCGCGGGCGCTTTTCTCCCCGTATTCGCTGACCCACATGGCGTAGGCTTCCAGCACGGGGCCCTTGTCGTTGTTGCCGCCGAACTGGTCCACCCCGGCCAGGATGGCCTCGAAATGCCGCTGTGCTTCCGTCAGGTTCTCCACGCCCCAGCATTTGCCGTCGAAGGCTTCGACGGCGCGGTTGTCCTTGGTGATGTTCCAGTCGGTGCAGACGACTCCGTCGAAGCCGTGGATCTCCCGCAACAGACCGCTGATGAGGAAATGGTTGTAGCTGTTGCCGACGTTGCGTCCGGACGGATCGGCGCCGTAGGAGATGGTGTAGTAGGGCATCACCGCGGAGGCGCTGCGCGTGCCGCCCTGGATGCGGAAGGCGCCTTCGGTGAAGGGGCGCAGGTGCATCTGGAAATTGTCTCCCGGGTAGACGGCGTATTTGCCATAGCTGTAGTGGGCGTCGCGTCCGCCTTCTTCCGGACCGCCGGAGGGCCAGTGCTTGACCATCGCATTGACGCTCCGTCCGCCCCAGCCGTCGGAGGTGCCCTCGGTGGTCTGGAACCCTTCCACGTAGGCACGCGCCATCTCGATGTCCAGTTCGGGATCTTCTCCGAAAGTGCCGTTGAAGCGGCTCCAGCGCGGCTCCGTCGCGAGGTCGATTTGCGGGCTGAGGGCGGTGGCAATGCCGAGGGCGCGGTATTCCGAGGAGGCGATCATGCCGAATGTGCGGACGATGGCAGGATCGAAGGTGGCGGCGAGGCCCAGCGGTGTGGGCCACAGGGAGATCTGCCCGCCGGAGCCGGCGTTGAACTCCGCCGTCGCGCGGGATTCGTTGCGCGGGTCGGAGGAATTGTTGGCGGGGATGCCGTGCCCGAGCCCTTCCACGAAGGCCTGCACGCGGTTGTTCCAGCGGGCGGCGACTTCCGGCGAAGCGACGCTGGTCACGAGCACGGCCCGCAGGTTGTCTTTTTCGAGGAATTCCCGCTGCCGGGCGGTGATCGTGTCGGCGGAGACGCTCTGGTGCCCGCTGTAGAGCATCAGGCCGGCGATTTCTTCGATGCTGAGCTGGGCGGCCAGGTCTTCTGCCCGTTTGCGGGCGGGTTGCCTCCAGTCCTCGTAGATGTCCAGTTCACCGTTGCGGTTGAGATCCTTGAAGACTCGTCCGTTCCGGGTGAGCAGGGGGGCGGTGCTGACGCCGAGCGCGGCGCCGCGTTTTTGCGTGATGAGCCGGTAGCCGTCGGCCTCGCTTTCCAGCCAGCGGGGACCGCAGGCGGCGGCTGCGAGTCCGAGAATGAGGAGCAGGGGGATTCTTTTCATCAGGTGCGGGTTTTCCGCTAATTTAATGAAATTCTTCGTAAATTTGTGACCCTTATGAAGAAAGCGACTTACATCCTTCTGGCCCTGGTGGTCCTCGCGATCGGCGCCGTGCTGGGTTACAGCTGGCTGCGGGACAACAAACTGCCCAATTTCCGCAAGCAGGCGGAGATCTATGTCTATCCGGAGTCCACCGCCGACGAGATCCTGGACCTGATCGCCGACAAGGCCCAGGTCATCAGCCGCAAGAGCCTGGAGCGTTGTTTCCAGTCGAAGCAGGTGGCCGAGTACCTGACACCCGGACATTATACGGTGTCTCCCGGGGATGCCAGCGTGTATGTGGCCCGGATGCTCAACAATGGCTGGCAGTCGCCGGTCCGCCTGTCCCTGACGGGCAATCTCCGGGTGAAGTCCAACATTGCCGCCAAGATCGCCAGCCAGCTCCAGCTGGATTCCGCGACGGCGCTCCGCGCGCTCAGTGATGACAAGTTGCTGGCCGCTTACGGTTTCACCTCCCGCAATGTCTTCTCCCTGCTGATGCCGGACACCTATGATATCTATTGGACGGCGTCGATGGTGGATGTGCTTGACAAGCAGAAGGCGGCCTGGGATGCTTTCTGGACGCCGGAGCGGGATGCGAAGGCGAAGGCGCTGCGCCTGACCCGCCAGGAGGCGTCCGTGCTGGCTTCCATCGTGAAAGGGGAGTCCAACTACGAGCCGGAGATGCCCCGGATCGCCGGGGTCTATCTCAACCGGCTCAAAGTCGGGATGCCGCTGCAGGCGGATCCGACCATCGCGTTCTGCTATGACTACAAGCTCAGCCGCATTCTCAACAAGCATCTCGAGGTGGATTCCGCCTACAACACCTACACGCATACCGGTCTGCCTCCCGGACCGATTTGTGTGCCCACCCGGGCGGCGCTCGAGGCCGTGCTGAATCCGGATTTCGGCGGCACCTGGGGTGCCGGCAATTTCTATTTCTGCGCCAACCCCGATTTCTCCGGCACGCACGTCTTCGCCAAGACCCTCTCGGAGCACAACCGCAACGCCGACGCCTTCCGCGCCGAACTCAACCGCCGCAACCGCAAATAAGACCGTCCGCATTGCCGGCGTCTGCGGCAGCAGGGAGCGGATACGGCTGAAGGACAGGGGGATATAAACGAAAGAGGGAAGCGTTTCCGCTTCCCTCTTGTCGGGATGATCTGACTCGAACAGACGACCCCTACGTCCCGAACGTAGTGCGCTAGCCAACTGCGCTACATCCCGATTTCTTGTTCCTTTCCGGCGCCTGCGGCGTTCATCTTCGTCGCTCAGTCGGTCACAATCTTCAGATTGCTCCCATCCTCGCTCTTCGTTTCACTGGCAGTCATCCGGAAATGAACTGCGAAATAAATATTTCAAAGTGCTTTCCGGCGTACCGGATTGCGGGTGCAAAATTACAACAAAAACCGCGATTAAGCAAGTTTGTTGATGTAAACCGCGATGCCGCTCTTGAGGTTGGAGGCCTTGTTCTTGTGGATGAGGCCGATCTTGGCGAGTTTGTCGATCATCGCATAAACCTTCGGGGCGTTGGCCTGGGCCGTGGCCTTGTCGGTCGTGTTGCGGATGTCGCGGATCGCGTTGCGTGTTGTCTTTGCATAATAACGATTATGCATTCTGTGCCTTTCGTTCTGACGATCGGCTTTCTTAGCGGATGCTGTATTTGCCATTATTGTATTTTTTAATATTTGGTAGTGGGTAGGAGAATCGAACTCCTATTGCAAGAATGAAAATCTTGAGTACTAGCCGTTATACGAACCCACCAAACTCATCCCATAGCGGTATCCGCCAAATTGGGACTGCAAAGATAGAAAAATTTTTGGATAAGACAAACTAATTTTCGCCTTTTTCTACCTTCTCCGTGCTTTGTTTCCATTCCCAGGAGTAAAGGATGGACTCAACCTGTCTCAGATACTGCCTCTTGTCGAAGCGGGGAGCATAGACGAAAGCTTCCGCGGTGATGATCTCGCTGCCGTCCGGGCTGTAGAAGGAATGGGAGACGAAGGGGCCGCCCATGAAGTCGTTCTGGACCTCCCACATGCCACGCGTCTGGGCCAGGTCGTGTCCTTTGTATTTGAGGTACTCGACAGTCGGCGGGAAATAGACGCTCGTCGTCATGTAGGTGCCTTCGAACATGCCGGGGACGTTGTCTTTCATCACCTCGTTGCGGTGCGCGATGATCTTCTCCAGGGTGAAGGGATCCTCTTCCGCCGGGTATTTGTAGATGATCACGTCCTGGTAGACGCCTTCCTTGTCGTCCGCGATCCAGACGAAATCGTCCGTGGTCTTGCGGATCTTGTAGCCGGTGGGGAAGTGGGGGGCGCCGCCCATGATCTCGGCCGTCTTGCGGAAGATCGAACTCTCCTCATAGCGGAAGGTGTTGCGGATCACGCGGTCCCGCTCGGCCTGTTCGATGGAACTGACGATCATCGGGCCCTTCTCCCGGAACATGTCGGCTGCCTGCGCGGAGGTCGGGGCACTGATCTGGATGACGATCTGGGGCGATGCCCATGCATCGTGCTTGTAGATGATTCCTGCGGAATCGATCTGCGGGGAGACCCGGAAGAGCAGGATGTTGCGGTGGACCTTGAACAGGTCCACGAACGCGGAAGGAATCACGTTGACCAGGGAATACAGGGGCTCTTTCTGCGCCAGCCAGGGGCAATCCGCGCCGAGCAGGTCGCGGACCTCGTTGCCGAGGGCATCCTCCCAGTCGGGCTTGTCCATCACCACGATGATTTCGCCTGCCTTGCCGCTGACGCTGGGCAGGAGGTTGCCGGATTCGCAGCCGGTCAGAGCGCCGAGCGCGGCCACGGCTGCCAGGAAAAAGCGGAGGAGATGTCTTTTCATATCTTTATCTTTAATGGATGAGTCTGGATATATCGTTCCCGAAGGCCAGGAACATCAGTCCGAAGATCAGGATCATGCCGATGATCTGGGCGACGGCGAGGAAGCGGTCGCCGGGCTTGCGGCCGGTGAGGATCTCGTACAGCGTGAAGAGGATGTGGCCGCCGTCCAGTCCCGGGATGGGAAGCAGGTTCATCACGCCGAGCATGATGGACAGCAGGGCCAGGATGTTGAGGAAGCGGAACCAGTCCCAGCTGTCGGGAAAGACCTGCCCGATGGCGATGAAACTGCCGACCGACTTGTAGGCGCCGGTATCCGGCCGCGAGAGCAGCCGCAAGTCGTCGAGGTAGCCGCTGAGGCTCTCACCGGCCATCCGCCATCCGGCAGGAATGGCTTCCAGCAGGGTGTAGCGGCGGGTCTGGATGTTGGGGGTCTGGAGATAGACGCCGAGATGCCCGAGGCTGTCCACGCGGACGGGCAGGCCCAGCGTGTCCGCGCCGCGGACGACATCCGCAGGGATCTCCCGGTCCGGGAGGGCGGCCAGCAGCGGACGGGAGTCCTGCACGTACTCGACCTCCTGCCCGTTCAGGGCGGTGATGCGGTCGCCTTTGCACAGTCCTGATCCGGCGTTGAGACCGTCGGTCATGACGGAGTCTACGACGAAGGGGATGGCCAGGTCGAACATCATGGGATCGTTGAGGACCTCCCCGATGCGGGCCTGGTCGATGTAGATGTCCAGGGTGTCGCTGCCCCGCAGGACCGTGGCCTTGCTGACGTTGCGCCGGGCCAGGTCGGCCTGGAGCATGCCGAAATTCTCCGGGACGTAGTCGTCCAGCCGGAGGATCTGGTCGCCGGTGCGGAAGCCCATGTCATAGGCGAGCTCGTCCACATAGATCCTGCTGCCGGCGTTGCTGATATAGGACTGCCCCCAGATGGCCATGATGGCGATGTAGGCGAAAATGGCGAAGATGAAGTTGTTGATCACGCCGCCGGCCATCACCAGCAGGCGCTGCCAGGCAGGATGCGTACGGAACTCCCAGGGCTTCGGCTCCTGCTTCATCTGTTCCAGGTCCATCGACTCGTCGATCATTCCGGAGATCTTGCAGTATCCGCCGAAGGGCAGCCAGCCGATGCCGAATTCCGTATCGCCCCAGTGCCAGCGGGCCAGGGCCTTGCCGCCGATATCGAAGAACAGGTAGAACTTCTCGACACGGATGCCGAAGGCGCGTGCCCACAGGAAATGGCCGAACTCATGGATGATGATGAGCACGGACAGCGCAAGGACGACTTGCAGGAACTTAATGAATATAACCATCGGCGATTGCGGCGATTTCCCTATTGGTCTCGAAGATGTCTTCGAGCGTAGGATTCTCTACAAAATCTACGCCTGCGAGCGCTTTCTCACCGATTTTGGCAATATCATAGAAAGAAATCAGGTCTTTGAGATAGGCGGCTACGGCCACTTCGTTGGCGGCGTTGAGTGCGCACGGGGCGTTGCCGCCGCGCCGGATGGACTCGTAGGCCAGGGCGAGGCAGGGGAAACGGTCCGTGTCGGGATCCTCGAAGGTCAGGGATCCGAGGGCGGCGAAGTCCAGTTTCTTGTTGCCGACGGTCAGCCGGCGGGGATAGCTGAGCGCAAATCCGATCGGCTCGCGCATGTCCGGGCAGCCGAGCTGGGCGATGACGGCGCCGTCGGCGAATTCGACCATCGAGTGGATGACGGATTCGGGGTGGACGACCACGCGGATCTGCTCCGGGGCGAGGTCGAAGAGCCATTTGGCTTCGATGACTTCGAAGCCTTTGTTCATCATGGTGGCGGAGTCGATCGTGACCTTGGCACCCATGTCCCAGTTGGGGTGTTTGAGCGCCTGGGCGGCGGTGGCGCCTGCGATGCGTTGCCGCTCCCAGGTGCGGAACGGCCCTCCCGAGGCGGTCAGGTGCACTTTCTCGACGGGATTGCCTCCGGCGGCGAGCAGGCACTGGAAGATGGCGGAATGCTCCGAGTCCACGGGCAGGAGGGCACCGCCGTGCTCCCGGGCGGTCCGGGTCACGATGGCGCCGGCGGCGACCAGCGTCTCCTTGTTGGCGAGCGCTACGGTCTTGCCTGCCTCCAGGGCGGCCAGCGTGGGCCGCAGGCCGCTGAATCCCACCATCGCCCCGACGACGATATCCACGGAGGGCATCCCCACGAGTCCGCACAGGCTGTCCACGCCGGCCCAAACCTTCGTGCCGCGCGGCGCCAGGGCATCGGCCACCTCCCGGTAGCGCTTCTCATCGCAGATGACGACATGGGCGGCTTCGAACTCGATAGCCTGCGCGATCAGCAGGTCCACGCTCCGCCGGGCGGAGATGAGTACGACCTCGAACAGGTCGCGGTGCTGGCGGATGACGTCCAGCGTCTGGGTGCCGATGGATCCGGTGGATCCGAGTATCGCAATTCTTCTTTTCACTTAGAAACTGATATAACGGGTGGGGTCGAGACTCTGGCCGTTGTGCCACAATTCGAAGTGCAGGTGGTCCGCACCTTCTTTGCGGCTGCCTCCGCCGACCAGGGCGAGGGGCGTACCGGCTTTGACGGTCTCTCCGTTGCTGCGCAGCAGCTTTTGGTTGTGGGCGTAGATGCTCAGCAGGTTGTCCCGGTGCTGCAGGACGATGAAATATCCTTCTTCGGCGTCCCAGCCGGTGAAGACCACGGTGCCGTCCAGGACGGCGCTGACCACGCTGCCGGTCGGGGCGGTGATGTCGATGGCCGGGTGGAGCACGCGGTCATAGCCGGTGGCGACGACACCCTTGATGGGGGCGAAGAAATGCATGCCTTCCAGGGGGAGGCTGCGCTCCTCGCGGGCGCTGACGCCGAATTGTTCTTCTTTCTGGACCGTCTCCTGGAAGAGGGAGTCGCGCCGGGCCAGTTCTGCGGGATCCTTCCCGGAGATGTAGCTGGCCTGGCTGGCGCGCACGAGGCTGTCGAAATCGACGGAAACTTCTCCGGTCAGTGCACGGCTGAGGTTCTCGGCGTACAGGTTCCAGCGGGTGACGATATTCTCCAGGGAGTCGATCTTGATGGCGTTGGCAACGGCCTCTTTCTTGGAATGGGCGTTGGGGTAGCCGGGGATGGCGGTGCGCAGGGGAGTGAAGGCAAACAGCAGGTAGAAGAACAGCAGGAGCGCCAGCACGGCGGTCAGGATGCCATAGATGAGCTGGGCCCGGTTGAAACGGATCGAGCGGATCATGTCGTGGGTCTCATTGTCCACGAGCGAGAGCCTGAATGTCCGTTTGTTGAGGCCCGGATTTTGTCTTCCCATACTTTTGAATTAAATTTGCGGTAATGAACAGGACGATAGGCATAGATTACGGACGCGCCCGGGTCGGAGTCGCCGTGAGCGACCCGCTGGGCATCTTCGCATCTCCTCTCGAGACCGTTCCTGCTGCAAATATAATAGATTATCTCCAAAAATATGCCGCTTCTGAGACGGTTGTCCGTTTTGTCGTAGGCTGGCCGCTGAATCTCAACGGTGCACCTGCGGAGGCAGCGGCGGACGTGAAGGCCTTCCTGAAGCGCCTGCACAAGGCTTTCCCGGAGGTGCCCGTCGAACTGGAGGATGAGCGTTTCACCTCCGTGCTGGCGCACCGGGCGATGATCGACGGCGGGATGAAGAAAAGCGACCGCCGGGACAAGGCGTCCGTGGACAAGATCAGTGCAGCGATTATCCTTCAAAGTTACCTGGACAAGAAGAAATGATACAACCGATTTACCTTTACGGCTCGGAAGTGCTGCGGAAAGTCGCCGCTCCGGCCGATCTCGCCGACAAGGCAGGTCTCGAGACCCTGGTGAAGGATCTCTGGGACACCCTGGACAACTCCGAAGGCTGCGGCCTGGCGGCTCCCCAGATCGGGGTCAGTCAGCGTGTCGCCGTGGTCAACGGGGACATCATGGCAGACATCTATCCTTATCTGCTGGGCTTCCGCCGCACCTTCATCAACCCGGTGGTGACGGAGGAGAGCGAGCAGATGTGCGAATACAACGAGGGATGCCTCAGCGTCCCGGGCATCTATGCGGATGTCCGCCGTCCCGAGCGCATCACGGTCGAGTATTATGATGAGAATCTGCAGAAGCAGAAGGAAACCTTCGACAAGTTCGCGGCCCGCATGATCCAGCACGAGTTCTCGCACCTGGACGGCGTGCTCTTCACGGACATCGTAGCCCCGATCCGCCGCAAGATGCTGGCCAAGAAGTTGACCAGCATCGCCCACGGCAAGGTCGGCACCGCTTACAAGGCCAAGATCAAGTAGCATGGGGTTCGAGGCGGTCGTGAATGCCCGCGATCTGGGCGGACTGCCTGCTGCCGGCGGCAAGACCGTCCGGCCGGGCCGTCTGCTCCGTACGGCGCATCTGCATGATGCCACGGACGCGGACGTCCGCTTGCTGGAGGAGCACTACCGGCTGCGGATGATCTTCGACTTCCGGACCATGGAGGAAGCCGCCTTCCAGCCCGACCGGGAGGTCCGGGGGGCGGAGCACCTGCTCCTGCCGACGCTGGACGTGGAGGCGGAACGCCGTTCCGGCGAAGCGGTCCCGGCAGAGACCTGGCTGGACCTGCCTTCCCGGATCGTAGAACTGGCCTTTACTCCGTTCTTCCAGCAGAAGGCGCGCGAGTTGTATCCGTCCCTGATCACCAGCGAGTTTTCGCAGTTGCAGTATTCCGCTTTCCTGGACAAGATCCTGGAGACGCCGGACGGGGCCGTGCTCTGGCATTGTTCGCAGGGCAAGGACCGCACCGGCATCGGCGCCGCCCTGATCCTGGGTGCACTGGGGGCGGACCGGGAGACCATCGTGGCGGATTTCGATGCCTCCAATGTCTCTTACCGGACGCTGGTGGACCGCTACTGCGCGGAGGTCGATGCGCGGGGCGGGGGTGAGGACGAAAAAGACGTTATCCGTGCCTTCCTCGGAGTCAGTACGCGCAATTTCTGCCGGACCCTGGACCTGATCGACCGGGAGTGGGGGTCCCTGGAAGCCTACCTGACCGGTCCGCTGGGCCTGGCGCAGGAGGACCTGGCGCTGCTGCGTGCGCGCTATCTTGAATAAGTCCTTTCACTTTTTTGTATATTTGTTCGTTTAAAGAATACAACCATGGGAGCTTTTCACGCATATGATATCCGCGGAATCTACGGAGTGGATTTCGACCGGACGACGGCCTACAAGGTCGGTTATTTCCTGCCCGAACTGCTGGGCGCCTCCGAGGTGCTGGTCGGCCGTGACTGCCGCGTCTCTTCGCAGGAGATCCACGATGCCCTGGTCGAGGGCATCTGTGATGCCGGTGCCGACGTGGCCGACATCGGCCTGAGCAGTACGCCGATGGTTTATTTCGGCACGGCCAATTATGGTTTCAAGGCTTCGGTGCAGATCACGGCGAGCCACAATCCTGCCGAGTACAACGGCATGAAGGTCAGCCGCGAGAATGCCCTGCCGGTCGGCCTGGATACCGGTCTGGGGCAGATCAAGGCCTGGATCGAGGAGGGACGTCCTACGCCGGTCGCCGCGAAGCGCGGCGTCGTGCGGGAGAAGGATATCCACGAGGATTATATCCGCTTCATGATGCAGTTCAAGGGGGACTACAGCGGGCTCAAGATCGCGTTCGACCTGTCCAACGGCATGGCCAACCTGTTCGCCCATGAGGTCTTCGGCGAGGAACCGGATTATCTTTTTGATACGATCGACGGACGTTTCCCCAACCACGAGCCCAATCCGCTGGTGGCCAAGAACGTAGAGCCGCTCAAACAGTTGGTCCGCAAGACCGGTGCCGACGTGGGCGTGATCTATGACGGGGATGCCGACCGGGTGATGTTCGTGGATGAGAAGGGCAATTTCGTCGCTCCGGACCTGGTCATCGCGATGATGGCGCTGTATTTCTGCGACGAGCGGGGCGAGAAGGCGCCGCGGGTGCTGCAGGAGATCCGCAGCTCCAAGGCCGTGGGCGAGTTCCTGGCCGGATATGGTGCCGAACTGCATACCTGGCGCGTGGGCCGGGCTTTCGCCGCTCCGAAGCTCCGCGAGATCGACGGTCTCTGGGGCGGAGAACTGGCGGGCCATTATTATTTCAAGGATTTCTTCTATTCCGACAGCGGCTTGCTCTCTTCGCTGATCGTGCTGCGTATCGTGGCGGCCCTCAAGAAGCAGGGAAAGACGCTCGGCGGGCAGATCGCGGAGATTGCCGGGTACTGCAATTCCGGCGAGATCAATTTCCGGCTGGAGGACAAGCCCGGGGCCATGGATGCCGTCCGGGAGCATTTTGCCGCGCAGGAGACGCCGCTCAAGGTGATGGATTTCGATGGCTACCGGCTGGAGTTCGCGGACTGGTGGTTCAACATCCGTCCTTCCAATACCGAACCCTATCTGCGGTTCATCTGCGAGGCGCGTACGGAGGAGCTGCTGCAGGATAAGATCGCCCAGACCTGCAGGCTGTTGGAAGAGAAGTTCGGCGCAATCCGTTCATAATGAGAAAGATCCCTGTACTTGTCCTGAGCCTTTTACTGCTGCCGGCCGCCCTGCGGGGGCAGGCGCCTGATTCTACGGCCGTTGCCGGGGGAGCTTCGTCGTCTGCCGGCCTGGCCGGCGATACCCTTGACACGTTGCGCGTCCCGGATGCCTTCCTGACGGAGGCGGGCACGTTCCGCCAGGGGACCGGTGCTTCCGTGGATACCCTGGACATTGATGACGGGCGCCTGCTGCTGGTGCTGCGGGACGATCATACCTGGTATTATATCAAGAATATCGAGCGGCTGGCCGCGGACAGCACTTTCACGAAGGACTGGGTGCCCAATTCGACCAATCCTTATCATGTTGCGCTGGACAGCCTTCCGCTGCGCAATTCCATTTGCCTGGTGGACTCCGCGAGCGTGTTTGTCTGTCCCAACCAGACCAAGGTGTTCTCCCGTTTCGGCTACCGGCATGGCCGCCGCCACCAGGGGGTGGACCTGCCGTTGAAGACCGGCACGCCGGTCGTGGCAGCTTTTGACGGGCGCGTGCGTGTCTCCAGTTATAATGGCGGTTACGGCAATCTGATCGTAATCCGGCATGAGAACGGGCTGGAGACGTATTATGGCCATCTTTCCAAGCGGGAGGTGGAGGTCGGTGACTGGGTCCGCGCGGGCGACCAGATCGGTCTGGGCGGCTCTACCGGCCGTTCTACGGGACCGCATCTGCATTTTGAGACGCGTTATCAGGGCTTTGCCTTCGATCCCGAGTGGATTGCAGATTTCGAGAAGGGCAAGTTGCGCGCCAATGTGTTCGTGCTCCGGCGGAGTTATCTCAATGCCTCTTCGCATTATGTGCCCGAGTCGCTGGACGAGGAGGATGATGTGTATGCGGCTGACGAGAAGGTCATTGCGGAGGAAAAGCGCCTTGCGGCCGAACGGGCTGCCGCCAAGTACTATACGGTCAAGTCGGGCGATACGCTGGGCGCCATCGCCAAGCGCAACGGCAAGTCGCTCAGCGCCATCCAGAAACTCAATCCGGGAGTTAACCCGAATAAACTGAGAATAGGACAGAAAATCCGGGTCAATTAGACCCGGATTTTCTGTAAAAAATCTTTATTTCCCGAATTCCCGGATGATGCGGAGCGTCTCGCCGGTGTCTTCGAGTTCGAAGATCTTGGGATGGGTTTCGCCCCAGTAGGGGGCGTGAAGGACGAGCATCGGCTGGCCTTCGAAGGTCTTGAAGATCATGCCGTGGCCGCCGTCCACGAAGAGGGCTTCATCCTGCTGGCGCCAGGGGCCGGCGATCTTGCCGGAGTCGGAGATGGCGATGCCGCAGCTGTTGTTGGTGGTCCAGATCATGTAGAGCTTGCCGGTCTTGCCCATGTAGAGGTAGGGGCCGTCGGTGACGTAGCCGCTGCCGTCCGGGGGGATCGGGGCACCCCAGGTGCTGTTGACATAGCTGGCGCGGAAGAGGTTGTGCGGCTCGCCGGCCAGGTCGGAGAGATCGTCCTTGAGGGGTACGAAGCCGACGGCGCCGTCCGTGACCTGCACCCATTCGTGGCAATATACCATATACGGGATGCCGTCTTCGACCCACAGGGTGCCGTCGATGGTCATCATGTCCTGCGGCATCGTGGAGTGGGGGGCGAAGGTGTGGAACGGTCCGTCCGGAGAATCAGACCAGAGGACCTGCGATCCGCGCATCACGCGTCCGGTGTGGTACCAGTTGCGCCATTGCTCCCCGAATTTCTCGGAGGTGTCGAAGGTCTGGAACAGGTAGTATTTCCCTTTGTAGTAGTGCAGTTCCGGCGCCCAGATGCTGTTGATCTTGATGTCGCCCCAGACATCATCGGCGGCCGTGTAGATGATGTTCGGTCCTTCCCAGTGGATCAGGTCCTTGCTCTTGTAGCTCATGACGCTGCGGCCCGCGGGGCCGACCATGATGTAGGTGTGGGATACGGGGTCCGCGAGGACGCAGTTGTCCCGCCAGCGGAGCTGGTCCAGGGTGTAAGTCCCGTAAGCGGGGCGCCCGGGACGGCGCGGCTGCTGGCCCTGCGGCTGAGCGGAGAGACTCAGCATCAGCAGGAGTCCCAGCGCGAGGGTGAAGGTTTTTCTCATAACGATATGTAATTGGTTTATTTCTGCGTTGTGCCCTGGCCGGTCAGTTTGTCGGCTTTCTTGCGCATCTTGGCGGCACGCTTGGCGCTGTCCGGATGGGAAGAGAACATCCGGGCGAGGGCGGAAGCATTGGCGCCGGAGGAGAGGGAATTGAGTTTTTCCAGCGAGCGGCACATGCTGTAGGGCTCGTGTCCGTTGTCGATGGCGAACTGGAATCCGTATTCGTCAGCGCGGGACTCCTGGCTCTGGGAGAACTGGGCGTTGACATAGGCTTCGGAGATATCTCCGAGCACGGTCCCCGCCAGTTTGCCGTAGCCGCCGGCCGCATAGATGGCTTCGCGGGTGGCCGAGCTGAGGTAGGCGCGCTGCATGGCTTTCTTGGAGTCCTTGTGGACGACATGGCCGAGTTCGTGCCCGATGACGGCGATGAGTTCGTCGTCGTCCATCAGATCCATCAGGGCGGAGTTGACGCGCACGGAGCCGTCGCCATAGGCGCAGGCGTTCACTTCATCCGATTTGTACACTTTGAAATTCAGGGGACGCCCTTCGATTTCGGTCACGCCCTCCATCAGCTTGGCCAGCCGTTTCTGGTAGCGGGCGTCCGCCATGGGCGTCTTCGCATCCGTCACGGCGACAGCCTGCCGGCACAATTCGGCAATCTGGTCATCCGTCAAGACGGCTGCGGTCAGTGCCTTGCCGCCGGCATTGGCCAGATGTTGATAGTCCCAGTCGACACGGGACAAAGTGCTGCAACCGCCCAGTAGCAGGGCGGTAAGCAGGGTGCAGATAAGACGTTGGATCATATCCCCAAATATACAAGCTAATCATGGAAAATGCAAAAAATGCCTCTTAAGGCCTTTTAGTGGGCATTTTTTACGATTTGAGATTTTGTTTTTTGAAATGATAGCCGTATATTTGCAAACAGCGCAAGTTCAATCGTGTGTTATTAAGAAGCGCTATGAAAGGACTCCGTCCCGGCTCGTACCTTGGCCGGGACGGTTTTTTTTCGTGAAGTGCGGGTGGAGGGGCTCGAACCCTCACGCCTTGCGGCACAAGATCCTAAGTCTTGCTTGGCTACCAATTACAACACACCCGCAGAAGGAGTTGCAAATATACGAATTTTCCGGATTCAATAGATCAGCCCGTCCAGCGGACGGTCCCAGGGGTCCGTGGGGATGTCCGGGAGGACCCGGAAGGGGTAGCAGATCCCGACGGTGGGGCAGTGCAGCTGCGGCAGCAACCTGTCATAGAAGCCTTTTCCCCGCCCAAGGCGCTGGATGTTACCGCGTACACAGTCGGTTCGGAGCGAAGCGACGAGGGGAGTTTGAGGGGTCCGCCCCTCAATCATTTGACCGTAAGCGTTGCGTTCGCTTGCGAACGCAACACCAGGGATGACGGCGAGGTCAATATCCTCAGGCTCCAGGAGGACCGCATCGGGTGTCGGTTCGAGGATCCCCTTGTAGCCTGCTTGCAGATGTGCCGGATCGTATTCGCAGAGCTCCAGGTCCAGTCCGTGTACGCGGGGGATTGCAAAGCGCTTCCGGCCGGCCCAGCGTTCCAGCAACGGGGCTGTCCGGACTTCATCCGGCAGCGCCATGTAGATGAGCACACAGGATGCGTCGCGGAATGCCGGCAGGTCTTCGAGTGCGGCCAGGATGCGCGCGGATTCCCGCTCCGCCCGGCCGTCTGCCAGGAAGGCCGCAGCCTGCCGCCGCATCTCTTCGCGGATCGTCTGTTTGGTTGTGTCCATCAAGGATCGATTTGAGAATCCTTCAGGCCGAGGAAGTACAGGATGCCGTCCAGGCCGATGGAGGAGAGGTTCTGCTTGGCGTTGGCCTGGACTTTCGGTTTGGCGTGGTAGGCGATGCCCAGGCCGGCGAGCGAGAGCATCGGCAGGTCGTTGGCTCCGTCGCCGACGGCCACGGACTGCGCCAGGTTGATGTTCTCGACCTGGCACAGCAGGCGGAGCAGCTCGGCCTTGCGGCGGCCGTCCACGACATCTCCGACATAGCGTCCGGTCAGTTTCCCGTCCTCGATCTCCAACTGGTTGGCGTAGACATAGTCGAAGCCGAACTTCTGCTGGAGGTATTTGCCGAAATAGGTGAATCCACCGGAGAGGATGGCGGTCTTGTAACCGACCATCTTGAGGATCTTCATCATGCGCTCCAGGCCTTCGTTGTAGGGGAGGTTGCGGGCGATGTCTTCCATCACGCTCTCGTCAAGTCCCTTGAGCAGCGCAACGCGGCGCGTGAAACTCTCCGTGAAGTCGATCTCGCCGCGCATGGCCTGCGCCGTGATCTCCCGGACCTGCTCCCCGACGCCGGCGCGGGCGGCCAGTTCGTCGATGCACTCCGTATGGACGAGGGTGGAGTCCATATCGAAACAGATCAGCCGGCGGGAGCGGCGGTAGATGTCGTCTTTCTGGAAAGAAATGTCCAGTCCGTCCTTGGGCAGGCTCATCAGGGCATGCTGCATCGCCGCCCGGCCGTCTTCGCCGAGGGAGCCGCGCACGGAGATCTCGATGCAGGCCTTGGTGCTGTTCTCGTCGCTGCTCTCCAGTTTCGGACGGCCGGTCAGGCGCCGGATGGCATCGATGTTGAGCCCGAACTGGAAAATGACATCGGTCACGTCGGCGATCTGGCGGGCCGTCACGGCGCGGCCGAGCAGCGTCACGATGTAGCGGTGCTTCCCCTGCCGGGCGACCCAGGCATCGTAGGCCTCGCGCGAGATCGGCGTGAAGCGGATCTGCACCCCGAGTTCGGAAGCCTTGAACAGCAGGTCCTTCATGATGAATCCGGACTGCTCCTGGACGGTCTTGAACAGGATGCCCAGGGTGAGGGATTTGTGGATATTCTCCTGGCCGATATCCAGGATGTCGGCCCCGTACTGGGCCAGGATGGAGGTGAGGGCGGAGGTCAGGCCCGGCTTGTCCTCACCGGAGATGTTGACTTGGATGATCTCTATCATGGTCATTTCTTGTTGTTCATTTTTTCCATCTTGCGGAGGATGCGCTTGTCGTAGGTCTGCTCCGCATACTCCTTCAGCAGGTCGTCGGTGGCCTGCGTAGCACTCGCCAGGGCGTCGTCGATCTCGGCGTACATCTCCTCCTCCTGCTCTTCCAGGGCGGCGGCGAGAATCATGTCGTCGATCTGCCGGTAGTCCTCTGCGTCCAGCAGGTCCCCGCCGGCCGCCGGCGCGGCCGGCCGCTGCCCTGTGTTGAACCGCTGCACCCGCCGGACGCCCGAATCGAAGATGTCGCGGACGCCCTGGGCGATGTTGACCTGGACGGAGTCCAGCTGCTTCGTATACACGGGAACCCGTCCCTCCCGGTATTCCGCCCGGCCCAGGGAGAACTTCCAGTTGTCCAGGCTGCCGAACAGGTTGATGCCGAAGCGGAGCAGGAAAGGGGAGCGCAGGATGGAGATATGGTAATACAGGCTCCTGTCGAAGCCCTGTGTGCCGCGGAGCGCCAGCTTATAGCGGTCTACGCCGAGTTCGAAGGGGAATACTTCCAGCTTGCTGTCGTGCACGACGGCATCCACGGAGAGGTCGTCGATGTGCCCGATGTCCTTGTTGCGGAACAGAAGCAGCCGGGTGATGCGCTTGAGGTCTCCGGCGTCTTTGACTTCCAGGTCTTTGCCCGTGATGCGCAGCAGGCCGTCCAGCGAGGGGATGATCACGTTCATGTTGGTATCCAGCTTCGCGGTGGCCCCGAGGTTGCATCCCAGCCTGCCGTCGAAGGATTTGATGGCGGGCATCAGCGAGTCCACGGAAGGCAGCAGCTGGATGATGTCGTGGGCTTTCATGTCCGCGAGGCGGAGATTCACGCCGGCCAGGATGTCGTCCTTGCTCCAGGTGGAGTAGAAGGCGTCCAGCCCGATGCGCCCGATGTCGGAGATGACATGGGTGCCCAGGAGCTGGGCGGTGCGGTCCTGGACGCGGGCGACGGAGAGCACCGGACCGACTTGCAGTTCGGCATAGTCCACGGTGTCGGCCTGGATGCCCACGGTGGCCTTGATGTTGCCCGGCACGATGATGAGCGACTTCTTGTCCTGGGCGATGCGGGCGTCTTCCAGGGTGTCCGTGACGAAACTCTCGTCCTGCTCGTCCCCGGGATCCACTTCTCCGATATCCGCGGAACCGGCCTGCAGGGCGGCGATGAATTCGTTGATGTTCAGGCGCCTGGACTCGACGTTGAGCTGCGCCTCCAGGACGCCGTGGCGGAAGAGGGCCTGCCGGATGCCCTGCATGTAGCCGGCGGCAGTGACATCGGAGCTGCCCGAGACGATGCCGAGCGAGTCGATATCGATCTCGTTGTCGTTGAAATCGGCGCTGAGCGCCGTGATCCGGGTGCGCAAGGGCAGCCGCGGGGTGGCCAGGAAGCCGTTTTCGGCATACAGGCTGCCGGACGGGGACCATTCCCGGAGGAGGTTCGACCAGGTGCTGTCCAGCGTGATGCTGAGGTCGCTGTCCGCGAAATCGCCCCGGGGCCGGGCTTCCATAGGCCTGCGCCGTCCTGCCGGCTGGCGGCGGAGCCGCTTTTCGGCGGAAAGCCAGACGCTCGATCCGCGGACCCCCATCCTGCTGGAGCCGACCTTGGCGAAGATCTCTCCGTTGTCGGTCGAGGCAAACAGTTTCGGCACCATCTGTCCCTCCACGGGGACCTTGATCACCTGGGCGCCGTTGCGCATCTCCCGGACGCGTGCCTGGAGACTGACGCCCTTGTTGGCATAGAGGCTGTCGAAATCCGCGTTCAGGCGGATGCCGGCTTCGTTGGATCCGACCTGGATCCGGGTTTTGTAGAGTTTTGCGTAGATGGAGTCGGCCGGGAGCGAGAAACGGAGGCTGTCGCTGGTCACCAGTCCGGAGACGTCCGCCTTCTGGAAGCGGTAGGTCTGCAGTTCCGCCTTCGTGACATTCGCCTGCAGGTCGAGATGGAAGTCGCCGGCGGCTTCTTCCACGCCCAGCGAGGCGGGCAGGTAGCTTTTCATCTGCTGCATATCTCCGTCCGCCCGGGCCTGCACCTGGTAGTGCGGATTGCGGCCGAGCAGATCCCTGACGGTGCCGGAGCCCTGGATCTTGGCGCCGGAGATGCGTGCCCGCAGCCGGCGGATGCGGGCGTCCACCTTTCCCGAAGGGCTCATTTCAGCGTCCAGCTCGAAAGTGAGCGGACCTCCGATCCGCTGGGGGCGGTAGAGGGTCTGCGCGGACGGAAAGGTCAGGTGCGCCGTGACGGCCGGTTTGCTTGTCCGGGTCCAGCTGCCCTTGGCGTCCAGGTCCAGATTCACCCGGGCGCTGGTCTTGATGTCCCGGGAGATCTTCATGAAATGGTCCAGGTAGCCCCGCTGGAGGGAATCCAGCGGACAGTCGGTGATCCGGGCGCCGGCATCCAGGTCGGTGCGCCCCGGGGTCAGGACGGCCTGGCCGGCCGCCTCCAGGGGCACCTGCGCGATGCGGGCTTCCAGCCGGGGGATATCGATGCCGGTCCGCCCGGGCTGCCAGTCTACGCGCAGGTCGCTGTCCAGCCGGAGCGGCAGGACCATTTCCCCGTACTTCGCGGACTGCCACAGGGCGTCAGCCGCCAGGGCAAGCCGGAAAGACCGGTCCTTCTGCTCGTCCAGCCGGAGGCGGCCCAGACCGGCGGCCAGCGAGTCGCCCGGCGTCTTCCCGCTCAGCTGCAGGGAGTCCAGGGCCAGGTGGACGGCGTCCAGAAGGACCTCTTTGGAGGACAGCCTGGCGCGTCCCTCCAGCGCGAGCCGCTGGAAACGAGCATCCGCATACAGGCCCTTCCGCTGTGCGGTGTAGACCAGGCGTGGCTGCTCATCGATGCGCAGTTCGCGCAAAGCAATCCAGGGCAGGTCCAGAGCGTGGGTCGTGTCGGAGGCCGGCAGCCGGATGATGCTCCAGTTGGCCGTCTCCCCGTAGTCATGCGCAAACGCGGAAAAGCGGCTCAGCGCGACCTTGTGGACTACGATCTCCCCGTGGGCCAGTTTCCAGGCATCCGCCTGGACGGCGAGGGTGCCGAAACGGGCCAGGGTGTCCTTGGAAACGCCGCGGCCCGCTTCCAGCAGGTCGCTGGAAACGGGCGCGGTGTCATAAGCGGAAAAGCGTTCGTGCGGGTAGGTCAGCGCCACGTCCTCCAGCGTGATCCCGACCAGGGGAAGGTCCCTGTAGGGGAAGATGCGGATCCGCGCATACTCCAGGTCTCCGTCAATGTACTCCGCCGCGTATTTGTCCACCAGGTTCGTCACGACCCTGGAATTGAGGACCAGCGGCACGGCTGTGAGCACGAGGACGGCGAGGCCGAGAAGAACGGCCACGACGATCCCGGAGATCCGCAGCGCCTTTCTCATGGGAACTACAGTCCGAGCTGCTTGAAGAAGTCGTTGCCCTTGTCATCCACGAGGATGAAGGCGGGGAAGTCCTCGACGCGGATTTTCCAGATGGCCTCCATGCCGAGTTCCGGATACTCCACGCATTCGATGCTCTTGATGTTGTTCTGGGCCAGGATGGCGGCGGGGCCGCCGATGGAGCCGAGGTAGAAACCGCCATGCTTGCGGCAGGCGTCCGTGACGCATTGCGCCCGGTTGCCCTTGGCCAGCATGATCATCGATCCGCCGTGGTCCTGGAACTCGTCGACATAGGGGTCCATGCGGCCGGCCGTGGTGGGGCCCATGGAGCCGCAGGCCATGCCGGCGGGTGTCTTGGCAGGGCCGGCGTAGTAGATCGGGTGATCCTTGAGATACTGCGGCATCTCTTCGCCGGCATCCAGGCGGGCCTTGATCTTGGCGTGGGCGATATCACGGCCGACGATGATCGTGCCGTTGAGGCTCAGGCGGGTGCTGACGGGATACTTGGTCAGTTCTGCGAGGATGTCCTTCATCGGCTGGTCGAGGTTGATCTTGACGGCCTCGCCTTCCCCTGCCTGGCGGAGTTCCTCCGGGATCAGTTCATAAGGCTTGTCGTCCATCTTCTCAATCCAGATGCCGTCGGCGTTGATCTTCGCCTTGATGTTGCGGTCGGCGGAGCAGCTGACGCCGAGGCCGATCGGGCAGCTGGCGCCGTGGCGAGGCAGGCGGACGACGCGGACGTCGTGGGCCATGTATTTGCCGCCGAACTGGGCGCCGAGACCGATCTTGCGGGTCTCTTCGAGCAGCTGCTTCTCCAGTTCAAGATCCCGGAAAGCGCGCCCGGTCTCATCTCCCGTGGTGGGCAGGCCATCGTAGTAGTGCGTGGAGGCGAGCTTGACCGTCAGCAGGTTCTTCTCTGCGGAGGTGCCGCCGATCACGATGGCGATGTGGTAGGGCGGGCAGGCCGCCGTGCCCAGCGAGCGCATCTTCTCCACGAGGAAAGGTACCAGCGTGCCCGGGTTCTGGATGCGGGCCTTGGTCTCCTGGTAGAGGTAGGTCTTGTTGGCGGAGCCGCCGCCCTTGGTCACGCAGAGGAAGCGGTACTCGTCACCTTCTGCGGCCTCGATGTCGATCTGCGCGGGCAGGTTGCACTTGGTGTTGACTTCCTTGTACATGTCCAGCGGAGCATTCTGGCTGTAACGCAGGTTCTCCTCGGTGTAGGTCTTGAATACGCCCAGGCTGAGTGCCTCCTCGTCGCAGAAGCCGGTCCAGACCTGCTGGCCCTTCTCGCCGTGGATGATGGCGGTGCCGGTGTCCTGGCAGAGCGGGAGTTTGCCCTTGGCAGCCACCTCGGCATTGCGCAGGAAGGTCAGGGCCACATATTTATCGTTCTCGGAAGCTTCCGGATCGCGGAGGATCTTCGCCACCTGCTCGTTGTGCGAGCGGCGCAGCAGGAAACTCACGTCGCGGAAAGCCGTATTGGCCATCACGGTGAGACCCTCCTTCTGGATCTTGAGGATTTTGTGGCCCTCGAAATCCGCCGTGGAAACGAAAGCCTCGGAGCCCGGAATCTTGTAGTACTCAGTCTGGTCTTCACCCAGCTGGAACATCGGTGCGTACTTGAACTCAGTCATATTATCAGTTAGTTGTGCATTAGGAATTCTTTCATGAAATCGTTGAGGTCGCCGTCCAGCACGCCCTGGGTGTCGGCTGTCTCCCAGCCGGTGCGCAGGTCCTTGACCATCTTGTAGGGGTGCAGGACATAGGAGCGGATCTGCGAGCCCCATTCAATCTTCTTTTTCTGCCCCTCGAGCTCGGCCTGCTTCTCCTGGCGCTTCTTGAGCTCGATGTCGTAGAGGCGGGATTTGAGGATGAGCAAGGCGCGCTGGCGGTTGTCCTGCTGGCTGCGGGTCTCGGTGTTCTCGACCGTGATGCCGGTCGGGAGGTGCCGCACGCGGACGCCGGTCTCTACCTTGTTGACGTTCTGTCCGCCGTGGCCGCCCGAGCGGAAGGTATCCCACTCGATGTCGGAAGGATTGATCTCGATGTTGATGCTGTCGTCCACGAGCGGATAGACGAAGACCGAGCTGAAGGTGGTCTGGCGCTTTCCCTGGGCGTTGAAAGGAGAGATGCGCACGAGCCGGTGGACGCCGGATTCCGCTTTGAGGTAGCCGTAGGCGTAGTCACCTTCATACTGGATGGTGCAGGACTTGATACCGGTCTCATCGCCTTCGATCTCCTCGGTCACGGTCATCTTGTAGCCGTTGCGCTCACCCCAGCGCATGTACATGCGCATCAGCATCGCGCTCCAGTCGTTGGCCTCGGTGCCGCCGGCCCCGGAATTGATGGTCAGCACGGCGCCGAGGTTGTCTCCCTCCGCGCCGAGCATGTTCTTGAGCTCCAGGTCTTCGACCCGGGAGCAGGCCTGCTTGTAGGCGGCGTCGATCTCGCTTCCTTCCGGATCCAGTTCCTGCAGGACTTCGACATCTTCGACGGCCGTGCGGGCCGCATCGAAGGAGGAGACCCAGGCTTTGATGCCGCTGAGCGCCTTGAGGAAAGTTTCCGCTTTTTTGGGATCGTCCCAGAAATCCGGGGCCTGGCTCTGCAGTTCTTTCTCCTTCACTTCCGCCCGCTTCCCTTCAATGGCGAGGCACTCGCGGAGCGTCTCCAGACGCTCCTGCAAATCTTTGATTTGTTCCTGGGTAATCATAGATTACAAAGATAACAATAATCTTTGATTTCTTGCCGAACAAGAAAGCAAACGTCCGCAGCGAGCGCTGCGGACGTTGTTTGCCGGCGGCTTATCCGATCGCGGCGGCCAGGGCGCGGAGTGTCGCGGGGTCTCCGGAAGACAGCAGCTCGAGGCTTCCGCCTCCGTTGTCCGGATGATCTTCCGCCCGGCAGGAACCCAGGACCTTGAGCACCTGCCGGGCAACGGCGGGCGCCGGGTCGATGACCTGCACGTCCGGACCGGCGATACGCTCGATGACGGGACGCAGGAAGGGGTAATGGGTACAGCCCAGGACAATGGTGTCGGCCCCGGCGTCCAGCAGGGGCTGCAGGCTGGCGCGTACGGTGCGCTCCACCTCCGGACCGTCCAGTTCCAGCCGCTCGACCAGCTGGACGAATCCTTCTCCCACATGCTCCTCGATGCGGACATCGCCCTGGTAGATGCCCTTTGTCTTCAGATACTTCGAGGCTTTCAGCGTCCCGGCGGTGGCCAGTACGCCGATGACGCCGCTGCGGGTGCCGAGCGCGGCGGGCTTGACCGCCGGCTCCATCCCGACGAAGGGGACGCTGAACTCTTCCCGCAGGGTTGCGATCGCTGCGCCCGTGGCCGTGTTGCAGGCCACGACGATCACCTCGGCGCCCTTTTCCAGCAGCAGGCGCGTGATGACACGCGCCCGGTCCCGGATATAGGCCTCGCTCTTCTCCCCGTAGGGACAGTGTGCGTTGTCTGAGTAGTAGATGTAACGTGCGGAAGGGAGGACCTTCCGTATTTCTTTCAATACTGAAAGTCCTCCCGACCCTGAATCGAAAATTCCGATGACTGCCACCGCTAGAGGGTATTGTACTGGTTGTACTTCTCGGCGAGTGCGCCGGTCAGCTGGCCCAGGACCTCGAAGTACGGGGTGCCGTCGATGATGGTCAGCTTGTACACGGTGTCGTCCACCTTGTAGTACTCTTCCCCATCCAGGATGATCGTTTCGTAGTCGTCAGGCAGTTCCTGGACCAGGGCTCCCGCAGGCGGGACGATGGTCACGTACTTGCCTTCGCTGTCCTTGATGAAGAACACGCCGTCATCGTAGAAGTACTCTACGCCTGCATCGGCGTAGCTCTGCACCAGGCCCAGCCGGTCGGCCTGCTTGTAAGACCTGGCCGCGCGCTCGGTATTGAGCGCGATGTCAGCGTTCTGGCGGGCGATCGTGGCGTTGTTGGCCGCGATGGTCGCGTTCTGGCTGGCGATGGTCTGCGCGTTCTCGTTGATCGTGCGGTACGTATTGTACACGTCGTAATAGTAGGCGAAGCGGCAGGTGGTGTACACCAGGTTGTCCAGTACCGGGTCGAAGTAGACGCCGAACGGGGGACGGCTGATGTAGTAGTGGCCGCCGTAGTAGCGGTAGTAGATACCGTCGAGGACGTAGTAGGGGACACCCCAGTAGACGTGGCGGACGTAGCGTTCCGGCAGGTAGGAGACGCGGTATCCGAAGTAGTGGTGTCCGCCGTCCCAGAAGCGGACCGGCCGGTCGAACGGCATCGGGTCGCGACGGCGGGGCGGGATCCGCTCCATGTTGTGGCCCGGGCCGGGGTGCATCTGCACATGGCTGGGACCGCGGCCGCCTTCGAAGTTGCGCGGAGCGCCTTCACGATGGCGGACGGTGCTGGGAGCGTTGGGATTGACGCTCATGCCGGGCTGCCGCTGGTTGCGGTTGATGCTCGCGCCGGAATTCTGGCGGCTCTGCTGCCGGACGACCGTGCCGGAGGAAGAAGAGCTGCCGCCGCCGCTGCTGCGGACATTGCTGCCGCTGCGCGCCGGCTGGCCGGCGGAAGAGCGCGCCTGCGTGCCGGAAGTGGTTCTGCTGCCATCTGTCGGGATGCGCTGCTGCGTTACCGTGCCGCGGCTGATGGTGCCGCTGCCGGAGTTGCTGCCGTAGCTCGGCGTGCTCTGGCGGGTGGTCGAAGAGCTGCTGCGGGTATTGCTGCCGCTGCGGCTGACCTGGCCGCCGGTGCTGCCGGACGGACGGCTGCTGCTATAGGAGGAGGAAGAAGAAGGGCTACTGCTGCTACGCGGGGTAGAGCTGAGTCCTTTGGTATTTCCGGCGGAGCCGGATCCTCGCATCTGGGAGGAGGGGGCTGACATCGAAGAGGAAGGACGGCTGCCGCCGCTGCGGGAGTTGCCGCCGCCCGATCCACCGCGGGAATTGCTACCGCCCCTGGTCTGGGCGTCCAGAGGGACCGCGATCATAGCCGCTGCGGCTATGGCGATCAGGGAGAGTGTGGTCAAGCGTTTCATAATTGTGTGATTTTAGTAAATGTAGTATTTCTTGGACAGGGCTTTGAAGGCCGGGACGTCTGCGGACCAGTAGTCTGCGATGTCGGAGACTTTCATCGTCTGTCCGAACTTCTTACTGACAAAATCAGTGCCGCAAACTTTGTTGAACATCGAAATCCGGTCGGAACCTGCTGAAATGGGGTTCTTTTTGTACAGTTCCCAGACCGCCTGCATGACGTAGAACTGCGTCAGGGTGATGGTCGCGGCATCATAATCCGTGTAATAATATTGTACGCCGTGGATCAGTTTTCCGGCCAGCCGGCCGGAAATCGGCTGGTAGTGGATGGTGCGCCAGGCCACGCCGGGCACGTGATAGCTGTCCAGTTTCTCCTTGAGTTTGTCGGCGTCCACCCACTCTTCCGCAAAGGTGGCGAAAGGCAGCGTGTAGCCGATGCCGATGTTGAGGTAGTTGTACATCTCTCCGCAGAGTCCGGCTGAGGGATAGAGGATGGCCGTTTCGGCATAGGGAATGTTGGGCGAAGGGAGCACCCAGGGCAGTCCCGTGTCGTTGAAGAGCATGTCCCGCTTCCATCCCTCCATCGGGACGACCAGGAGCTTGCACCGGGCCGGGGCGGCCTTGCCGTTCTGTCCGCAGTTGAGCCCTTCTTCGTTGATCAGGCGGGCGAGCTCTCCCACCGTCAGGCCGTACACATAGGGGATCTTGTACTGGCTGACGAAGGAATGGTAGCCGTCCCGGACGAGCGGGCCTTCAACCTTCAGGCCGCCGAGCGGATTGGGGCGGTCCAGGACCATGACCGGGATGCCCACTTCGGCGCAGGTGCGCATCACCAGGCCGAGCGTGGAGATGAAGGTGTAGGAGCGGCTGCCCACGTCCTGGATATCGTAGACCATGATGTCAATGCCGCGCAGCATCTCCGCGGTCGGCTGCCGCGTGCTCCCGAACAAGGAATGCACCGGCAAGCCGGTGTGCTCGTCCTTGCCGGATTCGACCTTGCCGCCGGCATAGACGTCTCCGCGTACGCCGTGTTCGGGGGCGAACAGGGCGACCAGCTTGACATTTTCAGCCTCGAAGAGGATATCGATGGTCGAATTGAGCTGGCTGTCCACCCCGGAAGGGTTGGTGACCAGGCCGACCCGTTTGCCTTCCAGGCCGGCGAAATGACGGTCCCGGAGGACCTCGATGCCCGGCTTCACCCGGGCGGAGCCTGCCGTGAGGCTCAGGAGGAACAGCGCTGCCGCGCAAAGAAAGTGACGCATACCGTTGCCAGACAACATACCATGACAATTATAAAGAAACCGACATAACCGAGGGCCTCCTGCATCCATCCGGCGAAGAGGCCCGGAAGCATCATCGAGAGGGCCATGAAGGCCGTGCAGATGGCGTAGTGGGAGGTTTTGAATTCCCCTTCGGAGAATTGCATCATATAGAGCATATAGGCCGTGAAGCCGAATCCGTAGCCGAACTGGTCCAGGGCTACGCACAGATAGATGATCCACAGTTGCGAAGGCTGTACCAGGGCCATGTAGAGATAGACCGCGCAGGGGAGGGCGAGCGCCATGGACATGGGCCACATGGACTTCTTCAGGCCCTGCCGGGCTGCAAACAGCCCGCCCAGGATGCCGCCCACGGTCAGGGCGATCACGCCGACGGTGCCGTAGACGAGTCCGGATTGGGCCGTGGTGAGCCCCAGGCCGCCCTGGTCCGCCGGATCCAGCAGGAAGGGCGTCAGCATCTTGACGGAAAATGCCTCCGGCAGCCGGTAGAGCAGCATGAACACGATGGCGAGCCAGACGCCGGGTTTCTGGAAGAAGGTTTTCCAGGCGCGGCCGAATTCCCGGAAAATCCGGCCGGCCCCGCCGGGGGTCCCGGCAGAGGGACGGGAGAATTGCTCCGGGCCGCGCCCGTCATTTGCCGGCTCCGCCGGCGAATCTCCTTCTACCTTCGGCAGGAAGCGCCAGTGCCACAGGGTGACCAGCGCGAACAGGGCGGCGCAGATCAGCAGGGTCATGCTCCACGCATGCGGGATGTTGCCGGAACGCTCCTCCAGCAGGCCGGCCAGCACGACGATGACGCCCTGTCCGAAGACCGAGGCGATGCGGTAAAAGGTGCTGCGGATGCCGACGAACACGGACTGGCGTTTCTGGTCCAGGGCCAGCATGTAGAAGCCGTCCGCCGCGATATCGTGCGTGGCGGAAGCGAAGGCGATGATGTAGAAAATCACGAGGGTCAGGCCGAAAGCGTCCGGACTGACGCTGAGGGCGAGTGCGGCAAAACCGGCGGTGCAGATCAGCTGCATCAGCAGGATCCACCAGCGCTTCGTGCGGATCACATCCACGAAGGGGCTCCAGAGGGGCTTGATCACCCAGGGGAGATAGAGCAGGGAGGTGTACATCGCCAGATCGCCGTTGGACATGCCCAGGCGTTTGAACATCGTCACGGAAATCACGTTGACGATGAAATAGGGGATGCCTTCGGCAAAATAGAGTGTAGGCACCCAGAACCAGGGGGATTTATTCAACATTTGCACCGGGATAGTAGTGTTGGAGGATTTGACGGTAATCATAGCCGCGGGCAGCCATGACGGCGGCTCCGATCTGGCAGAGGCCGACGCCGTGGCCCCATCCGCGTCCTTTCAGGACAAAGGCTCCGCCCGGGTCCCGCTCTACCGAGAAAGCGGAACTCTTGAGGTGGGAAGGGCTCAGGGCGCGCCGGATCTTGAGTTCTTTGCCGATTACTTCCGTGCGCAGGCTGCCCTGGATACGCAGGTATTTGATGCGCCCGGAAGGGCCGCGCTCGATGGGCTCCAGAGCCTGGATCTCGCCGAAATCGATGCCCGTGCGCTCGCGGACCAGGGCGGAGAGCTCCTCCGCACCGTAACGGACGGTCCAGTCGTGGAAGTCCTTGGTCTGCTGGTCGTAATCATTGAGGACCTGGGAAAGGATCCCGTCGTTCTCGCAGTCGCAGAACGGGTCTTCGACACTTTGCAGATAGGGATAATCGATGTCCTCCCAGCAGGTGCTGAACAGTTCCGTCCGGCCGCCGCAGCATTTGGCATAGCGGGTGTCGCAGAGTTCCCCGCGATAGCGGAGTACCTGCCCCCAGGTCTCGTCGATGACGGCGCGGACGTTTTCTCCGACGGCCATCGTGAGGCCCTGGTAGCGCTGGCAGTGATCATCGGCGCAGACGTCGAAACGGTCATGTGCCGAGTGGTCTGTCATGCGGGCGAGGAGCCAGCTGCGCGAGATGACGGCGTGGGCCTTGAGCAGGTCGGGGGATGCACTGGATTTCATTTCTGAGGAAATGACGCTCAGCAGGTAGTCTTCCATGCCGACGAGATTGACCGCCCGGATCTTGTCGCCTTCCACGATGAACTTCAGGCCGCCGGCGAACTTCAGCGTCCGTTTCTGCTCCCAGTGGAAGTCGATCCCGATCACAACGTCATAGAGCACGAAGGACGGTTCGGCGAACAGGGTGGAACGGGTGATGGAGTCGAAATACAATTCGTCATACAGGGCGCCGTTGTAGGCGATCCGTCCGTCGCTCCAGCGGACCCGCTGGGGGCCGGCGCCGTCCGAGATGATCTCGAAGCAGATCTCCTCCGCGGCCAGGATGCCCACGGACACGCGCGGCTGCGTGCGGGTCAGCCGCCATTCGATCATGTCCTGCTCATGCTGGGGGATGGTCACTTCGTTCAGGATCTCCTCCAGACGGCTTCCGGTGACGTGTTCCAGGTCTTCGTGGTAGGGCGTGACGAACACGCCGGCCATGTCCGCGGCGCCCGGACTGATCGTGAGATGGTCGCTCTCCGATGAATCGTAGTGATGGGAACGCTTGCTGGAGCGCATCACGACGAACAGCCGCAGTTCGGCGCCTTTGATATAAGCATAGAGGTTGAATTTCGGCTCGGTCTCGCCTTCGTGCCGGTCCGTGCAGTCCAGCAGGCGGTAGAACAGCTTGGTCAGTGATTTGGAGGTGGTCGCCTTGAGGGCGAAGACTCCGCGGGAGAACCCGGGATAGCGGTACAGGGTGGCATCCTTGACGGACGCGAGGGCTTCGCCGGGTGCATCCAGGAACGCATCCACGGCTTCTTCGAGTGGAAGCTGGTGGCGCGGCACCGCCTGGAAATGCAGGTGGTCCGGTGCGGAGGCGCCGCTGGCGGGGCCGTTGTAGAAGACCGTATAACCGGGATATTTGACGGCAAAATCCAGCATGTCAGGCAGATGGTGCCAGATGGCCTGCGGCAGGTGCTCTTCCCGGACGATGACCAGGTGGTCCCGGAAAATGGGATAGGGATTGACCTGGATATTGTACATCCGGCCCTTGCGCCCTTCGAACTTGAGGTGGAACTGCTCGGGCGGCCGGTTTTCCGCGCAGAGGAAGCAGGGCCTGGCGGCGATGGCTTCCGGGGAAGTGTCCGCAGTGGTGGATATGATCCTTTCGGGGTTATACTGCACGCGGCAGGGCAGGCCGAATACGGCCAGTTCCTTGACCTCTACGCTTTTGAGCGAGCGGAAGTTGGCGGCCGCCAGGGGCCAGACAGACAGTTGGTCTTTGATGAATTTTCGGATCTCTTGCATTACAGGAGGGCTGACAGGGCATCTTTGATGCGGAGGTACTCTTCTTCGAAATTGGGCGTCAGGATGCCCTGGCCGAGGGTGCGCGTGATCTCTTCCGGGGTCCAGAAGCGGCCGCCCGCAAGCTCTTCGGGATCCGGACGGATCTCATATTCGCCCACGGCGGCGAACACGCTGACCAGTTCGCGCTCGCTTGCGGACTCGAACACGTAGTTGCAGAGTCCCTGGGGCAGGAAATTGTGCAGGCCCAGTTCTTCGGCGGATTCCCGGTAAAGGGCTTCCAGGATGTATTCACCATAGGCGACGTGCCCGCCGACGGCCGTGTCCCAGCGCAGCGGGAGCAGTTCCTTGTGCGGGCCGCGCTGCTGGAGGTAGATCTGGCCGCAGCGGTTGATGATGTGCAGGTGGACGACGGGGTGCAGGGGCTTCTCGGGACTGTGATGACAGAAATCCCGGGAAGCCTGGGCCTTGACGTTGCCGTATTCATCCACGACCGGCAGCATCTCTACGGCCCGGGTACGCTTGTCTCCCCGCAGGAGCGGCGCGGGGGATGCGGGATAAATCAGTTCCAACAAGGCGTCAATAGTTTAAGATGCGTAATTCCTCGGGGGTATAGAGGATGGAATCGATGAAGTCCGGGGACACCCGGGCCAGGATGAGGAATACGGCCAGGGCGAGGACGGCCAGGATGACCAGGGTAAGCAGCAGGGCGGCCCACCAGGGCATTCCTTTCTTCTTCCGGACTTCTGCCGCTGCCGTGTCTGTCGTTGGGATTTCCGGCTCTGCCGGGGTGTCCTCGGCTTCCGGTTCCGCAGCGGGCTCTTCAGCGGCGGGTTCTTCGGAAACGGGCGCTTCCGCGACAGGTTCTTCCGCGGCTGGTTCTTCGGCGGCTGGTTCTTCGGCGGCGGGTTCTTCCGGTATTCCGGGTTCTGTCGGAGGTGCTTCGACTATGGGTTCTTCTGCCGGTACTTCCGGTTCTTCCGCCGGCTCCTCGGAAGCGGCTGCTTCCGGTTCCGCCGCCGGCGCGGGCTCCGGCGCTTCCGCAAGGAGGGGGAGCGGGACCTTGATGACCACTGGGTCGTCCTGGATCAGGTGGCTCTTGAGGGATACGGGACGCAGGCCGATGCCGGCCGGGAAGATGTCGAGACCTTCGTCCGGGACGAAAAACAAGGTGTTTTCCCGGGTGGCGCGGAGACGCCCGAGCCCCGGCAGGGTGACGGTCTTGCGCTCTTCGAGCACAGAGCGGAGTTCTGCCAGATATTGTGTAATATAGATCCTGGCCGCCTCCCGGTCGATCAGGTTGGACGCAGCGTAGAAGTCTATCAGCAGGGAGTCCTCCTGGATGCCGGGGTAGAAAGAAAGCCGGCGATAGGGCGGGTTGATGGTAAAACCCTTATCAGAAAAAGATGCCGGGACCATCTCGGCAACGAAAGTGCCGACTCCCGGCAGGCCTACCTGGTCATGCGCGATGACCAATTCGCCCACCATCCGTGACAGAAGTTCAAGATCCATAATACACAAAGATAAACAATCTTTGCAAAAACGGCAACCGGGATTGCCTTGCATTCCCTTTTTTTCTAATTTTGTAAAAAAAAAGGATCTGTCATGAGCAAGCATTCCCTCTTGATTCTCTTGTCCGCCCTGTCCCTGGGCGCTTCCATCGTTTCCGCCGGCGCTCAGAACGCCGGTTCAGAAGCCGTCAAGGCCATCCGTGCCGCATACGCCGAAGCCAAGGAAAAGATCAAAATGACGACCGGTAACGAATCCGTCCCGCGCAACGACGTCACGGCCACCCTCCGCTACATGGTCCCTGCCACCGGGGAGCGGACCGAGGTCTTCCACGCATATTTTGACCTCGAGACGGATGAGGAAGGTGCTCATTATCTGCCTTATTTCATCACGCGCAAGTACAATGTCGCCGTCCGGAATGTCTATGAGGAGTACCTCTTCGATCCGGAGACGGGCCTGCTGCTCTTTGTCTTCATCCAGTCCGATAACTTGGAGGGCGGCAAGGACGAGGAGCGCTATTATTTCGATGCGATGGGCAAGATCGTGCACCGGATCGTCAAGGGTGAAGACTCCCTCGATGCCGACAGCCTGCTGATGGACGCGGCCCGGATTCGCGCCCTCATCCCGCAGTACCTGGATTTTAGCTACTAGGCGGCGTCGGAAGCAAAAAAACTGAAAAAATATTTGCGCTTTCGAGAATTTGCCGTATATTTGCAATCCCAAACGAAACGTAAGGGAAACAGTCCTCTTTAGCTCAGTTGGTTAGAGCACCTGACTGTTAATCAGGGGGTCCTAGGTTCAAGTCCTAGAAGGGGAGCCAAGCGGACGAATCATCGGAAACGGCGGTTCGCCCGCTTCTTTTTTTTGCTGGAATTAAATTATATTTGATAAAATAAAGATTGTTGGTTATGAAAAAGTCATTTCATATGGGACTGGCTGCGATGCTTCTGCTGGCGGCCTCTTGTACTTCTTCCAAGTCACCTATGAAACTGGACATCAGGGAGTATGCGGATTCTTCCGCCTATTCCTACTTCAATATGCATGTTGAAATGCCCGTCGCCAAAGGTACGGTGCCTTCCGCCATCCGCAATGTGCTCGTGGATGTGATGGACGAGGCGCTCAGTCACGTGTCGGACAATGAAGGACGGGAATTCGGGCGTTTCGAAGGGGACCCCGGAGATTCGGAAGCTCTTTTCTCCTATTATGAGGTCCAGGCGTCCACTGCCCTTGCGGAAGCATCCGACCGGGACTGCGGGGACCGTATCCTGGGTATTTATGAGTCGAAGACGCTCTCTGATAGCGAGAAGGAGTTCTATGCAGCCAATATCAGCCGCTGGGCTTACGACTTTAATTTGAAAAAAGTGGAGGAGACGAAGGATTACATTGTTTTTGACTCCCAGAATTATGTCAGTTATGGCGGGGCACATGGCGGTATCATCGGCGCCGGTCCGATGACCTTCAGCAAGAAAGACGGACATCTCGTGCGCGAATTCTTCCGGCCGGACTGCACCAAAGACATGCAGAAACTCCTCCGGGAAGGACTCCAGGAGTATTTCCAGTTCAGGATGGATGCAGTCGGACTGGGGCTGGGTGCCTTCCTCTCACTTCCGGAAGACAGCCTGATCCCGCTGCCGGGATGGGCTCCCTATCCTGTTGCTGACAGTCTGCATTTCGTGTATCAGCAATATGAGATTGCAGCGTATGCTGCCGGTATGCCGGAATTCTCCCTGCCTTACGACAAGGTCCGGAAATACCTGACCGACGACGCCCGCAAGACGATTGGCCGGTGAATCAGTTGCAAACGCCATTCTATTTTCGTTTTAAAAGGAAAAACGCTATCTTTGTAAACTTTGGAGTTTTTAGCAGTTTTATATGAAAGATTTTTACCATTTGATACTCGCCATCGCTTCTGCTGCGATGGTGGTCGGTTGCGCTACATCCAGGGAAATCCTGTATTTCCAGGATATCGATGAGGTCCAACTCAAGCAACTGGCGACCGAGTACGAAGCCATCATCAAGAAAGATGACCGCCTGACGATCGTCGTCAGCGGACCGGATAAGACGGTGACAGGCCCTTATAATCTTACGCTCAGCGAACTGGGTACCGGCGGTGGTGGCTACAGCTCCAATCCCGAGCAATCGACCCTCTCCTATCTGGTGGATCCTGATGGAAATATCGATTTCCCGATTCTCGGAAAGATCCATGTTGAGGGGATGACCCGCAACCAGCTTGTAAACTATCTTACCCGGGAGATTGGAAAGGACGTGAAAGATCCGATCGTCTATGTGTCTTTCCGGAACTACAAGATAACGGTTCTGGGTGAGGTCCGCTCTCCCGGAACTTTTACCATAGATTCGGAAAAGATCAATGTGCTGCAGGCGCTGGGCCGGGCAGGTGACCTCAATCTGACCGCACAACGGGAGGGTATCCTGCTGCTGCGCGAGGTGGACGGAAAACTGGAGCACCATGCTATCGATCTCAAGAACAGCGACATTCTCCAGTCACCCTATTTCTATCTCCAGCAGAACGATATCCTTTATGTACCGCCCAGTGCGACGCGGGTTGCCACCGCCACGACGGCTACCGGCATCTGGAGCACGATACTATCTTCTATCACGACTGTTATTGCAGTCATTTCACTCATCACCCGATAATCTTTATACATGGATCAGCAGTATAGTTCCCACAGCATTCAACAGGAGGAGGAATCCTCCATCAATTTCCGGGAGATATTGGAATTTGTTTTCCGTCTTAAATGGTGGATTGTCCTTTCTGCATTCATTTGCCTGATCATCGCAGCCATTTATGTCCGGATGCAGACACCCGAGTATGAGCGCACGGCGTGGATCATGCTCAATAAAAACGATGGTTCCAACTCCGACATGGCCCTGCTCAGCGAGTTCACCGGAAGAAGCGTGGCCAAGAGAATAGACAACGAGGTCTTTATCCTGCAGAGCCCTTCCATGATGTCCCGTGTGGTGGAGGACCTGGGACTCAATACCCGTTATTATCACTATCGTCTGCCCTTTGCTGACCGTATCAGGTTCGGCCGCGGACTCCTTGACTTCAAAAAGGAGGAGTACTATCTGGACAATCCTTTTACCATGACCATGGCAGTGGATTCCCTCTACCCCGAATCCATGTCCCCGAAATCCGTCAGCCTCGAGTTCAAGCACAATGGGAAGGATTCCGGTTTCTCGGTCCGGAAACTGCTTGTCAACGGAAAGAAAGTCAAGTTGAAGAATACCAAATATGCCTACGGTGAGACTGTCGGTGTATCCGGGGCCGGTATCCGGCTGGATGTGACCGATCCGGACGCCATGATCCATGGCGACAAGTATATCGGCACCTGGGCGACTCCTTCCGTAGCTGCAAGTGCTTTCTCTTCCCATTTCACGGCTGCGGCCCAGGGCAAAGGTGCCAATCAGAGCGATATTGTCGTCCTGACCATCAATGACAGCAAGGTCCGCAGGGCGGAGAATATCCTTAATGACATTATCACCCGTGTGAACAAAGAGGCCCGCGACTACCGCAATGTGGCGACTTTCAATACGATAGAATTCATCGACCAGCGCCTGGCCGCCCTTGCCCGGGAACTGGATTCAGCCGAAAGCAGCTACAAGCAGTACCAGTCTTCCAATGTCCTGGTAAACCTTGAATCCCAGTCCCAGGTGGCCATTACGGCTGACATGCAGTACCGGGACCAGTTGACCGATGTCCGTCTCCAACTGAGCGTACTGGACATGGTGACCGGCTATCTGGATGGACAGAACGGGGATTATCAGGTGATTCCGACCAACATCGGGATTGAGGATGCCGGGCTGAACAGCGTAATCGGCAATTACAATACGCTGGTCACGGAGCGCAACCGGATGATTGCCAATTCCTCTGCGACCAACCCCCGGGTGATGAGCATGAACTCGCAACTCGATGATGCCAGGAAGAGCATTACCCTTTCCATCGACAATCTCGTGAAGGTCTACAAGATCCGGGAACGCGAACTCCAGCGGACCCTGGCTTTGAGCCAGCGTTCCATGGCCAATATCCCCCAGCAGCAACTTGCCGTCCAGCAACTCGGCCGGAAGATTGAAGTGATCGAGCCGTTGTACCTGTTGCTCCAGCAGAAGCGTGAGGAGTCCCAGATCACCATGTATTCCCAGACTGATAATTTCCGCGTCATCGAGTCGGCTTTCGGCAGTTCGACGCCGGTGAAGCCCCGTCCCATGATGATCTTTTTGCTGGCCCTGATCCTTGGCGCGCTGCTGCCTTGCGGCATCGTGTGGCTCAGGATGATGCTCAAGACCAAGGTCGAGACCAAGAAGGATGTGACAGATGTCTTGGACGTCCCTGTCATCGCGGTTCTGCCGCGGGGCGGAAAGGATTTCGGCAACCTGATTCCGAAGAATGGCCGGGATACGGTCTCCGAGTCTTTCCGGATGCTCCGCTCCAATCTTCAGTACTTGCCGGATGCCAAGGTCATCCAGGTGACTTCGTCTGTTCCGGGAGAGGGTAAATCGTTCATTTCCTCCAATCTGGCCCTGTCCATTTCCCATGTTGGCAAGAAAGTGCTGCTCATCGGGCTGGATCTCCGCAAGCCTGCTCTGCCCCAATTCTTCCCCAATGTGAGGATGGACCGGAGCAAAGGGGTTGTGGCCTACCTCATCGGCAGGGCTCCCGATCTGGATTCCATGCCTGTGCCCAGCGGCTATCCCAACCTGGATATCATCTTCTCCGGGGCTGTTCCGCCCAACCCGACCGAGCTTCTCTCACAGGGCAAGGAGGGCGATCTGATCAACTACTTCCGGGACAAGTATGACTACATCATTATCGATTCCGCCCCGTACCTGCCGGTATCCGACTCTTTCCTCATCAATGGCTTCGTGGATGCGACGCTCTATACGGTACGCGCCAATTACACGGACCTCAAAATGCTGAGTGACATCAATGAGGCTATCACCAGCGAGGCCAAGCCCATGAAGAACGTCAAGATCGTCCTTAACGACCTCGATGTTGCAGCCAACAAGTACCGTTACGGTTACGGTGCCGGCTATGGCTACGGCTACGGGCACGGTTATGGTTATGGTTACGGTTATGGCTACGGCTATGGATATGGCAATGAGCCGGAGCCTGGGAAAACCGGAACCAAAGGTGTGGCGGATAACGTTTTGAAGGGTGTGAAATCTTTGGAAAAGTATATCCCGAAACGCAAGGACACCAATCCTGAAACCCGCCACGACGATGAAACTGCCGAATAGAGACATTCACAACCATCTGCTCCCGGGAGTGGACGATGGGTTCCGTCATGCCGAGGATTCCCTGCGCGCCATTGAGAAGATGGCGGCTGCGGGCGTGAAAGAGTTCATCTTCACGCCGCACATGAACCCTGATGTATATCCGGAAGAGAGCGAAGAGCATTTCAAGCAAGTCTACGCTGATTTTTCGGCGCGTATCCCGGCAGAGTGGGGCGTGAAAACCTCCCTCGCGGCGGAATACATGGTCGTTAATGATTTTGAGCGGCGGGTGGAGCATCCCGAGACCCTGCTGCACTGGCCGGACGGGAGCATCCTGATCGAGATGTCGTATTACTTCCGCAGCGAGAACCTGGAACAGGCTGTTTTTGAACTGGTTATGGCCGGCTTCAAACCCATCCTGGCTCATCCCGAGCGCTATCTCTATCAGGCCGGAGACGTTGGCTGGTTCGATCGCCTGAAGGATATGGGGTGCCGCTTGCAGATGAACTGTATGTCCCTGAGCGGATGCTACGGTCTGGATTCCGTAAAGATCCTGGCGCATCTGCTGAAACATGACCTCTACGACTTCGTAGCCACGGACCTGCATACGCTGGGCCAGCTGCAGAAGATCCAGGATCTCAAAGTTGACAAGAAGATATCCAGACTTGTGGAGAAGCTTCTTTCGGTTGATACGCTCAATGTAATCCAGTGAAACGCCTTGTCGTCAAGATCGGCACGAATGTGCTTACGCGTCCGGACGGTACGCTGGACGTGACCCGCGTGTCCGCACTGGTGGACCAGGTGGTCTTCCTGCGCAGGCAGGGCTGGGCCGTGGTCCTGGTCAGTTCCGGGGCCGTGGCCTGCGGGCGCACGGAGTTGCGTCTGGACAATGACCTGGACAGCGTGGAGCAGCGCCAGCTGTACTCCGCGGTGGGGCAGGTACGCCTGATGGATCTCTACTACCGGCTTTTCCGTGACTACGGGCTGCAGATGGGGCAGGTCCTGACCACCCGGCGCAACTTCGAGACGGAGCGGGAGCGCGAGAACCAGCGCGCCTGCATGGAGGTGATGCTTTCGCATGGCGTGGTCCCGATCGTCAACGAGAATGACACCGTCAGCGTCACGGAACTGATGTTCACCGACAACGATGAGCTTTCCGGGCTGATTGCCGAAATGGTCGGGGCGCAGACCCTGGTGCTCCTGAGCAATATCCCCGGGTTGTACGACCGGCATCCCGATGATCCGGACGCCCGGGTGATCCGGACCGTCCGCTGCGGGGAAGACCTCTCCGGCTGCATCAGCGAGGAGAAAAGCGCCTTCGGCCGGGGTGGCATGTTCTCCAAGTACAATACGGCGCGCCGTGTGGCCGCCTCCGGCATCCGGGTTTTGATCGCGGACGGCAAGCGTGACCGGATCCTGCCGGATTTGCTGGAGCATCCCGACAGCGTTGTTTTCACCGAATTCCTTCCCTGAACCATGGATACAGCCCTGTTTGAAGCCGCTAAACGGGCGGCGGCGAAAGTCGCGCTGCTTCCGGACGAAGTCCGTGCGGAGGCGCTGGTTGCCGTTGCGGACGCCATCGAAGCGCATGGATCGGAACTGCTGGCGGCGAATGCCGGGGATCTGGCGCGCATGGATCCGCAGAATCCGCTCTATGACCGTCTCAAACTGGACCCGGGCCGCTTGTCCGGGATCGCTTCGGATATGCGTCATGTCGCAGGGCTGCCTTCACCGCTGGGGCGTGTCCTGGATGACCGGACCCTGCCCAACGGGTTGCACTTGCGCAAGGTGAGCGTGCCTTTCGGCGTGGTCGGCGTCATCTATGAAGCACGGCCCAATGTGACCTTCGATGTCTTTGCGCTGTGCCTGCGCAGCGGCAATGCCTGCATCCTCAAGGGCGGCCGGGATGCCGATGCCTCCAACCGGGCGGCTGTCGCGCTGATCCGGCAGGTCCTGGAATCTTTGGGCCTTCCGCCGGAGGCTGTGACCCTGCTGCCTCCGGACCACGAGGCCGTGGGGGATCTGCTCGGTGCGGTCGGTTATGTGGACCTGGTCATCCCGCGGGGCGGCCGGCGCCTGATCGATTATGTCAGGGACCATGCGCGGGTGCCCTGCATCGAGACCGGGGCGGGTGTCGTCAATACCTATTTCGATAAGGACGGAGACCTGGAGACGGGCCGGCGCGTGGTATGCAATGCCAAGACCCGGCGCGTGTCGGTCTGCAACGCCCTGGACTGCCTGATCGTCCATGCCTCGCGGCTCTCCGATCTTCCGGCCCTGGTGGCGCCCCTGGCGGAGCATCGGGTCCTCCTGTATGCGGATGAATCGGCCTTTGATGCCCTGCAGGGACGGTATCCCCGGGTGGAGCTTGCCGGACCGGATTCTTTCGGCACCGAGTACATGGATTACAAGATGGCCGTCCGGACCGTATCGTCGATGGACGAAGCGCTTGCGCATATCTCCCGTTACGGGTCCGGACACAGTGAAAGCATCGTGACAGACTCCGAAGAGGCTGCCCGGCGTTTCCAGATGGAAGTGGATGCTGCGTGCGTGTACGTGAATGCGCCGACCAGTTTTACCGACGGCGCCCAGTTCGGACTGGGCGCGGAAATCGGGATCAGTACCCAGAAACTGGGGGCGCGCGGTCCGATGGGACTGGCGGAACTGACTACCTATAAGTGGCTGATCAACGGAGCCGGACAGATCCGGCCGTGATTATTTCTTCATTTCTTTGATTTCCCGGTACGGGACATTGGGCACGGCGTAAAGCAGTTTGGTGCGCTCCTCCTGAGCCCGGCGGAGGCTGTCCAGCCGTATCCGGTCGTTTTCGCTCGCCTGGAAAGGGGCTTCCTGGGCTTCCATCTCGGAAAGTATCTGATCTACCAGGGCCTTCTGCTGCTCCCGCGCAGCCTCCTGCTCCCGCTCGAGGCGGGCCTGCCGCGCTTCGCGCAGAGCCGAACAGGAAGAGAACCCGAGAATGGCCAGGATACCGGCCAGGATATAATTGACGGACTTTTTCATGAAGTCAAAGTTAGGCAATTCTTTTCAAATGACAAAATAGGAGTTTCCCCTGGTCATCGCGGAGGTGCATGCCACCGCCGAGACAATACTTGAAATATTTGCAGTCAGCGCATTCTCCGGTGCGCATCCATTCCCGGTCGCGGTAGGGTTGGAATCCCTTTTCCCAGACGTCCATCAGGTCATCCCGGTAGATGTTGCCCTGGTGGTAGTCCGCCCGGATGCTGGCGCAGGCGGAGATGGAACCGTCCACGAGCACCGAAGCCGCCGTGATGCCCGCTTCGCAGCTGTAGAAATGGTCCCGGACCTCTCCTTCATAGTTGCCGAGGAATCCCTCGCAGCCGTAGGAAGCGTGGATGCGGCCTTCCTTGCGTGTCTGTTTGATGAAATCCAACAGCCCGCGGAACTCGTCCCGCGGCAGCTGCAGTTCGTCGTCCCCCGCGGCCCGTCCCATCGGGAAAACCGTGAACAGGCGCCAGTGCGACACGCCCCATCCGATGAGGGCCTCTTTCAGTCGGGGAAGTTCGGCATAGTTGCGCCGGTTGACGCAGGTCACGACATCAAAGACGAAATCCTTCTGCTGCGCAAGCATCCGGATCGCTGTTGAAGCACGCTCGAAACTGTGCTCCCGTCCGCGCATCCAGTCATGGTTGTCCTGCAGGCCGTCCAGGCTCACGGTGGCGCTCCGCATTCCGCTGTCCAGCAGGCGGGCGAAGCGTTCCGGCGTGAGCGCGAAGCCATTGGTCACCATGCCCCAGGAGAAGCCTTTCTCATAGATTCCGCGGCCGCATTCTTCCAGATCCGGCCGCATCAGCGGCTCGCCGCCGGTCACGATGACAAAGACGGAATGCGGTTCACACCGGGCATTGACGCTGTCCAGCACCCGGAGGAAATCTTCCCGGGGCATGTCCGGGGCCTGCGAAACCATCTTGCAGTCGCTCCCGCAGTGCCTGCAGGCCAGGTTGCAGCGGAGCGTACATTCCCAGAAAAGCTGTTCCAGCGGATGGCTCCGCCGGACGTCCCGCTGCAGGACATTGTTGATATCCAGGGCGATCCTGTGCCTCAGGTCGAGCATTATTCTCCGTTGAGTTTCTTGTGGTCCTGGAGCATCTCTTCCGGCTTCAGGGCCCTGGGGGTTACGCGCAGTTTATAGAGGTCTCCCTTGAACCAGCAGACCATGTTCTGCCGGACGCCGACGGAGGTGAACCCTTCTGTGACAAGCGGGAGCCAGGGCATGGAGCTGCGGCACTGTTCGACTCCGTCGACGTAGCTGACCAGGCCCTCCGGGGTAGCGACCAGCGCGAGGGAGTACCAGCGGTCGGTGGGATGCGTGAGTTTCTCGTCGATCAGGACGGCGCTCCGCCGGGCCGGATTGGGATTCTCCGGCGTGGCTTCCGGGGTGCCCAGGTTGACGAATGCGTCGAAATACCAGGTCTTGTCCGGATTCACACGCGTCTCGAAGAGAATGCGCTTGTCCATCGTGCCGATATGCAGGAAGCGCTGCTCGAAGGCCGCGTCGCCGTCCTGGCGGAAAACGACTTCCAGGGTGAATTCTTCCATTCCGGCTACCGGGACGGATTCGACGAAGACGGCGTCCCCCTTGCCGTCGAAATGCACGGCCTGGCCGGCGGGGGTCCAGAAGACCTGCGGTTCGCCGAAGAGGCTGCGGATGGGCGGGAAGTAGTCTGCTGACCATTCAACGGTGCGGGGCTGGGCCACGCAGGCGATTGCCAGGCAGGAAGCGAGAAGGGAGGTAAGCGTTTTCATATTACCAAAGATACTGATTTTTTCATCTTTTTGGTCTTTTCTTGCAAGAATTCCCGATGCCGGAGAGTTAACTTTGCATTCGTCATTAAAACCGACAGCCTTATGAAGAAATGCCTTTTGTTTTTGTCTGTGCTCGTCCTGTTCGGATGCAGCAAGACCGTTGTCAATCCGGTCCTGACCATCGAGGGTGGGCAGGTCCAGGGTGTCACTGCGGATATTCCCGGCGTCTTCGTGTACCGGGGTATCCCGTATGCCGCTCCGCCGATCGGCGACCTGCGCTGGAAAGAACCCCAGCCCGTCGTCCCCTGGCAGGGCGTCAAGATTGCAGATAAATTCGGCCATCCCGGCTACCAGGCCGTCCACTATCCCGGCGGTTATACGACCGAATGGGGATACGGGGATGAGGCTCCTTACAGCGAGGACTGCCTCTATCTCAACGTGTGGACCAAGGCTCCGGGCGAGGTCGGTAAAAAACTTCCCGTCGCGCTGTGGATCCACGGCGGCGGTTATCGTGAAGGCTGGGGCTCCGAACCGGAGTTCGACGGCCAGGAGTGGGGCGCGAAAGACGTCGTCCTCGTCTCCATCAATTATCGCCTGGGTGTTTTCGGATTCCTGACCCATCCTGAACTTTCTGCGGAGAGCCCGCACCACGTTTCCGGAAACTACGGCATCCTCGACCAGATCGAGGCTCTCAAGTGGATTCGCAAGAACATCGCCCAGTTCGGCGGAGATCCGGACAATGTGACGATCTTCGGCCAGAGCGCCGGCGCCGGCAGCGTCAAGACACTCTGCGAATCCCCGCTGGCCCGCGGCCTCTTCAACAAGGCCATCATTATGTCCGGCGGTGGCCTGACCGTTCCCCAGGCAGCTCCCGCTCCCGCTCCGGCACCCGCAGCCCGTCCGGCCGCCGGCCGTCCGGCAATGCCCGCCGCTGCGATGCGCGGTATGTTCCGTGCCCAGACCCTGCCCGAGGCTGAACAGCAGACCAAGACCGTCATGGACTGGGCCGGCCTGACCGACCTGAAGAAGATGCGTGCCGCCTCTACGGAGATGCTCTACACCGTCGGCAACATCTACAACGCCGCCAGCGGCAAGTTCGCGTTCCTGACCGGCTCTCCGATCGTGGACGGCTATGTCTGCAAGCAGAGCTTTGACGATGCGGCCAAGGAAGGCAACCTCGCCGATGTGCCGTACATGATCGGCTACACGCTCAACGATATGGGCGACATGGCCGGCGGCATTGCAGCCTTCTGCCTCAACCGGGAAGAGAAAGGCGGCAAGGCCTGGGCCTATGAATTCGCCCGTCCGCTGCCGGATGACGGTTCTCATCCTGAGGTCACCGCCCGGCTCAAGGGCGCATTCCACTCCTCCGACCTCTGGTTTGTGTTCAAGTCCCTGCAGCACTGCTGGCGTCCCTGGGTCCAGGGTGACTGGGACCTTTCCGAGAAGATGCTGACCGCTTGGACCAACTTCGCCAAGACCGGCGATCCCAACGGCGGCGGTGTCGCGTGGACGCCTTATACCAAGGACAACGGCAAGTTCATGCTCTTCAAGCTGGATGCCCAGGAGAACGAAGCTTCCGAAATGGGGGATCCGATCAAGCCGTAAGGCCGCAAAGCGACCTGCTCAAACAAAACGTCCGTCCGGGATCCCCGGGCGGACGTTTCTGTTTATCGATGCGGTGCTGACCGCTAAAAGAGAACTATTTTGTATCGGAAGCCCCAGGAGACCCATTGCATGTTCTGCAACATGAACATCAGGTCGAAATGATTCTTGTAGAAGGTGAAAACCATTCCGGCATTCCAGGTCCTGGAGTCATATTCTCCGATGAGGTTCAGGCTCGCCATCTCGCTCTGCAACCATTTCGGACGCCAGTTGACACCGCCGCAAAGGCCCTTGACGGGACGGTCCGTGCGGAAACTGTATTGGTATCCGATATGGGTGCCGATATCGCCGACTGGAGTGTTGAAATGCTTGGAGGCGGAGACAAAAAACCGGTTGAAGTAACCGTTTTGGTTATCAATCTTGTCTGTTGAGCCGAAGTATTCTCCGTTCACGGCGCCTGTGACCGGGTCGCTGACGCCGACGGCAATGGCCGGGACCCATTTCCATCCGAACTCGTTTTCTTTGACCAGCAGGAATTTGGCATAGAAGTGACGGTCCTGGTTGTTCTGCGCTCTCCACCATGCACTGGGTGGATTCTCCATCCGCTTTCCGTCCATCAGGGTGAGGACATATGAGACTTCAAACCGGGACCAGAAGGTAATGTTGATGCTGTAGCCGAACGTGTCATACCCCCAGGGAAAAGGCGGAAGGACATGCGGATCCAGGAAAGTATTCGTAATCATGAAAGTCCCGGAGGGATTCATGTCCGCCGAAGGAGCGAGCATCAATCCGGAAGCCCCATCCTGGAGGAACTGGGCACGGGCGGGACCTGCTGCCGTCGACAGCAGCAGAAGGACAATGATCAGTACTCGTATATGAGAGAAAAAAGTCCGCATCAACATTGGTATTGTCCGCAAAGATAGGAAAAGATTCTTAAAACAGAACCATTGTCCGGCTTTGTGCACCTTACTTCTGTCATTGGCAGTGTCGTTTTTTTGTGTATATTTGTGTAAAATCGATGTGTTATGCATATTATCTTATTGTCCGGCGGCTCCGGGAAGCGCCTGTGGCCCTTGTCGAACGAAGTGCGTTCGAAGCAGTTCATTCCGATTTTCAGGCGCGAAGACGGGAGCTATGAGTCGATGGTGCAGCGGGTGTTCCGGCAGATCCGGACGGTGGAGCCGGAGGCAACGGTGACGATCGCGACGTCGAAGAGCCAGGTGTCCTCGATCCACAACCAGCTGGGGGATGCCGTTGGGATCAGCGTGGAGCCGTGCCGGCGGGATACGTTCCCGGCGATTGCGCTGTCGAGCGCCTATCTGCACGACATCCAGGGCGTCGGGTTGGATGAGGCCGTGGTGGTCTGCCCGGTGGACCCGTATGTGGAGGATGATTATTTCGAGGCGCTGAAGCGCCTGTCGGACCTGGCGCAGGTCGGGGCGGCGAACCTGACGCTGATGGGGATCGAGCCGACCTATCCGAGCAGCAAATACGGCTACATCATTCCCCGGGACAAGGGAGAGGTGAGCAAGGTCTCGACCTTCAAGGAGAAGCCGACGGAGGAAGTGGCGGCCGGATATATCGCACAGGGGGCCCTGTGGAACGGGGGCGTGTTCGCCTACCGGCTGGGCTATGTGCTGGATCGGGCGCAGGAGCTGATCGGCTTCTCGGACTACCA
>JAFTCB010000059.1 GCA_017454905.1 Bacteroidales bacterium
AGCGGAAGTTCTCCGCGCCCATGCCGAGGTTGACATGCCATTTCATGCGGTTCTCCTTCCACTTGGCGAACCACTCGAGCTCGGTGCCCGGCTTGATGAAGAACTGCATCTCCATCTTTTCGAATTCGCGCATGCGGAAGATGAACTGGCGGGCGACGATCTCGTTGCGGAAGGCCTTGCCGATCTGGGCGATGCCGAAGGGGATCTTCATGCGGCCCGTCTTCTGGACGTTCAGGTAGTTGACAAAGATGCCCTGGGCCGTCTCAGGACGCAGGTAGATGGTATTGGCGCCCTCGGAGGTGCTGCCTATCGAGGTGCTGAACATCAGGTTGAACTGGCGGACCTCCGTCCAGTTGCAGGTGCCGCTGATCGGGCAGACGATGCCGCAGTCGATGATGATCTGGCGGTATTCCTTGAAGTCGGAAGCCTGCTCGGCGGCGACGTAGCGGTTGTGCACCTCGTCGTACTTGGCCTGCTCGCGCAGCACGTTGGGGTTGGTGGCGCGGAACTGGGCCTCGTCGAAACTCTCGCCGAAGCGCTTGCGGCCCTTCTGGACCTCCTTGTCGATCTTCTCTTCGATCTTGCCGAGATAGTCCTCGATCAGGACGTCCGCGCGGTAGCGCTTCTTGGAGTCCTTGTTGTCGATGAGCGGGTCATTGAAGGCGCTCACGTGGCCGGAGGCCTCCCAGATGCGGGGGTGCATGAAGATGCAGGAGTCGATACCGACGATGTTCTCGTTCAGGCGGGTCATCGCGTTCCACCAATACTGCTTGATGTTGTTCTTGAGCTCGACACCCATCTGGCCGTAGTCATACACGGCTGCCAGGCCGTCATAAATCTCGCTGGACGGGAAAATGAAACCGTACTCCTTGCAATGTGCCACGAGTACCTTGAACAATTCTTCTTGTGTCATATCTTTTATACTAACTATTTGTCAATTCGGACAAAGGTAATCATTTCTGCTCAAAAATCTCGCGCAATGGCCGCATAACGAACTCCCGCTCCTGCATCAGCGGGTGCGGTATCTGCAGTTCGGGGGTATCGATGCGCTCGTCCCCGTAGAGCAGAATGTCGATGTCGATCGGCCGGTCATGGTAGATCCGGCGGCCTTCCGCGTCATATTCAAGCGTTTCTTTCCGCCCCATCGCGCGCTCGATCCGCTTGCAGATTTTCAATAGGGTCTGCGGTCTTCGTGCCGTGCGGTAGCGCACCGCGCAATTGAGGAAAGCCGGGCCGTCGAACCCCCATGCAGGCGTCTCAATGATGGAAGAAAGGGCTTCATGCGGCCGCCCGATCGCGGCATCCAGCCGCCGCAGCGCCTCTTCGATCTGCGCAGTCCGGTCCCCCTGGTTGGTCCCGATCGAGAAATATACGGGTACCGGCTTCATCGGCTACAGTTCGGGGTCCCAGCCCAGCGCCACGCGCGCCTCATCGGAGAGCATGCTCTGGTCCCAGACGGGGTCGAAGACCAGTTCAATCTCACAACTCTTCACGCCGGGCGTATTCTCCACATTGTGCTGCACTTCCGCCACGACCTCGTCCGCCATCGGGCAGGTCGGCGCCGTAAAGGTCATCTTGATATAGACCTCGTGCTCTTTGTTGATATGCAGCTCATAAATCAGGCCCAGGTCATAGATGTTCACGGGGATTTCGGGATCATAGACCTGCTTGAGCGCCAGGACGACATCCTCGTACAGAGGTGCCAGTTCCTTCACATCCTGGGGTGTCAAAACTTCGTGGGAATCCATCTTTCAGCAGTATTGCCGGGCCGTTTCCCGGATGGTTTCAATCATGGAGGCAAGGCCGCCGGCGCGGGTCGGGGAAAGGTTTTCGCGCAATCCGAGCCGCTCCACGAAGGAGAAATCGTCTTCCGCGATTTCCCGGGCCGTACGCCCGGAATAGACGCCGATCAGCAGGGAAATGATCCCCTTGGTGATGATGGCGTCGCTGTCTGCCCGGAACAGGATCCGGTCCCCTTCGACGGCAGCATCCAGCCACACCCGGGACTGGCAGCCCTTGATCAGGCGGTCTTCGGTCTTCAGTTCCTCGGGAAACGGCTCCAGGTTGTGCCCCAGATCGATTAGATATTCATATTTGTCCAGCCACTCGTCGAACATGGAAAACTCCTCGACGACCTCGTCCTGGACCTCTTGCAAAGTCTTCATCCTTCCAGCATTTTTATCGCCCTGTCGAGCGATTTGACCAAATATTCTGCCTCTTCCAACGTGTTGTACGGAGCGAACGAAACGCGCAGCATCCCGGTCACGCCGAAGCGGTCCATCAGCGGTTCGGCACACATCTGTCCCGAGCGCACGGCGATACCCAACTTGTCCAGGATCAGCGCCAGGTCCTCGTGGTGGGAATGTTCCACGGAGAACGAAAACAGGGGAATCTTCTCCTCGAGGCTGTCGGGGACACCGTAAAGACGGACCTTTGTGTTTTCTTTTAACTTATTGATTATAAATGTTTTAATCTTTTCTTGCTCATCCTGTACGGCCGGGTCGCGCATCGCCTGCGCCATCTGCAGCGCCGGGACCAGGGTCGGCGTTCCGGCCATATTCTGCGTGCCGGCTTCGAATTTCTGCGGCAACGGCGCATACGTCGTTCCGGACCAGCGGACCGTGCCGATCATCTCTCCGCCGCCCATGTATGGCGGCATCTGCTCCAGCAGGCTGCGGCGTCCGTAGAGCACGCCGGTCCCGGGGGCGGCGTACACCTTGTGCCCGGAAAACACATAGAAATCGCAGTCCATCTCGCGGACGTCCACCGCTTCGTGAACAATCCCCTGCGCGCCGTCCACCAGGACCTTGCAACCCTTTTCGTGACAGATCCGGATGATCTCCCGGACGGGATTGACCAGGCCGAGGACATTGGAAATGTGGGACACGCAAAGGATCCGGGTCCGGTCGGACAGCAGGCCAGGAAGCAGGTCCAGGCGCAGATGGCCGCGATCATCCACGGGGAGCACCTTCAGCGTCGCTCCCTTGCGTCCGCACAGCATCTGCCAGGGTACGATGTTCGAGTGATGCTCTGCTTCCGTGACGATGATCTCGTCCCCTTCGCGGACAAAAGCCTCTCCGAAACTGAATGCCACCAGGTTGATGGAAGCCGTGGCGCCGGAGGTGAAGATGATTTCTTCGCGATGTGCGGCATGCAGATAATCCCGTACGAAAACCCGCGCAGACTCGTACTCTGCCGTTGCCACATCGGCGATATGATGCACGGCCCGGTGCAGGTTGGCGTTGTATTTCGTGGACAGTTCCGTCCACTTCCGGATCACGGAAAGCGGACGCTGCGACGTAGCCGCATTGTCCAGGTAAACCAGCGGCTTGCCGTACACCGATTCCCCCAGTTCCGGGAATTCCTGCCGTATTTTTTCAACTTGCATCATAGAGAAATGCAAATTTAACATTATTTTTGTGATATGATAGACTACATTTCAGGAAAGCTTGTGACACTGACCCCAACGATGGCAGTGATCGACAATCACGGGATCGGATACGCAACGGAGATCTCCCTCCAGACTTATGACGTATTGAACGGCAAAACCGAAGCCGTCGTCTACCTCCAGCGCCAGGTCAATCCGCGCGACGGATCCGAAGCCGACTACGGTTTCGCGACGCAAGAAGAGCGCGAATTGTTCCGACAGATCACCAGCGTCTCGGGCATGGGCGCCGCATCCGCCCGCATGGTGCTCTCCTCCCTCAGCGCGGAAGAACTCCGCAATGCCATCCTGAGCGAAGATGTCAACCGGCTCAAAGCCGTCAAGGGCATCGGACTGAAGACGGCACAGCGCCTGGTGCTCGAACTGAAAGACAAGATCGTAAAGGGCGAAGCGGCCGGGACGGAGGTGCTGTTCAAGACAGACTCCGGCGCTGCGGCGGAAGAAGCCTCCTCCGCGCTGCAGATGCTGGGCTTCTCCAAGCCGAATATCAACAAGGCCATCCAGGCAATCCTGAAACAAGACCCCGGCGCTTCTGTCGAGGAAATCATCAAAGCCGCACTCAAACGGCTCTGAGTCTACCTGCCGAAATACACCAAAAGGACGGATATATCCGCTGGCGAGACCCCGGAAATGCGAGAAGCCTGGGCTATCGTCAGCGGATGGTATTTTTTGAATTTCTGCCGGCATTCGATGGTCAGGCCGGAGACTTTGTCAAAGTCAAATCCTTCCGGAATCCGCAGGTCTTCCAGGCGCTGGAGCTTGCCAGCCATGGCAAGTTCACGGTCAATATAGCCTTTGTAGCGGATAGAGATCTCCACGATATCAACAATTTCCTGTTGATAAGTTCCACGTGGAACGATTTTCAACAAGTCTGCAAGTTTCACTTCGGGCCGGGAAGCAAGATCAGAAATCCGTTTTGACTCGGTGATAGGACTCGAACCGACGGACTCCAGATAAGGATTCGCCTGCTGTTTTGTCAGGTTTTTGTTCTCGCAGTATTCCAGCAATTCGTCAACCTGGCGGTATTTTTCCACGACGGAGTCGTAGCGTTCCTGGCTGATCAGGCCGAGCCGGTAGCCCAGCGGAGTCAGGCGCTGATCCGCGTTGTCCTGTCGGAGAAGGATGCGGTATTCGGCCCGGGAAGTAAACATCCGGTACGGTTCATCCACGCCTTTCGTGACAAGGTCATCGATCAGCACGCCGATATACGATTGATCGCGGCGCAGGACGAAAGCCTCTTCCCCGACGAGTTTCCGGTGGGCATTGATGCCGGCAATGATTCCCTGCGCGGCAGCTTCTTCGTACCCGGTCGTCCCGTTGACCTGTCCGGCCAGATAGAGATTGTCGACCAGTTTGGATTCCAGGGTCGGCCGCAGTTGGGTCGGATCAAAGTAGTCGTATTCGACGGCGTAGGCCGGACGGAAGATCCTCACCTGCTCCAATCCTTCGATCGCATGCAGGGCGTCGACCTGGACCTGCAGCGGCAAGGAAGATGAGAAACCCTGGAGATAGTATTCGTTCGTCCATCTCCCTTCCGGCTCCAGGAAAAGCTGGTGCGCATTGTTCTCCGGGAAGACGCGCAGTTTGTCCTCGATGCTCGGACAGTAGCGCGGTCCCCTTCCGTGGATCAGTCCCGTGAACAGCGGAGAATCGCCGAAGCCGGTCCGCAGGATTTCATGGACACGATCGTTCGTGTGGAGAATGTAGCAAGGCATCTGTTCTCCGCTCCCCTGGACGGCTGAAGGTTCCGGGAGGAAAGAAAAACGCGCCGGCTCCGGATCGCCCAGCTGGAGCGGGAGCCGGGAGACATCTACCGAGGAAATGTCGATGCGCGGAGGCGTTCCCGTTTTCATCCGGTCGGTCACGAACCCCATTTCCCGGAGTTGTTCCGTCAGTCCATGGGAGGCCTGCTCGCCGATCCGCCCGCCTTCCATCTGGGTGCGGCCGATGAACAGTTTGCCGCCAAGGAACGTTCCCGCGGTCAAAATAACCGCGCGAGACTTGAAAATCGCACCGGTATTTGTACGAATTCCGCAGATTTTTGAATTCTCAAAGACGAAAGAAGTCGCAGAATCAGCGTAAATATCTAATTTACAGCAACTTTCGAGTATTTTCCTCCATTCCAGAGAAAACTGGATTTTATCGCACTGCGCACGGGGGCTCCACATGGCCGGGCCCTTGGAACGGTTCAGCATCCGGAACTGCAAGGTAGAGCGGTCCGTGACGATGCCGGTCCATCCGCCCAGCGCATCGATCTCCCTGACAATCTGACCCTTGGCAATTCCGCCGATGGCCGGATTGCAGGACATCTTGGCAAAACCCAGCATATCCATCGAGACAAGCAGGACGGACGAACCCAGCGTTGCAGCCGCCATGGCGGCCTCGCACCCGGCGTGCCCTCCCCCGACCACGATGATATCGTACACTTTCTCCATCACAGGGAGGCTTTCATCTCAATATAATAATTCTCTTTCTGGCGCATAACGGCAATATCCGCTTCGGTATGGTCGTCGTATCCGATCAGGTGCAGCAGACCGTGGACCATCACCCGGTTGAGTTCGTCTGCGAATTCCGTCCCGTAGAACAGCGCATTTTCCCGGACGGAATCAATGCTGATAAACAAATCTCCCGAGAGGACATCCCCTTCGCAATAATCGAAAGTGATGATATCCGTGAAGTAGTCATGCTGCAGGTATTTCATATTCACATCCAGGATGTAATTGTCCGAACAGAAGATGATATTGATGGCGCCGAGACGGCGCATCTCGCTTCCGGCGACCATTTTCAACCAGCGGTTGTTCTGCATCTTTTGCTTCAGTTCGAAGCGTATATCTTCCTGAAAATAGCGTATCATAGCTGAAAATTTTTGCAAATTTACATCTATTAAATTAAAAAATTGGATTTGAAAATAAATATTTCTATCTTTGAAACTCGAACGGATTATTAATAACCACAAATATGGAAGTCAAGAAATCACCCAAAGCAGATCTGAACAACAAGAAACTCTTGTTTGTCGAGATCGGTTTAGTCTTGTCTCTCCTGGTGACCATCGGTGCTTTCGAGTACAAGACCAGAGAGAAGGCCGCCACCGTGTTCGATGATCAGCCCACCGAACTGATTGAGGAAGAGATCATTCCTATCACCCAGGATACCCCTCCGCCGCCCCCCGAGACCCCGAAGATCCCTATCCTCTCCGACCAGATCGACATCGTCGATGATAACATCAAGGTGGATGACAATATCCTCAACCTCGAGGATGATTCCAACCTGGGTGTCGAGATCATGGACTATGTAGAGGAAGTTCAGGAAGAAGTCGTCGAGGAAGAGGCTATTCCGTTCGCACTCGTCGAGGAGAAGCCGAAGTTCCAGGGTGGCGACGCCAACACGTTCTCCAAGTGGGTGTCCCAGCATCTCGACTATCCTGAGATCGCCAAGGAAAATGGTGTTTCCGGCCGTGTGATGGTGCAGTTCACCGTCAACCCGAACGGTACCGTCTCCGACGTGAAGGTTCTCCGTGGTGTGGATCCTTCCCTTGACAAGGAAGCTGTCCGCGTCATCCAGAGCTCCCCGAAGTGGACGCCCGGCAAGCAGCGTGACCGCGCTGTCAAGGTGACCTACCAGTTCCCTGTGATCTTCCAGCTGCGCTAATCCGTAGAGACCAACATAAGAGGCCGTCCGTACGCGGATGGCCTTTTTTTGACTGAAATGGCAGAACAGAAAGTAGAAAAAGCCGTATTTGTCGGCATCATCCGGCAGGATGACGACGAACGCAAGATTTACGAATACCTCGAAGAATTGCAATTCCTCGCGGAGACGGCCGGTGCTACGGGCGACAAGAAATTCGTCCAGCGCGTAGACCGCCCCGACAAGGCTACCTATATCCGAAGCGGGAAACTGCAGGAAATTGCGCAATACTGCGAAGACAACTGCATCGACTACGTCATTTTCGATGACGAGCTTACCGGCATGCAGCAAAGGAATATCGAGAAAGTCATCAAGACCTCCGCCGTCATCGACCGGACGAGCCTGATCCTCGAAATCTTCTCGCAGCGCGCCCAGACGGCCTATGCCAAGACGCAAGTCGAACTGGCAAGATACAACTATATGCTCCCCCGCCTCGCAGGTATGTGGACCCACCTGGAGCGCCAGAGAGGCGGCATGGGTACCCGCGGGGGCATGGGCGAGACCCAGATTGAAATCGACCGACGCATCGTCCGCGAACGCATTTCCAAGCTGAAAGAAGAGCTGAAGAAAATAGACCGTCAGATGGCCACCCAGCGCAGCAACCGCGGCCAGCTGGTCCGGCTTTCGCTGGTCGGATACACCAATGTAGGCAAGTCCACACTGATGAATTTGCTATCCAAATCCGATGTTTTCGCTGAAAACAAACTGTTCGCCACCCTCGACACGACAGTCCGCAAGGTCGTCATCGGCAATGTCCCCTTCCTGCTCAGCGACACCGTAGGATTCATCCGGAAACTGCCTACGCAACTCATTGAGGCCTTCAAGAGCACCTTGGACGAAGTACGAGAAGCCGATATCCTAGTACATGTCGTCGATATCTCCCACCCGGATTATGAAGAGCAGATGGAGGTCGTGGACAAGACGCTCAAGGACATTTCCGCGGCAGACAAACCCGTTTACGTGGTTTTCAACAAGACGGACGCCTACACCTACGAACCCTACGACGAGTTCTCCCTGCAGCCCAAGACAGAAAAGAACTTCTCGCTGGAAGAGGTAAAATACAAATGGATCAGCGGACGCAAGATTCCCTGTATCTTCATCTCCGCCATCAAGAAGGAAAACATCGACAAACTCCGCGACGACATATATAAAATGGTCGCGGAAATCCACGCAGGACGCTATCCTTTCAATAATTTCCTCTGGTAAACAAAAAAGCAGCAAGTTTTTTTCTTGCTGCTTTTTCTGTGAATTCCGGGTCGCACCCGGAACGAGTTTTAGTCCGAGAACTTCGCCTTCAGGAACTCGCGGTTCAGGCGGGCGATGTGGGAGACATTGATACCCTTCGGGCACTCCAACTCGCACGCACGCGTGTTCGTACAGTTGCCGAAGCCCAGTTCGTCCATCTTGGCCACCATCGCCTTGGCGCGGCGCTTCGCCTCCGGACGACCCTGGGGAAGCAGGGCGAGGGAGCTCACGCGCGCGGCAACGAACAGCATGGCAGAACCGTTCTTGCAGGTCGCGACACAGGCGCCGCAACCCACGCAAGCGGCAGCATCCATGCTCTCTTCGGCGTCATCGTGCGGGATCAGGATGTTGTTGGCATCCTGCGCCGCACCGGTACGCACGGAGATGAATCCGCCGGCCTGGAGGATCTTGTCGAAAGCAGAACGGTCCACTACCAGGTCCTTGATGATCGGGAAACCGGCACTGCGCCAGGGCTCCACCGTGATGGTGGCGCCATCCTTGAAATGGCGCATGAACAACTGGCAGGTCGTCACGTGATCGTCCGGACCGTGTGCACGGCCGTCGATATAAAGACCGCAAGCGCCGCAAATACCTTCACGGCAATCGTGGTCGAAGGATACGGGACCGCTGCTCTGGCAGCCACGCTCCACCGCCACGGGATCGCAACCCTCGCGGATCAGCTGCTCATTGAGAATATCGAGCATCTCCAGGAAGGACGCATCCTCCTCAATCCCGGCAATATGATAGGTCTCGAAATGGCCTTTGGCCTTGGCGTTCTTCTGGCGCCATATTTTAAGATTGAATTCCATCTCGCTTAGTCTTTGTAATTTCTCGTTTTCACCTCGATAAACTCATACTTGAGCGGTTCCTTGTGGAGTTCAGGATCCTTGTCCTCTCCCTTGTACTCCCAGGCGGCGACATACATGAAGTTGGCATCGTCACGCTTGGCTTCGCCTTCTTCAGTCTGGCTTTCCACGCGGAAATGGCCGCCGCAAGACTCGGTACGGTTCAGGGCATCGCGCGCCATCAGTTCACCGATATCGAAGAAATCTTCCAGACGGAGGGCTTTCTCAAGTTCCTGGTTGAATTCGAACTGGGAACCGGGCACATTGACATTCTGGTAGAATTCCTTCTTGAGATCACGGATCTCCTGGATGGCTTTCTTCAGGCCGGCCTCGTCGCGGGCCATACCCACGTTGTCCCACATGATGTTGCCCAGGCGCTTGTGGATAGAATCCACGGTCTCCTTACCCTTGATGGAGAAGAGACGGTCGATACGGGCCTGCACGGCCTTCTCAGCCTCGTCGAATTCAGGCGTGTTGATATCCGTCTTGGGCTCGGCGAACTTATAGGAAAGATAGTCACCGATCGTGACAGGCAGGATGAAATAACCGTCGGCCAGACCCTGCATCAGGGCGGAAGCGCCGAGGCGGTTGCCGCCGTGGTCGGAGAAGTTGGCCTCGCCGATAGCATACAGGCCGGGCACAGTGGTCTGGAGGTCATAGTCTACCCAGATACCGCCCATCGTATAGTGGATGGCCGGATAGATCATCATCGGCTCCTCCCAAGGGGAACTCGCCGTGATCTTCTCGTACATCTCGAAGAGGTTGCCGTACCGCTCGGCCACACGCTGGTGGCCCAGACGCTTGATGGCATCGGAGAAATCAAGGAACACGGCTTTGCCCGTCTCATTCACACCGAAACCGGCATCGCAACGCTCCTTCGCGGCGCGGGAAGCCACGTCACGCGGGACCAGGTTGCCGAAGGCCGGATAGCGGCGCTCGAGATAGTAGTCACGATCCTCTTCAGGGATCTGGGAAGCCTTGATCTGATGCTTGCGGAGTTTCTCCACATCCTCCTTCTTCTTCGGAACCCAGATACGGCCGTCATTACGCAGGGACTCACTCATCAGGGTGAGCTTGCACTGCTGGTCGCCGTGGACCGGAATACAGGTCGGGTGGATCTGTGCGAAGCAGGGATTGGCAAAGAAAGCACCCTTGCGGTAGCACTGCATGGCAGCGGAACCGTTGCTGTTCATGGCATTGGTGGAGAGGAAATAGGTATTTCCGTAACCGCCGGTCGCAATCACGACGGCGTGGGCGCCGAAACGCTCCAGCTTACCGGTCACGAGGTTGCGGGCGATGATACCCTTCGCCTGGCCGTTCACGATAACCAGGTCCAGCATCTCATGACGCGGATAGGCTTTCACGGTACCGTTGGCAATCTCTTTGTTCAGGGAAGCATAAGCACCCAGCAGCAGTTGCTGTCCGGTTTGGCCACGGGCATAGAATGTACGGCTCACCTGCACGCCGCCGAAGGAGCGGTTGGCCAGGTATCCGCCGTATTCGCGGGCGAAAGGAATGCCCTGCGCTACGCACTGGTCGATGATCGCCGCGCTCACCTCGGCCAAACGGTACACGTTGGCTTCGCGGGCCCGGTAGTCACCGCCCTTGATGGTGTCGTAGAACAGACGGTACACGGAGTCGTTGTCGTTCTGATAGTTCTTGGCGGCATTGATACCGCCCTGCGCCGCGATGGAGTGCGCCCGGCGCGGCGTGTCGCTGATGCAGAAAATCTTGACATTGTAGCCGAGCTCTCCCAGGGAGGCAGCTGCGGAAGCACCGCCGAGACCGGTACCCACCACGATGATTTCAAGTTTTCTCTTGTTGTTCGGACTGACGAGACGGATTTCCGACTTGCGCCGGGTCCACTTGGTCTCAAGCGGTCCTGCAGGAATTTTAGAAATTAACTTGTCTGACATTGTTAGGTGTTTATATATATTGTTACTTTCCTAAAAAAGCGTATTGGCGTTGTTCTGATAGGGATCCAGTCCCAGATGCGAATAGGACAGTTCGGTCGCAACGCGTCCGCGCTGCGTCCGGACAATGAAGCCTTCCTTGATCAGGAACGGCTCATAGACCTCTTCATAAGTCCCCTGGTCCTCACCGATGGCGGTCGCCAGCGTATTGGCCCCGACAGGACCTCCCTTGAACGTGGAAATGATCGTCCGCAGGATCTTGTTGTCGATGGCATCCAGCCCCCGCTTGTCGATGTTCAGTTTGTCCAGCGCATAGCGCGCGATCTGCAGATCGATGTGCCCGTCCCCCATTACCTGTGCGAAATCCCGCACCCGGCGGAGCAGGGAATTGGCGATACGCGGCGTACCGCGGCTGCGGAGGGCGATCTCGCGGGAAGCCTGCGGCTCGATCTCCACTTTCAGGATGCCGGCGCTGCGCGTCACGATGCGCACCAGGTCGTCCGTATCATAATACTCCAGCCCCTCCGTGATTCCGAAACGGGCACGCAGCGGCGCGGTCAGCAAGCCGGCGCGGGTCGTAGCGCCCACGAGCGTGAAAGGATTGAGGGAAATGCGGACGGACCGGGCCCCGGGCCCCTTGTCGATCATGATATCGATGACATAATCCTCCATCGCAGAATAGAGATACTCCTCCACTTCCGGAGAAAGCCGGTGGATCTCATCGATGAAGAGCACGTCTCCCGTCTCCAGGGAAGTCAGCAGTCCGGCCAGGTCGCCCGGACGGTCCAGGACGGGGCCGGAAGTGATCTTCATGTTGACCCCCATCTCATTGGCGATGATATGCGCCAGCGTCGTCTTGCCCAGACCGGGAGGGCCATGGAACAAGGTATGGTCCAGAGACTCTCCACGCATCTTGGCGGCCTGGATATAGATACGGAGCCGGGAGACGATTTCTCCCTGTCCCGTGAAATCTTCCAGTTCCTGAGGCCGGATTATTCCGTCTAAATCCTTATCTTTGCCGTCGTTTGTGTTATGAGGGTCGAAGTCTGGCATACAAGTCGGTGACAATCAGAATACAAATATAGTTCTTTTATTTGGATAATTTGTTGTTTTATTTTAGGGTTGTTGAAATGTTGATAATATATTCAAGTCCCTGGCATTCAAATTATTAAATAAAGAATTGAAAGTTAAAAAGTCTGTTGAAATACTGTTTTCAATCAAGTTGAAAACCCGGCGGCGCTTTTTATCCACAGCCGGAAAGAGCTTTTTCACCGCTTTTCAACAGGCTTTTCAACCGCTTTTTAGTTGGTAATGTTGATAAGTTCGAAATCTTCGGAACTGCTTCGGGACAGGATCCAATCCGGGAAGGATGTATTCTGCCGCGGGCTTTTTTTGTCTGCACGCTGGTTCGTCTTCAGTCAGGTTGCCCGGGAGGGCATGCATGTCATCGTACTTCCCAACCGGGAAAGTGCAGAATACTGCGCCGCGGATCTGTACCACCTCATCGAAGGGGACCGGGTATTCTTCCTGCCTGAGTCCGGAAAGAACGTGGAGCGCAGCAATTACAAATCCTCCCTGGGAGTCCAGCGCACAGCTGCCATCGCGCAGATCCTTGCGGCATATTCTTCTGATCTGTTGATCATCGTGACCTATCCGGAGGCGCTTTCGGAAGAAATCCCGGCCACAGACACCATCAAGGAAGCTGTCATGACCGTCAAGATCGGAGATGAAATATCCCATGAAGAAATCATCCGTATCCTCTCCTCCCGCGGCTTCGAAAAAGTGGATTTCGTCTCCTCTCCGGGCCAGTATGCCATCCGCGGATCCATCGTGGACATCTTTTCCTTCTCGGACAATTATCCCTATCGTTTCTCCTTCTGGGGCAATGAGATAGAGAATATCCACTCTTTCGACTGCAACACCCAGCTCTCCAAGGAAGAAATCCAGCAGGTGGACATCGTCTCCGACGTGGTGGGAGGTGTCGCCGGATCCGGGCAGAACGTTGCCGGGATTTTTCCGAAAGGGAGCCTGATCTGGCTGGATTCTTCGGATATGTATGCTTCCGAAACCTTCTTCCCCCTGCTGCAGGAATTCCAGGATATCTATATCGATACTCCCCTCTCGCACGGCGGAGAAGACTTTGTCACGTTCCAGATATCTCCGCAACCTTCTTTCAACAAGAATTTCGAACTGCTCACGGAGGATATCCGCAGCCGTATCGAAAACAATTATACGGTCTATATCTATGGAGAAAAAGAATCCCAGCTGGAACGCATCCGCTCCATCCTTTCCCAGAACGGCGGGCTGATTCCGCAATTCGTGCCCGGAAAGAACATCCACAGCGGCTTCATCGATGCGCAGGACAGGATCTGCTGCTACTCGGACCACGAGATTTTCGACCGCTTCCACCGGGTCAGCATCCGGCGTACCGTCGAGAAGAGCGAGCAACTGACCATCAACGACCTGAATTCCTTCAACATAGGTGATTACGTGGTCCATATCGACCACGGCGTCGGCATCTTCGGCGGACTGGTCCGGATGCGGGATGATTTCGGGCGCATGCGCGAAGTGGTCAAGATCACCTACAAAGATGGGGATGTCGTGTTCGTCTCCGTCCACGCCCTGCACAAGATCTCCCGTTTTCGCTCCAAGGACGGCGAAGCCCCGCGGATCAACAAACTGGGATCCAAAACCTGGACGACCCTCAAAACAAGCGCCAAATCCAAGGTCAAGGACATTGCCAAGGACCTGATCCAACTGTACGCCAAGCGCAGGGCTTCGAAAGGATTCTCCTTCTCCCCCGACACCTATCTTCAGGAAGAACTTGAATCCTCCTTCATGTTCGAAGATACCCCGGATCAGGAGACGGCCACCGCCGCGGTCAAGCGGGACATGGAAGATAATTGCCCGATGGACCGCCTGATTTGCGGGGACGTAGGATTCGGCAAGACCGAAATCGCAGTCCGGGCGGCGTTCAAGGCCGTTAACGACAGCAAGCAGGTTGCGGTCCTGGTGCCTACCACCATCCTGGCGCTGCAGCACTACAATACCTTCCGCCAGCGGCTCCAGAACCTCCCCTGCAACGTCGAATATGTCAGCCGCCTGCGCACGGCCAAAGAGATCACCGACATCAAGCGCCGGTTGCAGGCGGGACAGATAGACATCCTGATAGGTACGCACAAGATCCTCGGAAAGGAATTCGTTTTCAAGGACCTCGGGCTGCTCATCATCGACGAAGAGCAGAAATTCGGCGTCTCCGCAAAAGAAAAACTCCGCGAGATCAAAGCCTCCGTGGACACGCTGACCCTGACGGCGACCCCGATCCCGCGTACCCTGCAGTTCTCCCTGCTGGGTGCCCGGGACCTCAGCATCATCAACACGCCGCCGCCCAACCGCATCCCGGTGCAGACGGAAATCATCCTCTTCGACGAAAAGGAGATCAAGAGCATCATCAACTACGAACTCAACCGCGGCGGCCAGGTCTTCTTCCTCCACAACAAGGTCGAAGAACTCCCTGCCATCCACGACATCCTGCACCGCCTGATCCCGGACATGAAGATCTGTGTCGCACACGGACAGATGGAAGCCAAGGAACTGGAAACCAAGATGCTCGACTTCATCCGGGGAGACTATGACATGATGCTCTGCACCACGCTGATCGAGAACGGACTGGACATCCCCAATGCCAATACGATCCTGATCAACCAGGCGCAGAATTTCGGCCTGAGCGACCTGCATCAGCTGCGCGGCCGCGTGGGCCGTTCCAACAAGAAAGCCTTCTGCTACCTGATCGTTCCCCCGCTGGTCAGCATCACCGACGACGCCCGCCGTCGGCTCAAGGCCATCGAGGAATTCTCCGACCTGGGCAGCGGTTTCAACATCGCCATGCAGGACCTGGATATCCGCGGGGCGGGCAACCTGCTGGGTGCCGAGCAGAGCGGCTTCATCATGGACATGGGCTTCGAAACCTACCAGAAGATCCTGGCGGAAGCCATGGAGGAACTGGGCGTGGAGACGGGCATCGTGACCAAGAGCGAGAGAAGCCGTTTCGTCACGGAATGCACCATCGAGACGGACCAGCCCGCCATGATCCCGGACGACTACATCGACGTCACCGCCGAGAAGATCCGGATCTACCGGACCATCGATGCGATGTCTTCGGACAAGGAGATCGACCGCTTCGCCGCCCAGCTCGCAGACCGTTTCGGCACCTTCCCCCAGGAACTGTCCAACTTGTTCGAAGTCGTCAAGATCCGCAACCTCGGCGCATCCCTGGGATTCGAGAAGGTCATCGTCAAGAACGGCCTGATGATCGCTTTCTTCATCGCCAATCCCATGTCGCCGTACTACAAGTCCCAGACTTTTGCGACGATCCTGGAGCGCACGGTCGCCGTGCCCCGCTACGAACTCAAACAGTCGGAGAGCAAACTTAAAATCGTGGTGCGCGGGGTACCTTCGCTGAAGGATGCACACAGCTTGCTGGGGAAGTTGCGATAAATTTCTTAAATTTGCAGGAATTGCGATCATGGCCAACCTTGTAGTAGAAGCAGGAAATACGGCGCTCAAAGCCGCCTGGGTCGAGGGAACCACCCTCGGCAAGACCTTCAGATACCAGGGCGAGAAGATGATGGATTATCTGCTCTCCCTGCTGGAGAAGGACCGTCCCGAGGTGCTGACCGTGGCCTCCGCCAGCGGCGTATCTCCCGAAGAGGAGCAGCAGCTGCGCGCATTTTGCGGCCATCTGCTTATCCTGGACCAGGCACATACCGGCCTGCTGCTGCGCTACAACCTGCCGGAATATCTGTCCTATGACCGTGCAGCGGAACTCGTCGCGGCCGGCTTCCTGTTCAAGGAGAAACCCGTCACCGTCTTCGACTTCGGCACGACGCTCACGGTGGATTTCCTGAGCCGCGAGGGCCGCTACCTCGGCGGCAACATCTCCCCCGGCTGCCGGACGCGCTTCAAGGCGCTCGAACGCTATTCCAAAACGCTCCCGCTGGTCGACACGCCGGACCGGATCGAACCGGAAGGACACTCGATCCGGGAGTCGGTTGCCTCCGGCGTGATTTCGGGCATAATGTTTGAAATTGAAGGGTACACCAGGCTCAGACCCGAAAATATTGTGATTTTTACAGGAGGTGACGCAATTTATTTTGCCAAAAAAATGAAAAATTCCATATTTGTAGTTTGCAATATGGTTTTGATGGGCCTGGCACTGATAACGGATGACTATGTTAAGAAGAATCTTAAATAGAACAGCATTGGCCGCCATCCTTGCCGTGAGCACTGCTATCAGCGCGCACGGGCAGGCTGATGGTGTCTTCACGCCTTATTCCATCTACGGTGTCGGCGATCTGAGCCAGCCGGGCAGCGCCTACAACAAATCCATGGGCGGCGTCGGCGTGGCCATGCGCAACAACTCTGTACTGAATATCATGAACCCCGCCGCGGTCACGGCGCGGGACAGCCTCGCCTTCATGACGGACTTCTCGCTCTACAGCGACAACAAAATATTCAAGCAGGGCAACATCGAATCCGCCAGCAACACGTTCAACATCAACGATCTGGCGATGTCCTTCCCGCTGTGGCACAACATGGCCATGATGGTGGGCGTCATGCCGTTCAGCGACACGGGTTTCAGCTACGGATTCATGTACACCGATCCGGACCTGATCGGACGCACGGGCAACATCACCTACTCTGCCGACGGTTCCGGAAGCATCTATAAGGCTTTCGCCGCTGTGGGTGTGACCTTCGCCAAACGGCTTTCCCTCGGCGCCCAATGGAATTATCACTTCGGCAATATCGAGAAGACCTACTATACGACCTTCAACGATGCCTCCTACAACAGCATCAAGAACGGTACGAGCGCCAAGCTGACCGCCCACTCCTTCAAGTTCGGTCTCCAGTTCGAGCAGCCGGTGAGCGCCCGCTATACCATCGGGATCGGCGCCACCTATTCCACGCCGGCGACCATCCGGGGGACCATGGAAAGCAGCCGCTTCTCCGCAGGTACCGCGGCCTCGGATACGCTCTTCTACAAACTTGACAAACTGGGCCAGGATGCCGTCGTGACCATTCCGAGCGAGTTGGCCGTAGGCATTTCTTTCAAGAATTCCGGCAAGTGGATGGCCGAATTCGACTACAGCCGGGCGGACTGGTCCGGTTCCGGGATGGATAACGCACGCGGCTTCTCCGCCAGCAAGCTTTTCCGTGCTTCCGTCGCGGATTCCTACCGCTTCGGATTCGAGATCATCCCCAACCGCAACGACGTGCGTTCCTACCTGATGAGGACCGCCTACAGGGTTGGTGCGTACCACAAGAACGAGTATTATTTGCTCGATGGCAAGAAAGTTGCATCTACTGGTATAACGATCGGAGTGACGTTCCCCGTTTACCTCGGTAATCTCGGACGCAACAACGGCATCACACTGGGTGTCGACTTCGGACGGAGGGGCAGCCCCGCGGGAGAAATGATCCGCGAGAATTACGTCAACTTCTCGATCGGCTTTAACTTTTTTGACATTTGGTTCCGCAAGACCCAATACAATTAAAATAAAATAACACTATAGCGATATGAAAAAATTAACTGTTGTCATTCTGACCTTTGCTGCGATGCTGGTGGGGACCCATGGCTTCGCTCAGGGCAAGTACGGCGCCGACAGCGCCCAGTGCATCACGAATCTCTCCTTCTACAAGGAGTACTTCAAGCAGAAGAATTACGATGAGTCCATCCCGAGCTGGCGCAAGGCTTACAAGATCTGCCCTCCTACGGCCAGCCAGAACCTCCTGATCGACGGTACGACCCTGCTCCGCCGCCTGATCACCAAGAATGCCAAGGACGCCGAATATCAGGCCAAGCTGGTGGATACCCTTCTGACCATCCACGATACGCGTGCCCAGTACTATCCCAAGTATGCCGTGACCGCGTACAACAACAAGGGCCAGGATCTCCACAACTATGTCAAGGACGCTCAGAAACTCTATGACGGTTATGAGGGCATCATCGCTAATAATCAGGCCGATACCCGCGCCACGATCCTGCTCTTCGACATGCAGGCCGCCATCGACCTCTTCCAGGACGGCAAGCTGGACGCCGAGACCGTGATCAACGCCTACCAGCGCAACTCCGACCTGCTGGAGAACGCCAAGCCGGACAACGACGCCGAGAAGGAGCAGATCGCCAATGTCAAGAATGACATGGGCAGCCTCTTTGCCGGCAGCAAGGTCGCCAGCTGCGAGAGCCTCGTCGAGCTCTATACCCCGCGCCTGGCCGCCGATCCGGACAACCTCCAGCTCGCCCAGAGCATTGTCAAGACGATGAGCATGACCGAGGGTTGCGACAACAACGATCTCTTCCTCCAGGCCGTCACCACGATGAACAAGCTGGATCCTTCCGCCAGTTCTTCCTACTATCTGTATCGTCTGCACGGCGCCCGCGGCAATGTGAAGGAAGCCATTGTCTATATGGAGAATGCCCTTGCCAGCGACGATATCGAAGATACCCGCAAGGCCGACTGGACCTATGAACTCGCCACCTTCTGCTTCAAGAACGGAGAGAGCGCCCGCGCCTTCGAGTATGCCTCCAAGGTGGCTGCCGAGAACGAGTCCCTCGCCGGCAAGGCCTACTTCCTGATCGGCAACATCTGGGGCAGCACCCGCTGCGGTGGCGACGAGATCTCCCGCCGCGCTCCTTACTGGGTCGCCTGCGACTATATGAACAAGGCAAAGGCTGCCGACGCGAGCCTCACCGACGAGGCCAACCGCTACATCAGCCAGTACAGCGTCTACTTCCCGGAGACCGCCGAGGCCTTCATGTACGACATCACCAAGGGACAGTCCTACACGGTTGTCTGCGGTGGCATGCGCGCCACCACCACGGTGCGTACCCGATAATTTGGACAGACACGCAAATATCTTGCGCATGCTGGCAATCACGGCTGTGATTGCCAGCATTGTCGTTTCTTGCAAGAACCGGATAGGGGAGGCGGACAAGCTTGACCTGAGCAAGACTCCGACCCAGCGGACGTATGATATGTTCGCGGTCCAGACCAGGAACGGGGCCGTCTCGATGCGGATCGAGTCCAACCTGATGGAGCACTACGACACGGACACGGCATCCTTCGATGCCTTCCCGCAGGGGCTGTCCGTCTACGGTTATACCGAGGACGGGCTGCTCGAATCCATCATCGTCGCGGACGACGCCCGGCACATCGTCCCCAAGGACAGGAACCGGGACGAGATCTGGGAAGCCTTCGGCAATGTCATCCTGCACAACGTCATCGAGCAGGAGACCATGGAGACGGACACGATCTACTGGGACCAGAAAAAGAAAGAACTCTACACGGACTGCTATGTCAAGATGTACTCCCGACAGGGCTTCCTGCAGGGATTCGGAATGCGCTCGGATGACCACGTGCGCAACTCCATTCTGTACCGTCCTTTCGACGGTTACGGGGTGGTCGTGCAGGATTCTACGGCGGTAATCATTGATTCTGTGAATTTTATTGGGCCATTTCCAAAAAAATGACTAAATTCGCACCCCTTATCGGAAAATTATAAAAACACATAACAATGGCGGTACTTGAAAAAATACGCGTTAAGTTCGGCCTCGTGATCTCCATCATCATCGCGCTGGCCCTTCTGTCCTTCATCATCGACCCTAGCACGCTGGAGTCTGCACTCAATTCGATGTCTTCCAAATATGACGTCGGACAGATTGCAGGCAAGAATGTATCCTACACGGATTTCCAGGCGGACATCGACCGTTACACGACCATCAACGAGCTCCTCTCCGGCTCCGTCCGCGACGAGGACACCCAGAAGCAGATCCGCAACGCTGCCTGGCAGGAGCTCCTGGACAAATACATGTTTGTCAAGAATGCCAAGGAGGCGGGTATCACCGTCGGTGAGGAAGAGATGCTGGCCCTGATGGGCGGCGAATTCGTCTCCCCGGCGATCTCCCAGAACCCGATCTTCATGGATGAGACCGGCAACTTCTCCGCCGATCGCCTAAAGGCTTTCATCCAGAACGTCGAGAGTGACGAGAGCGGCCAGCTCCGCACCTACTGGAACTACCTCCAGAACACGGTCCACAACCAGCAGTACTATGCCAAGTACGGCGCCCTGTTCACCGCCAGCGGCAACGACAACGCCCTGCAGCTCACCCAGGCCATCGAAGAGGGCAACACCACCGCAGACGTGGACTACTGCCTCGCTTTCTATCCCGTGGTCCCGGACAGTACGGTCACCGTCTCCTCCGACGAGATCCGCGCCTACTACAAGAACCACAAGGATTTCTTCAAGCAGAAAGCCAGCCGCGATGTGGAGTATGTGGTCTATGAGGTCGTCCCGTCCGCAGCCGACATCGCCGCCGCCAGCGACGCGATGAACGAGGCTTACGACGAGTTCGCCACGACGGACAACATGCGCACCTTCCTGTCCAAGAACTCCGAGCAGCCCCTCAGCAACTACTGGTACAAGGCCGGTGAGCTCCGTACCATCAACAGCGAGATCGACGACCAGATCTTCGGCGGCAGCAAGCTGACGCAGATCGTGACCGCCGGCAACAGCTTCTTCGCTGCCCGCGAAATGGACAACAAGATGCTTCCCGACTCCGCTTTCGTCAAGCACATCCTGCTCCAGGGTGACAATGCCGCCCACACGGCCGACAGCCTCGTGACCGTCCTCAAGAAGGGCGGCAACCTCGCCAACCTGGCCGTCAGCTATTCCGCTGACCAGGCTTCCGCCGCTGACGGTGAACTCGGCAGCATCGGCTGGATGACCCAGTCCTACATGATTCCGGGTTTCGAGGGTGTCTTCGATGCCAAGGTCGGTGAGCCGTTCGTGCTCAACACCCAGTATGGCACCCACGTGGTCGTCGTGAGCCAGAAGACCAAGCCGGTCGCCAAGAAGCAGGTCGCGATCCTCGAGAAGACCGCCCTGGCCAGCAAGGAGACCTTCAACAACTACTACAGCCAGGCCAACACCTTCGCCACCCTCGCCGGCGGTACCTACGATGGCTACAAGAAGGCCCTCGACTCCACCAAGGTCTATTCCCATCCGGCCACCATCACCGAGGCCACGGCCAACTACGGCGCCATCGACAACGCCAAGGAAGTGACCCGCTGGGCTTTCGACGCCAAGGTCGGCAAGGCTTCCAACATCATCACCGTGGACAACAACTACTTCTTCGTCGTGGCCCTCAAGGATGCGACCAAGGAAGGCTTCGCCCCGGTCGAGAAGGTTGCTTCCCAGATCCAGGACAAGCTCTATACTGACAAGCTCCAGGCCAAGAAGAACCAGGAAGTCGCCGAGAAGATCGCCGGTGCCAAGACCATCGAGGAAGTGGCCGAGCGTCTCGGCGTCCAGGTCGAGCACCGCGATGCGATGTCCCTGGGCTCCACGAGCATCGAGCCGGCGCTCATCGGCGCCATCGCTTCCGCCAAGGAAGGCGAGATCTACGGTCCCGTGGCCGGTGTCATGGGCACCTATGTTGTCAGCGTATCCGGCAAGCAGACCGGCAGCTTCTACACCGAGGCTGACGCCAAGAACCTGGCCACCCAGAAGGCGCAGTACCTCTCCCAGCTGATCCTCTCCGTCATGCAGGACTACGACAACGTCAAGGACAACCGCGAGCGGTTCTTCTAGCGGCTACGCCCCGACTGTCTTGGGAGGCAGCAAAAAAGCCAATGTCTGAAAATCTCGGACATTGGCTTTTTTCTGTTCCCCCGGACCCTCTTCAATGTCCGTCTTACCGGACATTGAAGACGCTAGGGAAGGGAAGGAATCTTCGTCGTGCAAAGAAGGGTGTCGTTTCGGTCATTTGGATATGTACGCGCGAGGTCTCCGTTGTTTTTCTTGCCTATTTTTAGTAGTTTTGGATAGAACCTATTTCTGATCCGACATGAAACGTCTATTCTCCCTTATCCTCCTCCTGATCCTGGCCTGGACCGCCGGCGCCCAGCAGACGGAAACACGCTATCTTTCCGGCACGGGTCCGGAGGATACCGTGACCTGGGATTTCTGGTGTTCCGACGGGATGAACGCCCGGAAATGGAGCAAGATCGAGGTCCCTTCCTGCTGGGAGCAGCAGGGGTTCGGCGGCTACACCTATGGCCGCTACTACATCTACGACCGCGATTCCGAAAAGGCCTGGCGGGACTACCGTGAGCACGCATTCACTGAGGAATATGGCATCTACCGGCACAGCTTCGAGGTGCCGCGCACCTGGAACGGGAAGCAGGTCCGAATCGTCTTCGAGGGCGTGATGACGGACGCCGAGGTCAAGGTCAACGGCGTCAGCGCCGGGGCCGTGCACCAGGGCGGTTTCTACCGGTTCTCCTATGATATCAGCCACCTGGTCAAATACGGACGGAAGAACCAGCTTGAGGTAACGGTCCACAAGCAGTCGGCCGACGCTTCGGTCAATGCCGCGGAGCGCCGGGCAGACTGGTGGCTCTTCGGCGGCATCTACCGGCCCGTGTATCTGGAGGCGCGTCCGCAGCACTGCATCGAGCGGGTGGCTGTGGATGCGCGTGCCGACGGCACCCTGCGCACCGAACTCCACCTCGCCGGGATTTCCGGCTCGGAAAAGGTGGAGCTGCGCCTGGAGGAGATCGCCTCGGGGCAGGTGGCCGGCACGCAGGTGCTCCCGTTGGACGCTTCGTCCGTCCAGACGCTTTCCACCCGCTGGGCGGGTGTGAAAACCTGGGATCCGGAGCACCCCAACCGCTATCGGCTGCGCCTGCGGCTGCTCTCCGGGGACGGCGCCCTGCTCCACCAGAGTGAGGAGCGCATCGGCTTCCGGACCGTTGAGTTTCGTCCGCAGGACGGCCTCTACCTCAATGGCGTGAAACTCCTGGTCAAGGGAACCAACCGCCACTGCTTCGAGTCGCGCACCGGCCGGAGCGTCAGCAAGGCGACGGACCTGCAGGACGCCCGCCTGATCAAGGCCATGAACATGAATGCCGTGCGCTCGCACTATCCGCCGGACGTACATTTCCTGGACGTCTGCGACTCGCTGGGACTGCTGTACCTCGACGAGCTGGCCGGCTGGCAGAACTCCTACAGCGACGAGCTGGCCGCCCGGCTGCTGCCGGAAATGATTACGCGCGATGTCAACCATCCCTGCATCTTCCTGTGGAGCAACGGCAACGAAGGCGGATGGAATACCTCGATCGACCGGGATTTCGCAAAATATGACCCCCAGAAGCGGCACGTCATCCATCCCTGGGCGGCTTTCGACGGCCTGGACACGCGGCACTACCCGACCGCCGCGGACAATGTCTACCGCCAAGAGCGGGGGCAGCAGGTCTTCATGATGACGGAGTTCCTCCACGGCCTCTATGACCGTGGGCAGGGCGCCGGCCTGGACGGCCTGTGGGCCAAATTCCGGCGGAGCCCCCTCTTTGCGGGCGGCTTCCTGTGGGCCTATGTGGACGAGGCCTTGCTACGCAGCGATACGGGCAAGCTGGACACCTACGGCCCCAATGCGCCGGACGGCATCGTCAGTGCGGACCGGCAGCCGGAGGGGAGTTTCTATACCGTCCGCGAGGTCTGGTCACCTGTGCAGGTGAAGCCCTTCGTCGCGGGCGCGGCCTTCCGGGGGGATTTCCTGGTGGAGAACGCCTTCCTGTTCTCCTCGCTCACGGAGAGCCGCATGGGTTGGAAAGTGCTCCGTCTGCCGGCGCCGGGCGCTGCGGAAGCACCAGACTGCCTCGCCTCCGGCGCGGTGATGCTGCCCGCCATCGGTCCCGGAGAGACCGGAAAGGCCCATTTTGACCTTCCGGCAGGCTTCCGCGAGGGCGATGTGCTCGAACTCGAGGCCTATGGTGCCGCGGGGGATACCCTCTGCACCTGGACTTTCCCGATCAGGACAGCGTCGGAGTATTATGCCGCCCACGCCCCGGCACGCAGGAATCCGGGTGCTGCGTCCTTCGCTACGGCTGCGGACGGGTCCTATATGCTCTCCGCCGCCGGCGTGAGCGCCCGTTTCAACCCTAAGGACGGGACGCTGACCGAGCTGCGCAAGGACGGAAGCGCGCTTCCGCTGCGGAACGGTCCGGTGGCTGTCGGGATGCAGATGCAACTCCGCACCGCTGACCTGCGCATGCAGGGCGACACGGCCGTCCTGGCCTTGAAATACGACGGCGCGGCCGACACCATCGTGTGGAAAATGACGCCGGACGGACGGCTGGGCATGGATGCGCTGGTGCTCAACTTCCGCACCGACAACCAGTTCAAGGGCAGCTACGTGGACCGGGAAGTCTTCAACCTGGGCTTCTCCTTCGACTTCCCGGAGGAGGCGGTCACGGGCGTGCGCTACCTCGGCCGTGGACCGTATCGCGTCTGGAAAAACCGCCTTAAGGGCACCCGTTACAATATCTGGGAAAAAGCGAAGAACAACACCGTGACGGGCGAGTACTATGAGCCGCTGGTCTATCCCGAGTTCAAGGGCTATCATGCCGGTCTCTACTGGGCGACGCTGCTCACGGAAGACGCGGCTCCCCTGACCGTCCATAGCGAGACGGACGGCCTGTTCCTGCGCCTCTATACCCCCGAAGAGCCGCGCGACAAGGAAGGGCGCGGCAATTCCTGGCCTGCCTTCCCGGCGGGAGACATCTCCTTCCTGCTGGATATCCCGGCCGTCAACTCCCAGGGCACGGACGGAGGCAGCGCCTCCGTCAAGATGAACAAGGGGGATGAGGGATATCACATCCGCCTCTGGTTCGACTTCTGATGCCTCCGGAGGGCCTCGCCTCTTCCGGAGAGCGGAATTACCGCCAATGTCCTGCATTTTGGGGATATTGGCGGTAATTAATTTTTTAGTTATATTTGTGAAGAGACTGAAGACTAATCAAATATGAAAAAGACAAGATGTTTCTGCCTCATGGCCGCAGTGCTGTTGTTTTTTGCCGCCTGTGCCCCGAAGGACGGGGAATATGCCGAACCCCGCTTCCGCAAGGTCGAGCAGCGGGATTTCACCATCCTGGGTGAGGAATTGATGCACTCGGTCGTGGGGGCCGAAGCAGCATGGCAAGACCATCTGATCCTGATGTCGAACGATAGGGCTCCCGGCAACAATATCCATTTCTACAGCAAACGCACGGGTGCTTGGGAGCTGAGCACGCTTCCGACCGGCCGGTCCGCAGGGGAAATCACGCTCGCCTTGGATATCCAGGTGATGGGAGATACCCTGTATGTGTTCGATGCCAATCCGCCCCGACTGAAGCGGTATTCCCTGCCGGCACTTCTGGCCCAGGGGCCGATGGCGGAGGCGTTCCTGGGAGAAATCCCGATGAGCGACAGGAGTATGACCTGGGCGGGCGTCGCCCCGGACCGGATGGTTGTAGTTACCAGTCTGTCCCCGCGGGCCGGGCCGGACCATACGCCGCGGATCCTTTGGACCGGACCGGACGGCCCCGTCGCAAGCTATGATGAATACCCGTACGAGGACCGGTATCTCATCTGGAGGCAGTATAGTACGGCATGGCCGTATTTCGCCCTGTCTCCGGATGGCAGCAAACTCGCCCTGTCCACCACCTGGGGCTGTGTCATGGAGCTGTTCAGCCTCTCGCATGGGGAGATTGTCCGGAAACACTGCCTGTACTGGGTCGATCCCGGGTTCGTCCAGGGTAAGCCTGCTTCGACATCCCGCGTGGGCCTGTCCCGGATCATGGCGACGGATGACGGCTTCATCACGTCTTTCTTCAACGAAGAAAAGGATTTCGAAACCGGGCGGCCGGCTTGCGACCGGATTGCCTTCTTCGATTGGGAAGGCCGGGGCCTGCGCTGCATCCAGACCGGTGGCTACAGTGCCGCTCCGATCAGTTTCGACAAAGCCGAGAATACACTCTATGCCCTTCTTTGGGACAAGGACCATGTCATGTACCTGGGCAAGATGATACTGGATTGATAGAAAAAGTGCTGCCAACGTCCATCAGAATGGGACATTGGCAGCATTTCCGGGGACATAGGCGACGCTGCACGATTCCGGGTCCGGCCCGGAAAGGCGGGGTCTAGAGCTTGCGGGCGCCGTCGGAGATGACGACGTCGTAGATCTTCGGGGCGTGGCCGAACTTGAGGGTGAACTCCGCCTTGGCGGCCGCGACAAACGGCAGGTAGAGCTCGTCCTTGACCAGGTTGATGGTGCAGCCGCCGAAGCCGCCGCCCATCACGCGGGAACCGGTCACACCGATCCGGCGGGCCAGCTTGTTGAGGAAGTCCAGCTCCTCGCAGCTCACTTCGTAAAGCCGGCTCAGGCCGAAGTGGGTCTGGTACATCATTTCACCGACGGTCTCATAGTCGCTGCGCTCCAGGGCGTCGCAGACGTCGAGCACGCGCTGCACCTCGCCGATCACGTACTCCGCGCGGATGAAGTCCTCGCTGGAGATCTCGTCGCGCACCTCGTCCAGCCAGACGCGCTTGCAGTCGCTCAGGAAGTCGATTTCCGGGTGGTTCTTCTTGATGGCGGCAGCAGCGCGCTCGCAGCTCTGGCGGCGGTAATTGTAGGCGGAGGAGGCGAGCTCATGCTTCACGCAGGAGTCCACCAGCACCAGCTTGTAGCCCTTGGGATCAAAGGGGAAATACTTGTATTCAAGAGTCTTGCAGTTGAGGCGGATCAGGCTGCCCTTCTTGCCGAAGCAGGAGGCGAACTGGTCCATGATGCCGCAGTTCACGCCGCAGTAGTTGTGTTCGGTGCTCTGGCCGATCTTGGCAAGCTCGAACTTGTCGATATTGTTCTGGAAGAGGTCGTTGAGCGCGAAAGCGAAGCAGCTCTCGAGGGCAGCGGAGGAGGACAGGCCGGCGCCGAGGGGCACGTCGCCTGCAAAGACGGCGTCAAAGCCCTCGACCTTGCCGCCGCGCTTGAGGGTCTCGCGGCAGACGCCGAAGACATAGCGGGCCCAGGCCTCTTCGGGCTTGTCCTCTTCGTTCAGGCCGAAGGAGGTGGAGGCGTCATAATCCATCGAGTGGAGATGGACGCGGTTTGTTCCGTTGAGCTTGATCTCGGCCATGATCCCCTTGTCGATGGCGCCGGGGAAGACGTAACCGCCGTTGTAGTCAGTGTGTTCGCCGATGAGGTTGATACGGCCGGCAGAGGCGTACATGGTACCGCCTTCGCCGAAGGATGCGAGGAATTTCTCGTGGATTTTGGTCTGCATGTCCATAACTATGTGATTATTCAGAATTGTCGCAATCACAAATGTATCAAAAATAAACGATAAAGACAACAGGCAGATGATCGCTCACGCCGCCCCGGTAGCGCGGCCCGACGAAGGTCCGGCGCGGTTTCTGTCCGCCGAAGGCCGCATCCGGCTCCAGCAGGACCGGATCCGCGAATACTTCCTCCCGCACCGCGGAGAAGCCTTCGGCAAACCCGCCGTCAATCTTCTCCCAGCGCCCGTTGTACTTCAGCGTCCCCTGGCCGCCCCACAGATCCTCGTTGAAATCCCCGACCGCCAGCGTCCGCCGGCATCCCGCCGCGTGCAGCGAATCCGTGAGCTCCCGCAGCCGCGCGCGGGCCCGCTCCCGCCGGTCCGACTTCCCGCCCAGCTGCGAAGGATGGTGGTTCACCAGGACCGCCAGGCTGTCGGACTCCGCGAGCAGGATGTCGCGGGTCGCCATCACCCCGCCGGCGCTGTCCGGAATGTGTTTGGGTGCGCTGGCGCGCACGGGAAACGTGCTCCGTCGGCAGAGCAGCGCGCAGTCGATGCCCCGGTGGTCCGGGGATTCGTAGTGCACGATCCGGTAGTCCAGTTTGCGCAGCGCCGTCGCTCCGGCCAGCTGCCGCAGCACGAATCCGTTCTCGACCTCAGCCAGCCCCAGCGCATCCGGCAGCCGTCCGTAGCGGTCCGCGATGCGCAGCAGGGTCTTGGCCACGGCATCACACTTGGCATAGAAGCGGCCCGCCGTCCAGTACTGCGGCTTGTTTTCGGAATGGTAGTCGAAGAAATTCTCGACGTTCCAGAAGACAATCAGAAGGGAATCCTTCGGTTGGGAAAAACCTTGGGCCGGGAATCCGGCCAGCAAGAGAAGTAGGATCATAGTTCGTTTCATACCGCGAATATGGCGAAAAATGCGTAAATTTGCCTTGTTTTAAAAGAAAGAATCATGTCCCTCAAGTGCGGTATCGTCGGCCTGCCGAATGTCGGCAAATCCACCCTCTTCAACTGCGTCAGCGTCGGAGGCGCCCAGAGCGCCAATTTCCCGTTCTGTACCATCGAGCCCAACCTCGGTTCCACCAATGTCCCGGACAAGCGCCTGGAGGTGCTGACGGAGATCTGTCACCCGCAGCGCACCATCCCGGCCACGGTCGATATCGTGGACATCGCGGGCCTGGTGCGGGGAGCCAGCCGCGGGGAGGGCCTGGGCAACCAGTTCCTGGCCAACATCCGTGAATGCGACGCCATCCTGCATGTGCTGCGCTGCTTCGACGACGGCAATGTCGTCCACGTGGACGGCTCCGTGGACCCGGTGCGCGACAAGGAAGTCGTGGACCTGGAGCTCCAGATCAAGGACCTGGAGACGGTGAATGCCCGCATCGCCAAGGTCCAGAAACAAGCCACGACCGGCGGCGACAAGGAAGCCAAGAAACTCCTGGCCCTGCTGCTCCGCTACAAGGAAGCCCTGGAGCAGGGCAAATCCTGCCGCAGCGTCGCCCTGCTCAATGACGAGGAGACCGTCCTGGCGCATGATCTCTTCCTGCTCACCAACAAGCCGGTGATGTATGTCTGCAATGTAGACGATGCTTCCGTGGTGAACGGCAATCCCTATGTCGAAGCCGTCCGCGAGGCCGTAGGGGATGAGCATGCTGAGATCCTCGTGATCTCCGCCCGCACGGAGTCCGAGATCGCCGAGATGGAGGACTACGAAGACCGGCAGATGTTCCTCGAGGAGATGGGCCTGCACGAATCCGGCGTGGTCCGCCTGATCCAGAGTGCCTACCACCTCCTGGGCCTGCAGACCTTCTTCACCGCCGGCGCCGACGAGTGCCGCGCCTGGACCATCCACAAAGGAGACAAGGCGCCCAAGGCCGCGGGCGTGATCCACTCCGATTTTGAGAAGGGCTTCATCCGCGCCGAGGTGATCAAGTACGACGACTTCGTCCAGTACAAGACGGAAGCCGCCGTGCGCGCCGCCGGCAAGATGGGTATCGAGGGCAAGGACTATGTCGTCCAGGATGGTGACATCATGCACTTCCTATTTAACGTTTAATCTGCTGAAATACAGAAGATTAAATAGTGTTCCACGGGAAACGTTTTTCCGATTTCAAAAGAATTTTCAATTCATGCAATACCGTCCTCATTGCAGCCGTTGCGGCGAAGAACATGCCCTGGACATACCCCAGAGCGTGAATGCCGCGACGCAGCCTGAACTCCGTGACCGGGTCCGGAACGGGGAGCTTTTCACCTGGACCTGCCCGCACTGCGGGACGGTCAATCTGCTGAAAGTGCCCTTCCTCTACCACGACCCCGCGGAGCACCTGATGCTGGTCCTGACCGATGCTCCCGTCAATGCCGAGGGCGTGCCCGAAGGATACACCGGACGCCAGGTGCGCAGCGTCGGGGACCTCATCGAGAAGATCAAGATCTTCGATGCAGGCCTGGACGACGTGATCATCGAGATGTGCAAATACGTGACCTACCAGGAACTGAAGAAAGAGGTTCCGCTCAAGTTCGTGGGCACGGACGGCGCCGACGGTGAGATGACCTTCACCTATCCGGAGAAGGGACAGATGGAGATGGTGGCCGTGGGCTTCAATGTATACGAAGATTGCGCCGGCATTCTCCGGCGCAATCCCCAGGTTCGCGAGGGTGTTTCAGGCCTCGCAACGGTCGATCAGGACTGGTTGTCCCGCTATTTCCGTTAGAACATCGCGATCAGCTCGTCGTTGGACAGGGCCGGTGCGCCGTAGCAGGTCTTCAGGTAGGCCAGGCCGCCTTGATAGTCCTCTTCCGTGAAGGAGTTGGTCGCTTCTTTGGCGGCCACCACGTCATATCCGAGGCAGTAGGCGTCGGCGGAGGTGTGGCGGCAGCACATGTGCGTGTGGAGGCCGGTGATGATGACGGTCTTGACGCCGAGTTCCTTCAGCAGGATGTCCAGGGAGGTCTGGAAGAAGCCGCTGTAGCGGCGCTTGGGCACGACGAAATCCTGCGGCTGCGGAGCCAGTTCGGGGATCACTTCCGCGCCGGGAGTGCCGACGATGGCGTGGTCGCCCCAGATTTCCAGCTCGCGGTCGATGCCGGGCAGGTGGGCGTCATTGCAGTAGATCACGGGGACGCCCTTGGCGCGGGCGGCGTCCAGCAGGCGGGCGGTCGCCGGGACGATGGCACGGGCGCGGTCGCAACCGATCGCGCCGGTCACGAAGTCGTTGAGCATGTCAACGACCAGGATGGCGGGATGATTCAGCTTTTCCATATCGTATTTGGCAAATAATTATTTCGTAACCCCAAATATACAGAAAAAAACCAAAATAGGAAGCCACGGCGCACAAGCCTGTTTTTTTCATTACCTTTGTTCCGATAAAACAGCAACCCAATGGAAAAGACCTGGAGATGGTTCGGCCCGTCCGACAAAGTTACCTTGGAAATGATGCGCCAGATCGGCGTGGAAGGCGTGGTGACCGCCCTGCATCAGTATGCCCCCGGGCAGCTCTGGCCCGAAGCGGAGATCCGCGCCACGCAGGAGAAGATCGCTGCGGCCGGCATGCGCTGGTCGGTGGTGGAGAGCCTGCCCGTCAGCGAACAGATCAAATACGCCGGCCCGGAGCGGGACGCGCTGATCGCCACCTACATCCAAAGCCTGGAGAATCTCGGGCGCTGCGGCATCCACACGGTCTGCTACAATTTCATGCCCGTCATCGACTGGGTGCGAACCGACCTGGAGCGTCCGATGCCCGACGGGACCCTTTCCCTGTATTTCGACTATGTCCGCTTCGCGTGGTTCGACATCAAGATCCTTGCGCGCGAAGGGGCGGAGAAGGATTTCCCGCCGGAGGTGGTGGAAAAAGCAGAAGCGCTGGACCGTACGGCGACGGAAGCCGACCGGGCGCAGATCATCGACACGATCATCACCAAGACGCAGGGGTTCATCAACGGCCCTCTGGGCGGCGGCGGCTCTCCGGTGGAGAAATTCCGCGCCCTGATGGTGCCTTACAAAGGCATCTCGAAGGCGCAGCTGCGCGAGAACCTACGCTATTTCCTCGAAGCCGTGATGCCCGTCTGCCGGAAATGGGACATCCGCATGTGCATCCACCCCGACGACCCGCCCATGCCGGTATTCGGCATGCCCCGCCTGTGCTGCGACGCGGAGGACATCCGCTGGATCCTGGGTGCGGTGGATGATTTCCAGAACGGGGTGACCTTCTGCGCCGGTTCGCTTTCCGCAGGCGCCCAAAATGACGTGGTCGCGATGGCGCGGGAATTCGCTCCGCGTACGCATTTCGTGCACCTGCGCTCCTGCGACGTGCTGCCGGGCGGGGACTTCGTCGAGGCGCCGCACACCGCCGGCCGCGCGGACCTGGTGGAACTGGTGCGGATCTTTGAGCGCGAAGGGCGCAATCTCCCGATGCGCGTGGACCACGGCAAGACGATGCTCGGCGACGAAAAGCGCGGCTACAATCCTGGCTACAGTTTCCTCGGCCGCATGCTGGCCCTCGGGCAGGTCGAAGGGATGATGGCCGCCGTGCGGAAGGAGCAGCGATGACCGCGTTATAAAGAAAAATACCTATCTTTGCCCCCTGTATTTGAACCAAAACCTGTAGATAATGGCAAACAACAAAAGCGGATCCAAGCTCCTCAAGACCGAAGACTGGCTTTCGGTGTGGATCGGATTCATCATCATCGCGATCGGATGCGTGGCCGTCCTGACCGGCGCGTTCGATTTCTCTGCATTGACGTTCAAGACCTGGACCTGGGGTGAGGCCCTGACCGACGCCCAGATGGCGAAAGTCGTCCCCCTGGGCCAGCAGTTCGCTGCCGGCGCTTTCTGGGGCAAGCTCCTGCGCACGGTCCTCGTGCTCGGCATCCTCTTCACCGCCGGAGCGGTCTTGCTGGGCGAGAAAGCCAAGAAATACATTCCCGCCTTCCTGGGCGTCTTCGTGCTGGCGGTCGTCGTCCGCCTCATCAGTGCGGAATTCACCCTCAACCGCTACCTCGAATGGGCCTTCTGGGCGCTGATCGTGGGCATGCTGATCTCCAATACGGTGGGCACGCCCGCCTGGCTGCGTCCGGCCGTCAAGACCGAGTTCTACATCAAGACGGGCCTGGTGATCATGGGCTTCTCCGTGCTCTTCTCCAACATCGCGAAATTCGGCCTCTACGGCCTCGGTATCGCGTGGATCGTGACCCCGGTCGTGATCCTGTTCATGTGGTGGTTCGGCACCCGCGTGCTCAAGATGGACAACAAGCCGCTGGTGATCACGATGGCTTCCGCGACGAGCGTCTGCGGTACTTCCGCCGCCATCGCGAGCGGCGCGGCTTCCGGCTGCAAGAAGGATGACCTGACGATGACGATTTCCATCTCCATCATCTTCACGGTCCTGATGATGGCCCTCGAGCCCGTGATCATCCGCTGGACGGGCATGTCCCCGATCATGGGCGGCGCGCTCATCGGCGGCACGGTGGACAGCACCGGCGCCGTGGCCGTGGCCGGCAGCGTCCTGGGCGGCGAGGCCGAGCAGGCCGCCGTGCTCGTCAAGATGATCCAGAACATCCTCATCGGCTTCATCGCCTTTTTCGTGGCCCTCTTCTTCGCGACGAGCGTGAACAAGAAGGACGGCCAGAAAGTCGGTGCCGGCGAGATCTGGACCCGTTTCCCGAAATTCATCATCGGTTTCTTCGTGGCCTCGCTGGTGGCTTCCTTCATCATCCTGCCGCTCTGCGGTGCGGACCAGGTCAAGGCCATCAACGGCGTGCTCGACCAGTATAAGAACTGGGCCTTCGTGCTGGCCTTCGTCTGCATCGGACTGGATACCAACTTCAAGGATCTCGTCAAGCAGATGCAGGGCGGCAAGCCGCTGTGGCTCTATCTCGTTGGCCAGACCTTCAACATCGTGCTGACCTTCTTCGCCGTGTGGCTGCTGCTCAGCGGCGTGCTCTTCCCGGTCCCGCACCTTTCCTAAGCGATGTCCAAGCGCAAGACGGCCGCCAGGATCGCCTTCCTCGTCGTGGGAGGCCTGATCCTGGCGGCTGCCGTCTATATCATGGTCCGGCGCATCGGGCTCAATCCGGAGCTGGACTTCGGCGCGGGCGCCTATTACTACGCCGATATCCCCGACTACGAGCACCGGCTCAATTGGGATATCTACCAGGCGCAACTGCCCTTCTGGGTCTATGTCGTGCTCTTCCTCGCCTGGGGTGCGCTGATGTACTGGATCTGGAAAAAACTGGACGGACGGAAATAGCGGGGCTATCCCAGGCTGGATTTTGCGAGGTAGTCGCGGAAAGCCTGGCGGTAGAGGTCTCCGACCGGGACCGCGGTGCCGTCGTCCAGGATGATGTCGTTCTTGCCGGCCTCGCGGATGCGTCCGAGGTTGATGATGAAGGATTTGTGCACGCGCATGAAGCGGGCGGCGGGCAGGCGCTCCTCCAGCTGCTTGAGGCGCATGAGGACAATCAGCGGCACAGGTGCTCCATCGTAAAAGACCTTGACGTATTCGCTCATCCCTTCGATGCAGCGGATGTCCCCCAGGCGCACCCGTACGGTCCGGCCGTCGGCACGGAAGAAGACGGCATCCTCCTGCAGGGAGACGGGCACGTCCCCGGCCAGCGCCGCCTGTGCGCCCAGCCGCTCGCGCAGCCGCTCCGCCGCCGCGACGAAATCCGCCAGGCTGAACGGCTTGAGCAGGTAGTCCACGGCATGGACCCGGAAGCCCTCGACGGCATATTCCGAATAAGCCGTGGTGAAGACCACCAGGGGAGGATGGGCGAGCGTGCGCACGAATTCCATCCCGGAGATGTCCGGCATGTTGATATCCAGGAACATCGCATCCACGCCGGCAGCGTCCAGCACGCGGCGCGCTTCGAGAGCGCTGCGGCAGGCTGCCACCGGCTCCAGGAACGGCACCTTGGCGATGTACATCTCCAATTGCTTGAGCGCCAGGGGCTCGTCATCGACGGCGATTACGCGGATCTTGTTCATATCTGGGCGGTTTCGGGCTGGCAGGGCAGGACCAGCAGGAGCTCATAGGCCCCGGCGGGCTGGTCGATGTGCAGGGTGTAACGGTCGCCGTAGAGCAGGTCCAGCCGGCGGCGGACATTCTCCTGGCCGATTCCGGAGCCGCTTTTCTGCGGAGCAGGCGCCTGCCGGCTGTTGGCGCAGCGGAAGATGATCTTGCCGCCGTCCAGGGCCAGCGAGATGCGTACGAACGACGGGGTTTCGTAACTGATTCCGTGCTTGAAGGCATTTTCGACGAAGGAGGCGAAGACCAACGGGGGCACCTGGGCCCCGCCGTCCCCCTCCGGGAGCTGCAGCGAGATGTCCACGCCCTCCGGGTAGCGGATGCGCATCAGGGACAGGTAATGCCGCAGGAAGTCGATTTCCTGGGCCAGCGGGAGGGTGGCGCTGCCCGAATCATACAGGATGTGCCGCATCATCTTGGACAGCTCCACGATGCTCTCTTTGGCCTTTTCCGGGTCCAGGTCCACGAGCGCGTGGATGTTGTTGAGCGTGTTCATGAAGAAATGCGGATTGATCTGGTAGCGCAGCGTGTCCAGTTTCTGCTGCAGGTTCTCGCGTTCGAGCTCCTGCACCCGCGCGGCATTGCGGGCCGCCTGGAACTGGTACTTGATCCCGAGGTTCGCGGCCATCAGCATCAGGCCCAGCACGCCTTTGAGCAGTTCCGGGCTCAGAGGCATCGGTCCGCCGCGCAGACCGGGCGGCATCATGTCCGGTCCTCCCGGCACCCCCCGCATTCCGGGTCCGCCCGGAGGCTCCGGCGGGCGCATGGTCGGATCGGGGCCGATCCGCGTCAGGACCAGGAAAACCGTGAAGGCGGCCAGCAGTCCCAGGGCCGCGAGAACATACGCCCAGGGCTTCTGCCGTCGGATCAGCAACGGTGCCGCCAGGTAGTTGTGGGCAAGGAACAGCACCAGGAACGGCAGCATCCGTCCCCAGATCTGCAGGACATCCCGGATGCCGGGCGAATCTCCGGGCCGGGAAACTCCCTGGAGCAGCACCAGCAGCGCCGCGACCAGGAACAGTCCCGTCCAGACCAGCAGGTAGATCAGATTCTCCCGCTTCTCATCCGTGAAAATTCTTTTCATTTTCGCAAAAATAGACAATAATCGGCAAAGCTCCGTCCGGTTCGCTGAAGAAATCCGCCCTTTCGCTGAATCTGGTGCAGGGCGGCAGAGTAATTGCGTAATTTCAACATGTATTAAACTAAACCAACCATTTATGAAAAGGGTATTTTCTTTTTTGATTCCGCTCCTGCTGCTCTCGGCAGGCGGCTGCATGAAAGACCTGATTACGGTCTCTGATGCAGAAGAGGGTGTCAGCGTGTCCTGCGACGCCCTGAATTCCGATATTGCGGCGCTCCAGACCCTTCTCACGGAGATCGGCTCCGGTAGCACCGTGACTTCCTATAGCGATGGCAAGATCACCTTCTCCTCCGGGACCACAGTGACGGTCATTGCGCGTAGCGCGTACGACTTCTCCTATGTCAATCCTGTCGTCGCGTCCTCCAACGGCTACTGGACCCTTGACGGGACGCAACTCTCCGCCAAGGTCGAGAGCGAAGCCATAAAACTCAAGGGAGAAGACGGTGCATGGTATGCCTATTACGGCTCTTCCTGGCACGAACTGGGGGAGATTACTTCCGGGTCCAGCGTGCCGGTCTTCCAGAGCGTCTCTTCCGGCAGCAGCGCGGTTAGTGTGACGCTTGCCGATGGGACGGTCATTTCTGCGGAGACCTATCAGGGCTCCGACAGCATCGAACTCAACAGTACCTCCGCTACGGTAGCCCAGAGCGGCGGCGCAGCCGTCGTGACCATCACATCCAGCGGCTCATGGACGGCCACGGTGAGCGACAGCTGGATCTCCCTCAATGCGACGTCCGGCTCCTCCGGCGACAAGATTACCGCCACCGTGACGGCCAATACCGGCAGCCGGCGCACCGGCACGGTGACCTTCACCTGCGGGTCCGTCTCGGCAACCCTGACGATCGTCCAGTCCGGCGAGACGGATGCCATCAGCTCCGCCGACACCGAGCAGTCCGAAGACAACGTAGGCACGGTCAGTTTCGACCGCACCATCAGCATCGTGTTCTCCTCCTCCGGCAGCGCCAGTGTCAGCGGAGACGATAACGGCGTCGTTACGGTCAGCGGCAACGACGTGACCGTCAAGAACGCCAACTACGACGAGAAAGTCATCTACGAGTTGTCCGGTACGACCTCCGACGGCTTCTTTAAGCTCTACAGTTCCAACAAGCAGGCGATCGTGCTCAACGGCGTCAGCATCACGAACAAGAACGGCGCCGCCATCAATGTCCAGAGCAACAAGCGGACATTTATTGTAGTCAATGGCTCCAACAAGCTCGCCGACGGCTCAAACTACTCCGACACGCCGTCTGACGAAGACGAGAAGGCGGCCCTGTTCAGTGAAGGACAACTCATCTTCAGCGGCAGCGGTTCGCTCACTGTGACCGCGACCGGCAAGGCCGGCATCACTTCCGATGACTACGTCCGCTTCATGTCCAGTCCCACCGTGACGGTCAACAGCACTTCCGGGCACGGTGTGCGCGGTAAGGACGCCATTACCGTTTCCAACGGCGCGATCGCCATCACCGCCAGCGCCGCGGGCAAGAAAGGCATGAGTTCCGACGGCACCGTGACGTTCGACGGCGGCAAGACCACCATCACCGTCTCCGGTGGCGTGGACACCTCCGACAGCAGCGACCTTTCCGGTTCGGCCGGCATCAAGTCCGACGGCATCTTCACGATGAATGCCGGCTCGCTGACCATCACCAACTCGGGACAGGGCGGCAAGGGCATCAGCGGTGATGTCCAGGGCTACTTCAACGGCGGGACCGTCTCCGTGACCGTCACCGGCAGCAACTACGGCTCTTCCGGCGGCAATCAGGGCGGCAATGTCCCGGGTCAGCGAGCCGGCAGCTCCTCCGACAACTCCGTGGCGGCCAAGGGTATCAAGTTCGACGGGGATCTGGTCTTTACCGGCGGCACCATCAGCGCTGCGGCTAAGAATCACGAGGCGATCGAGTCCAAGGGAACCATCACAATCTCAGGCGGTTATATTTTCGGAAATTCTTCCGACGACGCCATCAACGCGGCCAGTCACATGACCATCTCCGACGGCTACGTTTGTGCTTACTCGACCGGCAACGACGGTCTCGACTCCAACGGCAATATGTACATCAAGGGAGGCGTCATCTATGCCGTATGCTCCGGCAGTCCGGAAGTGGCGCTCGACGCCAACACAGAAGGCGGCTACAAACTCTATGTCAGCGGCGGCGTCCTGTTCGCCCTCGGCGGACTGGAAAGCGGCGCCCAGCTCACGCAGAACTGCTATTCCTCCTCCTGGAGCAAGAATACCTGGTATGCGATGACGGTCGGCTCCGACACGTACGCTTTCAAGACGCCCGCCAGCGGCGGCAGCGGCCTGGTGGTCTCCGGCGCGTCGCAGCCTGCAGTCAAATCCGGCGTGAGTGTCTCCGGCGGTACGGCGCTCCCGGGCGACCTTGTCGTGATCGCCCCGACGGTCTCCGGCGGCAGCACTGTCTCCCTGTCCAGCTACTCCGGCGGCAGCGGGATGGGCGGTGGCAATCAGGGCGGCGGCCCCGGCAGAGGTTGGTAAAAACAGAATAAAAGAATGCACGATATGATGAAAAAGACGATTCTTCTCCTCCTGGCCGCCGCGCTGCTGTGGCCCTGCGGAGCCGCTGCGCAGACGGCGCAGAAGATCAACAAGAAGAACCTGGTCATCAAAGAATGGAACACCGATGCCAACTCCAAGGCACGCATCCTGGACCACGTGACCACCTACAACGCGGACGGCAAGAAGATCGAAGAGATCGAATACAGCCAGAGCGGCCAGAAATGGCGCAAACGCTTCGAATACGACGCCGCCGGGCGCGTGAGCCTGGAATCCGTGTACGACGAACACAACAGGCTCGACAACTACAAGAAGTTCGAATACAACGAGTTCGGACGCAAGAAGACCCAATACTCCTACACACCCAAGGGCAAGCTCAAAACCATCAAGGTCTATGAATATCTCGCAGAAGATGATTGAGCAGACGCTGGAACTCCTCTCCCCGATCCACCTCGGGGAGATGGATTCCATCCAGCTCATGAACCGGATCGACACCAAGTACCTGACCACGGAGCAGGTCTTGTCGGAGATCCTGCGGGATGCTGCCGGCCGTGGCTACCGGGCTCTCGAGACGGAGGGGACGAAGATTTCTTCCTACGATTCCCTCTACTACGACACCCCGGAGCTGCAGATGTTCCTCGACCACCACAACCGGCGCCTGGTGCGCCAGAAAGTCCGTACGCGGACCTATGTGGGCAGCGGCCAGACCTTCCTGGAGATCAAGCGCAAGAACAACCACGGCCGGACGAAGAAGAAACGGACCGAGATCGATCCGGCCGCTTTCCGGGACTTCCGCACGGACCCGTCCGCCCCGGCCCTGCTGGAGAAATACTCGGTCATTCCGGCCGGGCGCCTGTCGCCCGCGCTGGAGACCGTCTTCCGCAGGATCACCCTGGTCAATGCCGCCCGAACCGAGCGCCTGACCATCGACACGGCGCTGTGCTTCCGCAACCACCGCACCGGGCGGGAGGTCTCCCTGCAGGACGCGGTGGTCATCGAACTCAAGCAGGACGGCCGCGCACAGAGCGAAATGAAGGAAATCCTGCTGGAGCACCGGGTCAAGCCGGTCCGCGTGAGCAAATACTGCATCGGGATCACCCTCACGGACACCTCCGTCAAGAGCAACCGCTTTAAGCAGAAAGTCCGCCTGATCGAAAAAACCATTGACAAAAAACTCATAACGACATGATACAGATTGACAACCTGGGCGATTACCAGATCGCCGACGAAGAAGTCTTCGACGTCCAGGCCATCACCGACGCGATGATGACCACGGGACAGAGCCTTACGGAACTGGGTATCCGCTTCCTGCTCAACCTCCTGGTGTGCTGGATCCTCGTCCGGTTCTTCTATTATCCGAAAAGCCGCCGGCGCGACTACTTTTTCACTTTCATGGTATTCTCCTCTGCCATGGTCCTGCTGCTCTACATGATGGGCAACGCCGAAGTGGGGGTGGGCCTGACCCTGGGCCTGTTCGCCATCTTCGGGGTGATCCGCTACCGGACGGAGACCGTCCCGATCCGCGAGATGACCTATCTCTTCGTCATCATCGCCCTGGCGGCGCTCAACGGCCTGTCTCCCATCTACCGGCTGGCCGGGGCGGTCACGGACCATCCGCACTATGTCCTTTCCGGCGGAGCCGTGGGCGTCACGGTGCTGGCCAACCTGCTCGTCGTGTGCCTGATCGGCGTGCTGGAGAGCCGCCGCTTCCTCGCCCGGACTTCTACCAAGCTCGTCCTCTACGACCGGATCGAGCTGATCGTCCCCGAGCGGCGGGAAGAGCTTATTGCAGACCTGAAGCAGCGCCTGGGCCTGCAGATTGACAGCGTGGAGATTGGCCACGTGGACTTCCTCAAGGACGCAGCCTTCATCAAAGTCAGTTATACGCTGGACGGGAGCCAGGTTGCTCCCACCATCGACCAGCTCACCAAAGCCAAAGATTTCGTCGGATAATTAATACCGCAACATCATGAAACCCAAACCTATATTTCTTCTGTTGTCCCTGCTTCTGCTCCCGGTCTCCGGCCGGGCGCAGGGCACGGTGAATGCCCTGGAGAACGATTTCGCCACGCGCACCTCGCTCTCCGTCGACAAGAAACTCGCCAAGGGCCTGCATCTCTCGGCAGAATATCAGCTCCGTACAGAGAATGCCCTGTCCAAGATCGACCGCCACCAGGTCTCGCTGGGCCTGGACTACAAGTTCAACAATTGGCTCAAGGGCGGCCTGTCCTATACTTTCATCGACCACAACGGGACCAATTCCGGCTGGGAGCCCCGCCACCGGGTCTCCGGCTCGCTGACCTTCGGCTACCGGATCGGCGACTGGCGCTTCTCCCTGCGGGAAATGCTGCAGCTGACCCACCAGTCCGGAGATTTCAATCCCTATCAGGAAGTGCCGAACCTGCTGACACTCAAATCCCGTTTCAAGATTCAGTACAAGGGATTTTCCGCCGTGGAACCCTATGCCTTCTTCGAGTTGAAGAACGTGTTTAACGCCCCCGCCTGCTCAGCCACGTACAACAGTTCGACGGCAACCTACAGCGACTACTCTTTCCTTGGCTATGGCGACACCTACATCAACCGCTGGCGCGGCGGCCTGGGTCTGGAGTGGAAGCTCAACAAACACAACGCCCTGGAGTTCTACGGTCTGTTCGACTACCTTTACGATAAGGACATCGACACCAATAAAGCTGGCACCAAGCTCAAGAGCCTGACCTGGGACCAGACTTTCCGCACGACCGTCGGCGTGGGATACAAATTCAGTTTCTGACAGGCTATTTGTGCGAGACGGAGTACTGGACCCCGAGTTTCTGCAGGGAGGAGATGAATTCCTCACAGACGCCGACCTGGAATTTCTTGGAATAGAATTCCAGGTTGTAGCCGGTGGTCTTGTCGTGCAGGAACAGCGACAGCGCGGTCTTGCCCTTGCTCTTCTTGAGCAGCTTGACGAGTTTGTCCCGGAAGTCCGGTGAGAGCCGGTCGGAGTCCAGGACGATGTTGAACGCCGTGATCTTGTCCTCCCCGAGGTTGCCCAGCAGGGTGATCTTCTTGATCTTGATGCCGTATGGGGCGCGCTTGCCCTGCGCGCGCTCCTCGGGCTTGAGGAAGTAGCGTGCGGAGATCTCCCCTTCGATGAAGATCTGGGCGTGGAGCTGCATGAAAGGCAGCCATGCCTGGTAATCCTTGCCGAACAGGGCGAACTCGAAGGTACCGCTGTAGTCCTCCAGCAGGACGCGGGCGCCCTGGGAGCCGTTGCGTGTCGTGAGCGTCTTGATGTCCGTGACGATACCGGCCACGAAGGCTTTGCCGGCCTTGTCCTTGGATTCGCATTCGTCGATGCGGGACTGGAGGGCGGCCAGCTGGCAATCCGTGAAAGTCTCGATCTCGAAGCGGTAGCGGTCCAGCGGATGCGAGGAGAGGTACATGCCGACGTACTCCTTTTCCTGCTGGAGCAGGGCGAGCTGGTCTTCTTCGCCGGTCATCATCGGGGCCTCCGGGCGGACGGGCTTGAGCTCCTCGACTTCGCCGAAAAGCGAATTGGCGGAGTCCATCTGGTCGTTGCGGTAGAGCCAGGCATATTTGACGGCCTCGTCGATGAAGAGTTCGCCGTTCTTGCAGGGCAGGAAGTACTGCGTGCGCTTGTAGCCGAAGGAATCGAGGGCGCCGGAGTAGATCAGCGTCTCGAGGCTGCGGCGGTTGAGCATCTCCGCCATGCGCTCCACGAAGTCGAACAGGTCCTGGAAGGTTCCGTGCTCCGTGCGTTCCTTGATGATGGCTTCCACGACGTTCTCGCCGAAGCCCTTGAGGCCGCCGAGGCCGTAGCGGATGTCGCCCTGCCGGTTGACGGAGAACTGGGCGTCGGACTCGTTGACATCGGGGCTGAGGACCTTGATGCCCGCCTTGCGGCAGTCCGCCATGATCTCCTTGAGTTCCTCCATGTTGGAGATGTTCTGCGTCAGGTTGGACGCCTGGAACTCCGAGGGGTAGTGGGCCTTGATCCACGCGGTCTGGTAGCTTACCCAGGCGTAGCAGGTGGCGTGGGACTTGTTGAAGGCGTATTTCGCGAAAGCTTCCCAGTCGGACCAGATCTTCTGCAGGACCGGCTCGGGATGGCCGTTGGCGAGCGCTCCCTTCATGAAGGACTCCTTGAGCGAGTCGAGCACCGCCTTCTGCTTCTTGCCCATGGCCTTGCGGAGCTTGTCCGCCTTGCCCTTGGAGAAGCCCGCGAGCTTCTGGGACAGACGCATCACCTGCTCCTGGTAGACCGTGACGCCGTAGGTCTCCTTGAGGAGTTCCTCCATCTCGGGGAGGTCGTAATGGATCTTGGACGGGTCGTTCTTGCCCGCCACGAAGTCCGGGATGTAGTCCATCGGGCCCGGACGGTAGAGGGCGTTCATAGCGATGAGGTCCTCGAAGCGCTCGGGATGCAGGCGGATCAGCCATTCCTTCATGCCGCCGGATTCGAACTGGAAGATGCTCTTGGTGTCGCCGCGGGCGTACAGGTCATAGACTTCCGGATCGTCGATGGGGATCTTCTCGATGTCGATATCCTTGCCGAAGCGCTTCTTCACCAGGGCCAGGGCACGGTCGATGATGGAGAGGGTCTTGAGCCCGAGGAAGTCCATCTTGAGCATGCCCACGTCCTCGATCTTGGTGCCTTCGTACTGGCTCACCCAGACCTCCTGGCCGGTGGCCTTGTCCACGCCCATCGTGATGGGGATGTAGTCGGTGAGATTGCCGCGGCCGATGATCATGGCGCAGGCGTGGATGCCCGTCTGGCGGATGCATCCTTCGAGCCGGAGGGCGTAGTCGAGGACTTCCCGCACCAGCGGTTCGCCCTCTTCGTACTCGTGCTTGAGCTCCTTGATGTATTTGACGCTGTTGGCCAGCGTTGGCTTGTATTCCTTGTCCTCGCCGTTCTCGCGGACCACGATGGGGCGGTCCGGGATCATCTTGGTGAGGCGGTTGGATTCCGGGATGGGGAGGTTGGAGATGCGTGCCACATCCTTGACCGCCAGCTTGGCGGCCATCGTGCCGAAGGTGATGACGTGCGAGATGTGGTCGGCGCCGTAGTGGTCCTGCACATACTGGATCACGCGGTAGCGGCCCTCGTCGTCGAAGTCCACGTCGATATCCGGCATCGAGATACGCTCCGGGTTGAGGAAACGCTCGAACAGGAGGTCGTAGCGGATCGGGTCGAGGTTGGTGATGCCGAGGCAGTAGGCCACGCACGAGCCGGCGGCGGAGCCTCGTCCGGGGCCCACGGACACGCCGTTGCGGCGCCCCCAGTTGATGAAGTCCTGGACGATGAGGAAGTAGTCCGGGAAGCCCATGAACGAGATCGTCATCAGCTCGAAGTGCAGGCGGTCGCGCTGCTCGTCCGTGAGGGTGTCGCCGTAGCGCATCCGGGCGCCTTCGTAGGTGAGGTGGCAGAGGTACGCCACGGAGCGGCAGAACTCATCTCCGCGGTAGTTCTTCACTTCATTGCCGTCCGCGTCTTTGGAGATGTCGTATTTGCCGTTCTCGATGATGTCGGCGTATTTCTCCAGGTGGCTGCCGATGTCCGCGAGGAAGGCCTCGGGCAGCTCGAATTTGGGCAGGACGTGCCCGCGGTTGATCTCGTAGCGCTCCACCTTTCCGAGCACCTCCAGCGTATTCGCCAGCGCTTCCGGATGCTCCGGGAACAGGGCCGCCATCTCCTCCTCGCTCTTGAGGTACTCCTGCTGCGTGTAGCGCAGGCGCTTGGGGTCGTCCACCATGGCATTGGTGGTCAGGCAGATGAGCCGGTCGTGCGCCGGTCCGTCCTCCTTGCGGACGAAATGCACGTCGTTGGTCGCCACGACCTTGACGCCGTGCTCCCTGGCCAGCTCGAAGATGCGGGCGGTGTATTCCTTCTGCTGCTCGTAGAGGTCCAGGGACATGTTGGGCACCTCCGTCTTGTGCAGCATCACCTCGAGGTAATAATCCTCCCCGAAGACGCGCTTGTGCCACTCGATTGCCTTGCGGACGCCTTCGGTGTCGCCCGCGAGGATGCCGCGGGGGATTTCGCCGGCCATGCAGGCGGAGCAGCAGATCAGGTCTTCGTGGTACTGCTCCAGCACCTCATGGCTCACGCGCGGCTTGTAGTACATACCCTCGATGTGCCCGGTGGACACGATCTTCATCAGGTTCTTGTAGCCGTTGTAGTTCTTCGCGAGCAGGGTGAGGTGGTAGTACTTCTTGTGCTCGTTGTCCTTGAGGCGGTGGTCGTAGTGCTGCGTGACATAGATCTCGCAGCCGAAGATGGGCTTGACGTCCGGGTGCTTCTTGGAGATGTCGCTGAACTCCTTGACACCGTACATGTTGCCGTGGTCCGTGATGGCCAGGCCCGGCATGCCGAGCTCCTCCGCGCGGCGGAAGAGCTTCTCGATGTCGCTCATCCCGTCGAGGATGGAATACTGGGTATGGACATGCAGGTGTACGAAGGACATGGCAGCACAAAGATACACAAAAACACCCGACCTTTGCAGGCCGGGTGTTCGAATGTTGATAACTTTTATTACTTCTTGGACGTCTTGGCTGCACCCTTCTTGCGGGCTGCCATTTCGGCGTCGTACATGATCGGGGTACCGATCATGATGGAAGCGTAGGTTCCGATCAGGACACCGAGGCAGAGCGCGACGGACAGACCGCGGATGGACTCGCCGCCGAAGATCGCGATGGCGAGCATCGGGAGGAGGGTCGAGACCGAGGTGTTGACCGTACGGGTCAGGGTGGCGTTGAGGGACTTGTTGACCGTCTCCTTGAAGTCGTCGCTCGGGTGGAGCGCGAGGTTCTCACGGATACGGTCGAAGATAACCACGTTGTCGTTGATGGCGTAACCGATGATCGTCAGGATAGCGGCGATGAAGGTCTGGTCCACGTCCAGGTTGAAGGGCAGGATGCCGCTGAACAGGGAGAAGAAGCCGATGATGATGATCGCGGTATGGGCCAGGGAGACGACACCGCCGAGACCCCAGTTCCAGCCCTTGAACCGCATCGCGATGTAGGCGAAGATGACGATGAGGGCGAGGATGATGGAGATGATGGCGTTGCGTTTGATGTCGTTGGCGATGGAGGCGCCCACCTTGTCGGAGGAGATGATACCGTTGGGGTTGTCCAGCGTGGAGGTGAAGCCGTCGAGGGTGACAGGCTCGGTGTAGAAGTCCTTGAGGGACTCGTAGAGCATGCCTTCGATCTCGGCGTCCACGGTGGAGGTCTCATCCTGGAACTTGTAGGAGGTGGTGATCTTCATCTGGCTGTCTCCACCGAACTGCTTGACCTCGACGGAGGACTCGGGATCGGCCAGGTTGAAGGTCTTGTTCACGGCGGAACGGACCTCTTCTGCGGTCACGGGCTTGTCGAAGCGGACCACGTAGGTGCGGCCGCCGGTGAAGTCGACACCGTAGGTGAAGCCCTTGATGAACATGGAACCGATGGCGATCACGATGAGGGCGCCGGAGATGATGTAGGACCACTTGCGGCCGTCCAGGAAGTTGATGTGGGTGTTCTTGAGGAAGTTCTTTGTCAGGTTGTTCTCGAAGGTGATGTTCTTGCCACGGGCAATGCGGCCTTCGAAGATCAGGCGGGTGACGAAGATGGAGGTGAACACGGAGGTGATGATACCGATGATGAGGGTCGTGGCGAAGCCCTTGATCGGACCGGAGCCGAAGAAGAACAGCACGAGACCCGTCAGGAGGGTGGTCACCTGGCCGTCGATGATGGCAGAATAGGCGTTCTTGTAACCGTCGGCGACTGCCTTGCTGAGGCCCTTGCCGGCCTTGAGCTCTTCCTTGATGCGCTCATAGATGATCACGTTCGCATCCACGGCCATACCGAGGGTCAGGACGAGACCGGCGATACCCGGCAGCGTCAGGACCGCTCCGAAGGCGGAGAGGACACCGAACAGGAGCACCACGTTGGAGAGCAGGGCGATGTCTGCCGCCACACCGGCTCCCTGATAGAAGAAGAGCATGTAGAGGAGGACGAGGCAGAAAGCGATCAGGAAGGAGATCAGACCCGCGCGGATGGACTCGGCACCGAGGGAAGGACCGACGACCTGCTCCTGGACGATCGTAGCCGGGGCGGGAAGCTTACCGGACTTGAGGACGTTGGTAAGGTCGGTGGCCTCTTCGATGGTGAAGTTGCTGGTGATGGAGGAGGAACCTCCGGTGATCTCGTTCTGGACGTTCGGATAGGAATACACGGTACCGTCGAGCACGATGGCGATCTGGCGGCCGATGTTCTCCTTGGTCAGGCGGGCCCAGATGTTGGCACCCTCGGCGTTCATGGTCATGGAGACGCCCGGGTTGCCGCCGCGGCGCTGGTCATAATCCACATGGGCGTCGGTCACGACACCGCCGTCGAGCGGAGCCTTGCCGTCACGGGAGGTGGACTTGATGGCGACGAGTTCGTAGATATTCTCGCTCTGCATATAGCTGGACGGCTGGACGGACCACATCGGGCGGAACTCCGCCGGGAAGATGGCCTCGATCTCAGGCATCCGGAGGTACTTGTTGATGAGGGCGGTGTCGGCAGCGGCGGCGAAGCCGATGCAGGCGTTGCCGCGCATGCCGGAGGGGCTCAGCACCGCGTAGAGCGGGTTGGCCTTGCGGGCGGCGGCCATGTTGGCGTCCTCGGAAGCGGCGTTCTGGGCCTGCAGTTCCTGGGAGACGGCATCCGTGGCGGCGGCGGCCTCCTGGGCGGGAGCGGTCTCGGCCTCGTCGGCGGAGAGCAGCTCTGCGAGACGGGTGTTGGCCTCGTCGAGGTAGGTAGCCATCTCGTCATAGGTGAAGGTCGGCCAGAACTCGAGGGATGCGGTACCCTGGAGCAGTTTGCGGACACGCTCCGGCTCCTTGACGCCCGGGAGTTCCACGAGGATGCGGCCGGTGTTGCCGAGCTTCTGGATGGACGGCTGGGTCACACCGAAGCGGTCGATACGGTTGCGCAGGACGTTGAAGGAGTTGGCGACGGCGCTTTCGGCTTCTTCCTTGATCACGGCGATGACCTGCTCGTCGGTGGATTCGGGCTTGATGCGGTCGCGCATCTCATAGGTACCGAATACCTGGGCGAGGCGGGTGCCGGGGGCCGTTTCCTTGAACGCCTCGGCGAACAGGGTGATGAAATCGGACTGGGAAGATACGCTGCGGCTCTTGGCAAGCGCGATGGCCTGCTGGAATTCCGGGGTCTGGTTGCCGCCGGACAGGGCGCGCACGAGGTCCTCGAGCTGGACCTGGAGCATCACGTTCATACCGCCCTTGAGGTCGAGGCCGAGGTTGATCTCCTGGTTCTGGACCTGCTTGAATGTATAACCCAAATACACTTTCTCGCCGGCGATGGAATCCGTATAGCGGCGAGCCTCGATCTTGCGGATGGAGTCGAGGAAGAAGGCACGGTCAGCCTCGGCAACGGCCGTGACATCGGCAGTCGCGGCAATCTGCTCGGCACGCTTCTCCGCCTTCTTGTTGTGGATGGCGGTCACCAAAGTGAATGAAAGCTGCCAGAAACAGGCGAGCAGGAGGCAGATCGTGACAAATCTGATAGCACCTTTGCTTTGCATAATTATGGTAAATTAAATATATTTCACAAAATAGTCCGCAAAGTTAGTATTTTTCTCAAAAGAAAGAAACTTTGCGGACTGATTTTCTGCTTTTTGGGCAGAAAGGTGCTTATTTCGCGATGTTCTCGCGCATCTCGGTGTCTGCCTGGATGTTCTTCATCCGGTAGTAATCCATGATGCCGAGATTGCCGCTGCGGAAGGCTTCCGCCATGGCCAGCGGCACCTGCGCCTCGGCCTCGATGACGCGTGCCCGCGCCTCCTGCGCCTTGGCCTTCATCTCCTGCTCCTGGGCCACCGCCATGGCGCGGCGCTCCTCGGCGCGGGCCTGGGCGATGTTCTTGTCGGCATCGGCCTGGTCCATCTGCAGGACGGCGCCGATGTTCTTGCCCACGTCGATGTCGGCGATATCGATGGAGAGGATCTCATAGGCCGTACCGGCGTCGAGGCCCTTGCCGAGCACGAGCTTGGAGATGCTGTCCGGGTTCTCCAGCACGCTCTTGTGGCTCTCGGAGGAGCCG
>JAFTCB010000060.1 GCA_017454905.1 Bacteroidales bacterium
CTGGACGATGAACTGGTCGGTGCACCAGTACCAGAAGCCGATGATGGCGGAGCCGAAGAGGGCGCCGTACCACGGGAACTCGGGATCCTTGCTGCTGCGCATGAGGTCGGTCATGGTGTCGCCGTACTCATTGACAGGCTGGGCGCTGCAGATGTCCATCATGGTGTTCCAGCCGCCGAGTTCCTTCAGTCCCAGGTACAGGATGACGAGGGAGCCGATCAGAAGGATTGGTGTCTGCAGGACGGAGGTCTTCAGGACGGATTCCATACCGCCGATGACGGTGTAGATGGCGGTGATGATCACCAGGGCGAGGGCGGCGACCCAGAAGTTGATGCCCAGGAGGGTGTTCAGCGCGAGGCCGCCGGCGAGGACGGTCACGGACACCTTGGTGAGGACGTAGCTGGCGAGGGACAGCCAGGTGAGGATACCGCGGCTTTCCTTGTTGTAACGCTTCTCGAGGAACTCAGGCATGGTGTATACCATGGAGCGCTCGTAGAAGGGAACGAACACCCAGCCGAGGATGAGGATCATCCAGCCCTGGATTTCCCAGTGGGCCTGGGCCATGCCGGCGGAGGCACCGGTACCGGCGAGGCCGATGAGGTGCTCCGAGCCGATGTTGGAGGCGAAGATGGATGCGCCGATGGCGATCCAGGTGGCACTGCGGCCGCTCAGGAAGTAGTCCCCGGAGGTTTCCTTCTTCTTGCGGGCGACATCCCAGCAGATCCAGACCATCGCCAGGAAGAAGATGGCGATCACGATCCAGTCCCAGGATGCGAGCGAGATGCGGTTCAGGTCCGCAGCTGCGATGAGGAGATTGTTGAACATAATGTTTTTTGTTGAAGTTAGATTTTGAAGTTTCCGTCGAATTTCTCCCGGTTGAAACGGTACAGGGCCGCGCCCTTGCGGGAGAGGGTCTTGTCGATGCGCCCCGTCTTCTCGATATAGTCCATCGAGGCGATCCGCTTGCGGAAGTTCCGCTTGTCGATGGGTTCGCCGAGAATGGCCTCGTAGAGGGTCTGGAGCTGGGTGAGGGTGAATTCTTCCGGCAGGAGATTGATGCCCACCGGCTTGACCGTCGCCTGGTAGCGCATGAAGCGCAGGGCGTCCTGCACCATACGGTCGTGGTCGAAGATGAGGTGGGGGATTTCGTTGAGCTTGACCCAATGCGCATTGTGGGCTTTGACGAGCGCATGGTCGTATCGCTTGATATCCACGAGGGCGTAGTACGCCGTGGAGAGCACCCGCTCCCCGGGGTCGCGTCCGGGATCGCCGTAGGTATGGACCTGCCGCATGTACAGGTCGCTGAGGCCGGTGAGCTCCGCCACCACGCGCCGCGCCGCGTCATCCAGGCTTTCGCCTTCCTCCACGAATCCGCCCATCAGGGACCACTGCCCCTTCGCCGGCTCAAAGTCGCGTTGGAGCAGCAGGAGGCTCAATTCCCCCTCCTCGAATCCAAAGATGATGCAGTCCACGGCGGCGTGGAACTTGGGATGGATGCTGTAGTAGGCTTTCGGAGCCATTGGTCTTAGCAAGTGTTAAAACTACACTTGCAAAGATAAAGAATAGAAAGTGTAAATGCAACACTTTTCATAAATAATTTCGTGGCTGCCTGCAATCTTTTCCTGGAGCACTTGACGGTCTGCCGCATTTGCGGCAAAAGCGCTATGCAGATGGATCCAGTGGCCGACGCGTCCAGAAAATCGGCCATCTTTACGGAAATCCTTGCCGCGTCGGCATGCAGAAAGCAGTGCAGGGACGATTTGCCGCAAATGCGGCCGGTAGGGGGGTGAGGGGATGGGAGGATGTTGTTTGGGAGAATGGGATAATAACTATTGTGCAGTGACCGTTTCCTGGTGTGCAAGGCATTGATGTTGAGTCGGTTCCATTTTACGCAAGGGGCACCCCGCACTTCAAAGTTCTCGGCCTCTCCGACCTTTTGTCATCGTTCAATATAAACCCGGTAAAAACCTTGCCCCCGGTGCTGTCGCAGTGCCGGGGGCAAAACCAACCAAACATGATTTAATCATCCAACCCCTCGATCGTCCGGATGGTGCCGTCTTCGTTGTATCGGAGTTCACAGACCTTCAGGCTGCGGAGGCGGTTGATGCCCTGGGAGGGGGCGCTGTCGTGGTGGAAAAGCCACCATTTGCCGCCGAACTCCACGATACTGTGGTGCGTGGTCCAGCCGATGACCGGGGTGAGGATCTTTCCCTGGTAGGTGAAAGGCCCGTAGGGGCTGTCGCCGATGGCGTAGCACAGGCAGTGCGTGTCGCCGGTGGAGTAGCTGAAGTAATACTTTCCGCCCCGC
>JAFTCB010000061.1 GCA_017454905.1 Bacteroidales bacterium
ATTTGCCATTCATCGATCAATCTCGGTGTTTTACCAGCCAGCAAACGGGAGATATTTGTCCTGGCCAAAGCCAAGTTCTGGCTCAACCTTTCGGGATCGGCCATAGAAAGGATGCTTCCCGCCTGTTGCGATGCCAAAGTAGTCTTTCCGCAGTATTTGGGACCTTCTATGAGGACAGCGCCAGATGACTCCAGCTTGTCCAAAAGTATCTGGTCTGCAACACGTTTCTTATAATCTTTCATTTTCTTCGCGTCAGTTTTATCGCAAATTTAGATTATTTTTGACTGAATATCAACATATTCAATTAAAAATTGATTCGATACTTGGCCGCTTTTTGATTCGACAGTTGGCTAGATTTTGTTTGGACGTTTGGAGATAGATTACAGAATAAAGAACACTTTTCCAAAGAATTTCGGGCCCAAAAAAGGACGCTTTTCCAAGTTTCGAGTGTTATCATTTGGTTGTTTGGCGGAAAAACGTTTGGATGTTTGGCGATGGATTGATAGTTTGTATGAGACAATGAGAAGAAAGAAAAAACAAAGCTAACTAATTGAATATCAATTAGTTAGCTTGTGCCTCGGGCGGGACTCGAACCCGCACGGCCGTTTCGGGCCAAGGGATTTTAAGTCCCTCGTGTCTACCATTCCACCACCAAGGCTATGGCGCAAAGTTAGTGATTTTTCTTCAAGCGGCAATAGCCGGTGCCGGAGGCCTACCGGCCGGCGGGGGCGGGACGGCGGCCGCCCATGCCGAAGAAACCCCGCTGCTCGGTCTTGGCCTCGGGATCGATGGTCTTGGCGACGATCTCGGCAATCTTGCGGGCGCCCTGCTGCGTCGGGTGGATGCCGTCCGCCTGCATCAGGTCCTCCGCACCGGCAAAAGCGGTATGGAGATCGATCAGGCCCGCCAGCTTGTTCTTCGCCACGGCCTTCTCCAGCACGGGAATGATCTCCCCGGCGATCAGAGACTCATTGATGGTCCAGGTATTCTTGACGGCGGGAATCGGCGTGCAGAGATAGATCCGGGGATGGGAGGGCAGCGCCTTCAGGACATCCAGCATCTTCTGCAGGTCGCCGGCAAAGGCCTCTTTCCCCTTCCAGTTGTAGTCCTTGGTGTCGTTGGTGCCGAGCTTGATGACCACGACGTCCGGCTGGAACGCCTGTGCGTCCTCCCAGGCCAGTTCCTGCATGTAGGGATGGTCCCCGGAATTCAACATCGTCCGGGCGCTGACGCCATAGTTCTTGACCACATAGCCGTCGCCCAGCATGGTCTGCATCTGGGCGGGATAGCCGTTGACCGAACGCAGGTCGATCCCATGGCCGTCGGTGATGCTGTCGCCGATGCAGGCCACGCGGACGGCATCCTGCTTCGGAGCGGGCAGCTTCTCCAGCCAGGACGAGAGGTCGGAGACCATCTGGTCGTGGTAGGCGAAGAAAGGCATGAAACCATAGCCGTGGCCGCCGGTCGGGTAGATATGCAGCGAGCAGTTGTTGCCGGCATTGCGCATCGCGGTGTAGTAGGCAATGGCATTGGGTACGGGCGGCACCAAGTTGTCATCGCTCGACAGCACGAGGAAGGCGGGCGGGGTAATGTGGCTGCGCACCTGGTACTGGTTGCTGTAGAGCCGCACCAGTTCCGGATCCTTCTGGCCCTCCTCGCCGAGGAGGCCGTCCAGCGACCCCTGATGCGTTCCGGGGCCCATCGTGATCACGGGATAGACCAGGATCTGGAAATCGGGACGCAGCGCATACGGGGTATGCGTCGCGATCGTGGAAGCCAGGTGTCCGCCGGCGGAAGAGCCCATGATGCCGATGTCGCGGGGGTTCAACTGCCAGACGGCGGCGCTGTCACGCATCGTGCGCATCGCATTCTCCACATCGGTAAAGGGCAGCGTACGGTCCCCGTGGGGAATCCGGTAATTCACCAGCGCGAAGGCAATGCCGCGCTCGTTGAAGAACGGCGCCCAGGCAGCCCCTTCGTGGGTATTGGAAAGCACGGCGTAACCGCCTCCCGGGCAGCACACGACGCCGCGGCCGGTCGGCTGCTGCGGCAGGTACACCACCATCTGGGCCGCCCCGTCCGGGGTGAGATCCAGCGTGAACTGACGTGCCGGGCGGGCAAGCCCTTCGGGTTCGGCAGCCTGTCCGAACGGGAAACCGGGCTGCGCACCGGCGGTCAGTGCTGCCGCCAGCAACAAGGAAACAAGCAGGAGTCTTTTCATATCCATAAATTTAGAAGTATTTCTTTTCCTGGCGGTCCAGGGCGATGAACACGAAGATCATCACCGAAAACGCCCACAACGAAGAACCGCCGTAGCTGAGCAGCGGCAGCGGGATGCCGATCACCGGCATCAGGCCGATGGTCATCCCGATATTGATGAACAGGTGCATGAACAGGCACGCGGCCAGGCAGTAGCCGTAGATCCGGGTAAACGCTTCCCGGCTCTTGTCGGCGTCCGTGATGATCCGCCAGATCATGAAGACATACAGCAGGATGACGGCCAGGCAGCCGAAGAAGCCCCATTCCTCTCCCACCGTACAGAAGATGAAATCCGTACTCTGCTCCGGTACGAAGCCGTAAGTCGTCTGCGTCCCGTGGAGAAAACCCTTGCCGAACATCCCGCCGGAGCCGATCGCGATCATCGACTGGCGCACGTTGTAACCCACGCCGGCCGGATCCTCCTTGAGTCCGAGCAGCACCTCGATGCGCTTGCGCTGATGGTCCTGCAGGACATTCTCGAAAATGAATCCGGTCGCGAATACCATCATCACACCGGCCGCGAACGCCAGCAGGGTGCGCCGCAGGGCCAGCCTGCGGAAATTGATTGCCTCGCGACGGCTTTGGCGCAGCACCCGGATGTAGAACGCCACACAGGCGACGAACAGCACGGCGACGGAAATCCACCAATGCGTGACCAGGGTCAGGATGAAGAGCAGGATCGCCATGCCCAACAGGAACAGCCACCAGCCCGACAGGCCCTCCCGGTACAGGACGAACAGGAAACCGACGTACACCAGGGCGGAGCCCGTCTCGCTCTCCCCCAGGATCGCCAGCATCGGCAGGCCGATGATTGCCGCAACCGCCAGGGCGTGCTTGCGGTTGGACATGCGGAAATTCGGCTTGCTCATCACCATGGCCAGCAGGAGCGAGGTCGTGATCTTCGAGATCTCGGCCGGCTGGAACTTGACCGGTCCCAGCTCGAACCATGAATGCGAGCCCTTGACATCCTTGCTGACGAAAATGACCAGCACCAGCAGGAAAAACACCATGACATAGGTGTATGGAGATATGACTTCCCACAAGCGCGGGTTGATCACGAAGAGGATGAGGATGTCCAGCACGAAAGCCGTCATGATCCAGATGAACTGCTTGCCGCTGCGGGCGGACCAGTCGAAGATGGAGGCAGGTTCGGTCGAGTGGATGGATGCGTAGATGTTGATCCAGCCGATCAGCACCAGCAGCAGGTAGCAGATGACCAGCCGCCAGTCCACGGTCTTGCGAAGACCCCTGTCGAAAGAACCCGGTGTACCGTCAATGCCTTTCATATCAGAAGAATCGGGTGGTCAGCAAACGGTCTTCCAGGTATTTCCGGGACTCGGAGATCTCTCCCGTAAGGTATTTCTCCAGCATCAGGGAAGCCACCGGCAGCGCCCAGGTGGCACCGAAACCGGCGTTCTCGACATACGCAGCCACGGCAATCTTGGGATTGTCTTTGGGCGCGAAACAGATAAAGACGGAATTGTCCTTGCCGTGCGGATTCTGGGCCGTGCCGGTCTTGCCGCACACGTCCAGCCCGGGAATCCGGGCGCTGAAAGCGGTCCCGCCGGCAGAACCGCCGCCGTTCACGGCCATGTACATCCCCTCAACCGCCGTCTTGAAATGGGTCGTATCGACCATCGTGTACTGGCGCTCCTTGTATTTGGGGTCGATCTCGATCCCCTCGGAATCTTTTACGATGTGGGGAATGTAGTAATAGCCGCGATTGGCCATCGTGGCGGCCAGGTTGGCGATCTGAAGCGGCGTGGCGCCGATTTCTCCCTGACCGATGGACAGGGAAATGATGGTCTGGAACCGCCAGCGTCCCTTGCCGTACACCTTGTCGTAGAAGGCGGAGGTCGGGATGTTGCCGCCCAGCTCGGAAGGGAAATCGCTGCCCAGTTTGCGGCCGAAGCCGAAACTCAGGACATGTTCCCGCCAGACATCGAAGGCCTCGGCGGTGGTCTTGTATTTCTTGTTGTCCAGGATATTGCGGAAAACGTAGCAGAAGTACCCGTTGCACGAAGTGGCGATCGCGCTCAGCAGGTTCAGCGGCGAGGCGTGCCCGTGGCAGCCGAGCCGGTGGTTACCGCCGTACGGGAAACCGTGGGCGCAGGGATAGCTGTTGGAGGGCACCAGCGTGCCTTCCTGCAGGCCGATCAGGCCGTTGACGAGCTTGAACACGGACCCCGGCGGGTAGGAGGCCATCACCGTCCGGTTGAACATCGGCTTGCGCGGATTGCGGGCGATCTCGGCGTAATGCTTGCCGATGTCGCTGAGCACGTCCACGTCGATGCCCGGGCTGGAGACCATCGCCAGGATCTCCCCGGTGGACGGCTCGATCGCCACGACGGAGCCCACCTTGCCTTCCATCAGGCGCTGTCCGTACTGCTGCAGATGCGCATCGATCGTCGAGACGACATCCTTTCCGGGCTCGGCTTCCTTGTCTTCCGCGCCGTCCATGTAGGGCGACTGGACCCGGTTGCGCGAGTCGCGCAGGTAGATGTGATAGCCCTTGACCCCGCGCAGTTTATCCTCCATCGCCGCTTCCAGTCCGGTCTTGCCGACATAATCCCCGGAGCGGTATTCGGGATGGTTCTTGATGAAGTCGGCATCCACCTCGGAGATGTAGCCGAGCAGGTTGCCACCCGCGTTGAAGGGATACTGCCGCACGCTGCGCACCTCGGCCTTGAAGCCCGGGAAACGGTAGGCTTCCTCGGCAAAGCGGATATAGTTTTCCGGCGTGATGTGCTTGAGGAAAGAGAGCGTCTGCCAGCCGATGCGCGTGCGGTACTTGCGATAGTAGGCCATCCGTTCGCGGATGAAATCCACCGGAACATCCAGCGCCGTGGCCAGGGCCAGCGTATCGAAGGGCTGCACGTCCCGCGGGGTCACGGAGATGTCGTAGCAGACCTCGTTGCCGACCAGGATCTCCCCGTTGCGGTCGTAGATGACGCCGCGGGGCGGGTAGATGTAGTTGTAGACCATCGAGTTGTTGGACGCGTCGACCTTGTACTTGTCGTTGACGATCTGGATATAAAACAGTTTCCCCAGCAGGATGGCCGCGACGGCCACCAGCCCGGTCAGAAGCTTGTTTTTCCGGTTCATTTCCATCGCTCGCCGGAATTGTCAAGCATCACGTAGGCTACCAGGAGGGAGACCGCAGTACTTGCGGCCAGGGAGCAGGCGAAGCGGAGCGCGCAGGGCCAGAAAGGCCGGGTCCCCGCGCTGTCCACCCAGATGTAGAGGACGAGGAACACCGCCGTCAGCAACAGGATGGCCGGCACGAATTTCAGCCAGCCCTGCCGGGTGAAGGAAAGTTCATCGCCCCGGGCGAACACTTCCGGGCCGAAAGCCATGGACACCACCGGCCGGCGAAGCAGCGCCACCGGGACCAGGGCGAAGGAAGTCAGGCCCAGCTGCCCGGTCACGATGAAATCCAGGGCGAGTCCCGTCACGAAGGCGGTCAGCATCATCCGGATAGCACCCCGGTCCTGCGGCAGGCAGAAAAGCATGGCCGGCAGGAAGACAATGGTCACGTATTGCGAGAACGTGAAATAGTTCCACAGGACCGCCTGCATCAGGAACAGCAGGAGATAGATGAGCGTCATCCTTCTCATGGCCGTACCTCCCCTGCGGCCTCCAGGGCCATCATTTCAGTGCGTTCGAGATTTTCCACGACGGTCACGTAGCGGAGCGTGGAGAAATCCTGGAAAAGGCGGACCTCCACCTGACGCGTGGAGCCGTCCACCAGATGGGATCCCCCGGTAATGCCGATGGGGATGCCTGGCGGGAAAATGGAGGAATAACCGCTCGTCCGGACCGTATCCCCCGGCTCGATGTTGTAGTGCGGCGGGATGTTGCGGACCAGGGCTCCGCCGGTGGAATGGCCGTCCCACGAGAGCGGGGCCACGACGTCGCTCCGCCCGACACGGGCGCCGACGTTCATCTGCGGATTCATCAGTGTCAGGCCGTAGGAGTAGTGCTTGTCCACGGCTTCCACGATCCCGACCACGCCCCGGTCGGAGATGATGCCGCTCTGCGGCCGGATCCCGTCTTCGGAGCCTTTGTCGAGGATGATGTAGTTGTGGGACAGGTTGCGGCTCATCTTGACGACGATCGCCGGGGTGTAACGATAATTCGCCGCTTCGCGGGCCGCCATGCGCGCAAGCTCTTCTTCTTCGACGCCCAGGCGCTCATAGGCCCGCAGGCGCTCCTGCAGGGAAGCATTCTCCGCCTGGAGTTCCTGATTGAGCCGCTCGAGCTGGAAGTAGCTGCGGACCGCCTCCCCGCTGCCCCAGAGAAAGGCCATCGTCCGGTGCGAGGCCCGGTTGATCCAAATGTTCTGCAGCGTGGAACTGGCATGCAACATGCCAAGTGCAGCAACCTCCAACAAGATGAAGATTGCCGCACCTGCAAGGAATGACGCCGGTTTCCGTCCGCTGGGCATCTATCGCATCAGGAAGGAGTACCGGTCGGTATGCTTGAGCGCATCGCACGTGCCGCGGGCCACCGCGTGAAGCGGATCCTCAGCCACGTGGAACTGGATGTTGACCTTGTCCTGGAAGCGTTTTGCCAGACCGCGGAGCAGGGCACCGCCGCCGGACAGGAAGATGCCGTTCTCCACGATGTCGGCGTAGAGCTCCGGCGGGGTGTTCTCCAGGACATGGAGGATGGAGGTCTCGATCTTGGCGATCGATTTGTCCAGGCAGTGAGCGATCTCCTGGTGGGTGATCGTCGCCTCGACGGGATGGGCCGTCATCAGGTTCGGTCCGCGGACGATGAAGGGTTCGGGCTCCTCTTCGGGGCTCAGGTCGGGGATCACCGCGCCGACGGCCATCTTGATCTTTTCGGCCGTGATTTCGCCCACCTTGATGTTGTGCTGCTGGCGGAGATAGTACTGGATGTCGCTCGTGAACACGTCTCCGGCGGTACGGATGCTGTCCTGGACCACCAGGCCGCCCAGGGAGATGACGGCGATCTCGGTGGTACCGCCACCGATGTCGACGACCATGTTGCCCTGCGGCGCCACGACGTTGAGGCCGATTCCGAGTGCGGCGGCCATCGGTTCGAAGATGAGATAGACGTCGCGGCCGCCGGCATGCTCCGTGGAGTCACGCACGGCACGGATTTCCACTTCCGTGGATCCGGAAGGGATACCCACCACCACCTTGAGGTTGGGGGTGAAAAGCTGGCGGTGACGGCCGCCGGCCTGCTTGATGAAGCCGCGGATCATCATCTCCGCCGCATTGAAGTCGGCGATCACGCCGTCCCGCAGCGGGCGGACGGTCTTGACGCCCGGACTGGTCCTTTCGTGCATCAGTTTGGCCTGGGTGCCGAGGGCGATGCATTTGCCCGTATTATTGTCGATGGCCACGATGCTCGGCTCATCCAGCACAATCTGGTCATTCTGGTAAATGACGGTGTTGGCGGTGCCGAGGTCGATAGCCAGTTCCTGATTCAAAAATGAAAAAGCCATAACTCTTGCCTGTTTCTGATTGAAAGACAAAATTAAATAAAAATCCGTAATTTTGTGGAAAGAACGTGTTGAATTATGCGCAGAAAAATCTACGGAATTTTCGTAGCCGGCGGCAGCGGCACCCGCATGGGCGGTGACGTGCCCAAACAGTTCCTGCTGCTGGACGGCCGGCCGATTCTCCAGTGCACCATCGAACGGTTTCTCGAGGCCGAGCCCGGCATGAAAGTCATCACGGTCCTGCCCCGCGGCCATTTCGAGACCTGGAAAGACCTCTGCGCCATCCACTCCTTCCACTGTCCGCAGACCCTCGTGGCCGGCGGCCTGACCCGCTTCCACTCCGTCCAGAACGCCCTCCGGAAAGTCCCGGACGGAGCCATCGTCTCCATCCATGACGGCGTCCGCCCCCTGCTCACCCCGGCGCTGATCCGCCGGATGCTGGACAGGATGGAAGACGAAGGCTGCCGGGCGCTCCTGCCCGTGGTGCCCGTGGTGGACACCCTGCGCTCCACGGATCCGGACACGCCGGATCCCGACCGTTCCAGGACCGTCGCTGTCCAGACCCCGCAGATCTTCCGCTCGGAAGACATCAAGTCCGCCTACGGCCAGGCCTACGAACTGACTTTCACGGACGACGCCTCCGTGGCTGCCAGAAAAGGAATACCGCTCACCTTCGAGGAAGGAGAGCGGTTCAACTTGAAGATCACGACGCCGGAGGATCTCTTCCTCGCGGAGGCCATCCTTACACGCCGGAAATAGCGTGAAAACTGGTGCTCTTGTAATCCTTGACCCACACTTCCCGTTCGAAGGACTGGTCGAGGGAGATCATCGTATCCGTTGACTGGATGTACGGGATCCGCTGGATCGTGTTCAGCAGGATGCTCATCAGGTGCTCATTGTCAAAGCAATACACCTTCAGGAACAACGCGGCCTTGCCGGTGACGAAGTGGCATTCCACGATCTCGGGAATGTGTTTGAGCGCAGCGACCACATCCGGGTACTTGTTGTCTTCGGAAAGGTTCACGCTGATGAAGGCGCAGACATTCAGTCCGAGGGCGCCCGGCTTGACCACCATCCGGGAACCGGTGATCACCCCGTTGTTCTCCATCTTGCGGACACGCTGGTGGATGGCGGCACCCGAGATCCCGCATTCACGGGCGATCTCCAGGAACGGCATCCGCGCATTGTTCACCAGATAGGAAAGGATTTTCCGGTCGATAGCATCAATCTGGTAGTTGGACATACTTTATTTTCTTTTTTTGAATCTTTTGGTCTTGGTGGCATCCGGCGCCGGAGCCTGATCGATGATCTGGCGGCATTCGTCCAGCGTCAGGGCAGCGGCGTCCTTGCCGCGCGGGATCCGGAAATTGCGTCCGTCGTACTTGATGTACGGACCGTAACGGCCTTCCAGCACGGAAATCCCCGCCTCGGTGAATTCACGGAGCACCTGGTTGGCCGAGACCCCGGACAGGGCGTCCTGCACGAGTTTCGTGCACTGTTCCAGGCTGATGCGGAGCGGATCGGCGCCCTTGGGCAGGGAGATATTTTTCTCGCCGTACTTGATATACGGGCCGTAGCGGCCTTTCAGGATCACGATGTCCGCATCTTCGTAGCGGCCGACATTGCGCGGGAATTCCAGGAGCTTGAGGGCTTCCTCCAGCGTAAGGGTCTCGATGAGCTGCCCCTTGGCCAGGCTGGCGGACTGGCGGTCGTCGCCTTCTCCCTTCTGGACATAGGCGCCGAACTGGCCGAAGCGGGCGATGACGGTGCGGCCGTCCGCAGGATCCGTGCCCAGGACGCGCTCCACATGGCTGAACTGCCCGTCTCCCAGCGTCGCTTCCACCTTCTGGTGGAAATCGCCGTAGAAGGAGGCGATGACCTCGTTCCAGACCAGCTCGCCTTCGGCGATGCTGTCGAAATCCTTCTCCACGTTGGCCGTGAAATCATAATCCATGATCTGCGGGAAGTTCGACACCAGGTAGTCCGACACGATCATTCCGATCTCCTGCGGGATCAGCTTGCCCCGCTCCGCGCCGACCGTTTCCGTCTTGGCGACCTCGGTGACCGCGCCGCCCTTGAGCGCCAGGTTGGTCACGGGGACCTTTTTCCCTTCAACATCCCCCTTGAACAGATAGCCGCGTCCCGTAGTCAGCGTGGAGATGGTCGGCGCGTATGTAGACGGACGGCCGATGCCGAGCTCCTCGAGTTTCTTGACCAGGGTAGCCTCTGAATAGCGGAACGGCGCCTGGGTGAATTTGCATTCGGCGGAAATGCCTTTCTCCGTCAGGACATCCCCGACATTCAGCGGCGGCAGGATGGTGTTGTCGTCCTCCTGCGCATCGTCGTCGCTGCCCTCCATGTAGAGCTTGAGGAACCCGTCGAAAAGGATCTCCGTGGCCTGGATGCCGTACTGCTCGCTGCGCTTGTCAGAGGCGACCTTGATGGAGGTGCCGAGCACCTTGGCCTCCGCCATCTGGGAGGCGACGGTGCGCTTCCAGATCAGGTTGTAGAGTTTCTTCTCCTGGGCCGTGCCTTCGATGTCCGTATTGGCGATGAAGGTCGGGCGGATGGCCTCATGCGCTTCCTGGGCCCCCTTGGTGCGGGTCTTGTACTGACGCGGGTGGGAATACTCCGGGCCGAAATTGTCGATGATGAACTGCTTGGACGTGCCGAGCGCCAGGGCCGACAGGTTCGTGGAGTCGGTACGCATGTAGGTGATCAGACCCCGTTCGTAAAGCCCCTGCGCCAGGCGCATGGTCACGCTGACCGGGAAGCGGAGCTTGCGTGAAGCCTCCTGCTGCAGGGTCGAGGTCGTGAAAGGCGGAGCCGGATAGCGGACGGCCTCCTTCTTGTCGATGGAGCCGACCTGATAACGGGCACCGATGCTGTCCTGCAGAAAAGCGCGGGCTTTCTCCAGCGTGTCGAAGCGGGTGTCCAACAAACCTTTTACCTTGACGCCGCCGGCATTGAAAGTCCCTTCTACCTTATAGTAAGGTGCGCTCTGGAAACCGATGATCTCCTTCTCGCGGTCCACCACGAGGCGGAGCGCGACGGACTGGACGCGTCCGGCGGAAAGGCCCCGCTGGATCTTGCGCCACAGGATCGGGGAAAGTTCAAACCCGACCAGCCGGTCCAGCACGCGGCGGGCCTGCTGGGCGTTGACCAGGTTGTCGTCGATGGCCCGGGGTGTCTCGATGGCGTGCAGGATGGCATCCTTCGTGATCTCATGGAAGACGATCCGGCGCGTACGGCTGCGGTCCAACCCGAGCGTCTCGACCAGGTGCCAGGAAATGGCCTCTCCCTCACGGTCCTCATCGGAAGCCAGCCAGACGATCTCCGCCTGTTCCGCCGCCTTCTTGAGTTCGGACACGACTTTTTTCTTTCCGGCTGGCACGACATACTCCGGCTTGAAGCCGTCAGCGACATCCACGCTGAGCTTCTTGTCCTGAAGATCCCGGATGTGTCCGAAACTGGACTTGACGGTGTAGCCCTTACCCAGATACTTCTGTATGGTCTTCGCCTTGGCCGGCGACTCGACGATAACTAAATTCCCCTCCATTTCATTCTTCATTTATCAATCCGGACCACAAAAGTCCGGACTTTGCGGTTTCGAACTGCAAAGAAAATCAGAAACTCGGTAATTTTCAAAATTTAATCGTTAATTTTGCGTCCGTTAAGCAGGGGTCATAATTTTATTATGACAAATTTTTTCGCTGATGAAAGAGAACACCAAGAAGAAGATTGTCAAGTGGTTTTGGATCCTGGTCACGGCTCCTTTCGCCTTTGTGCTCCTGCTCCTCCTGCTGGTAGGCATCTTCGCGAAGATTCCCTCCTTCGAGGAACTGGAGCACCCGGATAACAAACTGGCCACCCAGGTCATCGCCGAGAACGGCGAAGTCCTCGCCACCTTCCATATCGAGAACCGCACCTATGTCAGCTACGACGAACTGTCGCCCCATCTGGTACACGCAGCCATCGCGACCGAAGACGCCCGTTTCTACCGGCACTCCGGCATCGACATGAAGGGCCTCGCCCGCGTGCTGGTCAAGACGCTGCTGATGCGCGACTCCAGCCAGGGCGGCGGCAGCACCATCACCCAGCAGCTGGCCAAGACCCTGTATCCCCGCAACGAGATCAACAACAAATTCCAGATGGTGTTCACCAAGCTGAAGGAGTGGATCACCGCCGTCAAGATCGAAAGGGACTACACCAAGGACGAAATCGTGGACATGTACCTCAACTCGATTTTCTTCGGCAGCAGCGCCTACGGCATCAAGGCGGCCTCGGAGACCTTCTTCGCCAAGGAGCCGGGCGAACTGACCGTCGAAGAGGCGGCGATGCTCGTCGGCATGGTCAACAAGCCGACCCGCTACAACCCGGTGCTCCATCCGGACCTCTCCCTGGAACGCCGCAATTTCGTCATCGGGCAGATGGAGCGCAACGGATACCTGACCCGCGCCGAGCGGGATTCCATCCGGCAGATCCCCATCGTACTGAACTACCAGGTCCAGGACCACAACGCCGGCCGCGCCCCGTACTTCCGGGACATGCTGCGCCGTGACATGTCCGCCACGCGCCCCAAGAAATCGGACTACCAGTGGCCGGAAGACTACGCGCACGACTCGCTGCGCTGGCGGGACGATCCGATCTACGGCTGGCTCAACAAGAACAAGAAGGCCGACGGCAGTCAGTACGACCTGGACCGCGACGGCCTGCGCATCTACACGACCATCAACTTCAAGATGCAGCAGTATGCCGAGGAAGCTGTCGCCGAGCACCTGGGCAAGAGCCTCCAGCCCGCGTTCGACAAGGAACTCCGCTACAAGAAGAACAAGCCCTTCGCCAACGACGTCGACAGCAAGACGGCGGAAGTGCTGATGAACCAGGCGCGCAAGTGGAGCGACCGCTACCGCCTCCAGCGCAAGGCCGGCAAGAGCGAAGCCGAGATCCTCGCCCAGTTCACCAAACCCGAGAAGATGCGCGTCTTCTCCTGGAACGCGAAAGGCTACGTGGACACCACCATGACGCCGGACGACTCGATCCGCTACTACAAGGGGATCCTGCGCTGCGGCTTCATGGCCATCGAGCCCAACACCGGATACATCAAGGCGTATGTCGGCGGCCCCAACTACCGCTATTTCAAATATGACAACGTCCGCCAGGGCAAGCGGCAGGTCGGTTCGACCATCAAGCCCTATCTCTACACCCTGGCCATGCAGGAAGGCATGACCCCCTGCGACAAGGTGGTCCTCTTCCCGCAGTCCTTCGTCCTGCCGGACGGCAAGGTCTGGACCCCGCGCAGTACCGACAAGGCGGAAATGATCGGACAGACCGTCACGCTCCGCTGGGGGCTCGCCCACAGCTCCAACAACGTCTCGGCCTTCCTGATGAAGGAGCTCGGGCCCGCCGCCCTGGTGCGGATGATCCACCAGATGGGCGTGCAGACACACCTGGACGAGGTCTATTCCCTGTGCGTGGGTGCCGCGGAGGTCCCCGTCTTCGACATGGTGGCGGCCTACAACACCTTCCCTTCCCAGGGAACGTACATCACGCCGCAATATGTCTCCCGGATCACGGACAGCGACGGACGCACCATTGACGAGTTCTCCAACCAGAAGCGGGATGTCATTTCCGAACAGACTGCCTACCTGATGGTGAACCTGATGCGGGGCGTCGTCAACGAAGGCACCGGCAACCGCCTGCGCAGCGTCTACGGCCTGCGCGGCGAGATCGCCGGCAAGACCGGAACGACCAACGACAACTCCGACGGCTGGTTCATCGGCTACACGCCCAACATCACCGCCGGCGTCTGGGTGGGCGGAGAAGACCGCCATGTACACTTCAACTCCACCGCCCTCGGCCAGGGTGCCAACGCATCCCTGCCGATCTGGGGCATCTGGATGAAGAAATGCCTGGCCGACCCGAGCATCGGCTGGTCGATGGAGGGGGACCACTTCCTCACACCGACCGGCGGCGCGCTGGAGTACGACTGTTCCCGGGACGGTACTTTCCTGGGCGGCTACGGGGATGATTATTCCGCCAGCGGCGGAGCCTCCGGGGTCCGCGATGAAGAAGAAGACTATTATTTCAATTAAGATATGGGCAAATACAAAACCATCGCCGTCATCTACGGCAGCGATTCCTCCGAATGGGAAGTCTCCTGCCGCAGCGGGGAGTTCGTCGCCTCTCGGATCGACGGCAACGAATACGACATCTACGAGATTTTCGCCCGCTTCGGGAAATGGTCGCTCGTGGCAGCCAAGAAGCGCAATTCGATGCGGATGCTTTTCCCGGAAGAAGCCCGGCCGGAAGTGGACAAGACCGATTTCTCCATCCAGGTCCTGGGAGAGAAGGTCAAGTTTGATTTCGCCTACATCGTCCAGCACGGTGCACCGGGAGAGACGGGCCAGATCGAGGGTTACCTCGAGATGCTCGGGATCCCCTGCAGCACCTGCGATTCCAGCGTGTGCTCCATTGTCTTCGACAAATATGCCTGCAAATGCTACATCCGCGATCTGGGGCTCGCCAAATGCGCTCCGGATGTCTATATCCGCCACGGGATGGACCACGCGGAATCGGACGCCCTGATCCGGAAGAAACTGCAGTTCCCCGTGTTCGTGAAGCCGACCCAGGGCGGATCCAGTTTCGGCGTGACCCGCGTCACCCGTTTCGAGGACCTCGGCCAGGCCATCCAGTTTGCCTTCAGCGAGAACCACACGGTCATCGTCGAGCAGGGCATCCAGGGCCGGGAACTGACCTGCGCCGCCTACTTCGACGGGAAACAGGTTTCCACCCTGCCGCTCATCGAGATCGTCTCCGACAACGATTATTTCGACTACGATGCCAAGTACAACGGCCACAGCCAGGAGATCTGCCCCGCCCCCGTTTCCGACGAAGTCCGGGAGCTGGTGCAGCAGACCACCGCGAAGATCTACTTCCGGCTGGGTTGCAAGGGCGTGGTCCGGATGGACTACATCCTCGCCGAGGACGGCCTGTACTTCCTGGAGATCAATACCATCCCCGGCATGACGAGCGCTTCGCTCGTGCCCAAGATGGTCCGGACCGCCGGACTGGACATGACCGAGTTCCTGTCTACCCTTATCGAGAATTCCTAGTGCTGCTCGCCGATTTCATCCGGGACGGCATCGCACGCCTGGAAGCCCTGTACCCTTCGCCTGAGGCGAGGGGTTTGGTTTTGATGTTGTGCGAGGAGAAACTCGGCGTCCGGAATTATACGCATATCATCGAACCGCAGACCCAGATCCCCGCCGGCCGGGAGGCCGAGATGGAGCAGGATCTGCAGCGGCTTTGCCAGGCCGAGCCGATCCAGTATGTCCTGGGGGTGACGGAGTTTTGCGGTCACCGATTTGCCGTAGGGCCAGGCGTGCTGATTCCGCGGCCGGAGACGGAGTTGCTGGTGGCCGAGGGGGTGCGTGCGCTGCGGGAGATGGACCTCGAGGGCGTGCCGCAGGTCCTGGATCTTTGTACGGGCTCGGGGTGCATTGCCTGGAGCGTGGCGCTGGAGATCCGGGATGCGCAGGTCATCGGCGTGGATTTGTCGGAGGCAGCGCTGGGCTATGCCCGGAATCAGTTCGCGGGGAATGCCCCCGTATTTATGCAGGCTGACGTGCTGGATACGGAGCAGGAGTTCCCGTATGGACCTTTCGACCTCATCGTCAGCAATCCGCCTTATGTAATGGAGCGGGAGCGGGTGCTGATGCGCCGCAATGTGCTGGATTATGAGCCGGCGGAAGCATTGTTTGTTCCGGACGGGGATCCGCTGTTGTTCTACCGGGCGATCGCCCGCTGGGCGCAGCGTTTTCTGCGTCCCGGCGGCGTCGGTCTGGTGGAAATCAATGAGGCGCTCGGGGACGAGACGGCCGGCGTTTTCCGCAGTGCCGGATTCAAAAATGTCCAAATCGGGCGCGATTTCTATGGAAAAGCGCGCTTCATCCGTTTTTCCGATTCAGCAAACCAGAACTCAAATCGCTCTCTCTGAGCGGGATGCCGTTTCCGATCCGGAAACCGGCGCAAACAAACGTTTATCCGGGAGATAAAACGGATAATTGTCCGTCACTTTGCTGCGGAATAAACCGCATGCAAAATGAAACTGTTGAAACTTCTCCCCCTGGGCCTGCCGCTTGCCCTCGTCCTCGCTTCCTGCGACGGACAGAAAAACGGACTCGATCTTCCCGGCATGGCCGAAGACAGCCTTTTCACCCTCTCGGATGTCGCCAAAATCCTTTCCGACCTTCCCCTGCAGGAAGAGCACCTGGCCGAGGTCCACGATGCCGTCAGTTCCTCTTCCGGAAACGGCTATGACGAAGAATACCTGCTCAACGATCTCTTCCATGCGCCCGGCGCCGGTGTCGGAGACGAAGGAAAGGGCACCAAGGCCTCCGGCTACAAGACGCCGCTGCGCGACTTGTTTGCCGATTATCTTGCCGACCGCTACGGCACCAAAGCCGGCGCCGCCGATGTCGAACGCTACCTCAACGCCCTGAGTGAATCGGATATGCAGATTTACTGGCCGTATTCAGATACATGGGATGGCCGCAGCTATCCCATCGTGACCTTCGATCCGGGCTACGGCAGTGAATCCAACTATGGTTATGAGATCCGCATCGACGCCGGCGGCGCCCATGTCGTGGATTCTGTACTCGTGACGGAGCAGGTGGCGATGGAGCGGCCCGTCTGGGTCATCAACCGCAACGACGACGCAGCCTACACCCCGCTCGAACTGTTCGCAGAGCAGGAAGGGACCACCAAGGCCGGCAAGACCCCGGCCACCGGCGACGGCGGGAAAGAATACATCCTCAGCATCCGGGATTTCAAGATGCTCCGAAACTACGATTCCTGGTTCGGCGGAGCCTCGGAATTCTTTGTCAAGATCGGAGCCGTCGACGGGTTCAAAGCCACCAAGGACGAAGACCTGAAAAACTATTCGCCCAGTCTGACGGACTTCATGATTGTGGTGAAACGGAGCCAGACGGGCAAGAAAGTCCCGTTCAACGCCGTTCTGCTGACCAACTTCACCGAGCAGATGGAAAAGGTCGCCTTCATGGTCATCGAAGACGACGGAGGCACGACGACCAGCTGGAAATGCAGCGCCGTGGTCAAATACAATTCCAAACAGTACGGCTTCGAGTTGGAAATTCCCTACAAGGATAAGGACGATGTCGTCTGGCGCGGCCAGCTCACCCGCAATTTCTTCCAGGAGGTTTTCGACAAAGGCGGCGGCACCCTCACCGGCCGCTTCGGGGACGTCGAAATCACCTTCGCCCTGAACTGACTCAGGCAAGCATGAACTCCCCGACCGGCGTGACGGTCATTTCGCAGGCAGCGCAGTCAAAGCGGAGCGCGAGACGCCGTCCGTTGTTGAGCAGGAACAGGTCCTTCGGCGGTTCGGCACCCTGATATTTCGGGCAAAGCCCCAGTTCATACCGGACGCAATACTTCGACCGCAAAAGCTCCACCGCGGATCCTGGCTCGCAACCGGGGCGGGCAGCAGCCTGCCCCGGCCGGGCAAGCCTGCCGACACCGTCAGAAGCAAGCCCGCCGGCGCTGCGGACAGACACCGAATCCAGATCCTCCGCCACCAGACGCCGCATGCTGTTGATGGTCGCAGCCGACAACAACGGCAAATTGCCGCCGGCGGTCTCCACGGACAGTTCCTCCAGGGAGAAACGGTAGCTGCCGCTCCGCTTGGACAGTTGCTCGCGCAGCATCGCCCCGGCCCGCTCGCGGTTCTCCGCCGTCTCCACATCCGTGTGGAACGGGCTGAGGATCTCCCTCCCGTCGACGGAGACTGCCCGGATCTCGATCACATATTTCCCATGGATGCGCACAGACAGCCGCACCGGAATCTCCCGGCGGCACGCCTGCGACTCCAGCGCCTTTTCGAAGGCGGCGTTGATATTCCGGAAAAGGGCCGTCCCCTCCCGCAGGTCCGGGACATCCTTGCAACTCACCTGCAGACCGTCGCACACATCCCCGCGGAAACCGGTGATGCCGTCCGCGGTCGTGAAGGCGAACCCGTCGCCGTTGCGCAGTACGAGATCCCTGCGCAGCGGCTTGACGCTGAACTGCATCGCATGCCCGGGCGTGCGGCGGATCCGCTGGACCGTACCGATCTCCTCACCCATCGATTTGGGCGCATCCATCGAAGACCAGTGGCCGCGCTTGCCGTCCAGGAACAGCTCCGTGTAGCCCCGGTTGAAAGTTTTGGCCGTATCGGGCACGAATCCGCCCGTCACCTCTCCGAAGGAGGCGCGGCAGTAGCGGTCCGGATACTTCGACACCAGCGCATCCAGCGCCAGCGAATACGCACGCACCACATTTTTCACATAGGAGGCATTCTTGAGCCGGCCTTCGATCTTGAAAGACATCACGCCGGCCTCCGCCAGATCCTCCAGCCGCGACTTGAGGTTGAAATCCTTCAGGGAAAGGACCGCCTTGTTGCGGAGCAGGACGCGGCCGTCCCCGTCTACAAGGTCATAGAGCGAACGGCAGGCCTGGATGCACTCTCCCCGGTCGGCGCTCCGGCCGTCGATATATTCCGACAGCCGGCATTCTCCGCTGTAGCCCACGCAGAGCGCCCCGTGCACGAAGAATTCCACCTCACAGTGCACCGCGGCACAGATTTCCCGGATCTTCTCCAGGGAAAGCTGCCGCTCCAGGATGATCCGCTCGCAGCCCAGCGACTCGAAGTACCGGGCCCGCTCCACATCCCGGATGGCGCATTGGGTCGAAGCGTGAATCGGGATCCTGATATCCTCCCAGGCCGCGATCCGGGGCTCCCGGATGATGAAGGCATCCGCCCCGGCTTCCTGGGCCAGGAGCAGCTGCCGATGCGCCTCCTCTTCTTCTCCTTCCCGCCACAAGGTATTGAAGGTGACGAAAATGCGCACACCGAAGCGGTGCGCATAGGCGCAGAGTTCCGCGATATCTTCGAAACTGTTGCCCGCCGCCTTGCGGGCACCGAAGTCCGGCCCCGCGATATATACGGCATCGGCACCGCAGTCGATGGCTGCGATGCCGATATCCTTGTTCCTGGCGGGAGCCAGCAGTTCAAGCGGACGCATTACTTGAGGGCGTCGAGCATCTTCTTGGCCTCAGCGCCGTACTTGGGGTCGCTGGCAGCCTTGGTGTAGAACTCCTTGGCCTTGGCGTTGTTCTTGGCCTGCTGGTAGAGGGCACCGACCGTGTAGGCGATGGCACCGGCATTGCTGGCGGTAGGGGCGGCGGCCAGGTACTTCTCGAAGTACTTGATGGCGTCGTTGTTCTTGCCGCCGAGCTGGGAAGCCTGGCCGGCGATCTGCCATGCCTGGGCATTCTCGGTGAAATCGTTCACCTTGACGGAAGCGGCGACTGCGTCAGCATACTTCTTGGCCTTCAGGGCGGCAGCGGCCTCCTTCAGGTAGATGTTGCCGAGCTGCTTGTTGGCGGTAGCCTCCTGGCCGTTGGCGGCAGCCGTCTCGAAAGCGGCCTTGGCCTCATCCAGCTTGCCCGCGCCATTGAGGGCGACACCGAGGCGGAGCGCAGCGGCACCGTTGGTCGGATCCGCATCAAGCACTTCCTTGTAAGCGGCGGCGGCGCCTGCATAATCCTTGGCGTTCAGCAGGTTGCCTGCCTTGGACATCTTCACCTGGGGGATCAGTTCACTGGCTTCGGACAGAACCTCTGCGGATTCATACTTGTCAGCCGCGGCGGAAGCTTCGGCGAGTTTGGTGACAGCCTCGTCGAACTTGGACTCCTTCACCAGATCCTTGGCCATGGAGAGAATGAGGTTCGGGATGATATTCTTGCAGTTTGCCACAACTTCCTGGCCATCTTCGCCAAGGGCGGTAGCAATCTCTAATGCCTGTTCGAAAGACTTGAGTGCGCCTTCTTTATCTCCTGCGGAGACTGCCTCCGCACCGGCGTTGTACATTTCGGTGGCCGCTGCCAGGTCCTGGGCGTAGGCGGCACCGAGAGCAACTACGAGAGCTGCAACAGAAGCGATTAATTTTTTCATAACCATTATAGATTTGTAACATTTAGTGGCGTAACCACAAATATAATCATTTTCTTTTTTACTTTTGCAAATACAAATGCTGAAGTTAGGTAAACACATATCGTGCCTGATTGGTCTTTTGCTTGTTTTTTCGGCCCGGGCACAGGAACTTCCAGCCCTCGGAATCGCCCCGGAAATCACGCGGGGAGAACTTCCCGACGGCATCCGCTATTATGTGGTCACCAATCCCGCACAGAAAGGTTTCGCCGACTTCGCACTGGTACAGAGGGGTTTGCGGGAGCCCCCCGAAGTGCGCGGCGCGCTGCAGGAACTGCCCCATTTCGGGAAACGGAAGCCCTACCGCTTCCTGGCTGACCACGGTGTGGGATACTCCGAAGACGGATTCATCTCCCTGCCCTCCGACGCAGCCCTCTATACCTTCCACGACGTCCCTACCTATGAAGAGAGCGTCGCGGACTCCACCCTGCTGATGCTCTTCGACATCGCGGCCGCCTACCGGAAGCCGCAGGCCATCATCGTCTGCGGCGACATCGACGCCCGCCGCCTGCAGGAACGGATGGAATTGCTGTCGATGATGGTGCCCGCGCTGGAGCGGAATTACAAAGGTACGGAATACACCTGGACGCCCCGGGATTCCGTCTCCCTGCTGATGACGCTCAACACGACGGAGGACGTCGCCGCCATCAACGCCATCTTCAGTACGCAGCGGCTCCCGCAGGAGGTGATGAACACCCCGCAGCCGCTGATCTCCCGCGTCTATTCCGACCAGCTCGGAGAAATCGTGCGGACGCGGGTAGTACGGAGCTTCCGCAACGCGGGCATCCCGCTGGCGGATTTCCAGTACCGCTACACGGATAGCGCCATGGGTCCCGGCGATGAGCGGCATTCGTTCACGGTCTACACCTCGGCCCGCAGGCTGGATGCCGCCACGCGCCAGTTTGCCGCTGTGCTCTCTTCGCTGGACAAGGACGGCGCCGGGGCGGCAGAGTTCCGCGACACCAAGGCGCGCCTGATCTCCGCCGCCAAGCGCCACGCCGGCGGACGCAGGCTCACCAACCGGGAATACCTGGACAAATGCGTCTCCTCCTACCTGTACGGCGCCAACCTCGCCTCCGAAGCCACCCTGAACGACTTCATCGTGCGCCGCAGGCTGGACGACGAGCGGGAGCGGGAACTCTTCAACGGGTTCGCGCAGGCCCTGCTTGACTCCGCGCGCAACCTGACACTGCGCTATGACATTCCCGAACGGGGCTGGAGCGAAAAAGGCATCCTGCGCTCCTTCAACGAAGCCTGGGCCCACCCGGATCCCCCCGAGGAATACAAGGCCAATTTCGGCGACACGCTCAGCCTGTTCCAGCCCGCGGCCAAGGTGCGCCTCCGCGCTGAAACGGCGGAACCCATCTCCGGCGGACGGCTGTGGACATTCTCCAACGGGATCAAGGTCATCTACAAGAAAATGGCCGGGCAGGGCGAATTCCGCTATGCGATGATGCTGCGTGGCGGCGTGGCCGGCGTCCCGGGCCTGCAGGCCGGGGAAAGCGCCTTCGTCGGGGACATGCTCCCGCTGAGTGCGGTCGCCGGCCTCAACGGCTCCGACTTCCGGGAGATGCTGCTTGCCAACGGGATCACGATGCAGCAGAGCGCCACCCTTTCCGACCTGCGCATCACCGGACTGGCCCCCAAGGCCAAACTCCCGCTGCTGCTGCGCGCGCTGCTGTCGATTTCGGACGCCCGGCAGCCCGGCAAGGCCGCCTTTGACTATTACAAATCCGGGGAAGCCCTCAGGATCGACATGGAAGCGCTTTCTCCGCGCGACGTCAATTCGCTGATGGACAGCCTGATGCGACCGAATTATTTCTACACGGACCGCAAACGGACCGACCGTCTGCGCGACGACCTGCCACAACGCGCCGAGCAGTATTTCGCCTCGGTCTTCGAGAAGGCGGGCGACGGCATCTTCGTCTTCATGGGCGACCTGGACGAGGAAGTCCTCAAGCGGGAACTGTCCCGGACGCTCGGGGATTTCCGGACGCAGAAGAAATACGCCCAGCGCCCGCGCGTGGACAGCCGTTTCGCGACCGGATCGGTCACCCGCATGGACGAGTCCGCCCCCGGTGCCGTCGGTGGCGGAGAGATCGGGGTGAATGTGGCCATGACCGCCGCCATCCCGTTCAGCATGGAAAACTACATGTCGTTCAAGGTCGCCTGTGCGGTTATCCGGAAGAAACTGACCGCCACCCTGGCGGAACAGGGTACCTTTGCGGAACTTTCCGACCGGCTCGAACTGTTCCCTTCCGAACGACTGTCCCTCTTCATCAACTGCCGGCCCTGCCCGCCGGAAAGCCTGCCCGCCGGGGTCAGTCCCTCCGATCCGCAGGAGCTGCTGGACGCCGTCCGCAAGGTCACCCGGCAGCTGGCCGGACTGCCGCTGGAAGACCGGGACATCAAGGCATACAAAGATCTGCTCCTCAAACAGATGGACAACCACATGGGAGATACGGAATCGCTCCTGGATGACGTCCTCGCCCGCTACAGCGAAGGGAAGGACCTGGTCACCGACTACAAGACGGCCATCCAGAAAGTTTCCGCCGCCAGCGTGGCGGACATCCTGCAGCGGCTCCGCGCCGGAGCGGAAGTAGAATACGTGATTATCTGATGGGAAAAGGAAAATTCGGGACGATCATCCAGATCGGAAACATCCTCGTGTCCGAGGACGTGGTGACGGAATATTTTGCCTGCGATTATGCCGTGTGCAAAGGTGCCTGCTGCATCGTGGGAGACAGCGGGGCGCCCCTGGACGAAAGCGAACTGGAGGGCCTGGAGCGGGATTATCCTGCCTACCGGGAACTCATGACCCCGGAGGGACGCGCCGCCGTGGATGAAAAGGGCTTCTTTGAAATCGATCGGGAAAACGACATCGTGACCCCCCTGATGCCGCCTGCCCCCGGCTCTTCGGATTGCCCCTGCGCGTTCTGTCATTTCGGGACTGCTGGAGAATGCCTCTGCGCCATCGAGATGGCCGGGAAGGTCAAGCCTGCTTCCTGTTCGCTGTATCCCATCCGCATCACCCGGCTCACCGGGGGCGGACTGGCCCTCAACGTCCACCACTGGGACATCTGCAAACCGGCTTTCGAAAAAGGCCGCCGCGAGCGGGTGCTGGTCTATCAGTTTCTGAAAAATCCCCTCACGAAGTCATTCGGAGAGGATTTCTATGAAGCCCTGGACGCGGCCGCTAAGCATCTTCGCCACGGGTAGCCTCCAGCGCGGAGACGATCCGGGAGAGGTCCCGGGTCAGGCCCTCGACCTCCAGGCCGGCTCCCGACGGGGCGATCGTGATCCGGTCTTCCCACATCTTCAGGGCCCTGGACAGGCCTGAGCGGCGCAGGAAACCGTAAGTGCCATCCTGTTCCTGCTCAAGCCGGTATCCCAGATCCTCCATCACTTTCAGGATGGTAGGGCGCAATTCCTCCGGAGATCCGTAAAGATGCACCGTGCGACTGGAGAAGCCGAAACGCGGATAGATGATGGCGAAGACTAGCATGATCAAGGCAATCTGCCACAGGGAATCATAGCCGTTGACGAACATCTTGGAGAGGTCGGCTTCGACGAACCCGGTCAGAACCAGGGCCGCGATGATGATTACCAGCAGAAGCAGCAGGTAGCAGTAATACTTGAGGGAACGGACGATGTATTTCATATCAAAGGCAAAATTAGCACAAAAATTGCTATTTTTGCACGTTGTTAACTAAATCAGCAAATTATGGTTAAAGAAGATCCGCTCGAGAAGCTTGAGAGAAAACAAGCCGAGAAGAAATCCAACGGGGGCCTGAAGGCCGTCATGATCGCGATGATCGTCGTCGCGCTCGCCCTGGCCGCCGCCCTCTATTATGTCATGACGACGAAGAACAAACTCGTCGATGAACTCAACCAGGAGAAGGAAGATCTGACCGAACAAATCCAGGCGCTGCAATCCGACTACGAGAACCTGTCTTCAGAATACGACACCATCAACGCCCAGCTGGATTCCTCCCGCGAGGAGATCGCCCAGCTCGTCGACCGCGTCAAGAAGACCGAGGCCACGGACCGTGCCAAGATCCGCCAGTATGAGAAGGAACTCGGTACACTGCGCTCCATCATGCGCAGCTACATCAACCAGATCGATTCGCTCAACACCCTCAACCACCGCCTGACGGAAGAGGCCGCCACTGCCCGCAAGGAAGCGGAGGAGACCCGGCAGATCAATACCCAGCTGACCCAGCGGGTCGAAGACCTGACCAGCCGCGTCACCGCCGGATCCATCCTCAAGGCCCACAACTTCGTGATGTATGCCTACAACAACAACGACAAGATCACGGACAAGGCCAACCGCGTCGTACGCTTCCTGGTGAACCTCAGCCTCAACGAGAACGAGCTCGCCGAGCGCGGTCCGGTGCGCGTCTATGTGCGCGTCACGGATCCGGACGGCAACCTGCTCTCCGACGGCCGCGGCACGACCTTCACCTTCGGCGGCGAGACGCTGGAGGCGACGGCTTCCCGCGAGGTGGATTACCAGGGCAAGGAAGTTGACCTCGGCATCTACGTCAACAATGTGGAGTCCTTCAAGAAGGGCATCTACACGGTCAACGCCTACACGACCCAGGCACAGCTCGGCCACGGAGAACTGCTGCTCCGCTAATGGTCTATCTGCACGTCCCGTTCTGCCGGAGTTTCTGCTCCTATTGTGATTTCTATTCCGAGATCGCGTGCAGGGACCGGGACGCGCAGGATTTCGAAGCATTCACGGATGCGGTCTGCGCCGAGATCGCCCTTCGCCGGGACGAGATCGAGGCGACCCGTGATCTGGATACCCTCTACATCGGAGGCGGCACCCCATCGGTGCTGCCTCTTTCGCTTTTGCGAAGGATGGCAGCCGCTACAATCATGACGGGGGGCCCTTTTAACGAGTTTACGATTGAAGTGAATCCGGAGGACATCGTGGAGCGGGGGGCGGAGTATGTCCGCGGGCTGCTCGCGCTGGGCGTGAACCGCATCAGCATGGGGGTCCAGTCGCTGGATGACGGCATCCTCCGCTGGATGAACCGCCGCCACGATGCCGCCCGGGCCCGCCAGGCTTTCCGCATCCTGCGGGAAGCCGGCGCGCAGAACATCAGCGTGGACATCATATTCGGACTGTCGCAATTGTCCCGGGAGCAGCTGGAGACGACCGTTGCCGAAATCCTTTCCTGGCGGCCGGAGCATATCAGCGCCTACCAGCTCAGCATCGAGCCGGGCAGCACCCTGGGACGGCTCGTGCGCGAAGGCCGCTACACCGAAGCACCACAGGAGCAGTGCGCGGCACAGTATGCGCTGCTCTGCGACCGGCTGCGCGCGGCCGGTTATGTGCATTACGAAATCTCCAACTGGGCCCTGCCGGGGTTCGAGGCCGTCCACAACAGCGCCTACTGGACACGGCATCCCTATGTGGGACTGGGGCCTTCCGCCCATTCGTTCGACGGGCAGCGCCGCTCCTGGAACCCGTCAGACCTCATTGCCTGGCTGCGGCAGCAGACCCCGGACTCCGAGACGCTCTCCGAAACCGAAAGCCGCGAAGAGCAGATCTTCCTGGGTCTGCGGACGGCGCGCGGGATCCCGGAGGGGCTGCCGGACCCCGTCCGGACGGCGGCAATGCTCGCTGACGGCCGCCTGATTAAGATCGACGGGGGCCGCGTAAGGATTCCGGAAGAACGCTGGTTCGTCAGCGACGACATCCTCGCGGAGCTGATCTAAATACCCCATATTGATTATCAGCACATTACAAATCAACCTTCGGACAAAACACCGAAGGTTGATTTGTAACTAATTGATTATCAATTTCCTTTGAAATCAGTCCTCGTATGGGACTCCGTCCGGCAGGTGGGTGTGGACCACGGCCAGCAGGGCCCCGAGGGATTCGGGACGGTTGGCGGCCACGACCAGCGAAGGGCGCGTGAGCGAAGGCGCTCCGCCGTTCCAGCCGGCGATGCACCCGCCCGCCTCGTGCAGGATCAGCATCGCGGCGGCATAATCCCAGGGCTGCAAGCGCATCTCGAAATACAGCTCGACCACGCCGGAGGCCAGCAGGCAAAGCTCCACGGCCGCAGAGCCCCAGCGACGCAAGTCGTTGCTTTGCATATAGATATCATAGATGATATCCGAACAGGTCTTCGCGTATTCCTTGCGGTAGGTGCTCATCGCCGTACAGAACATGCCGTCCGCCAGGGGACGGTCCGAGACATGGACCGGACGGCCGTTGCAGCAGGCCCCCTTGCCCAGTTCCGCCGTGTAGAGTTCACCCCGGCGCGGGCTGTAGACCACGCCCAGCTGAAGCGCCCCCTTGCGCGCCAGCGCGACGGAGATGCAGCAGTCCGCGGTCCCGCGGGAATAGTTGGCCGTGCCGTCGATCGGGTCGATGATCCAGACGTATTCCTCCTCCAGGTCCCGGAAGTCCTCCTCTTCGCAGAGGAAACCGCAGCCCGGCAGCAGGGCCGACAGGCGCTCCGTCAGGAAATGCTGCACGGCGAGGTCCGAACTCGTGACGAGGTTCTCCAGGCCGTCTTTCTGCATGATGGTGAAATGATCGGAGACCATCAGCGCGGAGGCCTCCCGGACGATATCGACAACTTCCTGTAGCATGGCATTCATTTTTTCGACCGCGAAGATACACAGAAATTTGCTATCTTTGTCTTTACTATGTTTGAGAAGGAAGTATACATCGCGCGCCGGATGGCGCTGCTGGAGCGCCTGAAAGGCGAAGAGGGCATTGCCCTGTTCGTCGGCAACGTGGACGCTCCCGCCCAGTACAAGGACAACTGCTACAAATGGCGCCAGGACAGCAACTGGCTTTACTTCTTCGGCATCGACGAGCCGCGCTTCGCCGCGACCATCGACCTGGAGACCGGAGAGGAGACCCTCTATGCCGACGACTTCGACATCGACGACATCATCTGGATGGGGCCGATGCCCACCGTACGCTCGCTTGCGGAGAGCAGCGGCGTCGCGAACACCGCCCCGTATGATGCCATCGGCGCTGCGTTGAAGGGCCGCAAGGTGCACTTCCTGCCGGCTTCCCGTTATTACAACATGATCAAGATCGCCTCCCTGCTCGGCCTGGATCCGTTCGAGGTCACGAGCGCGGGCAAAATCGGCTGCGCCAAGGCCTCCGCGCCGCTGGTGCGCGCCGTCATCGCCTTGCGCCTGGTCAAGGAGGAGCGCGAGATCGCCCTGATCGATGCCGCCTGCGACCTCGGTGTCGCCATGCATACCCGGGCCCGCCGCGGGATCGTTCCCGGCCGCATCGAACAGGATATCGTAGGTGACATGGAGAGTATCGCCCTTGCCAAGGGCTGGGGCGTGAGTTTCCCGACCATCCTCACCCAGCACGGCGAGATCTTCCACTGCCACAGCCACGAAATGGCCGTCGAGCCGGGCCGGCTGATGGTGATCGACGCCGGTGTGGAGAGCAACGAGCACTATGCTTCCGACTTCACCCGCACCTATCCGACCTCCGGCCGCTTCACGCAGATGCAGCGGGATATCTACCAGACGGTCTATGAGTGCAACGAACTCGCATTCAGCATGATCCGCCCGGGCGTCGCCTACCGCGACGTGCATCTGGCCACGGTGGCCCATATGCTGGACAACCTGCAGCAGCTGGGTCTTGTGAAGGGCAGCGTGGACGCCATGGTCGCGGACGGCATCGGCGGACTCTTCATGCCCCATGGCCTCGGCCACAATATGGGAATGGACGTGCACGACATGGAGGATCTGGGAGAGAACCTGGTCGGCTACGACGCGGACCAGATCCGCTCGCCGCAACTCGGCTTGGGCAGCCTGCGGATGGCCCGCAGACTCGTCCCCGGCAACGTGATCACCGACGAGCCGGGCATCTACTTCATCCCCGACCTGATCAGCCAGTGGAAACGAGAAGGCACGGACATGGGCTGCGTCAACTACACCAAACTGGAAAGCTACTTCGACTTCGGCGGCATCCGGCTCGAGGACGACGTCCTCGTGACGGCGGACGGCGCACGCCGGCTGGGCGCGCAGCGCCTGCCGATCGCTCCCGACGACGTGGAAGCGGCCATGAAACAAGACAGAAAACTTTAAAGAAAGATATGGGATTACTGGAAGGAAAAGTCGCCCTCATCACGGGCGCATCCCGGGGCATCGGCAAGGCCATTGCCCTCAAGTTCGCCTCGGAAGGAGCGGACATCGCATTCACTGACATCAAAATCAACGAAGATACCGTCAAGGAGCTGGAAGCCCTCGGCGTCAAGGTGCGCGCCTATGCGTCCAACGCCGCCGATTTCGCCCAGACCCACGAGACCGTGGAGCAGGTGCTGGCCGACTTCGGACGCATCGACATCCTGGTCAACAACGCCGGCATCACCCGAGACGGACTGATGCTCCGCATGGACGAAGCCCAGTGGGACGCCGTCATCAACGTCAACCTCAAATCCGCCTACAACTACATCCACGCCTGCACGCCCATCATGGCGCGCCAGCGCGGGGGCAGCATCATCAACATGTCCTCGGTCGTGGGCGTGAGCGGCAATGCGGGCCAGTGCAACTATTCCGCCTCCAAGGCGGGCCTGATCGGCCTGGCGAAATCCATCGCCAAGGAGATGGGCCCCCGCGGCATCCGCGCCAACTGCATCGCTCCGGGATTCATCATCTCCGACATGACGGCCGCCCTGCCGCAGGAGGTGCGCGACGCCTGGGCCAAGCAGATCCCGCTGCGGCGCGGCGGCACCGTGGACGAGGTGGCCAAGGTGGCCCTCTTCCTCGCCAGCGACCTCTCCTCCTATGTCAGCGGACAGGTCATCCACTGCTGCGGCGCGATGAACTGCTAGATGGACACCCGACTGACCCGGCTTGACTTGAAAAACTTCCTCCCGGCGGTGCTGGACCTGGTCCTGCCGAGAGTGTGCGTGGTATGCGGCCGGCCGCTCCTCCCGCAGGAAGAGCACCTCTGCCTGGAATGCCTTTCCGACCTTCCGGAGACCCGTTATGCCACCCTCGGCCACAATCCGATGGCCGACCGTTTCAATGCCAAGATCCGGGTCGATGAATATGAGCCGTACGCGTATGCTGCGGCTCTTTATCATTACCGGGCGGATGCCGGCTACAAGAAGATCTCGCAGGCGCTCAAATACCACCGGGACTTCGGGACGGGCCGCTGGGCCGCCCGCCGGCTGGGCGCCCGGCTGGCCGCTTCGCCGCTCTTCGCCGACGTGGACCTGGTGGTCCCGGTCCCCCTGCACTGGACGCGCCGGCGCGCACGCGGCTACAACCAGGCGGCCGTCATCGCCCGCGAAGTAGCGGAGGCGCTGGAAGCCCGTTTCTCCGCCCACCTGCTCCGCCGCAACCGCCGGACCCGCAGCCAGACGCGTCTGAGCGGCGGAGACAAGGACCGCAACGTGTCTGGCGCCTTCTCTATGCGGAAAGCGGCCGGGAACCCGGCCGCCGGACATATCCTGCTGATTGATGATGTTTTCACGACAGGCGCTACCCTGGCGGCCTGTCACCGCGCACTCCGGACGGCCTACGGGCCACAGGTGCGCATCTCCGTAGCCACGCTCGGTGTCGTCGGAGAATGAGCTACTGCACCCGGAGCCGGTCGCCGAGCCGGATCACGGAGCGCTTGTTCAGGCCGTTCATCTCCAGGAGCGTCTCCACGGAAATGCCGAACTTGCGGGCGATTTTCTGGAGGGTGTCCCCGGACTTGACCGTATAGAACTCCGCCGTCGTAGCCTCGTCGGCCCGCCAGGTGGCGTCCGCATTCAGGATGAAATCCTTGTCACCCGGCGGCGCGACATATTCCCCGTTCTCCCCGATCATCGCCCAGCTTCCGTCCGCGAAGAGGACCAGATGCCGCTCCTGGATCGCGTTCAGCACCGAATCCCGGGCCGCCGGACTCCGCCCGGCAAACAGTTCCTGCAGGTTGAACAGGCCCTTGCGCTCCCGCTCTTCCGGCGGGAAATCCGGCAGGATGCGCCGCACGCCAATGAAGCGCTGCGCGTAGTACGGCTCATCGATGTGGGAGATGGTCACGCCGGAATTGGGACAGTGGATGAAGGTGAAACTCTTGCCCAGGCTGTCCGCGGCGATGAAGATGCCGACATGGCCGGGGGTCTTCTTGTTGGTGCGGCCGCCGAAGATGACCAGATCCCCTTTCTGCAGTTTGTCATAGCCGCCTTTGATTTCGCGGCCGTCGTGGGCCTGGTCCGCCGACGAACGGGACAGGTGATAGCCTGCCACCTTGTTGTAGACATAACAGGTAAAGCCCGTGCAGTCGAAACTCTGGGGGCCGTTGCCACCCCACAGATAGGGCTTGCCCAGATGCCGGCCGGCCTCCTTGATGATGGCGTCGGCGACCTTCCGCGGGTTCTCTTTCGCAGCATCCTGCTCCTGCGCTCCCGCAGTCAAAGCGGCAGAACCCAGCAGACAGGCGGCAAAAAGGAATCGGATCAGTTTGACCATATCTCAAATCCAGTTTTCAGATACACAAGAACTGTGGAACTCCGGTGCGCCGGAGTCCCGCGCAATGGCGGCGATGTTGCCCGGGCGGACGCCGCAGCCCGCCATCACGACGATGCGTCCGGCGGCGCGGCGGACCAGCTCGCCGATCAGCGCCCGGCCGGCATACGCATCCTGCGCATGGCCGGAGGTGAGCAGGCGGTCGCAGCCCAGGGCGATGACCTCCTCCAGGGCCGCCAGCGGATCCGCCGTCTCGTCGAAGGCGCGGTGGAAGGTCACGGACAAGGGGTGGCCGTCTTTCGCGGCAGCGACCAGGCGGCGCATGACGGGCAGGTCGACGGCGCCCTCCGGAGTCAGCGCCCCGATCACCACGCCGGCGGCTCCCAGTTCGCGGCAGCGCCGGATATCCTCCAGCATCTGCCCCGTCTCCGCTTCGTCAAAGACGAAATCCCCGCCCCGCGGGCGGACCAGCACATGCACCGGCAGACGCGTCGCGGCCAGCACTTCGCGCAGCAACGCCCCGGAAGGCGTCACCCCGCCCACTTCGAGCCGTTCGCACAACTCGATGCGGCGCGCACCCGTCCGCTCCGCGGCGAGCACGGCTTCCAGGGAAGTACAGCACGCTTCGCGGAAATACATCATCGGCATTGGGGTATGACGCGGCGGAGGTCCGCCGCAAGGGAAGTATTGTAGCCTTTGGACAGATAGACGATGCGCCCGAAACTGTCGCACATCGCAATCAGCGGCAGCGCTTCGCCGGGGCCGGCGAGCATCGCCCGGATGCGCCCGTCCGGATCGGAGCCGCAGATGGCCTGCTCCAGGCCGGCAGGACGTGCCGGACCGAGCAGGACGACCGGGCGGCCCCAGGCATTGAGGTCCGCGGCGGCCGCCGTCATTTCACGCACAGCGTGGGAAGTCGGCTCGTCCTTGTCGCCCAGGACGGCCAGCAGGAAATACCCGCGCCCGGTGGCGCTGAGCAGGCTCTGGGGCTGCTGCGTCTGCTCCTTCAGGAAGAGCGCTTCGGGGTCCATCGTGCCGATCACCGCCAGTTTCGCGGCATCCTGGCGGAGCACCAGCGGCACCTCCTGCGTCCGCTCCGCCGCGACGGGGAAGAACTCCAGGTGCACCAGCACGCTGCCGTCCGCCATCCGGTTGCCGGAGGTCAGCAGGTAGTAGCCCTCATCCAGGGTATAGCGGTCCCGCGCGGGGCCGTTCTCTTCGTATTCCATCAGGCGGGTGCGCTCCGGCTCCAGCCGCGAGAGGGTATAATGCCGGTAGTACTCCGGGACGCGGACCGGGCCGCCGGGAGCATACTGCAGCCGGACCGTCCCCTGCGGGGCCACCCGTTCGGCCGCCTGCGTGCCGAAGTCCACATCCACCCAGGTTTCGTCCAGCAGGTACTGCGTCTTGCCGGTCACCTCGTCCAGCCGCGCCGGGAAACCGAACGCCCGGCACAGCGCCACGAAGAAGATGTCGCGTCCGAGCGGATCCGCCTTGCGGGCCCGCCAGACGGCAATGGGGGAGGTGCGGAGCTGCTGGGGATTGCGTCCCCCGACAACGGTGATGCTGTCCCGCACCCATCGCACGACGGCATCGGCACCGCCCAGGCGCGCCCCGAGGCCGGAAGCGATCACCTCGCCCCGGAAGGGCCGCAGATGCTCCAGTTCCACCCGCGGCGAGACCACCCAGCGGTCATCGGAGCCGGTATCATGCTCCACCACGTCGTCCAGCACATCCCGGGTCACATCGCCCCGGTCCTTCTCCGTCAGCAGGGCGAGCAGGGCCCGTCCGGCGAAATAATGGTCCTCCAGGAAGGCGTCCACATCGGGATTGCCGTGGGAATGCGCGGCCCGGATGGCGTCCTCTTCCGCCAGACGGCGGTCATTGGCGGCCGTCTGCTCCGGTGTCGCCCCGGCCGGAATCGGATTTTCCGCCGGCGGTACGATCTCCAGGTCCGCCTGGAACCGATCGCCGAGGCGGTGGTCCAGCGAGACGGTGACGGATTCGCCGGAGGCTTTCGCGAAACCGAAACGGTCACCCTTCCGCGCCCAGACGAGCAGGTCGCCCAGGCCCGTGTCCAGCGCGGCCCGGCCGTCCGCCCCGGTCTCATAGGACGCTACCGGGTAGAATTCGGCATAGTTGTAGATATGGAAGGAAACCGTGGCGCCTTCGGCGGGCTGCCCGTCTTCCAGCACCGTCACGATATTACGCCGGGCCGGGACATAACCGCGGATGACATTGATCTCCGTGTAGCAGGGCGTCCGCAGGATGACATCCTCGTCCCCCTGGTAGTCCCCGTAGACCTTGGTATGCAGCAGCATGGCGCGCGACACCGGGCCGTTGAACCAGGCATTGTCCAGGGTCGCCGCCGGTTCGCAGGCACCCATGAAATGCCACTTCCCGTCCACCCAGACTTCCACCCATGCGTGGTTGTCGTCGGTATGGGCCCAGCGGGGCGTATAGACCTGGCGGGCCGGAATCCCGGCGGCGCGCAGGGCCGCGACGGCCAGCACGGACTCCTCGCCGCAGCGTCCCACCCCCCGGCGGACCGTCGCCATCGGTGCGCTCGTCCGCCCGTCCGAGGGCTGGTAGGTCGCCTGCTCGTGGCACCAGTGGTTGATCTCCAGCGCCGCTTCCGCGAGGCTCATCCCGCGGACACGCCGGCACAGGGTGTCGGCATAGGCCGTCCGGAAATCATCCAGCGTCTCATTGTTGACCCGCAGGGGCAGCACGAAATGCCGGAACTCCCGCTCGGGGATGTCCCAGTGCATCCGGCGCCGGACTTCCAGCGTCTTGGCCACGTTCGCCTCCCAGTAACTGCGGGGGTATTGAAGGCTGTCCGGCAGGGGCATCGCCTCGTACAGCCAGTCCACATATTCCGACTTGCGGGTGCCGCACGCACAGACCAGCAGCACCATCAGCAGCAAAGCTGTCTTTTTCATACTGCTAATATAGCAAAAATTCCCCCGGAAAGCATTAAATTTGTCCGTACACAAACCCTCCCGACATGAAACTACCTGTCCGCCTGGCAGCCTCCGCGGCCGCCCTCTTCCTGACCGGAGCCCTCGCCGGTGCCGCCAATCCCTACCTCCCCCTCTGGGAGTACATCCCCGACGGAGAGCCCTACATTTTCGAAGACCCGGACAACCCCGGACAGTACCGCATCTATATCTACGGTTCGCACGATATCGAGATCACGGCCTACTGCGGACGCAACCAGGTGGTCTGGTCTGCGCCGGTGGACGATCCGGGCCGGTGGCGCTATGACGGGATCATCTTCGAGTCCAAGTTCGACGCCATCGGCCGCCCGCTGAACGCCGACGGCCTGGGAGACATCCTCTATGCTCCCGACGTCACGGAAAAAGTCGGCCCCGACGGCAAGAAGACCTACTACCTCTATCCCAACAACCAGGCCCGCGGGCGCAACGGGATGATTGCCCGTTCGGACCGGCCGGACGGCCCGTTCCGGGTCTGCAACTGGGATCCCAAGGATCCGACACGCACTGACGGGCCGCTGGGCTTCGATCCCGCCGTGTTCATCGATGATGACGGGCGCGTCTACGGCTACTGGGGCTTCCAGCAGTCCTTCGGCGCGGAACTGGACCCGGAGACCATGTGTACGGTGAAGAAAGGCACCCAGGTCGTCACGGACATGGTTTCCAGCTGCAAGCAGGACGGCGTGTTCCGCTTCTTTGAGGCGTCCTCGATTCGCAAGGTAGGCGACAAATACATCTTCGTGTACAGCCGCGTGACCGCCGAAGGCGAATTCGGCCTGCCGGCCGCCAACGGCAACCTGGCCTGGGCCTGGAGCAACGCCCCGCTCGGCCCCTGGAACTACGGCGGCACCCTCATCGACGTGCGCGCCCGGGACCAGGACGATGCCGGCAATACCATCTGCACGGCAGCGCCGGGCGGCAACACCCACGGCGGACTCTGCCGGATCGGCGACCAGTGGTATGTCTTCTACCACCGCCAGACCGGCCTGGGCGGCTTCGACCGCCAGGCGATGGTCTCCCCCGTCACGCTGACGGTCACCGAAGGCCCGGACGGCAAGGTGGAGATCTCAGAAGCGGAATACACCTCCGAAGGATTCGAAATCACGGGCCTCAACCCGCGGGAGCGGCATTCCGCCGGCATCGCCTGCTGGTTCACGGGACCCCGGCCCGCCGAGAAAGACCGCCTCGGCAACAAGTACTCCGGCTCCTACATCCAGCCGTACCGCCCGGCCTGGGACGGTGTCACCGATCCCTATGACCTGAGCATCAACCACAACCCCGTGGTCAACAACACCGCGGGCTCGGTCGTCGGATACAAGTACTTCAACTTCAACCTGCTGCGCCCCGAACTGGCAAAAACCCTGCGCCCGCGCCTGACAGCGAGGAAACTGCTCGTCCGACTGATCCCGCAGGGCGTCAGGGGCCGCATCGTGATCATGGCAGACCACCCCTACCACGGCACACGGCTCGGCGTGATCCGCCTCAACGGCCGGGAACCGCAGGAGATTGTGGAGAAATGCGCCCGCGTGCCCAAAGTCTGCAAAATGTGGGGCAAGCACGCGCTCTACTTCGTCTTCGAGTCGAAAACGCAGGACCAGTCGCTCTGCGAACTGGAAGACTTCGTCTTCGTGCGGTAAGCGGCTGCTATCTGAATCTGAGCGCAACCACCCGGTCCGCGCCGGAGAACGGAGGGATCGTCAGGGTGACGGTCCCTTTTTCCTGCCGGAAGGGGACCGGGCTGCCGCCATCCAGCAGGACGGCCTCGCGGAGTTTCGGTGAGCGGGCGCCGGCAGGAAGCTCCACCGTCAGCCGGCCGGAGGCGGGCAGGACGGACGGATCCAGCAGATGCAGATAGAGGACATTCCCTTTGCGGGTGCTTACGCCCCAGGGCTGTTCCGCGATGTCGCCGGCCTGGGTGCCGTAGATGCTTTCTCCGTTGATTTCCAGCCATTTTCCCATTTCCGCGAGGCGCTCCAGCGCTTCGTCGGGCAGGGTACCGTCCGGCCGCGGGCCGATGTTGAGCAGCAGATTGGCGCCTTTCGCCGCCGTGCGCGCCAGATAGCGGATCAGTTCGTCCGCAGACTTGTAGTCCCGGTCCGTGATGTTGTAGCCCCAACTGCGGTTCATCGTCTGGCAGGTCTCCAGCGGCAGGCGGGAAATCCCTGATTCTCCCGAATAGCCGGCCGTATTCTCGCCAGGCACGTCGCGCTCGAAGATCTGGATGTCCTCGCCAGGAAAGGGATTGAGGTGGTGGTTGTTGCCGATCAGGCAGCCGGGCTGGAGGCGGTGGATCAGGGCATACTGGTCATACAAGCCCCAGATGCCCGGCTGGGCCTCGCGCGGCTGGGCATCGTGGTCCCAGACGCCGTCGAACCAGATGGCACCGACGGGACCGTATTGCGTCAGCAGTTCGGTCAGCTGCGCCAGCATGAAGGCCTGGTAGTGCTGCCAGTCACCCGCCTGGCCGTCCGGACGGCCGGTCCCCAGCCCGGTGCGGCCGCGGGGCCAATAATCCGTGCGGCCCCAGTCTACGTGGGAATAATAGAAGTGCAGGCGGATTCCCTCTTCGCGGCAGGCTTCCGCCAGTTCGGCCAGGATGTCCCGGCCGAAGGGCGTGCCGTCCGCGGCATTGTAGGAGGAAGCGGCCGAGCGGAACAGGGAGAAGCCGTCGTGGTGGCGCGAGGTGATGGTGATGTATCGCGCGCCGCCGGCCTTGATGGCTTTCACCCAGGCACGGGCATCGAATTTCGAGGGATAGAAACTGCCGGCGAGCCGGGCATACTCGCGGTAATCGATGTTCTGGGTCTGCATCACCCATTCGCCCCGGCCGGGCTGGGCGTAGAGTCCCCAGTGGATGAAAATGCCGAAGCGGTCGGCGGCGAACTGCTCCCGGGCGGCCAGGTTCGCGGCGGAAGGCACATAACCCTCCTGGGCACGGACAGGAATCACGGAAAGAAGCAGCGCGGCAAGGATGAGGAAACGTTTCATATCCCGAAGATACGAAACTTCTGCCGAAATACCTTGATCGCCGGTCAGGCGATTTTTCCCTTGCATTTTTGCCGGATAATGGTCATTTTTGCAGAAACCCATAATCCGTAACGAAAATGATAGCGCTTCCTCCTGTCGACCCGGCGGATTTCATCATGAAGTCCGGCGATGAACTGCAGAATTGCATCCGGGAATATTTTACCGAAATAACCCTGGAAGATGCGACCCGGGGCGAGATCCTGGACCCCAAGTATTCTCCGGAACTGCTCGGCAAACTCCAGGCGGAGTATAGGAGCAAACTGGAGCACATCTGGGAAGTCAGTCCCCTGAGTGCCTTTTCCACTTTCCAAGCGGCATACAAGATGCCGCCGCTGGAGGTGGCCGGGGACCTCGAGGTCCTGCAGAAAGCCTATGACGCAGCCGTCAAGCGCACGCTCTGGGAGAAACTCGGCAACAATTACAAGGATGTCGTGGAGTACAAAAACCTCCTCAAGAACTATTGCGAAGGTCTCCTCTGGACCATGCAGAACGACTTCGTGGATGCCGTAGCCAAAACCGCAGGCAGGTAGCAGATGCGACCGGGGAAACCCCGGAGCGTCAGCCATCAAGGACAAGTGGTCAGGGGATTGCCGCACAGCCAGCTGTGCTCAATCCAACCGGCCTGGCCATTCCAGCTGACTTTGACCCATTCTCCGTCCTCCGTCATGTCCAGCGGACGGACGGTGACATCTGCTCTGGTGATCTGGCCGGTCACGGCCGCGTCTGTACGCGGCGCCGCGCGCAGCGGCAAAACCTGCCCGTCATAGTTGCGCGTGCCGATGCCAAGTACGGAATTATGGACCCAGACGTCCTCCTCGAACTCGATGTAGTTTCCTTCAAGATCATCAGACACGATGCCGTTCAGGATCTGCCACCAGCCGTTCGTCGGGTTGCAGATCGTCAGGCTGTAGGTGCCGGGCTTCGGGATCTTTCCAACCACCTTCCCGCCCGGGGCGTTGCGGACGTTGGTCGCCGTCTTGTCGGAAATGAAGCACGCGACCACAACCGGAGCGGTGAATTCATAAGTAAACACCCCCGGCTTGCCCTTGATCTCAGGCACAGGGACCTCTTCATAACTCCAGCGCTCGGCGATGCGGTGAACGGTCCAGGGTTTGGTGTTCTGCGCAGCGGCAGAAAGCAGCGAGACAAGCACGAGGCTTGCAGCAAATAACAATCTTTTCATAATACGTTTTTTCATTTCTTCTCTCGCTCCATCCGTTTCCTACGGCATTGCTCACGATTATTCTTCTGGGATTCCAGTACCTCCACCACGGCATCCGTCATGGATCAGGCTTGTCGGCCGGAGTCCTCTTTAAAATGCACCATACAAGATCCGATTATCGGTCTAAAGATACACATTACCCACAATAACACCAAATGAATCAAGACATAAGGGACCATGATGCAAAAAAAAGAGACCGACTGTCATCGGTCTCCGGGTAGTGAGGCTTAGCAGATTTGAACTGCTGACCTCTTGCCTGTCAAGCAAGCGCTCTGAACCAACTGAGCTAAAGCCTCGTTTGGGATTGCAAAGATACAACTTTTTTCAAATATACAAAAAGTTTTTATCTACCTCCCGGCAGAACCGTCCGGGCGGAGGGGGTATTCCTTGCTGAAGGTCAGCAGAATCTCACGGTACCCCATCGAACCGAACAGGCGCTTGAGATGCGTCTCGGCAGAAAGCTCCGCCTGATCCAGGATCCCGGCATCGATCGCATCCGCACGCAGTCGCTGCTTCGCCTGGATGATGATCGCCACCGTCTCATCATGCGAACGATGGCCGGAAAACACCTCATAGTCAGCCGGATTGATCACCACATCCAAGACCTCCACAGGCGGCAGGGTCAGCCGCAAGGTATCCCCCGACACCGAAAAATCCGTCCCCTCCACCTTCGTGAAATCAAAACCCGCACGCACGCGCCCCTTGCAGATCACCACGAAATCACTGCTCCCGATAAAACGCCGCAGGCCCGAAGCCCGGTTCAACTCCCCCAGATACGAATCATCCAGATCCGTCAAAACCAACTCCTCATAAAAACCCGCACTGGAAAGCTCCCCGATCCGGCGGACCTGCTCCACCAGCGCCGGCGTCGGATCCAGCTTCAGCCCGCGCTGCCGCTTCGGACGGAGGAAAACCAGCAGGACCAGCACGATGGCCAGCACCAGCGACACCGGCACCAGATAACGAAGCGGAATATGGATCGCAGCGTCCTTCTTCATTCGAAAGTAATCTGGATGTTCTCAAAACCCATCTGCTCCAGCATCGCATGGAAAAAATCCAGCGCGTTCGTCTCCGCCTCGGCAAGAATGCCCAACTCCGGAAGCACCCGGACCACATCGCGCTCCCCCTGCTTGAGCAAGGCCTGGCGCTCCTGATCGCTGAACTTCTGGCGGAAACCGGTCACGTCCTCATACTCCAGGCGGATCTTCTCCGGCGGGATATTGATGGAAAAAACGGTCGCATGCGGCAGCACCATCGAAATGGAATGCCTCGATTCGTCCACGACGATCTTGTCCAGCGGCACGCGGTCCAGGTCGATACCCGCTTTGATCCGGGCGGTGCAGGAGAAAAGGATACGGCGGTTGCCGATCTTGAACCACTCCCCCTCGTCCCGCGCGCGGACAGCCTTGCGGACCGTATACTCGACCGTACCGAGCTCGCCGGTCTGGCTCAGCAGCCGGATGCGCTCCTCCACCTGCCGCGACATCGAAGGCCGGGGCGCGCAGGAAGCAAAAAGCAGCAAGCCCAGCAGGACGAAGATATGCAGGGACCCTCTCATGCAGCAGGATCGGCAGGGACAGGTCCGTCCGCCCCGGCATTGCCGCCATTGATCCAGGCATCCAGCTTCTCGCCCATGGCGGACAGGCCGGCGATCGTGGTATCCTTCGACAGCACCAGGAAAGACTTGACGGCATCCAGCATCGCCTGACGGCGCACCTTGGCGCCGGCCTTGCCGGAAAGCGCCTCGGCACCCTCGCGCAGATAAGCCAGCGTGACATGCCCGATGCGCAGCGACAGCAGCGTATTGGCCGTGCCGTCCACCAGCGAACGGGTGATCGTCCCCATCAGGGGAATGTTGGAAAGCGCCTTGAGATGAAGCATTTCCGGATCGATCTCGACCTTGTCGAGCGTATCCGAAAGATAATAGCTGAACAGCGAAGTCGCCAGGATCCGGGCATACTGCTTGCCGAGCTGGCCCCAGGTGGGACGGTAACCCGAACAGCGGATCACGTCCGCGATCATCCGGCAGTTGATCACCAACGAAGTGATGGCATCGATCCGGCCGGTCTGCGAGACCGTCGTCACCAGGAAAACGGTCTTGGCCCACTGGTTGATATGGCTCTGCGCCTTGTCGAAACGCCGGTCGAGCTCACCCTGGATGATGCCGCGCAACTCCGCCAGGTCATAGAAGCTGTCCAGCTGCCCAAGCAGTTCCGAGCGGCGCGCCGCCGCCTCATCGGCCGGCAGGTCGCCGAGATTGTCCGCCAGCGAGCGAACGAAACCCTTGAGCTCCGCACGCAGTTCGGGCGAATCCTCCGCCGAAGCATCCATCGAAAGCTTCGGGAAAGGCTTCGAAAACAGGACACGGCAGGTCGGAATCACGACCAGCCAGACCAGCGCCGCCGCCAGCAGGCCATAGAAAACCCACGCCAGCACGGGAGATGCAGCGGAAAGCTTATCACCGATCGTGATGATATTGCCGGCCAGCAGGATCGCGACGACCAGCGTCAGCGAAACGGCGACGGTGATCAGCGGCTTTTTCATATAATGATATCTTTGAGCTGTTTGAGCAAAGCCTCCAGCGTCGTCAGCAACTGCTCCTCCTCCGGGCTGATGAGCGGCTCCAGGCAGGCAGAGAAGCGGCTGCGGATCTGTCCGATGTAATCCGCCTCCATGCGGTTGATCTCGGCCGTCAGCATCCGCTTGAGATTCTGGATGGACCGGCTGTCCGCATCTCCGTAGAGATAACGCTCCATGTTGGCGATTGCCTCGCGGACGGACTCCGGCTTCAGCGGGAACAGGGAGGGACGCATGAAACGCTTGACCTTGTCCTCGGGGATGTTTTCCTCGCTGTGGGCCCGGACCTCCTCCAGGGGAGCGATCGGCTCCAGCGGTGTACCGAGCTGGGCGTTCACCGCCTCCACGCTCTCACGCATCCTGTCGCTGAACCGGCGGTAAAGCCGCCCGGTCAGCTTGTCGTCCACATCGAAGAGGAACGAAGCCAGGATCTCCTTCAGCAGCGCGAGGCACTCCTTGTTGGACATGGACTTGTTGACCATGGCTTTGGCCTCGTTCTTGAACGTGGCGCGGTTGGCATCCTCAGAAATGTTGTCGATGATCTCGTCGTAGTCCGCCTGCGTCAGGCCGACAGCCTTGTCCAGGCCGGCCAGATGCTCGCGGAGCGTTTCTCGGTCGCGCCGTTTGGCGTCCAGTTCCTGCGTACGCGTCCAGATCATCTTCACGAGGTCATCGCGCAACTTGTCCGTACGCTCCAGGCAGCGCTCCATCCGCTGGCCGCCGACCTGGGTCGTGATTTTCTCATAGAGACGGTCCTCCACGGCCTCGAACTCCCGGGCGGCCTGCTCCAGCTCCGCCTCGCAGCCCGGCCGGACGCGTCCGGCGAGGTAATCCGTGACCATGCCGAGATTGAGGCAGCTGACATAGTCCGGCTCGATATTGAAGCCCTTGCGCTTGATCTCTTCGTACTCGGCCTTGCTCTGGCGCTCCACCTCGGCCCGGCGGACCTCCGGATCCTGCCACCAGGTGGCATCGAAGATGTTGTGCACCAGATAAACGGGCACGGAGCCGTTGTACTCGCGCAATTTATCGAGATACTCGTTGGAGGTCACATTGAACGCCGACACGGAACTGTGCACGAACAGGATCAGGTCCACCCGCTTGGACATCGCATCGTACAGGGCGCTGGAGAGGTTGATCCGGTTGCCGTCGAAACCCGGCATGTCGGCCAGGAAGATCTTGCCGCCGTCCGTGCTCCGCAGCATCTTGCCGGCCGGCGTCGTGATGGCCGTGATGATCGAATTGTCCTGCCGGTTGTAGGACGGGGCGATGTAGGTCTCGATGTTCTCGTCGCTGAGCGGATAGGACTCCCGCGTCAGGTGCTCGCGCAGCTCCGCCTCGTCGTCGATGACGCCGCGCAGCTTGTCGATGATCAGGTCCAGGTCCTTCTCCTTGCGGGATTCGTCCTTGGAAGAATAAATCGAGATGGTGGGCTCGTCCCCGGCCTCCAGGCCGGAAATGATGGTCGGCCGCAGGGTGCACTCGAGCTTGTCCGTGGGACTCACGTAGCGGTGCGCCAGGAGGTTGACCAGGGTGGACTTGCCGGATTTGACCGGACCCACGACCAGCATGATGAACGAGCCGTGGCGGTACTCCAGCGAGCGGCGTGCCAGGCGCTGCAGTCCGGCAGCGATCTCCTCATCGCCGGCCAGGCGGGGAGCATAACTGTCGTACAGCTCCTTCAGCAGCGCTGAAATGGTGTCGAGTTTCTTTTCGTTGAAATCCGTCATTAATCAGACCAATAGGAAATGGTATGATACTCATGCGTCACCGAGGTGTAGGTCTCTTTCTGGTCTTCGAAACCCTCCTCATAGGACTCGGTAACGGTAGTCACTTCCCGCAGGGTCCAGTTGCCCTTTGCATCGAATTCGAGGTACTTGTAGGTAACCTCGGTGCTCTCGTTCAGTCCCTCGTCATAGCTGGAAAGCGTGGCCTTGGAGGGCCAGATATTGTTGCCTTCGTAAGTATAGTTCGTGGTCGTCCCCCACTCCCAGCCGGAGTAGGTCTCCGTAGCCACGCGTCCCTGGGCATCGTAGTCGTAGGTCACGCTGCAATAGCTCATGAGGTCGAAATCATCGAAATCCTCCTCGGGGATCGCCGTGTTGTCGAAGGATTTCAGGCGCCCGGAAGCATCCCGGACGACTTCGGTATATTCGGCATACGGGCCGTTGAAGTCACCGTCGGCATCGTATGCATAGATGTTGCCGTAGTCGTCGCGCGTCACGCGCCCCTGCTCATCGAACGACAGCAGCAGCTCGTCCTGCTCCAGCCAGGGGTCTCCCTGATCCTCGTCGAGGGAATTGGAGACGGCCAGGAGGGAATAGCGGACTTCCTTGACGTCGCCCTTCAGACCGAACGTGAGGACGTCGGAATGGGTTTTGGCGGTACGGTCACAGGAGACAAGAACGGCCGCAGCCGCAAGGGAAAGAAGGAAAAATCTTTTCATAACCGGTTCGTTTTGATTCGCACAAAGATAACAAATCCCGGGGATATCCTCAATGATGGGGATTTTGTTTTCGGCAGAAATGGATTAACTTTGCCTTCGCTGACAAATCATCAAACAATTACGATATGAAGAAAATCCTCCTCATCGCAGCCACGCTGCTGCTCACCGTAGCGGCCAACGCCAGAGTGGTCGAGAAGACCTTCACCGTCCGCGGTCACTGCGGCATGTGCAAGAACCGCATCGAGACGGCCGCCAAGGGCGTCGAGGGTGTGCAGGATGCCGCCTACGACCTCCAGGCACAGAGCCTCAAGCTTACCTACGACACCAAACGGACATCCCCCAAGAAGGTCCAGAAGAGCATCGCCGCCCTCGGCTATGACGCCGGCAAGGTAAAAGCACCCCAGGAAGCTTACGACCGGCTGGAAGACTGCTGCAAGTACCGTGAGATCGAAGGGGTCAACGACCACGCCCACGGCGAAGGCGAAGGACATCACCATCACGCCGAGTAATGAAAAAAGCCGCTCTCGAGCGGCTTTTTTCATCCTCCGATGACCTCGGCAAGCAGCCGGATGCCGGCCTCCATCCGGGAAGCGTCCAGGAAGGAGAAATTGAGCCGCATCGTGTTGCGGTGGCTGCCGTCCACGAAGAAGAAGGACCCGGCCACGTACGCCACGCCGGCGGACAGGGCCCGGTCATAGAGCGCGACGGTGTCGAAGCCCTCCGGCAGGGTCAGGAATAGGAACAGGCCGCCCTCGGGGTGGGTCCAGGACACGCCCTGCGGCATGTACTGCTCCAGCAGCGAAAGCATCTTGTCCCGCTTGGCGCGGTAGAGCGCGATGCTCTTCTGCAGGTTGGCGTCCAGCGCGCCGCTGCCCATGAATTCGGCGGCAATATACTGGTCGAAGATGGGCGGACAGAGGTCCAGGGACTGCTTGCAGACATAGATCTGGTCCAGCAGTTCCACCGGCCCGAGGATCCATCCCAGCCGGAAGCCCGGCGCAAAGATCTTGGAAAAACTCCCCAGGTGCAGGGTCCGCTCCGGGGCGAGCGAATAAATCGTCGGCACGCTTTCGCCGCTGTACCGCAATTCCCGATAAGGACTGTCCTCCACGATGAGGAACTCATGCTCGCGCGCCAGCGCCACCAGGGCCTGCCGCTGCGCGAGCGTCATCGTCTCCCCGCTCGGATTCTGGAAATCCGGGATCACATAGCAGAATTTGACCGGCCGGTCAAAGGCGAAATCCTCCAGCGTACGCACATCGGCGCGGTAGGCCCGGAAGGACTGCAAGGCGCCGAGGTAGGTGGGACTGGTGGTGAGGATGACATCGCCCGGATCCGCCAGCACGCGCGTGCAGACATCGATCCCCTGCTGCGAGGAAGTCGTGATCTGCACGTTCTCCACGGGCACGCCGTAGCGCCGGGCGATCACCTGGCGCAGTTCCGGAACGCCCTGCGTGGCCCCGTACTGCAGGGACTTGGCGCCCTGCTTCTCCAGCACCTGCGCACTGATGCGGCGGATGTCGTCGATGGGGAACGTGGCCGCGTCGGGATAGCCGCCGGCAAATGAATAAATGGACGCAAGGTCGACTTTCTTGAAAATCTCGCGCACCGGGGACCGCATGAAGGATCCCACATCTTCCGAAAAGAACTTATCGTATTTCATCGGCAGGTCCCGTCAGATATACTTCTGTAAAACACCCGTCTCCCACGCGGAACTCCACGTTCAGGCGCGCGATCCGCGCCTGGATATCGTACCGCAGCGTTTCGCCGGCGGACGGAGTCTTCCGGGCGGGCGACTTGAGCGCAGCGAAGTCCGCATCAGCGGACCGGCCGGCCCCGGGATTTTGCTGCCGCAAAGTCGAAAAGGGGCTTGAGGCCGCAGGGGGTTCGGGGGATATGCCCCCGTATTCAAGAGCGGCAGCGACAGCTGCCGCGGTGATCCCGGTACCGCAGGCAAGCGTCTCCGCCTCCACGCCCTTCTCGAAGGTCCGCACCCGCAGGGTTCCGTCCGCATCCACGGACACGAAATTGGCATTCGCGCCGACCGGCGCGAAAACCGGATCCCAGCGCGCCCGGAAACCTTCTTTCTCCACGTCGACGGCCTCCGCGTCCGGCACGAAACGCACGAAATGGCGCGTCCCCGTGTCCACGAACCAGCCGTCAAGGGCCGGATAGAACGTCCGCACGTCAATCATCCGCAGGCGCACGACCTTGCAATCGCCCGCCCGGGAAAGGATCTCCCCGGTGTGCACCCCGTCCGCGGCGCTGAAATGCAGCACGCGGCCGTCGGCGGGCCGGATGCCCAGCGCGTCCGCGAATGCCGTGATGCAGCGTCCGCCGTTGCCGCACATCATCCCGCCGGAGCCGTCGGAATTGTAGTATTCCATCCGGAAATCCTGGTCCGGATCGTCCGTCAGGATCATGAGCCCGTCCGCGCCAATCCGGCCGTCCGCAGCCCGGAAGCCGGTCTTGCGGTCGCACAGGGCGGCGATGCACGCAGTGTCGCGGAAGGCGGAAACATCCTCCGCCCGCCCGTCCAGGACCACGAAATCATTGCCGGCACCGGAATATTTATGCAGTTCCGCCATCAGCGCAACAGGTCTTCGAGTGCCACGGAACCGGCCGTCTTCTCGTCCCGGTACTTGACGATGACCGGGCAATAGAGTGCGACGCCGGACCCGGCGGCCGCCCCCTTCCTGATGGGCTTGCTACCGGACACGACCACGGCGCCGCGCGGCACGACCACGCGGCCGTCCGCATTGCGCGGCAGGAATTCTCCCTTGGTGGCATCGAACAGCGCCGTCGAGGCCGTGATGATCACGCCGGAGGCGATCACGGCACCCTCCTGCACGATTGTGCCCTCATAGATGCCGCAGTTACCGCCCACGAACGCGCCGTCCTCGATGATGGTCGGCATGGCGCCGGCCGGCTCGAGTACGCCGCCGATCTGCGTGGAAGCGGAGATATGGATATTCCGCCCCACCTGGGCGCAGGAGCCGATGGTGACATGGCTGTCCACCATCGTACCCTCCCCCACATACGCGCCGACGTTGATGTAGGCCGGAGGCATCACGATCGCGCCGGGAGCCACATAGGCGCCGCGGCGGATGCTGGAGCCGCCCGGGACGATGCGCACGCCGTCTTCCTGGCGGAACTTCCGCACGGGGAAGGTGGCCTTGTCGAAATAGGAGAACTGCCCCTGGGACATATCCGTGACGGCGCCGAGCTTGAAGCCGGCGAGGATCACTTCCTTGACCCATTTGTTGACCTGCCAGGCACCGTCCACCTTCTCGGCGACGCGGAGCCGGCCGGCCTCCAGGGCCTCCATCACTTCGTTGAATTTATCAATCGTTATTTCCATAATTCACTTAATACATTCTGCATCAAGGCTTTGGTAGCATCGGAAGCGGTCGCAAGCGGGAGCCGGACCGTCTCACCCATCACGCCGAGCTGCGCCAGGGCGGCCTTGGCCGGGATCGGGTTGGACTCCACGAAGCAGGCCTTGAAGAGCGGGAAGAGGCGGTGATGCAGGCTGCGGGCCCCGGCGAGGTCGCCCCGCTGCATGGCCTCGACCATCTGAGACACTTCCTTCGGCGCGATGTTGGAGGCGACGGAGATGACGCCGTGGGCGCCTGTGGCCATAAAGGCCAGGGTCATATCGTCGTCGCCGCTCAGCACGGTGAAGCCCTCCGGAGCCCGGCGGATGATCTCGCTGACCTGGTCGTAGTTGCCGGACGCTTCCTTGATGCCCCGGATGTTGGGGACGTCGTTCGCCAGGCGGATCACCGTATCCGGCAGCATGTTGGCGCCGGTACGGCCCGGGACATTATAGATGATGACAGGCAGGGAGGTCTCCGCGGCCACCGCCTTGAAATACTCATACTGCCCCTGCTGGGTGGGTTTGTTGTAATACGGTACCACCACCAGCAGCGCATCGGCTCCGAGCGGCTCCAGCAGATGGATGTTCCCCAGGGTGTCGGGCAGGCTGTTCACGCCGACACCGGGCATCAGGGGCAGCCCCTTGGCGTGCTCCTTGACTACCTGATAGATGGCCGTCTTCTCTCCGGCGGAAAGCGTAGGGGTCTCGCCGGTCGTGGCCAGCGGAACGAGGAAATGCACACCGGCGGCAACCTGGCGGTCCACCATCCGGCCGTAGGCTTCATAATCCACGGCACCGTCCGCGGTGAACGGGGTCACCAGCGCCGTGCCGCATCCTTGCAGGACAAGAGGTTTCATAAGCAGACACTTTTAACTAACGCAGTAAAGTTAGTAAATCTTTATCATTGCTCCAACCGGTAGGAGCCGGGGCCGTATTCTTCGGACGCGGAGGCGCCGGGCAGGGTGACGGAAGCCGTCGCGCCCTCCGGGACCGTGAATTCCCAGATCCATTTGTCCCCCTCATAGCGCCAAGCGCTCCTGATGAGGCCGGCCGCAGATTTGTATTCCGCCGAGAGGTGGCCCAGGCGCCTGTCGGGCACGGGCGCCATCACGATGTGCCGGAAGCCGGGTGCCGCCGGATCGGCCGCAATGCCGGCGGCGGTCTCCCAGAGCCACTGGCAGACGCAGCCGTAGGCGTAGTGGTTGAAGGAATTCATGCCCTTCGGGCCCATGCCGTGCTCAAGGGTATAGCTGTTCCAGCGCTCCCAGATGGTGGTGGCGCCGTTGTCGATGGAGTACAGCCAGCTCGGGTTCTTGCGCTGGAAGAGCAGGTCCCAGGCGATATCCGTCATCCCGTTCAGCGTCAGGGTCTGCATCAGGATGGAAGTGCCCAGGAATCCGGTCTGCAGGCAGCCGCCGTGCTCCGCGAAATTCGCCCGCAGGCGGGCGGTCATCCGCTCCTTCGCCGCGCCGGAAACCAGACCGCAGCGCAGGGCGAACAGGGCCGGCGTCTGCATCGTATTGAGGATCTTCGTTTTGAAGCCGCCCTTCCCGTCGAGGAAGGTCTGCTTCAGGTACGACTTCGCGGCATCGGCCATAGCCTGGTATTTCGCGGCGTCCCGGCCGGTAGCGGCCGCCATGTCGCGCATCATTTCTGCATCCATGGCCCAATAGCAGGCGCTCAGGTAGTTCCAGTACACGACCGCATCAGGCAGCGGCATCCGGTTGCCCTTCCGGTCCCGGGTGAACGCGCTGCCGCCGTGGCTCTCCAGCGGTTCGTAGCTCAGCCAGTCCGCCCACTGGTAGTTGCCGTTCTCGGCGACGAGGGACTTGTGATCGTAGCGGGTGGTGTTGACATGCTCCATGAAACGCTCCATCGCCTCCCAGTTCTCGCCGATGATGGCGGTATCGCCGAACTGCTTCCAGACAGTCCAGGGCACGATCACCCCGGCATCCGCCCAGCCCAGGCGCATCATGTCGCCGCCGTACTGCGCCAGCGGGGCCACGCCCGGGAAACCGCCGGTCTCGCTCTGGCTGTCCCGCATATCACGCATCCACTTGTGGAAGAAGGCATCCGTATTCGCGAAGAAAGTGCCCGTCTCGGAGAATACCTGCGTATCGGCGGTCCAGCCCAGGCGCTCGTTGCGCTGCGGGCAGTCCGTCGGGACGGACAGGTAGTTGGAGCGCTGGCCCCAGAGGGTATTGGATATCAGCTTGTTGACGGATTCATCCCCGGTCTGGAGCGTGCCGGTCTCCAGGGAAGCCAGGATGGACGTGACCGGGACGGAAGCCAGGGACTTGATCCGGACTTCGCCAGTGGCGGTGACGGAGATGTAGCGGTAGCCGAAGAAAGTGCAGTGCGGATAGTACTCCACAAAGTCCCCGCCTCCGGCAAAGGTATAATCGAGTTTCATCCCGCTGTCCGGGACGCGCAGGTTGAGCCGGTGGACACTTCCTTCCGGACCGTCCATGCCGCGGCTCCGGGCCCCGTTGCCATCGTTGAGCAATTCGCCCGGCAGGCAGGTCAGGACCGTCCCCTCTTCCGCCCGGAAGACAAAGGACGGGACGGCGGCGGCATTCTGTCCGAAGTCTGCCACCAGGGTCTCACCCGGACGCACCACGATTTCCTCTCCGGCAGCGTAGGTGCGGTCGATGACCACCTTGCCGAAGGCTTCCTCGCCGGCACCCTCGATCTCCTTCCAGACATAGACCTGGACAGGTTGCAGGGCCAGGTCACGGCGCAGGCAGATGTCCGCCCCGTCAGCCGGGAGGATCTCTCCGGCGAATTCGGTATTCACTTCGGGGGTCGAAAGCCTTTCGGGCACGGCCCAGCCGGGCAGTTCCCGCGCATCGTAGGACTCGCCGTCAAAGATGGCCGCGTGCTTCACGGGACCGGCGATGCCGGCTTTCCAGTCGGCCGTGTTGGTGCCGTAGCGGACACGGCTGCCGTCGGCATAGGTCAGTTCCAGCACGCCGCGGAAGGCGCACTTATGCCCCAGCATGCCCTCGTGGCCGCCAGGCGTGACGATCTTGTCGGCCCACCAGCCCGGGGTGACCTGGACGGAAAAGACATTCGTTGCACCCGCGCGCGGCGACACGGCATCGGAGATGTCGTAGGTGTAGGAGCGGCGGGTCTTGTAGGGATGGGTAAAGCCCGGTTTGAGGACCTCCTCGCCGACCGGGCGGCCATTGATATACAATTCATAGACGCCCAGGGCCGTGGTCATCCATTTCGCAGAGACGACCTTCTGTCCGTTCTGTACCGGGGAGACGAACCAGCTGGCCCCGTCTGCGGCCCGTTCGTTTCCGCCGCCGATCCGCCCGGTCACGACCGGCGCATCGGCCACGGAGATCCATTCAGAGCATTCCCAGGCGGCCTCTTCCAGCGCATCGGTGCGCTTTCCGGCCGGGGTGTCGGAAGCAGGGGCGGCCGTGCACGCCGCCACAAGCGCTGCGGTCGCCAGGGCAAGCACAGCGCGGGTCAGGTTGATCTGGATTCTCATCGTAATATCAGGTCTTTGAATTCGTGTACTCCCTGGAGGTTCTCCGTCATCAGGGCGGCATCCACGGCGCCTTCCGCAAAGCCCTGCCGCGAAAATGCCTCGTGGGTGAAGGTCAGCTTGTCCACTTCCGAGCGGAACTCCGCGATGTGCGTGCCGGGGACCTCCCCGATGCGCTGGGAGCCGATCTGGGGCTTCTCGCCCAGGAAGTCCTCGATCAGCGCGCCGATGCTCTTGGCCGTGCCGCTGGGGGCGTCGAGTTTGTGGATGTGGTGGATCTCCTCCACGTGCGGGGTGTAGCCATGGCCCTTGAGGACCTGGCAGGCCCGCGCGACGCCGGCGAAGAGGGCGATCACGCCCACCGAGTAGTTGGAGCCCCAGATCATGGGGGTCCCGGCGGCTTCGAAGGCCGCGAAGACCTCCTCTTTCATGTCATACCAGCCCGTGGTGCCCACCACCGCCGCCTTGAAGTTGGCGGCGATCGTCTTGTAATTCGCCTTGAAGGCGTCCGGGGTCGTGAAATCGATGCACACGCACTCCCGGGCCACTTCCCGCGGGACGGCGCAGATGTCTTCGGACGCGCACGCGAGTTCGATCCCGCGGCGCTGCAGGACGGCCTCGATCATGTGGCCCATCTTGCCATATCCGCTAATGATAACTTTCATAGATACTGACGTAATTGGTGATTGCTTGTTCGAGATCCCGGAAGAGAAGCTGTTCCTCGTCCCGGTGCGCGACCGTGATGGATCCCGGGCCGCAGATGATCTTGTCCCGGAAGTTCGTCAGGTGCGGGGCGTCGCTGCCGAAGGAGACCGGCTTCGCCGGGAAACCGGGCAGCGTCAGGTAACGCGCCGGGGCGTCGCCGCCGTATTCCTCAACCTGCAGCGTCTGGGAGGCCTGCGCCCGCATCCATGCCACCACGACCGCATCTGCGGAGAAGGTGGTGCGGAAATAGATCCGGCAGGTCAGGCACGGGCTGAGGATGTTCTGGGGGTTGTCGCTCTGCAGCCGGCCGACGTTCCAGGTCGTGGGTCCGAGGACCGGATCCTCCGGGAAATCCGCCGCGCGCAGCCGCTCCATGAAGTCCACGAACAGCTCCACGGCGCTCAGGCCGTGTTCGGGATAACCGGAGTGGAAAGGCTGTCCGGTAAAGGTCAGGTCGAAGCGCTTGGTGCCTTTGGAAGCGCTCACCATGCAGTTGTCGGTGGGCTCGCCCACGACCAGCAGCGGAGCGCGGAAGTCCGTCTTCGCAAACGCTTTCGCGCCCCAGGAGCCCGTCTCTTCTCCGCTGACGATCAGCAGCGCGAAGTCCCGGTGCCCTGCGGCGGCGAGCTGCAGGCAGGCGCGGTACATGGCGTAGAACTGCCCCTTGGCGTCGCAGCTGCCGCGTCCGCACACCCGGTCCTCCCCGAAGGTGGGCGGAATGTAGGGCGGGACGGTGTCCATGTGCGAGCAGAAGACCACGCGGGGTGCATCGCTCCACTTCAGCAGGACGTCGAGCGTCCCGTCACCGACTTCGAAGGTCTCCACGGAAGGGGCCTCCAGATGGGTGGCAAGCCACTGCCCAAGCTCCCGCTCCCGGCCGGAAGTGGAGTCGAAGGACAGGATCTGACGGAAGAGTTCCATACTACATGAGGATATCTTTGATAATGCCGGTGGCAGCGAGCCGCACGCCTTCTCCGGCGCCCTTGATCACGAGCGGAGCGGAGTATTCGCTGCGGACCACGGTCACGTTCTCCGTGCCGCTGATCCAGTAGAAGGGGCTTTCGGGCCCCACGCGCTGCATCTTGATCTCCGCACGGTATCCGTGACGGGCAGACGGATCGCGCCGCAGCGAGGCCACGAAGCGCTGCCGCTGTCCGGCCGCATCCAGTTCCGCCTCGCGGGCGACGAACTGCGGCTCGTACTCTGCCAGCTTTTCGTAGAATTCCGGCAGGGGGCAGTCGAAGAACTCGGGACCCAGCATCGGGACGATCTCCACGTCGTCCGCCTCCAGCGCCACGCCGGCTTCGCGGGCGAGGATGAGCAGCTTGCGCAGCACGTCCTTGCCGCCGAGGTCGGTGCGCGGGTCGGACTCGGTCAGCCCCTCGTCCTGGGCCCGGCGCAGGAGCGTCGCCAGGCTGTCGCGCAAGGCGCCGTCGTAGCCGGTGATGATGTAGTTCAGCGTGCAGGAGACGACGGCCTCGATGGACTCGATGCCGTCGCTGCAGTTGGCGTCGCTGGCGATGGATTCGAGGATCGGCAGGGAGTTGCCGACCGTGGTGTCATAGCGGAAGAAGGCGCCGTTCTGCCGGGCTTCCGCCTTGAGGGCGGCATACTGCACGAAGGGCAGGGCCAGGCTGCGGCGGTTGGAGGTCACGATGTTGATCCCGCCGCGGAAGAGTTCGGCATAGCGCTCGTGCAGGTGGTGGTCGCCCGTGCAATCCACGAACACCGCGCCGCGCGGAGCCGCCGCGAGGACGGCATCGATGAAGGCGCCGCCGGCGGCCGGTTCACCCGTTTCCAGGCGTCCGCCGGCCTCTTCGGGCTTGATCCCGCGCAGGTCCACCACGAAGCGGCGGCTGTTCGAGAGGCCGATGATGCGGATGGAGCGGCCGCGGCGCGCGGCGATCCGGCCCGCACTCAGGCCGATCAGGCGCACCAGTTCCTGCCCCACGGCGCCGAAGCCCGCGATGAAGACGGGGATCACGGTGACGGCCCGCGATTCGAAGAATTCATGATGGATGGCGCTGACGGCCGCCTGCTCGACGGTCGGGCGCACCCGGATGAAGAAGAGGTCCCCCGAGCCGGTCACGTCGCCCAGCGGCTGGATGCCGGCTTCGGCCAGCGCGGCGCGGATGCGCCCGGCGCCGGAAGCCCGGGACGGGATCGATTCGCCGACCAGGCACACCACGGACTCGCCCTTGTCAGCAAGCGTCCGGCTGGTCACGCCCATCCATTCCCCCTCCTTCACGGCCGGACGGCCGGAAACGAGCGTTCCCGGATGCCGGGGGTCGAAGGTGTTGCGGATGGAGAAGGCGATGCCCGCCTCCATGGCCGGCTTCACGGTCGGGGCGTAGAGCACCTTGGCGCCGTTTTCCGCCAGGGCGAGGGCGGCTTTGTAAGAGATGTCGGGAATGGTCACGGCGGCCGGGACGACCTTGGGGTTGGCAGTCATCATGCCGGGCACGTCGGTCCAGATTTCGAGCGCAGAGGCCTTGGCGCCGGCGGCATAGAGGGCGGCGCTGTAGTCGGAGCCGCCACGGCCGAGCGTCGTCGGACGCCCGTCGCCGTCGGAAGCGATGAAGCCCGGAGCGACGAACAGCCGCACCTCGGGCGCCGCCTGCACGGCGGAAGCGATCAGCCCGTAGGTCAGGCCTTCCGCCACGACCCCGCCGAGGGTGCGCACGAGCTGGCGGGAGTCCAGCCACTGCGTGGGGACATCCTCGCAGGCGAATTTACGCGCAAGAATGCGCGTGGAAAGGAGTTCGCCGAAGGTCACGCAGAGTTCCGGCTCCGCGGCGGCCAGTTCTTCGAACAACGCGTCGAGCTCCGTCAGCATTTCCCGGCGCTCGGCGCCGGTGAACAGCCGCCGGGCGATGTCGTGATGCCGGCGGCGCAGCGCTTCGATCTGCTGCGCCTTGCGTTCCGGATCCCCTTCCGCGCCGATGGCCAGCAGGGCATCCGTACATCCGCTGATAGCGGAACAGACCAGGATGACCCGGTCTTTCGCCGCAGCCGCGAGCACGATGTCGAGCACCCGCGACATCCGGGTGGCATCCGCCACCGAACTGCCTCCGAACTTGAGTACCTGCATAGGGCTTAGATTCTTTCGATATGTGCGCCGAGCGCATTGAGGCGGCCCTCGATGTCCTCGTAGCCGCGGTCAATCTGCTCGATGTTGTCGATGGTGGAAATGCCTTTGGCGGACATCGCCGCCAGCAGCATCGCGATACCGGCGCGGATGTCCGGAGACGTCATCCGGTTCGCGCGCAGGGAGATCTTGTGGTCGTGGCCGATGACCACCGCCCGGTGCGGGTCGCAGAGGATGATCTGCGCGCCCATGTCGATCAGCTTGTCCACGAAGAACAGGCGGCTCTCGAACATCTTCTGGTGGATCAGCACGCTGCCCTTGCATTGCGTGGCCACCACCAGCAGCACGCTCAGCAGGTCCGGGGTCAGACCCGGCCAGGGAGCGTCCGCGATGGTCATGATGGAACCGTCGATGAAGGATTCGATCTCGTAGCTCCGCTGGGCGGGGATGTAGATGTCGTCGCCGCGCTGCTCGAGCTTCACGCCCAGGCGGCGGAAGCACTCCGGGATGATGCCCAGGTTCTCCCAGGACACGTCCTTGATGGTGAGTTCGCTCTGGGTGATCGCGGCCATGCCGATGAAGGAGCCGACCTCGATCATGTCCGGCAGGATGCGGTGTTCCGCACCGTGGAGCCGCTCCACTCCGTGGATCGTGAGCAGGTTGGAGCCGATGCCCTCGATCTGTGCGCCCATCGCCGTGAGCAGTTTGCAGAGCTGCTGGATATATGGTTCGCAGGCGGCGTTGTAGATGGTCGTAGTGCCGCTTGCGAGGGTCGAAGCCATGATGATGTTGGCCGTACCGGTCACGGACGCTTCGTCCAGCAGCATGTAGCAACCCTGCATCGAACGGCCCGAGGAGAGGTTGTAGGCCCGCTTGGTGGTGTCGTAAGAGCATTTCGCGCCCAGGCGCATGAAGCCCTCGATGTGGGTGTCCACGCGCCGGCGACCGATCTTGTCGCCGCCCGGCTTGGGGAAGAAGGCGCTGCCGAAACGGGTCAGCAGCGGTCCGACGACCATCACGGAGCCGCGCAATTGCGCGCAGCGCTGGACGAATTCCGCGCTGCGGATGTAGAACTCGTTGACGTGGTTGGCCGTGAAGGTGTATTCGCCCTTGGCGCGACGCTCCACCGCGACGCCCATCCCGCGCAGCAGTTCGATCAGGTTCTTGACGTCCAGGATCTCCGGGACGTTGGTGATGGTGACCGGCTCGGGGGTGAGCAGGACGGCGCTGATCACCTCCAGGGCCTCGTTCTTGGCGCCCTGGGGCAGGATCTCTCCGTGCAGGCGGTGTCCGCCTTCAATCTTGAATGAACTCATATATGCTCCACTTCCGGGTGCAGGGTGACGCCGAAGCGTTCGCGCACCGTGTTGATGATTCTCTGTTCGAGCGCGAGCACCTCCTGCGGGGTGGCCGCGCCGCTCTGGTTGACGATGACCAGCGGCTGTTTCTCATAGACTGCCGCGCCGCCCTCGGCCGTGCCCTTGAGGCCGCAGCGGTCGATCATCCAGGCCGCCGGGACCTTGACCGTGCCGTCCGGCAGGTCGTAGTGCGGGGCGCTCCCGTCGGGGGAGATCCGTCCGAACTCCTCCCGGCTCACGACCGGATTCTTGAAGAAACTGCCGGCGCTGCCGATTTCCTCCGGGTCGGGGAGTTTCTGCCGCCGGATGCGGATCACGGCATCGCGGACTTCCTGCGGGGTCTGCGGATCGCGGCCTTCGAGCGCTTCGCGGATGCCCTTGTAGTCCAGGCGCGGAGCGGGCTTGCGCGACAGGCGGAAAAGCACGCTCGTGATCACGTAACGGCCCTTGCTGTCCGGCTGCTTGAAGAGCGAGTCGCGGTAGCCGTAGCGGCACTCCTCGCGGGAGAACTTCACCTTCTTGCGCTCCTGCAGGTCGAAGGCGACCACGCCGGAGAGGATGTCCTTGACCTCAACGCCGTAGGCGCCGATATTCTGCACGGCCGCGGCACCCACTTCGCCCGGGATGAGCGAGAGGTTCTCCGCACCCCAGAGGCCGTGGCGGCAGGCCTCCGCCACGAAATGGTCCCATGCCACCCCCGCGCCGACCATCACCGGCACGTCCTCGAAGCCTATGTCCACATACTTGATGAACTCGATGTTGGAGTGCAGGACCGTGCCCGGGAAGTCCCCGGTAAAGAGCAGATTGCTCCCCTCTCCGATGTGCAGCAGGGGCTTGGGCAGCCGGTCGAAATTCAGGCCTTCCAGCTCCTTGACCGTCTCATACTCGACATAGCACGCGCAGGACACCTTCATGCGGAAAGTGTTCTGCGCGGACAGGTCGTAGTTCAATCGGATCCTCACGGCTGGGTCGGCGCTACGTAGGTGGAAGACAGGAACAGCTCTTCCATCTGCGCGTCGTCGATCCGGGACGGGGAGTCGATCATCACGTCGCGGCCCTGGTTGTTCTTCGGGAACGCGATATAGTCGCGGATCGTCTCCTGCCCGCCGAAGAGGGCGCAGACGCGGTCGAAGCCGAACGCCAGGCCGCCGTGGGGCGGGGCGCCGAACTTGAAGGCGTTGATGATGAAGCCGAATTTGTATTCGGCGTCCTCCTTGCTGATGCCGAGCACCTCGAACATCCGCTCCTGCATCGCTGCTTCGTGGATACGGATGGAGCCGCCGCCGAGCTCGGTGCCGTTGAGCACGAAGTCGTAGGCGTTGGCGCAGACGCGCTCGAGATCCTCTTTCTTGTCGGAGTAGAACCACTGCTCGTGCTCCGGCTTGGGGGCCGTGAACGGGTGGTGCATGGCGTAGAAGCGCTGGTCCTCCTCGCTCCACTCCAGGAGCGGGAAGTCCACGATCCACAGCGGGGCGAACACGTGCGGGTCGCGCAGGCCCAGGCGGTTCCCCATTTCGATGCGGAGCACGCCCAGCTGCGTCTGCGTCTTGCGCTTGGGGCCGCAAAGGATCAGCAGCAGATCGCCGGGCTTGGCCTCGCAGGCCCCGGCCACTTTCTGCAACTGCTCCGGCGTATAGAACTTGTCCACGCTGGACTTGATGGTGCCATCGGGGTTGCATTTGATGTATACCAGGCCCTTGGCGCCCACCTGCGGGCGCTTCACCCATTCGGTCAGCTCGTCGAGCTGCTTGCGGGTGTATTCGGCGCAGCCGGGGACGGCGATGCCGCCGATGTACTCCGCGCCGTCGAAGACGCTGAAGCCGCAGCCCTTGACCAGGTCGCTGACCTCATGGATCTTCATGCCGAAGCGGATGTCCGGCTTGTCGGAGCCGTAGAAGTCCATCGCGTCGTACCAGCTCATGCGCGGCAGCGGGTTGGGGATCTCGACGCCGAGGGCGTTCTTGAACATCTGGCGCATCATGCCTTCGAAAGTGTTCAGCACGTCCTCCTGCTCCACGAAGCTCATCTCGCAGTCGATCTGGGTGAACTCCGGCTGGCGGTCGGCACGCAGGTCTTCGTCGCGGAAGCAGCGCACGATCTGGAAGTAGCGGTCATAGCCCGCGACCATCAGCAGCTGCTTGAAGGTCTGGGGGCTCTGCGGCAGGGCGTAGAAGGTGCCCGGGTTCATGCGGGAAGGCACCACGAAGTCGCGGGCGCCCTCCGGGGTGGACTTGATCAGGTACGGGGTCTCGATCTCCATGAAGCCCTGGGCGTCCAGGTAGGAGCGGATCTCCTGCGCCAGGCGGTGGCGCAGGGCGAGGGCCCGCTGGAGAGGCGGACGGCGCAGGTCGAGGTAGCGGTACTTGGCGCGCAGGTCCTCGCCGCCGTCGGAATTCTCTTCGATGGTGAAGGGCGGGGTGACGGATTTGTTGAGGATGCGGATGGCGGAGAGTTTGATCTCCACTTCGCCCGTGGGCATCTTGGGATTCTTGCTCTGGCGTTCGACCACTTCGCCCGTGGCCTGGATCACGAATTCACGGCCCAGCGAGGCGGCGGTCTCCACCAGCGCGGTGTCGGCATCCGCCTCCACGACCAGCTGCGTGAGCCCAAAGCGGTCGCGCAGGTCGATGAAGGTCATGCCGCCGAGTTTGCGGGATTTCTGGACCCATCCCGCGAGGGTCACTGTCTTGCCTTGGTCGGCGAGGCGCAGCTCGCCGCAAGTGTGGGTTCTGTACATATCTTGAGGATCTTTTGTTCCAAACTACAAATTTAGCAAAAATCCTCTAATATAATATGCTGCCCGCCCCCGGCCCGTCCGGGCATGGTCTGGGCAGGGTCCGGGCCTGCGCTGCCGCAGCCGTTGCTGATTATCAGTACTTTACAGAATAACCTTCGGAGAATTCTCCGAAGGTTATTCTGTAAATCGTTGATAATCAATTGCCGCCTATTCTGCAGTTGGCGTGTCGGACAGCGGGCAATAGAGGTATCCGTCGGTCAGATAGTCTCCGAACGAGCAGCTGAAGCTGACATTCCGGAAATGGAGGATGACATGATCGTCTCCCCTGTCGGCAAGGGTGATCTTCCCGCCATACTCAAAAGTCGTGGCATTGCTGTCATTCGAGGCGATAAAAGAAAACATGAACCGGCTGATCTTCAGTTCGTCCCCGACTTTCATCTTTTCAATGCTGTCAAAATAGATGCTCAGCATGAATGCATCATAGACCATCTTGCCTCCGCTCCAGGCACACAGCCAGGACTGACCTTCTACGTCACTCTGTTTGCAGACTTTCGTGCGGCTGAACGCGGTAACGGTGTCCTCAAACTCGTCGCTTTTCGTGTGGATCGTGGTCTTGGCGACCCGGGCTTCATTCCCGAACAGTTCTTCAGGCGAGATGGCGTCCTTGCTGCAGGAGGCGGCCAGCAAGGCAACGGCCACCAGGGCGAAATGGGTGATTATGTGTCTCATGATCTTTTGCGTTTTCTGTCATTATAACTACCTCCTGCACAAAATACTGCGTCCAAAGATAATCAATTTCCGTTACAGGTCAAACCGCAGGCCGGCGTGGAGCGTGAGGCCGAGGGGATGCTCCGTGCGGCAGGTGACGAGGTCGGTCCGGGTGAAATAGTATGATAGTTCGGGCTGGAAATAGAGATGCACGTGGCCCCCAAGCCGGTATTGGATGCCGCCGAAGGCCTCTGCGGACCACTGCAGGCGGGGCTCTTCGCAGGAGATCCGGCCCAGGGTGGCGGAGACGCATTTCTCCATCTTGAAGCCCAGCCCGGCATAGAAGCCGAAGCCGCCGCAGGACCAGACCCGGATGTCCGCCCGCAGCGGGATGCCGATGAAATGGAGCCGCTGGTCCAGGCGTCCGGCGACGGATTCCTGGACGGAATGGAGATAGGTATATTCGAGCCCGCTCTCCAGCCCGATACGCGGGGCCAGTTCCATCCGCACGGACAGGCCCACGGTAAGGGGCAGGTCGTGGGTGTAGTGGCTGACAGCGTCCGGATAAAGGGCGTTCGCGGTCATGACATAAGGAAGGGTGTTGGACGCGTTGGACTTGACGCCTGGGGCTGCCGGGCCCGTAGCATTCAAATAGGTCAGGGCAGCGATATAGGGCGCGGATTGCCAGGCGATGTCCGCGGTGCGGCGGAAGGTCCCGGCGCCGGCCAGGAGGCCCACTGCCATGCGGGGACGCTCCGCCTTTCGGGGAGCTTCCCGGAGGCTGCCGGCCTCATTTGGGGCCGTTTTTGAGGATGATTCGGCGGAATTCGTCTTTTTGTCCTCAGACGAAGGCGGATTTGGGGATGCGGAGGGAGAAGGGGTGAGATCCCCGATCAGGTCGGGGATGACGGGGGGAGGGTCGGGGATGACGGGGGGAGGGCCGGGGATGACAGGGGCGGGGGCCGTAGATCCTTCGCTGTCGCTCAGGATGACAGGGGCGGGAGCCTGCGTGGCAAGGTCCTGGGGGGCTGTCTGTGTGACCTGCGCGACGGTGGACACAGGAACGGCCGGGGCAGCCGGGACTGAGGGCGTTTTCCAGGGGGCCCAGAGGAGCAGGGCCAGGACCGGGAGGGCGGCGACAGCGGCGAGCGTGCTGCGGCGCAAGGCAGCCGCGCGGCGCACCCGCCGCCCGACCGCCTCCCAACTCACCATTGAAGGAGCCGTCTCTACAGAGAAAGCTTTTTCCCGGACGGCATCGGTCCAATCCCTATTGAATCCTTGGTTCATCATCCTTCCATTTCTATAACTCCGTTTTGTCCGAAATACTGCATCCGGCCAGGTACTGCCGGATGGACCGGGCGAGGGAGGCCCGGGCCCGCGCGAGATTGGCAGAGGAACTCTTTTCCTTGATGCCGAGCAGGGCCGCAATCTCCTTGTGGGACAGTTCGTCGATGCAATAGAGCGTGAAGACGGTGCGGTAGCCTTCCGGGAGCGCGGCAATCATCTCCTGCAGCACTTCGGCAGGCACGGAAAGCGTCTCTTCATAGCCCGGCTCGTCCGAAATATCTCCGGCCAGTTCTTCCACGTCAAGCAGTTGGGCGGTAAGCCGGCGGCGCTTCTTGGCCGAGTCGAACGCCAGGTTGAGTGCCACCCGCGCCATCCAGGAATACAGCGAGCCGGGCCGGGCCCAGCGGAAACGGCCGATCACGCGGAAAATCTTGACGAAGGCATCCTGCATCAGGTCTTCCGCTTCGGCTGCGTCCCGGGCGTAGCGGCGACAGAGCGCGAGCAGGCGGGAGCCGTACGTTTCGTACAGTTCCCGCCGCGCCGCGTTGTCGCCCCGGGCACAACGCCGGGCCAGTTCCTGCTCGTCCATTTTTGTTTATAACTGCCGGAGAAGGTTTTTACTGCGTTGAAAATAAAAAAACCGCCCATATTAACAACGGACGGTTTGGGGTTGGGTGCCGGATAAATACGAGACGGCTACTTCAACCGGTCAAGGCTGTCTATGATAATTGACATTGCTTTTGCTATCGCGTCTTCATCCACGAGCCAGTAGCCGGTCGCCGGGTCCTGCTTGATGGGAATGCCCGCCGTGTGTATGATCCCAAATTGTTCCGCCAAGGAGTATGGATTCAAATAATCGGACAGGAACTGGCGATCCTCCGCACTCAGGCCGTCATCGTAACGACAGGCCAGGAAAGCCCCCAACAGATAATCTATGCGGAGATGACCGACATAACTGTAATTATCGGTATTATCCAGCATCTCTGAAAGCTTTTTCTCTACTTCCCTGGCGAGCCGGGCCGCCTGGGTGCGAGAAAATTTATGGTAATCAACCGCCGTAGAGATCACCAGGGCCAGGAACTCGATTCCGAAATAGTTGTGGTGACTATTCAGGTATTCCGTATAATTCATCGGTTGAGTAAAGCTGCCCGGTTCATCAGGGTGCTCCACTTCCTCGAATAGATGTAAAAGCTCTTCCGGAGCTTGTTTGCGGCGCATCAACTCCTGCCAGCCATTGAACCGGCTTATCACCGTCAAAACTCCCAGATAATCGTCATCAAATGCCTGCCAATCCGGATTATACGGATAAATATAGCAGGTTCGCATCAAGTTGCGGGTAGACATTGCGGAAAGCTCCGCTGAAGGTATGTCGAACGTCGTACGCCAATCCGGATTGTTCCGCTGCTTCGCCGCCAGATTCTCAAAAGCCGCCGAGAAATTCCAGCCGGCCCCGACCAAAGAGGCATCCTCCACCACCACTTCCGGCCAGAGCGAAAAGGAAAACTGCTCCTGATAGCGGGAAAAGAACGGCAGGTCAGCCACCGCTTCTTCCGGTTCTTCCGGCTCCTCGTCCACGGGCCGCAGCGGCTTGGAACAGCCCATAAACACGACCAGGCAAATCGCTAAAGAAAATAATCTATTCATCTGTATCAGTGATTGGTAAAATTAAGAGGTGCGCCCAACTCCGGCAATGCGGCTGTTTCTTTTTCAAATCCTGCTTTTCGCATAATAATTCGGCAACGTCCGATCGGATATTGCCGAATTATTTAAAAAGACAGTTGTACTAGCGCGCCTTGATGTCCCACTTGGCGTTGTCGTTGTTGAAGTCGAACTTCGCCAGGGTGGGGGTGCTGTCGGCGACGGAGTAGAGGCAGAAGTCCTTGGCGTCGCAGCCGGGGATGGCCTTCGGCTTGATGCGCCAGGTGCCGTCGGTGAGCTGCTCGATGGCCCAGAGCTGCTCGTCGGCGCCGGTGAACTCCGGCACGGTCACGACCTCGGCGCCTTCAGCGGCGGCCAGGGCGCGCTTGGTGCCCTGGATCAGGATCCTGTACCACGGGCCGCCGAGATAGCCGCCGGCATCGGGCACGGCCTCGATCGTCCACTGCTGGTGCGGGCGGGCCATGTAGTCGTTGGCACGGGCCGGGATGACACCCTCCGGCCAGCCGCCGATCACTTCCTCAAGTTTCTGGTTCTCCACGGAGACCACGGGCTCGTTGGCCTGACGGCCGAAGCCACGCATGCCACCCTGGGCGCGGACGAAGTCAACTGCCAGTTCCAGGGCATAGCCGCGGCGGCGGGAGAGGATCTTGTAGTTGCCGTCCTGGAGGATCTCGCCGGCCTCGGGCCAGCCGTTCTTCCAGAGGATCGGACGGATGGCGAGGGTGCTGCGGCCGCTGAGGTCCAGGTCGCCCTCCCAGTGGAAGGACATCTTCTCGACGCCCGGTTCCACGATGAAGCGGCCAAAGTGGCCGGCGCCGAAGCGGCGCTCCTCTGCGGCGACGACCATCTTGCCACCGCCCTGGAGCATGTCACGACCGACGTTGTCAAGGAACGGGCCGTGCGGGCTGCGGGAGCGGCCCACTATGATATTATAGGTAGAATTGGCTCCGTCGCAGCAGGTGCCGTGCGTGCCGAGCAGGTAGTACCAGCCGTCCTGGTACATCATCACGGAAGCCTCGCAGTCGATGGCCACATCGATGTCCTTGGCGCCTTCCTTGCGGGCTCCCGTCTTCGGGTCGAGCTCGACCTGGCGGATGTTGCCGAAATAAGTACCGAAGGTGCAGAAGAGGCGGCCGTTGGGATCCATCAGGAAACCGACGTCGATGGCATCGCAGTCCTCATCCATTTCGGAGTGGGCGACTTCGATCGGTTCGGAATATTTGAAATCCGGGGAGTTCGGGTCCAGGGTCTTGTTCCACATCGTGAGGATGCGGCCGGCATGACCGCCGCCCAGGCCACCGCCCGTGGCGCTGTAGCCGACCAGGTAGCGGTCGCCGATCTTGATGGCGTCAGGGGCTGCACCGCCGCCGGGACGCACGGCGCCGCTGTTCCACACCCAGCCGTCCTCGGAGATCAGGCCGCCGCCACCGGTGCCGAAGGTGTAGTACTTGCCGTCGCACTCGGCGATCGTGGACGGGTCATGGATATAAGGAGCGCCCACCTGGGCGGCTGCGGTCAGGGAGAAGAGGGCGAAAGCGCCCGCAAGAAGGATATTTCTGGTTTTCATAGGACGCATCATTTATTTCGTGGAAAGGGTGATGTTCTTGACAGGCTTGCCGGATTCGTCGATGAAGCGGCAGCAGAAGTCGCTCATGCCGGGACCGTTGATCACGGCGCCCCAGATGATGTTGCGGCCCTTCTTGAGGGTCAGGCGCGGGGAGGCGCAGTCGTCCATGACGCGGCGGCGGTCGCCGGACAGGATGACGGCCTCTTCACCGTTGACCCACCACATGGAGGCGGAGTTGGAACCGACGGCGAGACGCACGTTGGGGATGTCTTCCTCGCAGTTGACCACGGTCACGGCCCAGAAGATGACGCCGTAGCGGTCCTCGGTGAGGTTGGTGGCGAAGCGGAAGAGCTTCACGTTCGGCATTTTACTGTCGAAGGCATGCCACTTGAGGGTGACCTGCTTCTGCTCATACTTCGGAGGCTCGTTGAAGTTGAACGAAGGCCGTCCGCCCTGCAGGTTCACCGGCGGCTGGTATTCGACGGTCATTTTGACCTTGTCGCCGTCTTTGGGGAGGACGTTGCCGAGCTGGCCTTTGAAATACTCTTTGCCGAAAACCTCGCGGATGTAGCTGTCGGTAAACACGGTGTTGGAACGGTTCGGTTTGCTGATCGGCTCGAGCAGGAGCCAGCGGCCGAGGAAGCCCTGGGCATCCGGCGCCGCGGTCGGCGTGGTCACGGGTACCAGGTACTTGTCAAGCTGGGTAGAGGAGTCGGCATAGACCTGAGCCCGGGCGGAGAATCCCGGCAGGACCAGCGCAAACCCTAACACGAAGAGGATAGGTTTAAGGATTTTTTTCATAATATGGGTTTGTTGAGTTTTGTTCTGTCTCACCAAGGTACAACAAAACTTTTTCCCCGGAAAATCCCTTTCCCCCCGTTGCAGATATTTGAAAGAAATAGAACCAAAAACTAAAGTCGGCGGCCCTGCAGGGCACACTGGGCGGACTGTCTCAGAAGGAGCAACGCCCGGATCCTCAATGTGAAAAACGGCCGGGAACACCACCGGGAATCCGGACGCAGGCCATCACCCGCTCCGGGTCAGAGGCAACCTCCCAGGAAACCAACATCCGTGAGATGAACCTGCTGTCGGGGGTCCAGTACTTGGACCCCCGACAGCATTCGTTTCCAGGATGTTGGACTATTTCTCGCAGATGAAAGCGAAGAAGGCTTCGACCTCCTTCTTTTCTGCGAAGCGGGCGATGTAGGCCATGTCGCAGAGGTCGTCGGACAGGGCGGCCGGGACACGCTCCGTCATGCAGAGGGCGGAGCCGTAGCGGGCGCGGATCTCTTCGTGGCTGTACTTGTAGCTGTAGCAGTCGCGGCGGCCGGCATACGCGCAGTAGTACTGCTGCCCGAAATCCTTCCGGCGCTCGTCATACACCACCATGTCCGCCCAGATCTGGTAGACATCCGTGCTGTGGGCGAAGTTCATCATGTCCGGCGTGTACCCTCCCGGCGGGCGCATGTTCACCTCCAGGCCCACATAGTCGCCTTTCTTGCCCAGGCCCTCGCGGTCACGGTCCAGCTGGAAGAACTCCAGATGCACGAAGCGGCTCTTGATATTGAAGGCCTTGACGGTGCGGCGGCCGATGGCGGAAAGCTTCACCGGGACGGTCTTGTTGGTCCAGTAGCAGGTCTCCAGGTTGTCATGGACGATCTCCATGATGGGCGTGGGGAAGACGGTGTTGTTCTCAAAGATGGGCTCACCCTTGGAGTCATAGATGGCGTCGTAGCTCACCAGCAGGCCGGTGATGAATTCCTCGATCACGTACAGGCCATAGTTGTCCGGATGCGCGGCGAACCAGGCTTCCAACTCTGCGTTGTCATGGATCTTGGTGGTGCCGCTGGCACCCATGCCGCTGTCCGGCTTGGCGATGATGGGGTAGCCGGTTTTCCGCACGAAAGCCTTCACCTTCGCCATCCCTTCCGAGCCTTTGATCTGCCGGGCGGTCGGGATGCCGCCGAGGGCGTAGTATTTCTTCATCTCGGATTTGTTGCGGATGGATGCGATCTGGTCGTTCTTGATGCCGGTCGTCACGTTGAAGTCGGTGCGCAGGCGGGCGTCCTGCTCCAGCCAGTATTCGTTGTTGGACTCGATCCAGTCGATCTTGCCGTACTTGTGGGCGAACCACGCCACCGCGCGGTACACTTCGCCGTAGTCCTCCAGGTTGTTCACCTTGTAATAGTCGGTCAGGGCGCCGCGCAGCTCACCGCTGAGTTGCTCCCAGGGGGTGTCCGCGATGCCCAGCACATTTGCGCCGTCCGCGCGCAGACCCGTGCAGAAATGGCTGTAGGTCTGCGGGAAATGCGGGGAAATGAAAATAACGTTCATAAAGGTATACACTTGATTTTCGGCAGAGATCTGCCGCATTTGTCCGTTCGAGATCTCCCAGGCCAGGCCGTGCAGCTCCTCGCGCCCGTCGCGCGAAAGGATGTAGCCCCCGTCCGGGAAAGTATAGAAGGCGTGCCGCCAGCTCTCGGGGAAGATGATGTCTTCGAAGAGGCGCCGCCCGTCCACGAGCGCATGGCGCACCTGGTCGTAGTGCGGGACCAGCTGGCGGGTCGTCAGGCCGAGCCCGGTCAGCCAGCGCCGGTAGTCCGGGTCCGCCGCCTCGCCGGGCAGTTCCGGGTGCGAATAGACCTGCTCCGCGCAGTTCATGGACCCCGCGCTGCACCCCATCACCAGACCGTCAAAGCCCTGCATGAGTTCGCGGAGCCGGATCTCATGCAGGAAGCGGTTCTGCGTGGGGACGTGCCCGCCGCAAAGCACGATCCAGTCCGAGCTGCGCACCAGATCCCGGGCAATGCCGGCATTGCGCCGGTCCAGCATCGTGACGCAAGCGGGCGTAATCCCGGAATTGCGGATGCACTCCGACATGGAATCCAAAACATAATCTGTGAATTTCCGGTCATCCGGAGCCGCACTGACGAGCAGCACGCGCGGGCTCGGGGGCAGCGCCGCCTGCACCGCGGCAAGCAAACCGTTGTCGGTGGTGATGTGGTCCTCCCCGTAGCGGGTCGGACTTCCCGTGAGAATCAGCGTCATCGCGGGTGCAAAGATACGAAATTATCCTTAATGAGATGGGACCCGAGACAAGAAGGCCCCGCAGGGACGTCCTGCGGGGCTTTCTTATAAGGAAGATTCGGAGCTTAGTCCTCGTCCTTCTCGGCAGCAGCGTACTCTGCAAGGAGCTTGGTCTGGACGTCGCCCGGGACCGGCTGGTAGTCGGCGAATTCCATCGTGAAGGTGGCGGAGCCGGCGGTCAGGGAGCTCAGGGACGTGGAGTAGCGGTAGAGCTCTGCGAGAGGCACGCGGGCCTTGAGGATCGCGAAGCCCTTGTCGGCACCCATCTCACCGAGGATACCGCGGCGGTTCTGCAGGTCGGACATCACGGCGCCCTGGTACTCGGACGGGGTCATGACCTCGACGTTGTAGATCGGCTCGAGGATCTTCGGACCGGCGTTGCGGAAAGCCTCGCGGAAGGCATTGCGGCCGGCGATGATGAAGGCGATTTCCTTGGAGTCCACCGGGTGCATCTTGCCGTC
>JAFTCB010000062.1 GCA_017454905.1 Bacteroidales bacterium
GCCGGCTCTTTGCTTATTCAGCAAAGAGCCGGCGCTTCCGCTATGACTGAGGGGCGTTCCCCTCAGACTCCCCCCGTCGCTGCGCTCCGATTCTGCTTATTCAGCAAAGAGCCGGCGCTTCCGCTATGACTGAGGGGCGTTCCCCTCAGACTCCCCCCGTCGCTGCGCTCCGATTCTGCTTATTCAGCAAAGAGCCGGCGCTTCCGCTACGACTACACGGGACCGCGTCGGTCCGCTGATACGGACTTCCCTCTGCATCTTCAAATCAAGCCCCCGGCGCAGCGGCCGAACGGAGTCCCGTCGGGGACGGTCCGCCGGGAGCAGGAGCCGGAGGTCCGATCTTTGCTTTTTTGCTTTTCAGCGGATTTATTCCTACTTTAGTTAGTTCAAAAAGAAGATGATGCTCGCTGCAATTCTGCTGACGGTATACCGGATGATCGTATTGCCTGTCCAGTTCCAGGACAGGCCGCTCAGCCAGACCCGTCAGGAAATAAAAGCAACTGTCGAGCAGGCAGAAGCCTATTTCAACCGCCAATATGGCGGACAAACCACCTTCCGCTTCGAACTCGCCCCCGTCACCACCCTCTCCCGCGAAGCCGCCTGGTACGGCACCGACCAGGGAGGGAAGAAAGACATCCACCTCCACGAAGCCGTCCGGGAAGCCATCGACAAGCAGCAGGGCTTCCTCAATCTCAGCCTGTACGACAACGACAGCGACGGCTATGTAGACAACATCTGTCTGCTCACGGCCGGCCCCGGCGAACAGGAAAGCGGAAAAGAAGACGACATCCGCCCGCAGGCAACCCGGCTCTCCGACAACGGCGGCACCCTCCGCGCCGGAGAGAAAACGATCGACCTGTTCACCGCCTGCCCGGAAGGACGCCTGGGCATTTTCTGCCACGAATTCGGCCACGTCCTCGGCCTGAAAGACCTCTACGACACGGACGGCGAATTCAGCGAAGGCACTTCTCCCGGACTGTACGGACTCTCCCTGATGGACGAAGGCTGCCTGAAGGATACGCCTCCGGACTTCACCGCAGCCGAATTCGAACTGCTCGGACTCGGCCGCTGCGACACGCTGGCCGTAAAGCACTATAACCTGCCGTCCCTGCTGGAAGGCCGCACCTACCTCAAGGCGCTGACCCCGCACAAAGACGAATTCTTCCTGTTCGGCAATGACAACGGCCGCCTGTTGGTCCACCACATCGACCGGTCGGACAATCCCGCAGGCTACTCCACCCGCCTCAACACGGAGCTGACCGCGCGGGAGCGCTGGGAAGCCAATGCCGTCAACGACAATCCGGAACACCCCTGCGCGGTGCTCATCCCGGCCGATCCGGACGCCCCCGTGCCGGACCGGTTCGCCTTTCCCCGGCCCGGGGTCTCCCATTTCGGATCGGACTCCCCCGTCCCCTTCCGCTCCTGGGGGGGCAGCACCTCCGCCCTCGCCCTCACGGACATCCGGGTCCAAGCGGACAAGAGCATTTCCTTCGACGTGATCGAGCCGGTCCTCCTGACTGATCTGACCGTCTTCCAGGACGCTGCCATCCTCTGCTGGCAGGTCTCCGACAAGTTGCAAGGGATCCAGGGGATCGAGGTCAGCTGGACGGACGGGGAAGAAGAATTCCACATGACCCTCTCCCCGCAAACTGCCGGGTACACCCTGGAGAATCTCAAACCCAAGACGGAATACTCCGTCACAATCCGCGTCCACACCGGGGACCGCGCCAGTTTCTCGGTCAGCGTCCCCCTCCTCACCAAGATCTACCGGGAAGGCATCTTCCCCTACATCTATCTCAACAACATCACGCGCAACCTGGACGGCAGTTTCCCGGCAGGGACCAGGATCCCGCTGCGCGTCTTCAACGCCACGGACGTGCAGGATGTCCGCTGGACGATGGACGGAGCCGCCATCAATCCGGGGCCGGACGGCCGTTACACGCTGAATGCCTCCGGAACGCTCAAGGCCACCATCCTCCACACGGACGGCACCTCCGAAATCCTCCTCAAAGAAATCATCGTACAATGATCCGCCACGACCCCTTCCCCCTGCTGCTCCTGCTGGCCTTGCTGCTGCCCGCCGTTTCCTGTTCGGACGAACGGATGCGGAATGCATTCTGCGAGAGCGAGGAAATCCGCCTGATGGTCGGCGGCGACTTCCCTTTCGTCTACGATCCTGCCACCTGCCAACTGGCATTCAGCCGGGACCTCCGGCAGTTCCGGGCGCATACGGACAACATGTCCGATTTCTTCTCGGTCACCCTCTCCGAAGTCCCCTCCGGCATCGGCCAGCGGGTATCCGGGAACTTAATCTGGACCACGCACAAGGAGGTCCTGACACGAAAAAATCTCACCCTCGAAGTCGTACGCATCGAGGGTGATCAAATCTGGCTCTGGAGCGATTCAGGCCGGATCGGCCTGACGATCCGGATCTTAGAATGAGAGGGCGATCTGGATAAAGTCGTCGGCCTTGAGGGCGGCACCGCCGATCAGGCCACCGTCGATATCCTTCTGGGCAAAGAGTTCCTTCGCATTGGAGGGCTTGCAGGAACCACCGTACAGGATCGTCATGTCTTCAGCGACCTCAGCGCCGAATTTATCAGCAAGGACTTTGCGGATGAAGGCGTGGATCTCCTCCGCCTGCTCGGCCGTCGCGGTCTTGCCGGTGCCGATGGCCCAGACGGGCTCGTAGGCGATAACGATCTTCTTCATGTCCTCGGCCGTGAACTGATAGAGCACGTTCTTGACCTGCGCGGCGCAGACATCGAAGTGCTTGCCCGCCTCACGCTCCTCGAGGTTCTCACCGACGCAGAGGATGACGCCGAGACCGGCCTCCAGGGCGAGTTTCACCTTCTCGACCAGCTTCTCGTCCGTCTCGCCGTAATACTGGCGGCGCTCGGAGTGGCCGAGGATGGTCCACTGGCAACCGACTGCCTTCAGCATATCAACGGAGACCTCTCCGGTATATGCACCCTTGACATGGTCGGCGCAATTCTGGGCAGAAAGCTCCACCTTCGTGCCTTCGAGCTGCTTGCCGCAGCAGCCAAGGTGGGTGAACGGAGGGGCGATGATGAGGCCGACGCCCTCGGGGACTTCCGCGGCGCGGGCCGCAACTGCTTTTGCCAGGTCGATACCATCAGGTCTGGTCGTATTCATCTTCCAGTTACCTGCAACGATTTTCTTTCTCATTTTACTATTGTTAAAGTATTTGTGTCTTTCTTGCGCGCCCCGCAGCCAACTGCCACCTGCAGGGCGTGCAAATTTACTAAATAATAACTAAATTTGCAGACTTATCAGTTATCATTCGATGAAGAATTTTGTAGAAGAGCTTAAATGGCGCGGCATGATCCAGGATATCATGCCCGGAACGGAAGAGAAATTGATGGAAGGCCCGCAGGCCGCCTATGTCGGCATCGACCCTACGGCCGACTCCCTGCATATCGGACATCTCGTCAGCGTGATGATCCTCAAGCATTTCCAGAACTGCGGCCACAAGCCGTTCGCCCTGATCGGCGGTGCCACCGGCATGATCGGCGACCCCTCGATGAAATCCCAGGAGCGCAACCTGCTGGACGAGGAAACCCTGGCACGCAACGTCGCCGGGATCAAAGCGCAGCTCAGCCGCTTCCTGGACTTCGACTCCGACGCCCCGAACAAAGCGGAACTGGTCAACAACTACGACTGGATGAAAGACTATTCCTTCATCAATTTCATCCGCGACATCGGCAAGCACATCACCGTCAACTACATGATGGCCAAGGACTCCGTCAAGAAGCGCCTGTCCCGCGAATCCAGCGAAGGCATGTCCTTCACGGAATTCAGCTACCAGCTGATGCAGGGCTACGACTTCTACTGGCTGTGGAAGCACAAGGGCTGCGTGCTGCAGCTCGGCGGCTCCGACCAGTGGGGCAACATCACCACGGGCACGGAACTCATCCGCCGCATGGACGGCGGCGAAGCCTTCGCCCTCACCTGCCCGCTGATCCGCAAGGCCGACGGCACCAAATTCGGCAAGACCGAGAAAGGCAACATCTGGCTCGACCCGGAGCGCACCTCCCCCTACCAGTTCTACCAGTTCTGGCTCAACGTCAGCGACGAGGATGCCGAACGCTTCATCAAGATCTTCACGATGCTGGACCGCAAGACTATCGAGGACGCCATCGCCGCCCACCGGGAAGCTCCCGAGCGCCGCGAACTCCAGCGCCTGCTCGCCCGCGAGGTGACCATCATGGTCCACGGCGAACAGGAATATGACAACGCCGTCCGCGCCTCGCAGATGCTCTTCGGCAAATCCACCTCCGAGGACCTGCGCAAACTGGACGAGAAGACCTTCCTCGCCGTCTTCGAGGGCGTCCCGACCTTTGAAATCGGCCGCGAGTTGCTGCCCGTCGGCATCCTTGATGCCCTGGCCGTCCACACGCAGATCTTCCCCTCCAAGGGCGAAGCCCGCAAGATGATCCAGCAGAACGGCTTCAGCCTCAACAAGGACAAGCTGAACGACATCAACTACCAGCTCTCCGAGAAAGACATCGTGGACGGCAAGTACATCCTCGCCCAGAAGGGCAAGAAGGACTATTTCATCATCAAGATCAATGGATAAACCCGCCAGCACCAGACAACTGAAAGTCGCGCGCGAACTGCAGCGCGACCTTGCCGAGATCATCCGCAGCAAAGGCATGGCAGCCTTCGACGGCTGCATGGTCACCGTCAGCGAAGTCCGGATCAGCCCGGACCTGAGCGTCGCGAAGGTGTTCGTGAGCATCTTCCCGTCAGACAAGGCGCCCAAGGTCATGCAGATCCTCGAGGATGAGAAACGCAGCCTGCGCGGATCGCTGGGCCACAAGGTCGCTTCCCAACTGCGGATCGTGCCGGAACTGGACTTCTATCTGGACACGACGCTGGACTACGCCGAGCACATCGAAGAACTGCTCAAGAAATAATTGAGACCTGACTTTTATATCGCGCGCCGATACCTGGTGGCGAGAAAGTCGCTGGGTGTCATCCACGTGATATCAGCTATCAGCGCCGTCGGTATGGCTATCGGTACCGCGGCGCTGATTCTCATCCTTTCCGTGTACAACGGATTCGACCGGATCATCCGGGAAAACATCTCGGACCTCACGCCGGACATCCTGGTCACGGCCGCCCGGGGAAAGTATTTCGTCCCCGAAGGGGCGGCATTCGAGGCGCTGCTGGACGATCCGCGCATCGTGCAGATCTCCAGCATTCTCGAAGAAGAGGTGCTGCTCTCCTACGGCGGCCGTCAGGAACTGGCCCGGGCCAAGGGGGTGGACGCTGTCTACGAAGAAGAATCCCGCCTGGCAGGGCACACGATCGAAGGGACGTTCTCCCTGCATGACGGGGACCTACCCCAGGCCGCCGTCGGGGCGTCTCTCGCCTACAAAATGGGGATCCGGCCCCGCTTCACGGATCCGCTGGTCCTGCACTACCCCCGGCGCGGCGCACGCATCCCCCTCGCCGGTCCCGCTTCCGCGTTGGGAAGCGTCAAATTCTCCCCGTCCTGCCTGGTCAGCATCAACGCGGACATCGATGAACGGCTGGTGGTCGTGCCGCTGGAGCAGATGCGCACGCTCCTGGGGCTGCACGACGAGGTCAGCGGACTGGAACTGCATACCGGCGGACCGGTCAACCGGCGCCTGCTCCGCTCCCTGCAGGAGCAACTGGGCCCGGACTTCCGGGTGCTGGACCGCTTCCAGCAGAACCCCGCCCTCTACAAGATGATGCGCTACGAGAAACTGGCCATCTACCTGATCCTCCTGTTCGTCGTCATCATCATCGCCTCCAACATCCTGGGTTCGCTCGCCATGCTGGGCATCCACAAACAGGATGACATGCAGACCCTGCGCGCACTCGGCGCAAACGAGAAGACCATCCGCCGCATCTTCGTCTGGAACGGCTGGCTGATCTCCCTGTGCGGGCTTGCAGCCGGCCTGGCCGCCGGCGTCCTCCTCGCATGGCTGCAACAACGTTTCGGATTCGTAAAAATGCCCGGAGGGTTCTTCCTCCAGGCATATCCTGTTGTCTTGCAGGCTTCAGACCTGCTCTGGGTGACAGCGGGCGTCGCCGCCGTCGGCGCGCTGATCTCCCTGCTGGCAGCCCCCCGGAGCAACGCGACGGGGAAAGCCTGAGGCCCCGTCATCAAGCGCTAGCGGGTACCGGCAGCAGCCAGTGCCTGCTCCAGGTCGGCGATGATATCCCGGGGATCCTCCAGCCCGATGCTGAGCCGCATCAAATCCGGATCCACGCCGGCTTCCCGCAGTTGCTCGTCACTCAACTGGCGATGGGTATGCGATGCCGGGTGCAGGATACAGGTATAACAATCCGCCACATGGGTTTCGATCGTCACCAGGCGCAGATGGTCCATGAAGCGGTTCGCCATGGCCCGGTCGCCTTTCAGGGCAAAAGCCATCACGCCGCAGCTCCCCTCCGGGAGGTATTTCTTCGCCAGGGCATGGTCCGGATCGTCCGGGAGATCCGGGTAGCAGATCCATTTCACGGCCGGATGGTCGTGCAGGAATCCCGCCACCTGGCGGGCGGCCCGGCAGATATGCTCCATCCGGACGGCCAGGGACTGCAGGCCCAGATTGAGATAAAAGGCATTCTGCGGTGACTGGATGGCCCCGAGGTCACGCATCAGCTGGCTGGTGGCCTTGGTGATGTAGGCCAGTTTGCCGAACTTTCTGGTATAGGTGAGCCCGTGGTAGGACGGATCCGGGGTGCACAGGCCCGGGAATTTCTCCGCCTGGGCTTCCCAGTCGAAATTGCCGCTGTCCACGATCACCCCGCCGACCGCCGTGCCGTGTCCGTCCATGTACTTGGTCGTGGAATGGGTCACGATGTCCGCCCCGAACGCGAAAGGACGGCAGTTCACCGGTGTCGGGAAGGTGTTGTCCACGATGAGCGGCACACCGTGGGCATGGGCGATGCGGGCCAGGCGCTCGATGTCGAGCACACGGACGCCCGGGTTCGTCAGCGCCTCTCCGAAGACGAGTTTGGTGTTGGGCCGGAAGGCCGCCTCGATCTCGGCATCGGAAGCATTCTGATCAATGAAGGTCACCTGGATGCCCATCTTGGGGAAGGTCGTGCCGAACAGGTTGTAGGTGCCGCCATAAATGGCGGAAGTGGTGATCATGTGGTCCCCTGCCTCGCAGATGTTGAAACAGGCGAAGAAATTGGCGGCCTGGCCGGAAGAGGTCAGCATGGCGGCCACGCCCCCTTCCAGGGCGGCGATCCGCGCAGCGACGCGGTCGTTGGTCGGATTCTGCAGGCGCGTGTAGAAATAGCCGGCTTCTTCGAGATCGAAGAGCCTGCCCATCTCGTCGCTCGTCGTATACTTGAAGGTCGTGCTCTGGATGATCGGCATCTGCCGCGGCTCACCGTTTGCCGGCTCATAACCGGCCTGGACGCAGAGGGTCCCGGGATGAAGTGTCTGTTTCATGTGCTTGTCTCTAACCGTAACGACAAATATAGCGGTTTTTTTTCTTACTTTTGTGCGTTATGGAAGAAGAGAAGAAATTGTATCCGTTCAAGTTCTGTGCCTTGCAGGACGATTACCCCTGGGGAAGTGAAGAATTCAAGATCGCCGATCTCGGCTACCGGGACTCGCTGGTCCGCGAAGGCTGGCTGGCAGGCAACAGCATCGCCGAGGTGATGGACACCTACCTGGACCGGGTGGTCGGAGATGACGTGTACGCCTGGTACGGCCGGCAGTTCCCGGTCTGCGTGAGATATCTGCGCGTCACCGGGCGGATGCCCCTGCGGGTCCACCCCGATGACGAGACGGCAGCGCAGCGCTATGATTTCCTGGGCAAGGAGAAACTCTGGTATGTCCTGCGCGCCGGGAAGGATGCCCGGCTGCTGGCCGGCTTCCGCCAGGATGCGGATGCGTCCTCTTTCTACGCCAAGTGCCTGGACGGCAGCGTGGAGGAGCTCCTCAACGTCATTGCTCCGCATGCCGGGCAGTGCCTGCGCATTCCTTCCGGGACGCCGCATGCCGCCGCAGGCGATGTCGAGCTCCTCGAAATCGCGGAATCCTCTCCGATGGACTTCTGCCTGTGCGCCTGGGGGGACGAGGTGCACCCGGACGAATTCGATCCGGCGCTCAGCCTCACGGACGCCCTGGACTTCATCAACTACAAGCGCTTCGAGGCTGCGGCGCCCGCCGGCGAACGGATCGCGGACCTGCCGCAGTTCCGCGTGGACAGGCTGCGCCTCCCCGCCCCGATGGTCATCACGCATGAGGCTGCGGCCCCGTTCCTGCTCTATTCCTGCCTGCAGGGAGCCGTCTCCGTCCAGTTGCCCCTGGAGGGCGGCGGGCATGCCGATTTCCCCCTGCGCAACGGGGAGACGATGCTCGTCCCCTCGGAGTGCACGGAGTTCCACCTGGTCCCGCTGGAGCGGGATACGCAGCTGCTGGAGACGACCGTCCTGCGAACGGAAACGGACCCCTACATCAATCCTGATGCGGAGCCCGTTCTGCCGGAAGACCGTTAGCGAGGTCTCTATTTCATCTCCGAAAGGACCATCTTGATCGACACGCTGGTCGTCCCGTCCAGTTTGCAGGCGAGTGCCAGGATGCACTTGCCGTTCTCGAACGCATAGGAGGCGCTGCCCGTTTCGAAAGAGAAGCCCATGCCTTCTTCGTTCCAGCGATAGTTGAGATTGCTGCCCGATACCGTGCAGGTACCCAGGTCCACGCTGCCGTCGGAATAGACGAACAGCAGCGAACCGGCTGCGGTGATGGAGACGGAGCTGAGCTTGTGCCCGGCCGGGATGTCATCCTCGACGGTGTAGCCGTTCTTGATGAAGAAATCCGCAATCTCCCGGAAATTGCAGCCGCTGAATTCCGCGCCGCCCGTCATGCCGGACGTGAAGGTGACGCGCGTCTTGTCCACGGTCCAGGAGCGGAAGAGATCATTGTTCTGCGCTCCCTTCTTCAGCGTCGCCTTCACGGTGGTCGTCGAAGTCATACCCATGACCGAATAGGTCAGGTCCACCTCCCCGGAGGAAGTGTTGGCGAATTTGAGGATGCCGAAATTGGCCAGATGGTATTCATCGCCGGCCACACCGTACGTGCCGGAGAAATAATCGACGATATCCGAAACGGGGCCGGCTTTCGTGCCGCCGGGCAGGGTAGCGACATACATGCCGCTCTCCGTGAGCTCGGCATATTGCAGGGTCCCGCTCTCCGGAATCAGCTGGCCGGCGTACTGGACGAAACGGGGATTCTCGAAGGTGTTGTCCGTGGAAATGGGCTTGCCACAGGACACCAGCAGGGCCGCGAAAGAAACGGCAAGGAAAAGTCTCTTCATAAGCAGGTTATTAGAAAAGTCTGACATAAAGATGGAAATTGAGCGTAGGCCAGAATGCCAGATAGCGGGTGATGCCGTCAACGGCGGAAACGACATCCCGTGCATCCTTCTCCGTGAACTGGACATCCTTGACCTGACCGGTCAACCCTTCTCCGGAAGCCCACAGTCCGGACTTGCCCTGGTACTGTGCCCCCAGGTCGAAAGAGAAGGAAACGCGCTTGTCCGCCCGCACCGGCCGGCCGAAGCCGATCCCGACATAAGGCTTGACAGCGAACGTGCCGCTTCCCAAACCCGGGGCGAGCAGGTTGGCCTGCATCTCGCCGTTGTTGGCCTTGACCAGACAGCCGTCCATCTCCAGGCCGACGGTATTGTAGACGGCCGGCAGCCCGGTCAGCGTCCCGCGGGCATACCGGGCGGCGCCGGCATGGACGCCCAGGGTGAAATGGAATCCACCCTTGCCGGGATAGATGTTGAACAGCAGCCGGGCATCACTCATGCCGAGATTGATCTTCATCGGGACCTGTGTCATCGTACCGGAAGCACCTACCGGATTCTCCGGAACAGAGACGCCCTGGACGGTGTAGCCGATCAGGCCGAGCGCCGTCCCGTATCCGGCACGGACCTGGACATGGCCTCCGAGCGGAGCGGCCAACTCGAAACTGAGTCCGTCCGTGCCTCCGCCGACACCGAGCGACAGGTGATTGAAGACCTGCGCCCCGGCATTTGCGGACAGCAAAACCCCTGCAAGCAGGGAAAGAATAACTGATTTTTTCATAAGCATGTTGCTGATTTGTCCGATCGTGCGTTCAAGATAAGCATTTTTCTCGATCAATTTCGCTTCCCGGATGCAAGAATTGCTGAATTAGCAGGAATAATTGATTATTTTTGCGCCATCATGAAAGGTGTATACATTTTCCTGGCAGACGGTTTCGAAGATGTCGAGGCCCTCGCCACCAATGACGTTCTCCGCCGGGGCGGAGTCGCCACTTCCCTGGTCGCCCTGACCGACGATCCCGTCATCGAATCCTCCCACGGTGTCTTGCTGACAGCGGACACGTTCCTCCCAGAACTGAATACCGACCACGACGGCACGACGGACCAGGATGTGATGATCTTCCCGGGCGGCATGCCCGGCTCCAAGAATCTCGCCGCCTGCAAGCCGCTGATGGATCTGATGAGAGAGCACTACGCCGCCGGCGGCAGCCTTGCCGCCATCTGCGCTGCTCCGGGCCTGGTACTCAGCCAGCTGGATGACTGGCAGGGGAAGGCGTTCACCTGCTTCGAGGGATTCCAGGATGCGCTGCTCGCCAAGGGTGGCGTCTATACGCCGCAGCCGGCCGTCCGCGCCGGGCGCCTGGTCACCGGACGTTCCGCCGGCCATGCCGTTTCCTTCGCGCTGGAGATCCTCCGCGGCCTCAAAGGCGACGCCGTCGCCGCCCAGGTCCGCCACGCGATGTATCTAGACTGATTATTCCACCGTAACGCTCTTCGCGAGATTCCGCGGCTGGTCGACATTGCGGCCCTTGGCGATGGCAATGTGATAGGCCAGCAGCTGCAGCGGGATGATCGAGAGGATCGGCTCGAAGCACTCTTCCGTATCCGGGATTTCGAAATACCAGTCGGAGAGTGCCTTCACATCTTCGTCCCCTTCCGTGATCACGCTGATGATCCGGCCCTTGCGGGCTTTCACCTCCTGGATATTGCTCAGGATCTTTTCGTAGTTGCCCCGGCGGGGCGCGATGACGACGACCGGCATCTCTTCGTCGATGAGTGCGATCGGCCCGTGCTTCATCTCTGCGGCAGGATACCCTTCCGCATGGATGTAGGAGATTTCCTTGAGTTTCAGCGCCCCTTCCAGCGCCACCGGATAATTGTATCCGCGTCCCAGGTACAGGAAATTATGGGCGTATGTGAACACCTTGGCCAGGTCGGCGATCTGCGCATCGTGTTCGAGGATCTTGGCGATCTTGTCCGGGATGGACTGCAGTTCTTTCACCAGGGCCGACCGCCTTGCATCCGCCACGGTACCCAGCTCTTCCGCCAGGCTCATGGCGATCAGGAAGAGGGTCGTGACCTGGGCGGTGAAGGCCTTGGTCGAAGCGACGCCGATTTCAGGGCCGATGTGCGTATAGCAGCCGGTATCCGTCGCACGGGCGATGGAGGAGCCGACGACGTTGCAGATGCCGAACAGGAAGGCGCCCGACTCCCGGGCCAGGTTGACGGCAGCCAGCGTATCGGCCGTCTCCCCCGATTGGGAGATGGCGATGACGACATCCGTCGGGAAGATGACCGGCCGGCGGTAGCGGAACTCGGAGGCGTACTCGACTTCCACGGGCTTGCGCGTCAGTTCTTCGATCATATATTTGCCGATCAGGCCGGCATGCCAGGAAGTCCCGCACGCGCAGATGACGATCCGCTGCGCGTTCAGCAGGCGCTCGCGGTGATCGATCACGCCGGAGAGCTTGACGGTGCCGTATTCCGGATGCAGGCGGCCTTTCATCGAGGCGCGCAGCGTCCGGGGCTGTTCGAAGATCTCCTTGAGCATGAAATGCGGGAATCCGCCCTTCTCGATCTCGCTGAGGCTCATCTCCAGTTCGCGCACCTCGGGGGTCTGCTCAACGCTGCGCAGGTCCGTGATCCGGAGTTCCTGGCCGCGCTGGATGAAGGCGATCTGCTCTTCGCCCAGATAGACCACCTTGTTGGTGTATTCGATGATCGGAGAGGCATCGGAACCCACAAAATACTCATTCTCCCCGACTCCGATGATCAGCGGGCTGCCCTTGCGGGCGGCAATCATCTTGTCCGGCTCGTTCCGGTTCATGATCACCAGGGCGTAAGCACCTACGACATGGTTCAGGGCCATCGGTACAGCCTCCTCCCAGGAGACTTTCCGGGAGTCCATCATGTACTGGATCATCTGGATCACGACTTCCGTGTCCGTCTGGCTCTGGAAATGGTAGCCCTTACGGGTCAGTTCCGTCTTGAGCGCCTGGTAGTTTTCGATGATGCCGTTGTGGATCAGGGCCAGGTTGTGGTTCTCGGAGTAATGGGGGTGTGAATTGACATCGCTCGGCTCGCCGTGAGTGGCCCAGCGGGTATGGGCGATCCCGATGTTGCCACTGACGTCCTTGTCCGCGGCGACCTTTTCCAGATCCTTGACTTTGCCCTTGGTCTTGTAGATGACCAGTTCACCGCTGTCGCCGATCAGCGCCACGCCGGCGCTGTCATAGCCGCGGTATTCGAGCCGCGTGAGTCCCTTGATGAGAATCGGATAGGCCTTCCGCCCTCCGACATAGCCTACGATGCCACACATAATGCTTCAGTTATTATTTGCAAACCTGTAAATATACGGATTTTCTCAAAAATCCATCGAATCCATCAGGTCTTCGAGCTGGCGGCGGTCCCGTTTGGTGGGCCGCCCGGTCCCGCGGTCGCGCTGCAGGACGACCGTCTCCCGGGGCGCGTGCAGTTTGGCCCGCTCCGCTTCCGGCGTCAGGTCTTCGGCGAATTCCGGCACCAGCTGGGCGCCCATGCGGTTTTCGGCGACTTTCAAGACCTTGTAGGTGTAGAGCGCAGGTCCCTTGCGGATCTCCAGGACATCTCCGGCCTTGACGGCCTTGGATGGTTTGGCGTTGACGCCGCCCAGTTTCACTTTGTTGCCGTTGCAGGCCTCCGTGGCTTCGCTCCGGGTCTTGAACAACCGGATCGCCCACAGGTACTTATCGATTCTGAAACTGTCCATATACGAAAGATTACCCGTCACACCGAACGGATGACAGCTGGCCGTATCCGCAGGTGCAGCCTGGCGGATGCGGGCATGATTATCTGCGGTTATTGGCGATGGAAATGTAATAGAAGAGCGTCGCCAGCGAACCCAGCGCCGCGATGATGTAGGTGTACGCCGCCCACTTGAGCGCATCCACCGCCATCGGCTTGGTCTGCCCGTCCACGATGCCGGCCCCGTCCAGCCACTTGACAGCCCGCTGGCTGGCATTGATCTCGACCGGAAGGGTCACCAGGCTGAAGAAAGTCGTCAACGCGAACAAGGCGATCCCGGCCCAGAGCAGGCTCGGGAAGATATCGATGAAAATCACCCCCGCCAGAAGCACCCACTGGACCGTATTGTTGGCAAAGGTCACCACAGGCACCAGGGCAGAACGGAGACGCAGCGGAGCATACCCCTGGGCATGCTGGATGGCATGTCCCGTCTCATGGGCCGCCACGGCACACGCAGCGATCGAGGCGCTTCCGTACACGCTCTCGCTGAGATTGACCGTCTTGTCCTGCGGATTATAATGGTCGGTCAGTTTGCCGGCGACCGACTGGACCGTCACGTCGTTGATGCCGTTCTGCGAAAGCATCAGCCGGGCGATATCCGCCCCCGTCAGCCCCCGCGGCGAAGGTACCTGGGAATATTTCTCAAACCTGCTGGAGAGAACCCGCTGGATGATGAACGATGCGATCATCACCGCGATCATCAAAAACCATATATTCATTTCAATCCTGTATTTTAAAGATTACCACATCTGCGAAGATAAGCATTTACGGCGAGATTGTATTCCATTTTTTTGTCGATCCGGTCCTCCTCCGCCTGCCGGACAGCCAGCTCCGCCTGGAGCAGATCGGACATCGTGACCTGCCCGGCATCATACCGGACCCGCAGTTTCCCGGCGGCATCCTGCGCCACGCGGACCGACTCATCCGCCACGCCCAGCTGCTCCCACGCGGTCTCCACGGCCAGGCGCAACTGGTGCAACTGCAAGGCAAGCTGTGCCTCCAGGTACTCCTGCTGCGTGCGCGCCTTCTCGACCTGGCTCTCGTAGCGGCGGGCGCGGGCGGAAGCCTTGCCGATATCCGTGATCGGGATCTGGAGCAACGCATACCCCAGCCCGTTGAAAGACCCGGTGCCCGTTCCGCGCAGGTCGGCATAGCCGTAGCCGACACCGACCGCAAGCTGGGGCAGGAACTCCCCGACGGCCATCTTTTTCTGCAACTGCTCCGCCTCCACCTGCAGGGCGAGCAGCCGCGACTCGTCCGACACCCTTGCCGCCTCGTCGGCAAGGAAATAGTGCTCCGGCGCAGCCGGTTCCGGGAAAGCCCCGGCATCAAGCTGCCAGTCATCCAGTTCCAGATAGGCGTATTCCAGCCCGATGGCATTGAAAAGGTCCATCTTGGCCAGCTTGAGCCCGCTGCGGAGCTGGATCCGGCCCGAAGCCAGTTCGCGCTGCTTGAGGCGCACCTGCAGCAGGTCCGATTCGGGAAGCAGCCCGGCCTCCACGGCCACGGCGGCATCCCGCTCCAGGGAATCCAGCAGCTGCTGCGCTTTCGAGAGCGTCAGCATCTTCTCCTGGAGGGACACCCCGAGGCTGTATTTCTCCTCAATGGAAGCCGCGGTCTCCCGGCGCCGGACGGAGAGCTGCAGTTCACCGGCCCGGACCCCCAGATCGGCCAGCCGGTTGCCGTTCGCAATCCGGCCGCCTGCATAGAGGGGCTGCATCGCGGTCACGGAGGCGCCCCAGCCATAGCGGAAACTCTCGAACCAGGGCGTCAGCCCGGCCTGCAGGGCGGCATCTGTCACCCACTGGGAGAGGACATCCGCCCAATAACCCTGCAGGATGTCCTGCGGCTCGATCCGCACCAGGGGCTTGAGGGAATAGTACCCGACCGAGGTCACGCTCACCCGCGGGACATATTCCCAGCGGGCTTCGGCACGCTGGGAGCGGGCCGCCTGCAAATCCAGCTGCGCACCCTTCAGCCCGGGATCATGGGCCGCGCCCAGTTCCTGGCACTCCCCGAGTGTCACGATGCGCTGGGCCCGCACCGGCAGGCAGACGGCCGCCAGCAGGGCAAGAGGCAAGAGCGGGAATCTACACTTTCTCATTTTCTTTCTTTTTGTCCGCACCGCGGAAAATCTGCCAATAAGAGACCGGCATGATCAGCACGATCAGGCCGATGGACAAAATGATGCCGAAACAGATCACCACCCCCATCGGCATCCAGAGCAAATCGCCGCTGATGATCATCGGCAGGACACCCAGGGCCGTGGTGCAGGAAGTCAGGAAAATCGGACGCATCCGGCGCTGACCGGCCTGGAAGGCCGCATCGCGTACGCTCATCCCCTGCGTGGAGCGCAATTCTTCGGCATACTCGAACATGATGATCCCGTTGCGCACGATGATACCCACCAGCGAGATCAGGCCGAGCACCGCCGTGATGCTGAAATCCAGTCCGAACAGCCACAGGCCGAAGGACGCGCCGAACAGGCACAGCAGGCTCAGCACCATCGTCAGGATGGCAACGGAACCCTTCTTGAAATGCAGCAGCAGGAAGAGGAACAGCACCGCCACCGCCGCCACGAAACTCCAGAAAATCTGCGGGATGAAATAATCGTTGGAAGCCGAGAGTCCCAGGTACTTGACCGTGACGCCCTCCGGCAGCTGCGGCACGATCTGCGTCTCCACATACTCCCGGACCAGCTTCATCGCCGCCGGCTGGCTCTTGCCGGTGCGCATGTCCGCCAGCACGCTGACCGATTCACTGCCGGCATAGCGGTTGATCTGCTCCGGGCGCCAGCCTGGGGTCAAGGACGCCACCTGCCGCAGCGGGACGGTCGTCCCGGCACGGAGCGTGGGGACTTTGATGTCGCCGAGCGACTCGTAGGTCATGCCGCGCGTAATCCCCTCGCTGTACAAGCGCACGGGAACCTTCCGGTCCCCTTCCCAGATCGTCGCAATCGGAGTGCCCTCCAGGGTCCCCGCCAGCGCGAGGGAAAGCACCGACTTGCCGATGCCCAGGCGGGAAGCTTCCTCGGGGTCGAGCTCTACCTCGACGGACGGGACCAGGCTGCCGCAGTCCGTATGGACCCAGGCGAGCTGGTCGGACATGCCGTACATGAAATTGCGGATGCTGTCCGCATAGGGACGGAGCGTCTCCGTCGGCGCACCGCGCAGCATCACCTCGACCGCCGTCACGGCCTGGTAGTCCATCTGCCGGAAGTGGATGAGCGCTTCCGGGAACCTGTGTTCATACTTCTCTCCCAACTCCCGGAGCAGGTCCTCCGTGTCCCGGTTGGAGGTCGTGTTGACGATCAGCTGGCCGACATTGCGCCCGGGGATGGCCGGGGAATAGGTGGCGTGGAAGCGCGGGGCGCTGCATCCGACAAAAGAGGTCACCCCCGTCACACGCGGATCGGCAAGCAGCAGATGCGTCAGCGAATCGCTGACCGCGGCCGTGCGCTCGATCGAGGCATTGCCGTCCAGCGTCAGCTCCACGGCGAAAATGTCACGCACCGCCTTCGGCATCATCAGGACATTGATCCGGGTGAACATGAACACGCCCAGCGCCACGGCCAGCACGCCCGTCGCGATGGTCAGGAAGGCATGGCGGAAGCAGAACGCCTCCAGTTTGTCATAGATCCGCTGGATCAGCGAGAAGAACCATGCCTGCGCCCGGGAAATGATATTCTTGCGCTCCGGCCCCGCCGCATGGATGTACCGGACTTCCAGCGAAGGGACCACCAGCATGGCATACGCCAGCGACGCCGCCAGGGCGAAGGCGATGATCCAGGGGAAGACCGAAATGAAATCCCCCAGGTAGCCGGTGATGATTCCGAGCATCGGGAAGAACATCGCGCTGATGGCGAAGGTCGCCATGAACATCGGTACGAACAGTTCGCGGCCGCTGGACACGGCGGCATCTTCGCGTTCCAGCCCCCGGGACAGTTTGTCCATGAATCCGTCCATCGTGATGATGGAGTCATCCACGATCATGCCCAGCACCGCGATCAGGGCAGCCAGGGAGACCATGTTGACCTGCATCCCGGTGAAAAACATCAGGGCCAGCGCCACGGCAATGCAGACCGGCACCCCTGAGCTGGCGATGAGCGCCGAACGCATCGGGAAAAGCAGCAGCATCACCAGGATCACGACCAGCATTGAGATCAGCAGATCGCGCATGAAAGACATGACGGAGCGGTGGACGACCTTGGGCTGGTCCGTGATGCGGCTAAGGTGCACGGATTCGGGCGCGGAAGCGGAGAATTCCGCCAGCACCCGTTCAACTTCATGGCCGAAATCGACGATATTGTTGTCCGGCCGCATCGTCACGCTCAGCACCAGCGCCGTGTGGCCGTTGTAGGAGACGAACTCCGAGGGGTCTTCATAGCGGCGGTCCACCGTGGCGATGTCCCGCAGGTGCAGTGCGCCGCTTTCCAGCCCCGTAAAGACGATGCGGTCGGCGACCTCCTGCTCCGTGGTCACGGGATTGGCCACATGCACGGGGGCATAGGCGTAATCCGTATGGAAGGTGCCGCCGGAGGTATTGAGCGAAGCTCCCTGGTACTCCAGCATCAGGCTGGCCGGACTCACGCCGTAGCTCGCCAGGCGGTCCGGGTCCAGGGTCACGGCAATTTCTTCACCGCGGGTACCGTAGATGGTCGCATTGGACAGGGCGGGGATCTCCCGCAGGCGCCGGACCAGGTCCTCCGCATAGCCGAGCATCTCCCCGTAGCCCTTGTCTTCCGACTCCATCGTAACCAGCAGCGAGGAAACCTCGCTGAAATCATCCAGCACCACCACCGCGAGCACGCCGGCAGGCAGCGTCAGTTTGGCCGACTCCAGGCGCAGCTTGATCTTGGACCACACCTCGTCTTTCATCCGGGACGGGCAGTTCAAGTCCACGATCAGGTAGCACATCCCATCTTTGGAAATGGAGCGGAGGGTGGTCCGGTCCACTTCCGCAAAAGAGAACAGGACCTCCTCCAGCGGCTTGGTCAGCTGGTCGCAGACCTCCCGGGCCGTGGCACCGGGATACACAGCGGCCACGAGGCCCTGCTTCAGCTGGAAGGTCGGGAATTCATCCCGGTTCATCCGCAGCAGTCCGACCACGCCCACGGCTACGAGCGCGGCCACAAGCAGATAGATGATCTTCTTGTGGCGGATGGCGCTCCGGAGGATGCCGCCGTCGGGTTTGGGAAGGATCGCAGGCATTACTCGATGACTTTCATTCCGGTGGAAACTTTCTGGTAGCCTTCGACGATCACATGGTCCCCGGCCTCCAGCCCCGCACGCACGACGACGCCGCGGCCGCTGTAGCCGTCCGTGGCGATCCGCACCTTGCGGACGAGGCCGTCTTCGACGGTCCAGACATACTTACCCTCCGTATCCATCTGGACGGCGGAGGCCGGCACGACGATGCGGGGGTCTTCGGTGATCTCCGGCACGGCGAAACTTGCCTTGACGGCCATCCCGGGCATCAGTTCCGGATGGGCGTCCGCCAGACGGAGGGTACAGCCGTAACTGCGCGACACGGGCGAAGCCACGTAACCCCGCTCGGACACCACGGCGGCCAGGTTCTCCAGACCGAGGGCCGGCACGGAGACGATGGCGGGTGTCCCGACGACGATGCCGCTGATATCATTCTCATGGACTTCGATATGCACGTTGAGCGAAGAAAGGTCCATCAGCAGGGCGATGCGCTGGCCGGGAAGCACTTCCACGCCGCGGTCGACATAAAGCTCGCCGATCACCCCGCGGTACGGGGTCTTCACCGTCCCGTCCGCTTTGGCCCGGCGGGCGGCCGCGGCCGTCGCCTCAGCCTTGGCCAGCTGGGTCTCGATATCAATTTTCTGGATCTCCGGAATGGCCCCGGAAGCATATACTTTCTGCAGGCGGGTATTCGCATCCTTTGCCTGCTCGAGCGAAGCCTCCGCAATCTGCAGGGCGCTCTCGACGCTCTGCGAACGGATCACGGCCACGGCCTGGCCGCCGACAACGCGCTGGCCTTTGCTCACCGGCAGCATCGTCAGCGTGCCGCCGTAAGGCGCAGTCAGCACGACGGATTTCTCCGGCTCAAGCTCGCCGGAAAAGACCTGCCCGGGCAGGGACTCCGGGAGCCCCACGGTCAGCGTCTTCACCCGGACGGGCGGACGCTCCGCAACCGTTTCAGTCTTGGAGAAACGCGCCACGATGCGCTGCACCTGCGGGCTGTCGCAGCCCGAGAGGAGCAGTCCTGCCATCAGGATCACCAATCCTTTCCTGTCCATGGGCCATCAGTTCTTTTTGGCCCAGCAGACCACATCGCTGTCCGTGATGACGGTATGCACCCCGGATACGACGTCGCGCTCTCCCGTATACTCCAGATCCAGCAGCAGTTCGTCTCCGACCCGCCGGGCCGTTCCGCTCACCGTCACTTCCCCGGGAGGAAGCACGCCGATACGCAGCGTCCTTACACTGGGGAGCAGGCGGAAGCCGTCCGGCAGGAGTTCGGCCTTGAATACCTGGACGTCTCCGCCCAGGGCGTTCAGACTGACCACCATCGTGTCATTGCCGTCGGGAGCGATGTCCATCCGCCCCGACTCGGGCGTCAGGTCATAAATGCCCGATTTCACGATGGGATCGATATATTCCGGCAGCGGATCGGCCGTCACCTCCAGGGTGACCGTCCCGCTGGTCTTGAACGTATAACTGCCCTCATAGGGAGCCGTGGCCGGTTTGCTGCAGGCGGCCAGGGCAAAGACGGACAGGAGCATCCCCATCCCATATTTCATCCGATTTCTCATGCTTCTTTTTTTCAGTATTTTGCCACAAAAACCCTGCCTCAGATGCCGACCGTGCCATTTTTGCAACACGAAAAAAAAGAAATGTCCCGCAGGACTGCAGGACATTTCAATAAAACGGTTCCGGGGACTATTTCTCGAAGAATCTCTTGTACAGGCCCTGGAAGCCGGCGCCGTGGCGGGCTTCATCCTTGGCCATCTCGTGGACGGTGTCGTGGATGGCGTCGTAGCCCAGCGCCTTGGCGCGCTTGGCGATGGCGAGCTTGCCTTCGCAGGCACCGCACTCAGCTTCAGCGCGCTTCTTGAGGTTGGTCTTGGTGTCCCACACCACCTCGCCAAGCAGTTCGGCGAACTTGGCGGCATGCTCCGCCTCCTCGAAAGCGTAGCGGCGGAAGGCATCAGCCACTTCAGGATATCCCTCGCGCTCCGCCTGGCGGCTCATCGCGAGGTACATGCCCACTTCACAGCACTCGCCGTTGAAATGGTCGTGCAGGCCCTGCATGATCTCGGCATCTTCGACGACACCGTCGCCCAGGTGGTGCTCGCAAGCCCACTGGAGGCCTTCGTTCTTGACTTCAACGAACTTATCGCTCTTGGCGTGGCACTGCGGGCACTCGGCGGGAGGATTCTCTCCTTCATAGACATACCCGCAAACAAGACATCTGAATTTCTTTTTCATAAGTAAAAGGATAAAAGTAATGTTTGTGCAAGATACGAAAAGAATCAGAATCCTGCAACGGGGGATCAGTCGTAGCTGCCGGCCGGATGCGCGGGGTCATGGACGCAGACATCCCAGATCTTGCAGCAGCGGTCCTCCCCTTCCGGTCCGGAAACGTAGAGCGTGACCACGTAATGCGTCCCGTCGTTCTTGTATTCATGGACCGGGTTCTGCTCGGTGGAGGTGGTCCCGTCGCCGAAATCCCATTTCCAGGACGTGACCTGGCCATAGCTCTTGTCCGTGAACACGACACGGCGGGTGTCCGGCACCACATAATGGTCCCAGGCCGCTTCGACCGGGCGGCGGAAGCGGGCCTCGAGCGGCATCAGGGTAAAGAGCCGCTCCATCGAGGCGTTGCCGAACATGCGGTGGTGCTTGGAGAGGTTCCAGAAGCCGTTGTTGCCGCGTCCGCCGTCATAGTCGATCACGGCCCAGCAGAGACCGATCTTCTTGCCTTCGTAGAGGCGGCTTTCCGCCGAATAGGCGGGGCCGTCCGGGCTTGCGTAGTCGAACGGCGTGACGTAGAACTCGAACTTGAGCGTGCCGGCTTCGCCGTGCTTGAAGTCGTAGCTGTAGGCGTAGTTGGCATACGGGAGCTCCTTGAGCCACTGCTGGATGCCCCAGACCATCGTCCAGGACTTGCCGGGCGTGGGCGGGGTCATGATGTGGTAGTTCTGCGCGTGTACGTTCTGCAGGGCGAAAAAGGCATCGATACGGCTGAGCACTTCGCTGTTGAGCCGGAACTCGTCCGTGTGCGGGCCGCCGGAAAGGTCGGCGTCCACGACGATTTCGAAGGTGTCGTTGCGCAGCTGGAGCTGGTCGAAATCCCAGTAGTCATCGTAGGCTTCGTAGTAGAAGTAGAGGCGGTTGAGTCCTTCGACCCAGCCGACCTTGACCTTGATGTCGAGGGTGGACTTGTCGATGCCTTTGTGCTTTCCGCTGTCGTCCCACATTTCTTCGGTGGTGACGGCGTAGCTGTCCGGGACAATGTCCCAGTCGGAGAACTCCCCGTCGATGCGCGGGATCTGATTTTTCGGGAACTGGAATACCTGGAAACCCGGTTCGGTGACCTGGACGGTCAGGTCCAGAGGCTGTTGCGGATACTGCGCCAGGCACAAAGCCGGCAGGACCAGCAGCAACAACGCTATTATTCTTTTATGCATACCCTGTATCAATACTTGTAGAGCTGGACTTTGATGAATTCGGGAGAAGGACGGCCGAAATCAAGTCCCTGGCCGGAATAATTCTCTTCGATGGCCGGGAGGATGTCATAACGCAGCTGGATCTCGTCACCGTTGAGCCAGCGGCCCGGCACCCAATTGCCCTCGGCATCGAAATCACCATGCACCACCTTGGCCAGGCCCACGGTCTCCTTCCCCTCCCTGGGCTGGAACACGACGCGGATGTTGGAACCGAGGAAGGTGAAATTGTCGGCATCATCCTGGATCACGATGGCATAGCCCTGGGCATCCGGAGCATAAGTACCGCCGGTACGCTGCGGAGCACCGCCGTTGCGGCGGCCGCTGGACACCAGCTCGAACTGCACCTTGTAGTCTCCCATCACGACCTCATCCTTGACGCGGGTCGGATTGAGCGCCTTGACCCAGGTGCCGTGGATACGGCCCTCGGCCTGGGCCTTGAGGATCTCCTTGGAGAAGCAGCCGGCCTTCTTGTAGAACTGGGCGAAAGTCAGGTTCTGCGGAGTCGTGGCACCGCTCTCGAGACCGAACGGGCTGTAACCGATGGCTCCCATCTCACCGATGGCGAAGGCAGCGTTGGCCGCACCGCCCTGGCCGGCATGGGACTCGGGGATGAACACGGGATTGCCGCTGCGGGCATACATCCGGAGGATATTGGGGAAGTCGGTGAGGTAGATATCCGGGCTGAGGATGTCGATCGCCGGGGCGCCGGCACGCCAGATATCATGGTTCTGGGCCTGCGGACCGCCGGAAGGATAGTTGCCGGGACGCTTGTCCTCGGGCTGGACGATCCAGGCGTTGACGAAGGTCGGAAGGTCATACTCGGCCTTGCCGGCAGCGGAGACCTTGTTCATGTAGGAAGCGTAGTTCCAGGCCATGAAGATCTCATCGGTACGGTCGCCCTTGCCGAAGACCTCTTCCCAGGTACCGGAGGTCTTGCAGCCGCTCTTCTTCCAGGCGTCCATCGTCTCGGGCAGCAGGCTGTCCTTGTGGGCGGTCAGCCAGTTGATGAGCTCGGCAGGCACGGGGCCGGCGAAAGCGGCGTTGGCGGCCGGGCTGTAATCACGGGTATAGCCGTGCAGGCCCACCTCGTTCTCCATCTGGATCATGATGACGGTCTGCTCGGCGGCGTCGATCTCCTTGATATGCTTCATCATGGCGGCATAGGCCTTGCCGTCGGCCTCGGCCGTAGCCATGCCGAGGGTGCTCAGGATCGGGAGCTTCCGTCCCTCCTTGGTCAGTGCCGGCGGATACTTGGCGTTGTCCTTCTTGACCCAGACCGGGTGGTAGGAACTCATGCCGTTCTTCCAGCTGCCGAACCAGAGGATCGCGAGCTTGAGGTCATGGGCGCGGGCGGCCTTGATCATCTCGTCCACGACGGTGAAATCGAACTGGCCCTCGACGGGCTCGACCTGCTCCCAGGTCACGACGGCGAGGACGGTGTTCATCCCGCCTTCTTTGAGATTCGCCCAGAGCGGCTCCATGTAGGCCGGGCTGGATGCGGAAGAGTTGCGCAGCTCGCTGGCGAGTGCGAGGAAAGGCTCACCCTTGACGATCAGCTGGGTCACGGGACCACGCTTCTCGAGATGGGGTTGGGGAAGATTGGAAGCGGCAGGAGCCTGCTGCTGGGGAGCAGGATTGCAGGCGGCGGCAATCAGGACCGCACCCGCAAGAAGGAGGTAAGATAATCGGTTCATTGGTTATTGAGATGTTAAGATGTTTCGCAAGGTAAAGATAGGAAATTCACTCGTGAAATCAAATTGCCCCCGGCATCCCCGCCATGCGGAAATCAGTCAAGCTGGCATCCCGGAACGGTCAAACTGATCCTTGCAAGACAAAAGAAAGGCCCTCTATTCGAGCGCCTTTCCATTCTCATCCGTGATTTCATACTGCAGGATGCTGTGTTCGGTCTCCTCGACCAGATCCAGCTTACATTTGTATTTCCGTTTCCACTTGCGGAGGTAAGAGTTCCATCCGCGTGTCAGATAGGCCCCGAGGATCGGGCTCACCCTGACGGTCAAAGTCTTCTGCCCCTTCTCGACCTGGTCGGCGATCTTCCGCTCGATCTCTTCGTCGATGACCACGGTAGAGGTAATCCTGCCGGTCCCGTGGCACAGGGGACATTTTTCGGTGGTGTTGATCTCTGTCACCGGACGGATCCGCTGGCGCGTGAGCTGCATCAGGCCGAATTTCGTCAGGGGCAGCACGTTGTGCTTGGCCCTGTCCGTGGCCATCAGTTCCCGCATGTACATGAACAGGTCGTTGCGGTGTTCGGCTTTCGCCATGTCGATGAAATCGACGATGACGATGCCGCCCATATCGCGCAGACGCAGCTGGCGGGCGATTTCTTCCGCAGCCAGTTTGTTGACCTCGAAGGTATTCTCCTCCTGGTCCGTCGTCTTGGCCCGGATGCCGCTGTTGACATCGATCACGTTGAGCGCCTCGGTGGTCTCGATGACGAGATACGCACCCTGCTTCATCGGTACTACCTTGCCGAAGGAGCTCTTGATCTGGCGGGTGACTTCGAAATGGTCGAAGATCGGTTCCCGGCCTTCGTAGAGCTTGACGATCTTCTCCTGTTCGGGAGAGATCAGGGAAATGTACTTGCGCGTCTCTTCGTACACCTTCCTGTCATTGACATGGATGTTGGAGAACGAATCGTTGAGCAGATCGCGCAAGACGGTCGTGGTCTTGGAGTACTCGGTAAAGAGGAGTTTCACCCCCTTGGATGCAGCCACCTTTTTCCAGGAACCCTCCCATTTCTCGATCAGCAGCCGGAGTTCGGCTACGAGCAGGGCCGCCGTCTTGCCTTCCGCAGCAGTGCGGATGATGGCGCCATAATTCTTGGGAAGGATGCTCCTGACAAGGGTCTCAAGCCTCTTTTTCTCCTCCTTGGAGGAGATTTTCTGGGAAATGCTCACCTTCGTGGCGAAGGGGAGCAATACAATGTTGCGTCCTGCCAATGAAATCTCCGCAGTCAACCGGGATCCCTTCGTAGAAATCGGCTCTTTCGTTATCTGGGCGATGATCATCTGCCCGACCTTGAGATGGTCTTCGATGCGGCCTTCCTTGGCCAGGGCGGGCCCGATCTTCATCCCGGAATAGAGCTTGTCAAGGTCCTTGTTCGGGTTGCTCTCGCGCACGAAAGTGTCGAAGGCCTTGAAATACAAGCCCAGGTCAAGGTAGTGGATGAACGCTTCCTTGCTGTCGCCGATATCCACGAAAGCGGCATTCAATGCGGGGAGTATCTTCTTGACCCTGCCAAGGAAGACGTCCCCCACCGAATAGCTCTGACCCTGGTTCGATTCCCGGTTCAGCTCGATCAGGCGATGATTCTCCAGAAGAGCGATCCGGACCTCGGCGGACGATACGTCCACCACCAGGTCTTTTTCTGTTTTCGCGGTTTCCATTGTCATCATACAGAAGAAAAGCCCGCCGGATCTCCCGTCAGGCTTTCCTCGACTACTTCTTCTTGTGTCTGTTCATACGCAAGCGCTTCTTGCGCTTATGCGTGGACATCTTATGTCTCTTATGCTTTTTTCCGTTAGGCATATATAATATGGATTATTTATTTGGTCTTGACAGCAGCGACGAAAGACTTGGACGGCTTGAAAGCCGGAATGTCGTGGGCCGGAATGGTCATGGTGGTCTGCTTGGTGATATTGCGGGCAGCCTTCTGGGCGCGGTGCTTGATGATGAAACTGCCAAATCCGCGGAGATAAACCGGATTGCCCTTGATCAGAGAGCCTTTGATGCTTTCCATGGCGGCCTCAACGACGGTCTGGACTGCCACTTTCTCGATGCCAGTGGCCTTGGCCACTTCATTCACGATTTCTGCTTTAGTCATTGTATTTATATATTAAGTTATAATTACTCAGCGAATTTGGAGTGCAAAAATAGGCTTATTTTTTTATTATTCAAAATGATATTTGCAGTTTTTGGACGTGGCACGGAGATTGACTATATTCGCATCCGGTTCATTAATTCCGATTTTACTGACAATTTGGCAACAATATGAAACAAGATAACGAATTCACCCTCCCCGCTGGCGCAGAAGTCAGCATTATTCCCGTTATGCAGGGAGAAGGCCTGTTGAAGATTGACGAGTCCGAACTGCCTGATATCCTGCCGGTCCTGGCCCTCCGCAACGCCGTGCTTTTCCCCGGTGCCGTTTTCCCTATCACGATCGGCCGGGAGAAATCCGTACGCCTGATCCAGGATGCGGAGAAAGAAGGTTTCTTCATCGGTGCCGTGCCGCAGATGGACGTGATGGTCGAAGAGCCCCAGGAAGAGGATCTCTGCCACTACGGCTCGGTCTGCAAGGTTCTCAAGACCCTGGAGATGCCGGACGGCACGATCACGGCCATCCTCCAGGCGTTCAAGCGCCTGTCGCTGGACGCCGTGCTGGGCTATGAGCCCTACATCACCGCCCGGGTGCACTATCTCCCGGACATCCTGCTCGAAGACAGCAAGAGCACGGACATCAAGGCCATCGCCGAATCCCTCAAGGACAAGTCGATCCACATCCTGCGCGCCAGCAACATCGGCACGCGGGAGACCATCGGCGCCCTCAAGGCGATCGACGATTTCCGTTTCCTGGTGAACTTCATCGCCACGACTATCGAAGTGGAGAACTTCGAATCCAAGATCCAGCTGCTTGAGTACGACGACGTCAAGGTCCGCGCCCTCAAGCTCCTTTCCCTGCTGGACGTCCAGATCGAGCTGATGAAAATCAAGCAGGAGATCAACCAGAAGGTCAAGAGCGAGATCGACCAGCAGCAACGCGAGTACTACCTCAACAACCAGCTCCGCACGATCCAGGAGGAGCTCGGCATGGATGACGCGGAAGAGTTCGACAAGTTCCGCGAGCGCGCCGCCGCCAAGAAATGGCCCAAGGAGATCGGCGAAGCCTTCAACAAGGAACTCGCCAAGCTCGAGAAATACAACCCTTCCTCGCCGGATTACAGCATCCAGTACAACTACCTGGAGTTCCTGCTCGACCTGCCCTGGGGCGAGATGAGCGAGGACAACCTCGACCTCAAGAACGCCCAGAAGGTGCTCGACCACGATCATTACGGGCTCGATACGGTCAAGGAACGCATCATCGAGTACCTCGCCGTCCTGAAACTCAAGGGCAACATGAAGTCCCCGATCCTCTGCCTGTACGGCCCTCCGGGTGTCGGCAAGACCTCCCTGGGCAAGTCCATCGCCCGCGCCCTCGGACGCAAGTACGTGCGTATCGCACTGGGCGGCATGCATGACGAGGCCGAACTCCGCGGCCACCGCAAGACCTATGTAGGCGCCCTTCCGGGCCGTATCCTCAACGGCATCGCCCGCGCCGGCACCTCCAACCCGGTCATCGTGCTGGACGAGGTCGACAAACTCGCCTCCGATTTCAAGGGCGACCCGTCTTCGGCGCTCCTGGAGGCACTCGATCCCGAGCAGAACTCCACGTTCCACGACAACTATCTCGATCTGGACTATGACCTGAGCCATGTCCTGTTCATCACCACGGCCAACAGCACCGCGCCCATCCAGCCGGCCCTGCTCGACCGTATGGAGCTGATCAACGTGACCGGATACCTTGCCGAGGAGAAAATGGAGATCGCACGCAAGTTCCTCGTGCCCAAGCAGCTCGAAGAGCACGGCATCGACCGGAACGCCCTCAAGATCGACAAGGCGGCCCTCTCCGCCATCATCGACGAGTACACCCATGAGTCCGGCGTGCGCGGCCTGGAGAAGCAGATTGCCAAATTGGCACGTGTCACCGCCAAGAAGATCGCGATGGGGCAGGAATACCCGCAGACCATCAAGAAAGAGCACCTCAAGGAGTACCTCGGCCTGCCGACCAACTTCCACGACCTGCAGAAGGGCAACGAGGCCCCGGGCGTGGTGACCGGTCTCGCCTGGACGCAGATGGGCGGCGAGATCCTCTTCGTCGAAAGCTCCGTCTCCGGCGGCAAGGGCGTGATGACCATGACCGGCAACCTGGGCGACGTGATGAAAGAGTCGGCGACCATCGCCTACCAGTACATCAAGGCCCATCCCGAACTGGCGAAGATGAATTCCGAACAGTTCGCCGCCAAGGACATCCATGTCCACGTGCCGGAAGGCGCAACCCCGAAGGACGGTCCCTCCGCGGGTATCACGATGGTAAGTTCGATGGTGTCCGCCCTGCGCGGCGAAGCCATCAGGCACGGCATCGCCATGACCGGCGAAATGACCCTGCGCGGCCGTGTCCTGCCCGTCGGCGGTATCAAGGAGAAGATCCTCGCCGCCAAGCGTGCGGGCGTGCATACCATCGTCATCTCGGAAGACAACCGCAAGGATATCGAGGACATCAAGGAAATCTACATCAAGGGACTGGAGTTCCACTATGTCAAGAACATCCAGGACGTCATCGACTTCATCTTCTGATTCCGCGATACGCTGACAATCAGCCGTTGATGGATTGGGCCCGGGGATAACCCCGGGCCCAATCCATCATATCCGGCAGCACGGCTGCCTGTCAAAACGCCCTACGGCTGCTAAGGCTTGAATCCGTCGGAGTACCAGTTATATTCAGCGAAGCTGTGATCGACGACCTCTCCGCGCGGTTCACAGAAATCAACACCCGTCTCGGACAGCCAGATGAAAGCATCCCCGTGCTCGGCCCGGACATGGCCCCAGATCTCGGCTATCGGATCGGAGCCCGGCTTCAGGCGCATGCCGTCAAAGTCATAGACCTTCAGCTCGCGGGAACCCAGCTCGTAGTTGAGGACTTTCCAGGAGGTGGTGACGCCGTTGTCATCCCCCACAGGGTAGGTCTGCACATAATTATAGTACGTGTCCTGTCCGTTGGACCACCCGTCTTCTTCCTCATCGGGATCGAAGACCTTGAAGCCGGCGTTCTCGACATGGAACTCTTCAGGCTCGAAACCCATCATCATGCCAAGCGCACGCATCTGGACCTCGTCGAGTGCATCCTCGTCCAACTTGACCAGGCGCTCGCCGTTCCAGCGGTAGAACAGCTCCAGGGCCTCACCGGAGATGGAAGGCTCTTCTTCTCCATAGGTCAGATAGTCGAGATCCAGGCTCACGGTCAGCATGTCGTCATCAACGTCTTCCAGGCCGTTGCCGAACGCATAAAGATAGTTGGGATGCGGTTCATCGATGGTGTAGTACATCCCGGCATTCTCCAGGCTCTCCGCCAGGTCCTGCGAAATCAGATCGTATGCGCTCGGAAAGGGCAGGATCCAGATATCCTCCTTGGTGAGCTTGCCGTTCACATAATTGTAGGCACCGCTCTGATCGAAACCGCAGAGGCCGTCATAGCCCCCGTAGGAAACCCAGTAGGCCCGCCACCCGCCGGACTTAAGCGGATAGCACTTGAGTTGGAGATAGCCATAGAATCCGCTGTCCATCCCTTCGACCATGTGCCCTTCGACATAAGCCGCGTAGAAGGTTGGGTTGAACTCGGAAGACTCGACCATCTCATTCTCCTGCAGATGCCGGCAATAGTCCGGCAGATCTTCCCTGGGAATGAGCTGGAAGATTTCCTTGGCGATGTAAGCATCATCGCTTTTGCCGCCGCCCTTGCAGGCGGACAATGCCAGGCCTGCACACAAAAGCGCGGCCAGCACGGTAAAACCACTTCTTTTCATAGGTATCGGGGATCAGAATAATTTCGGATGGCTCTCCTCCAGCCCGGAGAGGACGCGTTCCATCACGGCCTGACGGATCAGGGCCGAACGCGAAGAGACCTTGAAGCGTTTGCAATACATATCGATGGCCGCCAGCTCCTTCTCGTTGAAGAGGACGGACTTGCGATGGATGCGCCGGAGCGAAGCCCGCTGCTTGTCGAGGTACGCGGGATCCACGCCGGAGAACTTCTTGTTAGTCTTCTTTTTCCTGGCCATAGAGCAGATTGATATAATGGATGATTTCTTGCAGGCTGTCCATCTCCAGACGCCGTCCGAGGATCTCCCCTTCCCAGACCACGAACACCTTGGGCGTCGAGAATACGCCGTAGTCGATCAGCAGCGTGGATTCGCTGTCCGGATCCCACAGGTGGATCATCTTCACCTGGCGGTTGGAGGTCTTCAGGGCCTTGCGGAAAGAGCGGAAGGCACGCCGGTCCGTGTCCACGTCGACGGCATAGAAATTCAGCGGGAACGCCACGTCCGCGAGCACCGCGGGCAGGGCGTGGGTCTCCAGGCGGCATTTCGAGCAACCCGGAGAGTAGAAAAAGAGCACGGCGGGCTTCCCGTCATCCGGGATGGTCCGCTTCGCCCCGCAGGGGGTGCGGAGGGTTACCTTCGGAGCGGGCATGCCGATCAGTGTCTTGCGGTTTTCGAGGGCGAAGCGCTCCGCTTCGAAGAGTTCGAACTCGCTGCGGGGCTGCACCTTGCCGCTGGCGATCCACGCGTCATAGACATGCACGGCCACGGCCTCCTCGCCCATCACGCGGCTGAAGCGGTAATGGTCAAAGACGGCAAGCGCCACATGCTGGCGCGTCAGCGAATCACGGCAGCTCCCGATCAGCACATCGAATTCGGCATTCTTGACATCCGTATCTTCCCGCAGGAGCGTCGCGTAGAACTGGGTCAGAAGGCTGTCCAGCGGAGCGAAACGGGCGGCCTCCGCATCCAGGGAATCGAGCCGGGCCTGCTCCTCCTGCGCGTAATCCGGTAGGTCCTGGGCATGCAGCGCCAGGACGGGAAGGAGGCAGAGCAGCAATATGAGCAGCCGGTATCTCATTTCACCTCGGGCAGGATGATCCCCTCAGGCAGGAACTGGCTCGTGTCGCCGTGATGGCGGAGCAGGTCGCGCACCGCAGAGGAGGAAATGTGGGCGAATTCCTGCGCCGTCGGGATGATGACCGTCTCGATCTCGGGAGCCAGGCGCCGGTTGGCGTCGGCGATGGCCTTCTCATTGTCGAAGTCCATCATGTTGCGGATACCCCGGACGATATGGCGGATGCCGAGCTGGCGGCAGATGTCGATGGTCAGGCAGTCATAGGAAACAATGCGCACGCGGTCTCCCAGCGGGGCGGTCGCCTGCCGGATGATGTCCAGCTTCTGTTCGTTGGTGAAAAAGCCGCGCTTGTCCTGGTTGATACCGACAGCCACGACGACGGTATCGAACATCGTCAGCGCCCGGCCGAGGATATTGAGATGGCCCGCGGTGAACGGGTCGAAAGATCCCGGAAATAAAGCGATTGTGTTCATAACAAACAAATATAGGCAAAAATTGCGTATATTTGGATGATGACAGTAAAAATCGAACCCTCCTGGCGCGAAGCGCTCCAAGGCGAATTTGACCAGCCTTATTTCGTCTCCCTGGTCCAACAACTGCATGCCGAGAAAGCGGCCGGCAAGACCATTTTTCCGCCCGGTCCCCAGATCTTCCGGGCCTTCGACCTCTGCCCCCTGGACCAGACCAAGGTCGTCATCCTCGGCCAGGATCCCTACCACGGCTACGGCCAGGCTATGGGCCTGTGCTTCAGCGTCCCCCGGGGCGTTCCTGCACCGCCTTCGCTCAAGAACATCTTCAAGGAGATCGAGACGGACCTCGGCGTGCAGATGTCCGGCAGTCCGGACCTGACGCCGTGGGCAAGGCAGGGCGTGCTGCTGCTCAATGCCGTGCTGACCGTCCGCGCCGGAGAACCCACCTCCCATGGCGGACTCGGCTGGCAGACTTTCACGGATGCCGTGATCCGCACGGTTTCGGAGCGCAGGGACGGAGTCGTATTCATGCTCTGGGGCAATTATGCCCGGGGCAAAGCGCCCCTCATCGACGCCTCCCGCCACCTGGTCCTCGAAGCAGCCCATCCTTCCCCGCTGGCGCGCGGCGCCTTCTTCGGCTGCCGGCATTTCTCCCGCTGCAACGATTTCCTCCGCTTCCGCGGGGAGGCTCCGGTCGACTGGAAACTGTAGTTATTTCTTCGGAAGGAAGAGGCGGACCAGCAGCATCGCGGCCAGCAGCAGGAACATCAGCGTACACACCCGCCCGACCAGGTCGCCGTGGCGTACGAACGCGGTCTGCTCCGTGCTCAGGTTGACCTGGCCGGAGAGGGTTTCGCGTGTCCACCAGGAGCTCTGGTCCTGGATCTCCCCGCGCTGGTCGATGAAGCAGGAAATACCCGTATTGCCGCAACGGGCGATATCCCGCCGCAGTTCAATCGCGCGCAGGCGCGCGAAATTCAGATGCTGGCGGTACCCTGGCGTATCGCCCCACCAGGCATCGTTGGTAATGATGGTCATCGCCTGCGCCCCGGCTTTAACATATTCCGTGCAATACTCGCCGTACACGGACTCATAGCACACGGCACAGCCCAGCGGAACACGCTGCGGACCGAAATGCAGCAGCGAGACCTCCTCCTGCCCGATGCAGCGCCCCATCAGGCCGCTGACGCCCATTTTCCGGGAAAGCCAGTCATCCAGCGGGACGAAGATTTTCGGATACGGGGTCAGTTCCGTACCGACCACCAGCTTGCTCTTGTGATAGACCTCGATGGGGTCCGAGGCCGTCGCCATCACCGCACTGTTGTGCGAGAGGATCCAGCCGTCGCCATATTGGCGCGCCAGGATGTCGGGCGCGGCATGCGTGGCGTAGATATCATAGGTGCTGGCGCCCAGCAGCATCTCCGCACCGGGATGCGCCCCGAGGAAGGTGCGGATGCTCTGCAGGGTGCGGGACGCCTCCGGCTGGTTCAGGAAGATGTCCCCCGTGAACGTCTCGGGAGCGAGCAGCAGCACCGGACCGGCCGGCCGCGCCGAAAGCGCATCGGCGAACCCGTCCAGCAGGACGGCCGTCTGCTCCGCCTGGCTCATGGACTCGAATTTCTGGTAGGGATCGAAATTGGGCTGGCCGATAACCACCTCCAGTTCCCCTTCGGAACGCTCCCCGTAAGAGCTCCATATCATCTTGGACGCCACAACGGGGCCGGCGATGACCAGGATGATGCCGATGGAAGCACAGGCGCGCGCCAGCTTGTTCCAGCGCTGCCAATAGCCGTCCGAGACCGCCACCAGCAGGCCGAAGATGCCGAGGTTGGACAGCCACACCCAGAGCGAGCCACCCAGCATGCCCGTGTACTCGTACCACTGGACGGTCCGGGTACTCTGCGCAAAAGCACCGCCGAGCGTCAACCAGGGCCAGGAGATTTCCACGGAGAAGTAGCGCCGCTCCCAGGCAATCCACATCGCCGCCAGGAAGATGTACGGCACCACACCCGGCAGCCGCTTGCGGGCCAGCCGGAAAAGCAGCCAGATGAGCAGCATCTGCGCCGCATTCGCGAGAATGGCGAAAATGCCCCCGCCTACCGTGGCGTTGCAGACCCAGAAGGTCGTGGCGGCATTCCAGGCCACGAAAGCCGCCGCCGGATAGATCCAGGAAGCGCGGACCTTGCACTGCTCAGCGACAGCTTCCGCGCAAAGCAGCGGGACGAAAGCGACCAGGGCCAGCGCCCCCGTATGGGGCACCAGCCAGGGAAGGCTCAGCAACACCGCGGACAGCGCGGTGAGCAGCCAGAGCAGGGTTTGCGGCTTTCTCATTCTTCAGGCATCTGACCGCAGTATTTGCGCCATTTGTCCAGGAGGGCGGTCATATCCTCCGGGAGTTCGGAATCGAATTGCAGCCATTGCCCGCTGCGCGGGTGCTCGAACCCGAGGGTCCGGGCGTGGAGCGCCTGGCGGGGGCAGATCTCGAAGCAGTTGCGGATGAACTGCTTGTATTTGGCATAGATGGTCCCCTTGCGGATCTCGCTGCCGCCGTAACGCTCATCATTGAAGATGGGATGGCCCAGCTGGGACATGTGGACGCGGATCTGGTGCGTGCGGCCGGTCTCCAGTTTGCATTCAACCAGCGTCACGAAACCGAAACGCTCCAGCACCCGGTAGTGGGTCACCGCCCGTTTGCCATGCTCCTCATCCTCCACGACCTTGAAGCGCAGGCGGTCGTTGGGATCCCGGCCGATAAAGCCCTCGACCGTCCCTTCGTCCTCCTGCAAATCCCCCCAGACGACGGCGTTGTAGCGGCGCTCGATGCTGTGGTCGAAAAACTGCCGGGCCAGGTGCAGCTGCGACTCGTCGTTCTTCGCCACGGCGAGCAGTCCGCTCGTGTCCTTGTCAATCCGGTGCACCAGGATCCCCATGCGCTCGTCCAGCGCCTCGCTGTCCTGGCTGATACCCAGGTGGTGCGCCAGGGCATTGACCAGCGTACCTTCGTAGTGCCCGTGCCCCGGATGGACGACCATCCCGGCGGGCTTGTTGACGACGAGCACGTCGTCATCCTCGTAGACGATGCGCAGGGGTATGTCCTGCGGGATGATCTCCAGGCCGCGGCGCCGGTAAGGCATCACGAAGCGGATAACATCCCCGGGACGGACGATATAATTGGCCTTGACGGCCGCCTCCCCCACCCGGACATAGCCTTCCTTGAAGGCCTGCTGGATCCGGTTGCGGGAGGTGTCTTCCAGATGGGTGGACATGTACTTGTCGATCCTGACAGGTGCCTGCCCCGGATCCACTTCCAGCCGGAAGTGCTCGAACATTTCCTGCGGCGCTTCCTGCATCATCTACTTTTTGGAAGACTGGACGGGCAGTTTGGAAGGATCCGTCGTCAGGGACATCGTGATCTCGGACCCCATCCGGACTTTCTCGGAAGACGCCGGGCGCTGCTGGTAGACGAACGCGCTCACGGAGTCGGCATAGGTCTTGACCGTCTCGTCGAAGTGCAGTTTCCCGACATTGAGCGAACTCTCCAGCGTCTGGTCGACGGCATGCAGGTACTGCCTGCCGGTCAGCTTCGGTACGACGGTCATGTTGTCGTTGGGGCTGAGGCCGACCACCAGGTTGATGGTGGTGCCGCTGGCCAGCCGGGTCCCCGCCTTGATGTCCACGCCTCCGCGCTGCTGGCGCAGGACGTTGTTGGTGGCAATATCCCGCACATAGATCAGGCGGCCCAGCGTGAGTCCGGCACGGACCAGCTCCGCCTTGGCCTGGCGCATCGAGAAACCGACCAGCGAAGGCATCACGACTTCCTTCGGGACCAGGGTATTGGTCGTCAGGCGGATCCTGCGGCCGCGCTTGACATGGTCGCCCGCCTTGGGCGTCTGGAGATAGACCGCCCCGGGCCGGAGCCGCTTGACATAGACGGAATCCGTGACCAGGACCCGCACGCCCGCCTTCGCTGCAGCCTGGCGCGCCTCATCGTAGGTCATGTTCGTGAAGTCCGGTACGACCAGTTCCTTGTTGTGCTGCGTGACGGCCGAGAGCAGCAGGTTCGCCAGGAAGACGAACGCCAGCACGAACACGATCGCCAGCAGCACATTCTTGACAATCCAGTTGCCGAAAAACTTTTTGATATCCATTTGTCAGTTTCTAATAATCATCATACAGCCCCGCACCAGCAGGACGGCTGCGAAAACGCAGACCAGCACCCCGGCGAGCTTGCTTCCAAAGCGGAGGGTCCCGCCCCCGAGCCGCAGGTAGCGCTTCAGCATCCAGGTGATCAGCGTCCAGTACAAAGCCTCTCCCGATCCGACCAGCAGGACCAGCGCCCACACCGGGGTCCGGGCCGTACCCAGCTGGAAAACGGTCAGCAGGGCCAGCATGGCGGCCAGGGCAGCCGGATTGGAGAGAGCGCCGGTGAAGCCCTGCAGGAAGCAGTACCCCCCGGACACCTGCCGCTGTTCCTCGGGAACATCCAGGGAGATCTCCCGGGAATACATCCAGCAACCGATCAGTCCGATGACAACGCCCCCCACCAGCATGAAAACTCCCTGATGCTCCAGCACGAAGGACTTGATCAGTTCCAGGGTCAGCAGCCCCACGCCGGCATATACCATGTCCCCCATGGCGGCTCCGTATCCTACCAGCAGTCCGTTGCTGCGCCGGTAGCACAATGTCCCTTGGACCACCATCACGAAGATGGGGCCGAGCGGAAGGGCGGCAATCATGCCGACCAGCAGCGCCTTCGCAATCTCCAACAACATAATTCTTGCAAAGATAATAAATAAAACAATGGCGGCGAACCCTTTTTGGTCCGCCGCCATGAATTGCTTTCCGGCTTCCGCCGGGTGGGTATTCTACATCATCGGGGGACGTCCGCCGCCCATCGGGGGCATTCCGCCACCCATCGGGGGCATTCCGCCGCCACGGCCGCCGCGGCCACCGCCGCCCATCCGTCCGCGACCCTGACCACGGCCCATCGTGCCGAAGTTATAGGAGAAGGAAAGGATGATATAGCGTCCGAGCGTGTTGCTCAGGGTCTCGATGTGCTGCGAGCTGGCATCCGTGACCGAGAGGGCACGGGACTGGCCGAGCAGGTCGGCTACATAGAGCGAAATGTTGGCGGAGCCGATCGATTTGGCCAGGGTCAGGTTGATGATCATCTGGGGATCGACCGGAGTCGTATAGCCGTTGTACCAGCGGTAGTTGGCATTGCCGGTCAGGGAGATGCCCGTGCTGGCCCAGTTCCAGGTCAGTTCGCCGGTGATGGCGTTGTTCCAGGTCTGGGAGTTCTGGGCAGCCTTGATGGCCTTGGCCGCGGCATCGCCCTTCTGCCGGTACCAGGTCTTGCTCATGTTCGTGCTGGCACCGAGTGTGGCCTGCACGTACAGTCCCCGGTAGGTCAGGCGGAGCCGTTCATTGACATTCAGGTTGTCCGTGTAGTTCTCCACGATGTGGGTCTTGTAGTAGTCCGGATCATTGAACTGGTCCACGAACCAGTTCATGAAGGCATAGAAGCCGTCCTGTTTGTACTTGGACATGTCCACACCCACGCCTTCATACGCGAAGGACTGACGCCAGTTGACACCCGTATTGTTGTTGATGGAGAACGGGGAGTTCTTGCCCAGCGGGGTGTTGTTGAAGAAGCTGAGGCCGGCATTTCCGGTGACGGGGGCGTTGAACGGCATCGTATACTGGCCGCCGTCGTCCGCGGTGATGACCACGTTGGAAATCTGGTTCTGCGTGAATCCGCCGTTCGCCCGGATGTTGAAGGAGGAGAAGTTCTCGCGGTTGCTGCTGCGGTACTCCATGTTGATATTGTGCGTGAAGTACGGTGTCAGCGAAGGGTTACCGAAGGTGACGCGGAGCGGGTTGGTATTGTCCGGCACCGGCATCAACTGCTGGGTGGAGGGCTGGCTGGAGTTGCCCCGGTAGAAGAAACGCAGCGAGGTATCGTCATTGATATCGACGAACATCATCACCTGCGGGGAGAAATTCCAGCGGTTGTCCTCGTAGGTCTGCGGCTTGTTGCTCTTCGACGCGGCATCATAGACCGTAGTGCTGTTGTAGGTGTACTGCGGCATCGCGGTGAAGCCGGCCTGCAGATGCCAGCGGTCGTCCTGGTACAGGACATTGCCGCCGATCTCATGGCGCCGGTTCAGGTTCTCGATGGCGTTGGAATACTGGGCATCGAGCACGCCCCCGTTCAACAGGTCGAAGGTATTCTTCTCGGACAGGGACTTGCTCCAGTTGAAGGAGTAGTTGGCTTCCAGGTAGAAATAATTGCCGAGCGGCTCGGTATAGGTGGCACGCGTGCTGACCGAGTAGCTCTTCTGGTCGCTGATAGCGTTCTGGCTGACCTCAGAGCCGCCGGACAGCTCTCCGTCCTGATAGTATCTCGTCCCGTTGTTGTTGATCGCATTCATCTTGTTGTCGGACAAGTTGAAGTTGGTGTTGACCGTGAGGGTACGGCCCGGGAGTCCGAGACGCTGGCGGAAGAGCAGGAAGCCCTGCGTGCTGAAATTCTTGTTGGCGCCGGTGTTGTCGGTATACGAATCGTTGAGCTGGTAGTAATTGCCGTTGAGGCTGTCGTCACGCCAGGTCTCGCTCGTGCTGCTCTGCGTATAGCTGCCGTCGCCGAAGCGGATGCTCGGCTGGAACAGGATCGAAGTGTTCTCCGAGAACTTGTGCTCCAGGCGCAGGCCGAAATTGTGGCCGTTGGAGTGGGTCGTGTTGGAGCTGTTGCTGTTGACTTTCTGGTTGAATCCGGTCATGTAGTTGATCGTGTTGGACTCGGAAAGCGTGAAGTTGTCGTTGTGGTTGAAATTGTAGTTGCCACCGACTTCCATCTTTCCGTCGAACGCATCACCCGCGGCATTCAGGCCGGCCATGTAGGAATTGCTGATGCCACCACCGCCGCCGAAGCCGCGGCCGCCGCCCATGCCCATGCCGCCGCCGCCCATCATGGCGCCCATCATGTTGCCGGAGAAGTTGGTCGATCCCTGGACATTGGCGTTGTTGGCGTTGAGGATGAGGCTGATCTGGGTATTGTCCGTAAAGCGGCCGAGGAAGGCGTTGCCGGAGTAGCGCCAGTCGTTGAGGTCGCCCTCATGCGCAGGCACGTCATGGCCGACACCGGCCGTCACGCGGCCCACCAGGCCCTTCATCATGCCCGGCTGCACGGAGAGGTCGATCACCGTCTCCTCCTGCCCGTCGTCGATGCCGGTGAACTCGGCCTGCTCGGACTTCTTGCGGATGACTTTGAGCTTGCGGACGAGTTTCGCGGGAATGTTCTGGGAAGCGATCTGGGGATCATCCAGGAAGAAGGTCTTGCCCTGCACCGTGATCTTGCTGACCGACTGGCCGTTGACCGTGATGGTCCCGTTGTCGGCCACCTCGATGCCCGGCATCTTCTTGAGCAGGTCGATCAGGTTGTCATTGTCGGTGGAGAGGAAGGAAGACGCATTGTACTCGATCGTATCCTTCTTGATGACCACCGGATTGCCCAGCGCGGAGACCTCCGCGGCCTCCAGCTGCTCCCGGTCGACTTTCATCTTGATCTCTCCGAGGTCGATGGGCTTGGAGTCCATCTTGACGGTCGCCGTGTACGCTTCGTATCCCATCAACTCCGCACGGAGGGTATAGGATGCGTTGCGTACGGACTCGAGCGTGAAGGCGCCCTTGTCATCGGTCAGGCTGTACTTGGCCGGTTTGCTCTGCCCGTCCCGGGTCAGGGACACGGTGGCAAACCCCAGGGGCTCCCCGTTCGACTCATCGATCAGGACACCTTTGACGTTGTTCTGGGCAAACAAGCTGAAACCCAGAAACATTCCTGCAGTCAGCAGGAAGACTTTCGCAAAGTTCATACTACTTTACTTTTTAATGCGCTCCGGATTGGACACGACAAATTTCTCCCAACTACTAGTAGCTTGCATGGCCGCAAGCGGGCTGGTTAATTGGTAGAAGTGGCACATGGCGAGCGCCAGTGCATCTGTGGCGTCGAGGTATTTACTATCAATTTTTATGCCAAGCGTACGCTGAACCATGAGGCTCACCTGCTCTTTTGAAGCGGCCCCGTTGCCGCAGATCGTCATCTTCGCTTTGCGCGGAGCGTATTCGAAAATCCGGGCACCCCGTTCCAGCCCGGCGACCATCGCCGCACCCTGGGCCCGGCCCAGTTTGAGGATGACCTGGGCGTTCTTGCCGTAGAAGGGAGACTCGACCGCCATGTCGTCCGGATGGTGGAGATCGCACAAGGCGCCCACCTTCTCGCGGATGATCTCCAGCTTGTCGTAGGGAGACTCTACCTTGCGCAGGTCCACGACCCCCATGTCCACGAAATGGGGGTGTCCGGAGGCATCTACACGCACGATCCCGAAACCAAGGATATTGGTTCCGGGATCGATGCCCAGGATCACGCGTTCACGCCTTTCTGCAGACATTGAGCGACGGGATTGCAATTAGTCGATCTTGTCGAATCCGGTGTAGGGACGGAGCACCTCCGGGATGATGATCCCGTCGGGCGTCTGGTTGTCCTCCAGCAGGGCGGCCACCACACGCGGGAGTGCCAGGGAACTGCCGTTCAGCGTGTGGGCGAGCTGGGTCTTGCCGGCCTCGTCGCGGTAACGCAGGTGCAGGCGGTTGGCCTGGTAGGTCTCGAAATTGGACACGGAGGAGATCTCCAGCCAGCGCTGCTGGGCAGCGGACCAGAGCTCGAAGTCGTAGGTGATGGCGGAAGTGAAGCTCAGATCGCCGCCGCAAAGGCGCAGGATGCGGTACTTGAGGCCGAGCTTGCACACCAGGGACTCCACGTGGGCCACCATCTCGTCGAGGGCGGCGTAGGAATCCTCCGGCTTCTCCACCCGCACGATCTCGACCTTGTCGAACTGGTGCAGGCGGTTCAGGCCGCGCACGTCCTTGCCGTAGGAGCCGGCCTCGCGACGGAAGCACGGCGTGTAGGCGGTCAGGCGCTGCGGGATCTCGCCCGGAGCGAGGATGACGTCGCGGAAAATGTTGGTCACGGGCACCTCGGCCGTCGGGACCATGTAGAAATCATCCACCTCGGCATGGTACATCTGGCCTTCCTTGTCAGGAAGCTGGCCGGTACCGAAACCGGAATCGCGGTTGACCATCACCGGCGGCTCGACCTCCTTGTAGCCGGCCGCGGTGTTGCTGTCGAGGAAGAAATTGATCAGCGCGCGCTGCAACTTGGCCCCCTTGCCCTTGTAGACCGGGAAACCGGCGCCGGTGATCTTGACGCCCAGGTCGAAGTCGATGATGTCGTACTTCTTGGCGAGCTCCCAGTGCGGAAGCGCACCTTCGGGGAGTTTCACCTCGGGACCGCCCATCTTGACAACTTCGTTGTCCTCGGCACCCTTGCCGGGCTTGACCAGGGCGCAGGGCGTGTTGGGCATCAGCACGAGCTGGCTCTCCAGCTCGGCGGCAGCCTCGTCCATCCGGGTGAGAAGTTCGGCCGAACGGGCCTTGAGCGCGGCCACCTCGGCTTTCGCGGCCTCGGCAGCATCGCGGAGCCCCTGCTTCATCAGGCCGCCGATCTCGGCCGCCTTCTGCTTCTGCTGCGCGAGCAGGGCGTCGCTCTCCGTCTGGAGACTGCGGCGGCGCGCGTCGAGTTCCAGCACCTTGTCCACGATCGGCTGCGCGTCGAAATTCTTGATTTTCAATTTCGCGACGACGGCTTGCGGGTCATCGCGAAGCATCTTGAGTGTCAACATATCTTCCTTCTATTAAAAAAGAACCCACACCTGTCTCGAAGTGTGGGATCCTTGATTCAACTTTCCGTCCTCCGAGATTAGTTCTCAAACGGGACGACCGACACGTAGGATTTGTTCTCTCTCTTGCGGGTGAACTTCACCGTACCGTCGATAAGTGCGTACAGCGTGTGGTCCTTGCCCATCCCGACATTACGGTCCGGATTGTGGACAGTACCGCGCTGGCGGACGATGATATTGCCGGCTTTCACGACCTCGCCGCCGAATTTCTTGAGACCCAGGCGCTTGCTCTGCGACTCACGACCGTTCTTGGAACTCGATTGACCTTTCTTGTGTGCCATAACTCTTAAGCGATTTCGTTGATTTTGATCTTGGTAAGTTTCTGACGGTGACCGTTGAGCTTCTGGAAGCCCTTGCGACGGATCTTCTTGAAGACAAGCACCTTGTCAGCTTTTGCATCATCCTCGAGGACGGTGGCCTTGACCACTGCACCCTCTACATAGGGAGCGCCCACCTTGACAGCCGCGTCATCCGCGACCAGGAGGACCTTCTTGAACTCCACATCAGCACCCTTGGCATCGGCGAGCCGCTGCACAAAGATCTCGTTGCCAGCCTCTACCTTAAACTGCTGGCCTGCAATGTCTACGATTGCGTACATCGTGTAAAACTTGTTAAAAGTTTCGGCCGTAAGCGTCTGTCTCAAGACAGCTCTTTATCAATGGCTTAGCGGTCATCAAATTGTTTTGGGCTGCGAATTTACGCAAAATTTCCATATCTGCAAAATATTTTGCGCATTGTCTCCTGTACCGGGGGGGGGGCCGGGATACTATTTTTATTTGTTTAATAACATCTTTGTTTCTAAATTTGCAGATATGGATAGCGCATTTCAGTATCACAAACCTGTCACAGGCAAGCAGTTCCTCGGCCGGGCCAACGAAGTCCGGATCTTCTCCAACCTGCTCACGCAGGGCGAGAATATCGTCATCTACGAGCCCCCCAAGACAGGCAAGAAATCCCTGGTCCGGCAGGCCTTCCTGCAAATGAAGTCCGCCGGACAGCAGTTCCTCCCCATCGAGCTCAGCCTGCTGGACATCCGCAGCCTCCGGGACCTCACCCTCCGCCTCGCCGCGACGGCCCTGCGCACCGCAGGAAACGGTCCGGACGATTTCGCCCAGGCGGCACAGGAACTGCTCGCCGGGACGCATCTTGTCTTCGACCGGGCCCGGTTCGACGCCTGCGGCGAAGTCATTTCCCCCTCCTGGGAACTGGATGATACGGACCTGCGTGCCGCTTTCCTGCTCCCCTACCGGCTCGGGGCCCGCAGCGGCGTAGCGCATGTCGTCGTGATCGACGAATTCCAGAACGTCATGCTCACGGAGGACGGAGACCAGGCATGCCGCATCCTCGAAGACATCTTCAAAACCCTGCCCGGGGAACTCACCGGCAAGGCTTCCTATGTCTTCCTCGGCTCGCAGGTCAACGCCATGCATGCGATCTTCGGCATCCGGCGCTGGTTCTGGCGGCACGCGGAGCGGATCAGGATCCCGGCCGTCGAGACCAAGGACATCATGGACCATGTCGTCCGGGGGTTCCTGGCCACCGGCAAGGTCATCGACCGCGAACTGCTGCTCGGCGTCTGCAAGCTGTTCCAGGGCAACATCTGGTACATCAACCACTTCAGCGCGATCTGCGACTCCCTGACCCGCGGCTACATCATGGAACAGACGCTCACGGATGCGCTGAACGACTTGCTCGCCATCCATGAAGCGCGTTTCATTGCCACGATGAACGACCTGACCACCTTCCAGGTCAGCCTGCTGCGCGCCATCCTGGACGGGCATACCCGTTTCAGCAGCGCCGACGTCATCCGGGAATACGCGCTCAACTCGTCCGCCAACGTCCGCCGGCTGAAAGACGCCCTCTGCAAGAAAGAGATCGTCACTTTCGACGAGAACGACAATCCGCAGCTCCTGGATCCGCTTTTCGAGTACTGGGTCCGCAAGTATTACTTCAACATGTCATTCGAATGAAAAAGAGAATCGCAGTTCTGACCGGCGCCGGCGTCAGCGCCGAAAGCGGTCTGGGGACCTACCGGGACAACGGCGGGCTCTGGGACAATTACGACCCGATGGAAGTCGCTTCGGCGGAAGGCTGGGCCCGCAATCCGGGACTCGTGCTGGACTTCTATAATATGCAGCGGGAGAAACTCCGCGAGGTCCGGCCCAACGAGGCACACCGCCTCATCGCGGAACTCGAAAAGGAATACAATGTGGACGTCATCACCCAGAACGTGGACAACCTGCACGAGCGGGCGGGTTCCACCCATGTCATCCACCTGCACGGCGAAGCCACCAAGATCCGGCCGGAGAATACCTGCAACGATGAAGACGGCTTCTCCGAAAAATACGTGGTCGACATCGGATACGAAGCCGTCCGCCTGGGAGACAAAGCGCCCAACGGCGCCCAGTACCGCCCGCACATCGTCTTTTTCGGCGAAGCCGTCCCCAAGATCGAACGGGCCGTAGAGCTGGTCATGGCGGCGGACATCATCCTGATCGTCGGAACCTCCCTGCAGGTCTATCCGGCAGCCGGCTTGTACCGGTATGCCCGGCCGGAAGCACCGATCTGGCTGATCGACCCGGCCGATGTCCGGCTCTTCGACAAACGGATCCACCACATCCGGAAAGTGGCGACGGAAGGAATGAAAGAATTTGTTGGATTGTTAAAATAAATTGCTACCTTTGCATCCCCAAAGAAAAAGGAGGTGTAAAAGCAATGATCATCGTACCCGTAAAAGAAGGCGAAAACATCGAGCGCGCTCTTAAAAAGTTCAAGAGGAAGTTCGAGAAGACCGGTGCCGTCCGCGAGATGCGCGCCCGCAAGAATTTCCAGAAGCCGTCGGAAATCCGCCGCATTGCGAAGCAGAAGGCTATCTACGTCCAGCACCTGCGTCTGGAAGAGGAGTAATCTGCACACCTGATCCAATATGCACGCAGCCCGGACCGGGCTGCGTGTTTTTTTTCATGTCGGGTTGCCCGGAAAGGGATTTTTCCCCATATTTGCAAACATGGACAACATTGTACTTCAAGCGCTCCGCAACCGTAGGAGCATCCGGCGCTTCAAGCCGGAGCAGATCAGCGACGAAGAATTGCAAGCCGTGCTGGAAGCCGGCACCTGGGCACCGACGGCCAAAGGCCTGCAGGATCCCTGGATCGTCGCCGTACAACGCCCGGACCTCGTCGAACGGATCGACCGGCTGAACGGGAAAATCTGGGGACATGAGCACCCCTTCTACGGAGCACCTACCATCGTGCTCGTGTTTGGAACCGATCCGGACGAATGGCAGAATTCCCTGCAGGACGGAAGCCTGGTATTGGGCAATATGATGCTCGCCGCACATGCTATCGGACTGGGTTCCTGCTGGATCAACCGCGAACGGGAAATGTTTGCGACGCCCGAAGGAAAAGAACTGATGGCGGAACTGGGCGTCGACGTAAAACTGGCCGGAATCGGAGCCCTGGCTCTCGGATACCCGGCATCCTTCCCTCCGTCAGTCAAACCCAGGAAAGAGAACTACTTCAAAGTAGTCAAATAGATTTTCGATGCAACGTACTCAGACGGGGACTGTCCGAAGAAATCCTTAAAAGCAGACGAGAAATAGGAACTCGAGGAGAATCCGGTTTTGGAAGCGATTTCCGAAACCGGAATTTCATTCTTGACCAGCAAAGAAGCCGCCAGCCGCATACGATATGCTTTCAATAGTAAGGAAGGCGAGATGCCCTGCGCAGCCTGCAATTTACGATTGACATGAACACGCGTCATGCCAAGTTGCTGAGCCATGTCCTCAACGGAGAGCTTGGAATCCGAATACGATTTCTTGATGATGTCATAAACCGACAAAACAAAGGTATCTTGCTCAGAATTCTCCAACCTATCAAGAAGTTGGAAGGCTTCATCTGGAGAAAGAGTCGAATTCGAGGATGCAGAATCAGCCTTAGACGCCGCAGAGCGACGCGAACGAGGACGAACTGGAGGCGTATCGATAGAAGAATCGGTCGAAGAAAGCGGGTGATCTGATAAAGGATCTGCCGGCTGGTGATCAGGCAGCACAGCAACAGACTTACCATTGTCTTTAGGATTTGAAACCTCAGGTTCCGGTTTCGAAACATATCGTCGCCCCAGAAAGTAGCAAAGCGGGAGAAGAGGCAGCACAACCAAGATCAGCCAGCCGGGAAAACCACCGGTCCGGGAAGGCTTCTCGGCCTCCGGAAGCGGCCAGGGTTCCATAGAGAAAGAACCATCCAGCGAAATAGCGGCAACGCCACGGACTCCGCCCGCATAAAGGACACGATGATCCGCTATGATACTGGAAGGGAGGAAAGTCTCTTCACAGAACAGAACTTCCGAATTTGAAACATTTGATTTCGAAACGTCCAAACAGCAGATGCCGCGCCCTGAAGCAATCCAGAGCCTGTTTCCAGCATCCGGGTATAAGGAAACAACGCGGGAAGATGGGAGAATTCCCTGCAGGTCCAGGAAATCCCATTTACGGTCAGAAAAACGGAAAATACCCTTGTCAGAGCCGGCCCACAAAGTCCCGGACGAAGAGAGTACAAAAGTGTTCAGAATCTCCGGCAGGGGCGGCAGCGTCGTGCATTTCCCATCAGAAAACGCAAGAACACGATTTCTGGACGAATCCAGCGCATATAACGTCCCATCCGGTGCCACGGACAGGAAAGACACGGACACCTTGAAATCAGCCACGGAAACAGGCAAAGAACCATTATCCGCAAGATAGTACACGGCGCCGGATTCCAATAAGAAATATACGCCTGCGCCATCTGTTGCCTGGCAGAGGGAAACAACAGGTCCGGAAAGCCCGGAACAGGGCTTGAAGCCTTCCGTTGATGAATAACGGGTCACACGGCCGGATTCATCCAAAATATAGATAACACCGGATGAAGTAGCACTTAACCCCGTAATAGCGTCGGAAGGAAGGTGACCGCTCTGGGAGGTATAACGGATCCTACGGCCGTTCCGGCCGATACGGAGCAGGCCCTTGTCGGCCATCCCGATCCAAAAGGAATCGTCCACGGGACTACGGAGCAATGCTGTCGCAAATCCCAGGCTCTCCCCCGTAACAGCCTCGGGATCCAAGGTCAGATATTCACCCGGATTTGAAGCGGCATTTTCAGCGGAGGCAGGGTGACAGATAGCAAGTGAGACCAGGAGCGCACAACACAAAAAGGCCCCTCCAGGGCCCCTCAGACAGCGAAATGTTTCAAATCCTAAATGTTTCAAATCCTCAACCTGCTCAAGAAAGAACGCGACTGAGGAGCTGACTTTTCCGGACGGGACTGGATCCCGGAAGTTAGGGAAGCTCCGGAAACAGAAGCCAGTTCAGGAGAACGGGACATGATTGCACTCGTGACAGGCTGCATATTAGGAAGCGGCTCAACATCGCGTACGACGCGGAGACCGGATCCCGGCACCCACTGAATCGTCTCGTCAGTAGAGAATCTGCGGACGGAGACACGACGGAGGCTAGTCATCTCATTGTCAATAAGATGCTGCCAGGTCCTGCCGCCATCCAACTTGCGAAGAGCATATTTCTTGGCCTCCTCGGACAAAGAACTGCCGAGGATGCGAAGGACATCATCACGGTCCTTTCCTTGATAAGTATCACGGACGTTTTGGGCGAAGCCCTTCCAATCCTCGCCCATCGGCCGGATGGAAATCTGGCTCGCCGGAACGCCGAGACGCTGCGAAAGCATTACCTTGAATACTTCCGCCCTCCGGCGTGACAGCGCCTGGTTGCCGGAAATCGTGCCTTCCGGCGAAGCGAAACTCTCGACCAGCAGGGAATCGGCCCCCAGGTTCTGCACCATGGCAGATATATCATCCCAAGCCGCAGCATTGTTCAAGTAGGAAAGGTTCAGCGTCTTTCCGCTGCGGGCAAAGATCAGCGAATGTTCCACCTTGTGGACGACGGTCACATCGGCCGGTCCTCCCTGCGTCTGGTCCGTCCGCGGCGGCCGTTCGGTTTCAACGACCTGCCCGGCTGGTTCGCCATCATAGACAATATGCAATTTGACCGTACGCAAATACGGGAAACTGTATTTGACAAGGTCATCCCAGGCTTCGCCCGTATACAAATCATGAAGAAGCTCTTCCCGGTTGGACGCACCGCCCTGGACGATCTTCAGCGCTTCTTCCTTATAATCTTTCTTCGAGCGACGCAGATAGGAGACAACACCGTCCCAATCTTCAGCGATTTCTTCCACATGCCAGACAGAGGCAGGCAAAGAAGGATAGCGGCTGGTGACATAATCGATCACGCCCTGCGCACGCTCATGGGCATATTGCTTATTGAGATAGGTCGGACCGTTCGGAGATGAGGCCGCACGGAGTTCGATCCGGGTAATATGCTCTGCCTGGGGTCCGCTCAGGATGGCATCGAGTTTGGACAGATTGTCCGCGTTGGGACGGACAGCGCTTTCGATGACGGTTTTCCCCGAACGGTAACGGATGGAGACATCGTCTCCTTGATTCGTTGCAGCCGCCGCATCATATACGCCCGCCACAGAAAGTGCAGCGGAAATCAAGGCAGATATGAAGGTACGATGGCGCATGAACCATTATTTCCCCCAAATTTACGAATATTTTAGAAAAAACAACATCTTTCAGGTTTTAAATCCTGCCAAAAACAAAAAAAAGCAATATACATATATAACATATAAAAGGGACAGCCGGAATCCGGCCGTCCCTTTTATCGAAGTTCACGAGATCTACTGCTCGTCAGGACCGTTGTTACCATAGTCCGGCTGAGGCCCCTGAGGTCCGGCCTGAGGACCATCCTGCGGCCCCTGCGGGCCCTGGGGACCCTGCTGGGCAGCCTTGGCCATATCCTCGGAAGCGGCATGCCAGGCAGCTTCCAGGGCGGAGTTGGCACTGTCGATCGCATTGATATCCTTGGCATCCACCGCCTTCTTCAGGTCAGCGCAGGCGGATTCGATGGCAGAACGCTTGTCTGCAGGGATCTTGTCGCCGTATTCCTTGAGGTTGCGCTGGGTCTGGAAGACCATCGCATCCGCATTGTTGAGTTTGTCGGCACGCTCCTTTTCGGCGCGGTCGGCCGCCTCGTTGGCCTTGGCTTCGTCACGCATGCGCTGGATCTCGGCATCGCTCAGGCCGCTGGAGGCCTCGATACGGATGTGCTGCTCCTTGCCGGTGGACTTATCCTTGGCGGAAACGCTCAGGATACCGTTGGTATCAATATCGAAGGAAACTTCGATCTGCGGGATGCCGCGCGGTGCGGGTGCAATGCCGTCCAGGTGGAAGATGCCGATCTGCTTGTTGTCCTTGGCCATCGGGCGCTCGCCCTGCAGGACACGGATCTCGACGGAAGGCTGGTTGTCTGCAGCCGTGGAGAAGACCTGCTCCTTATGGACGGGGATGGTCGTATTGGACTCGATGAGTTTGGTCATCACGCCGCCGAGGGTCTCGATACCGAGGGACAGCGGAGTCACATCCAGCAGCAGGACATCCTTGACATCACCGGCAAGGACACCGCCCTGGATCGCGGCGCCGATGGCGACCACCTCGTCCGGGTTGACGCTCTTGTTCGGCTCCTTGCCGAAGAATTCCTTGACCAGCTCCTGCACCTTCGGGATACGGGTGGACCCGCCGACGAGCAGGACTTCGTCAATCTCGGAAGCACGCAGATGGGCATCCTCGAGGGCCTTGCGGCAGGGCTCGATGGAGCGGCGGAAGAGGTCGTCGCAAAGCGTCTCGAACTTGGCGCGGGTGAGGGTCTTCACAAGGTGCTTCGGCATTCCATCCACAGCCGTGATGTACGGCAGGTTGATCTCGGCGCTGGTCGCGTTGGAAAGCTCGATCTTGGCCTTCTCGGCAGCCTCCTTGAGGCGCTGCAGGGACATCGGATCCTTCGTGAGGTCAATTCCGCCATTGTCGGTAGCGAAGTCGCGGGCCAGCCACTCGATAATGGCCTGGTCGAAGTCGTCGCCGCCCAGGTGGGTGTCGCCGTTGGTGGACTTCACCTCGAACACACCGTCGCCCAGCTCCAGGATGGAGATATCGAAGGTGCCGCCGCCCAGGTCATAGACCGCGACCTTCATGTTCTTGTTCTTCTTGTCAAGGCCGTAAGCCAAAGCGGCTGCCGTCGGCTCGTTGATGATACGCTTGACATCGATACCGGCGATCTTGCCTGCCTCCTTGGTGGCCTGGCGCTGCGAGTCGGAGAAGTATGCCGGAACGGTGATGACCGCCTCCGTCACTTCCTGGCGGAGATAATCTTCCGCCGTCTTCTTCATCTTCTGGAGGATGATCGCGGAAATCTCCTGCGGAGAATACAGGCGGCCGTTGATGTCCACGCGCGGAGTATTGTTCTCGCCGCGGGCGACCTTGTACGGCACGCGGGCGATCTCACGGTTCACCTGGTCGTAGGACTCACCCATGAAACGCTTGATGGAGAAGATCGTATTGTGAGGATTGGTGATGGCCTGGCGCTTGGCAGGATTGCCCACCTTGCGCTCGCCATTCTCAGTGAAAGCTACGATAGACGGCGTCGTACGCGCGCCTTCGTCATTGATGATCACGGTCGGCTGATTGCCTTCCATCACAGACACGCACGAATTGGTGGTGCCGAGGTCGATTCCGATGATTTTTCCCATAATATTCTGACTTTTAAAATTTCACTTGAACTTGTCTGCCTGCCACTTCCGGCAGGCCGATGGGATATCATCAAAACCTTTGCCACGCGTCCAAACGCTGACAAATTGTCAAATCCTACAACAATCCGGCGACGGCTTCAGCGACCTCAGACATGTCGGCAGTGGGTTCGAAACGGGCAACGACCCGGCCCTTGCGGTCCACCAGGAACTTCGTGAAATTCCACTTGATATCCGGCTTGGAGGCATAGTCGGGATCCTGCCGGGAAAGCATCTGGCCCATTATTTCGGCCGTGCGGCCTTCGCCGAAGCCCTCAAAGCCCTTCTGCTCCTTGAGCCAGACAAAGAGCGGATCCGCCGCGTCACCGTTGACATCGACCTTGTCGAATTGCGGAAATGTCACATTGTACTGACCGCTGCAGAATTCCCGGATCTCGGCGATGGTACCGGGCGCCTGGCCGCCAAACTGGTTACACGGGAAATCCAGGACGCAGAACCCCCTGGATGCATAACGCTCATAGAGCGACTCCAGCTCGGTGTACTGCGGGGTGAACCCGCACTTCGTAGCCGTGTTGACTACCAGCAGGACTTTCCCTTTATATTGTGACAAGGCGGCCGGCTGGCCGTCGGCACCCCGCACGGTAAAACCATAAATCGTCCCTTCGGACGCATCCTTGCAGCCCAGCGCCACCAGACCGGCAAGCAGAAAAGCAAAAATCTTTTTCATCGTGATAACGGTTAATCCATGCAAAGATAGTATTATCTTTGTAATATGGAATACAGGCAGCTGACCCCAAAGGAATACAACGACCTGGCAGGTCGCATTTTATACGAAGACAACCACCTGCTGGTGGTCAACAAGCGCGCAGGCGAAATCACGCAGGGAGACAAGACCGGTGACGAACCGCTGACGGAGACCTACAAAGCCTTCATCGCCCAACGCGATGCCAAACCGGGCAAAGTCTTCCTCGGGCTCCCCCATCGCCTGGACCGTCCCGTCAGCGGTATCTGCCTGCTGGCCAAGACATCCAAGGCCCTGGAGCGGCTCACGGCAGCATTCCGCGACGGAGAGATCCACAAAACCTACTGGGCCCTCTGCTGCTCCCTTCCCGAGCCCCGGGAAGGTCATCTGGAAGGATGGCTGGCCCGCAACGAACAGCAGAACAAATCCTACATCGTCGCCGACGGATCCGCCCCCAGGCCCGCCCGTTACCCCGAAGCCAAGATCGCACGCCTGAACTACCGCTACCTGCGCAGCACGGACCGCTATCACCTGGTGGAGGTAGAACTGCTCACCGGCCGTCACCACCAGATCCGCTGTCAGCTCGCCCATCTGGGCTGCCCCATCAAGGGCGACCTCAAATACGGCGCTCCCCGGTCCAATCCGGACGGAGGCATCAGCCTGCATGCCAGACGGATCCGCTTCACGCACCCGGTCAAAAAAGAGGAAATGGAGATCACGGCCGACGTGCCCTTCTCCTGGAAAGGCATCAACTGAGCTGACGCTCCGCAATCAGCCGCTCCTTGAAGCTCGAGGGCGTCTCCCCCATGTTGAGCTTGAAAGCCATGTTGAAAGAGACGGTCGAATGGAAACCGGACATCATGGCGACGGCAGAAAGCCGGAGATGGGGATCCTTCCTGAGGAGATCAGCGCAGTACCGGATCCGGTAATAGTTGACGAACTGGCTGAAATTCCGCCCGGACAGGATATTGATCGTCTTGGACAAGTAGGATTTGTTCGTAAAGACCGAAGATGCCATGTCAGAAAGGCTGAAATCGGCATCCAGGAACGGTCGCTTCTGCTCCATCAGTTTCGACACCCGCTCATACACCCGGGTCATCTTGGCAAGGTCTTCCGTCTTCTCGCCGGCCTGCGGCGGGACGGTACGCAGATTACCCTGGATCAGTTCCCGGATCTCCGACTCCTTGGAAGGACTGATCAAGCCCGTCCGTCCCGTACGCACCCGTGCCCAGAGAAGTCCGTACAGCACCATGGATAACGACATGGAGAAACAGCGGGCCCACGCGGGCGAGCCGGCAGCCGGGAAGCAGGCAACCATCAGATACAAGACGGCAGAATAATACATGCGCGCATGGTTCTCCACATTGTACCACACGGCAACATGCCGGAAAAGAAGCCGGAGCTGGGAATAGCGGGATGCCGCACGGACCGTACAGTACAGGAGATGCAGCAGCAGGACGCCGCACAGCCAGACCCGCGCCGGCAACGCAGCGACGATCCCGCCGGAACAGACGGCAGCCATCCCCAGGGAGAACCAGAAGGACACCTTCCCCTGCTCTTCGGAGATCGGCAACAGCAGCAACACGGCCGATCCCGCCAGCGCACCGGCCGACAACGCGTCCGGCAAGACAGGCCAACCGGCGCGGAACGCCGCTGCCGGGAGCGGGAAAAGCAAGCAAAGGGCCGAGACCAGGCAGACCGCCCGGTAGAAGGAAAACGAGGCTTTGTTTTTCATCCAGTCTTTTTTGGCCAAATATAAAAAAGAGCCCCCGCTCTGAAAAGGGTAGAGCGGGGGTAAGAAGTAAAAATATTTGATTTTGATACAATTTTTATTTTTTGTTACCTGTCTTGAATTTGTCAAAACCCTTGCCGTAGACCCCTGTGACCGAGGAAACGGAGATAAATGCATTGGGATCGATCGAATTGATGTATTTCAGGAAAACATTCAGGTCCGTCTTGCGTGTGATCACCATGATGACCTCCGTTTCATGCTTGGTATACCAGCCTTTTCCGTTCAGGACGGTCACACCGCGGTGCAGATCCGTAGTGATCGCATCCGCGATTTCAGCAGATTTCTGTGAGAGGACGAAGATCTGTACGGACTGCCGGGAACCTGACAGATAGAGGTCCAGCACCGTGCTCACGATCGTGATCAGGATGAAACCGTACACCACCGTCGTAATCTTGTCCGGCCAGGCCATCAGGGTCCCGTCCGGCATGTAGGAAGGAACGAGCAGCGAGGACAGGATGATGACCGCATCCAGGATGAGAATCATGCGGCCTGGGGAGACATTGCGGTATTTGTTGATGATCAAGGCGATGATATCCGTGCCGCCGGTGCTGCCGCCCTGCGAGATCGACATGCCGATACCGACGCCCACGATGATACCGCCCATAATGGTGCACATCAGTTTTCCGTTGTCAAGGGCCAGTGTCTGGATGATTTCCTGCGGGAAGAGCCCCTGGCCCACGTTCAAGGCCACGGAGGTCAGCAGGATAGCGTAGATGGACTTGGCACCGAAACTGCGGCCGAGGGTAAACAGAGCCGCTACCAGCAACCCGGCATTGACCACGAAATAAGTATAACCGATCTTGATGGCCCCGCCCGTCGCGTACTGGACGATGGAGCCCAGACCCGTCACGCCGCCGCCGATCATGTTGTTCGGGACCAGGAAAATAATCCATCCCATCACATACATCAACACACCCACGGTAATCAGGAAGTACTCCTTGACTCCGGTCCAGAAACCTGTTTTGAGTATTGCCATAGTTCTATTGTTTATTCTTTTTCAGTTTGACACCCGTCTTGATCTCTTCGAAACCCTCTCCATAGACATTGCGGGTCGGGGAAATGGACATGAAAGCCCGCGGATCCAGGTCCTTGATCACCCGGGACAGTTCGGAAAGCTGGGCCTGGTTGATCAGGATCAGGAGCACGTTCTTGTCGGATTTGGTGTACCAGCCCTGCGCTTTGAGAACTGTCACGCCACGGTCCATCTTGTTAATGATGTGGTCGGCAATCTGGTCATATTTCTCCGAGAAAACGAGCAGCTGGTACGACGTGCGTTTGCCGCCGACGACCAGGTCGACCACCATCGAGAAGACGACCACCTCCTCAAGACCGTAGCACATGTCGGAGAAGTTCTTGTCCGGCAGCAACAGCAAGAGGGAACAGATCACGACATCGGAGACCAGGAAGACCGTACTCAGCGAGACAGGATAGTATTTGTTGACCATCAGCGCAATGATATCCGTACCGCCCGTGCTGCCGCCGTAGCGGAGCACCAGCCCCAGGCCGACCGCTTCGAACACGCCGGCCACAATCGGGATCAGCACCCGCTCCTCCATGAAGAAGAAGGAGCCCGGGACGGCATGCAGCACGACCAGCTGGTCGATCAGTTCCATGGCGAGCGAAGAGACGACGATGCAGTAGATGGTCTTGAATCCGAAACCGATTCCCATGGCCATGATGGCGATGATGATCAACGCGGCGTTGATGGCGATATAGGAATACTGGGCCGGAATCAAGCCGCCTGTCGCATACTGGATGATCGTACAGAGGCCCATCATGCCGCCGGCAGACATCCCGTTGGGGATCATGAAGCATTCCCAGGCCATCGCGAAAATAAAGCAGGCCAGGGTCAGCGCCAGGTATTCCCAGACGGTTCGGAGACGCTTATTCCGTGTCATTTCACAACGATATTGATGATTCGTCCGGGGACGACGACCACCTTGGCGATCGCCTTGTCACCCACCCATTTCGCCGTCTGTTCCATACCCCGGACGGCTGCCTCCACCTCAGCGGGGGAAGCACTTCTGGGCAGGTCCACGGTGAAACGCATCTTGCCGTTGAACTGCACGGGATAGGTAACGCTGTCCTCCACCGTGTAAGCGGCGACATACTCCGGAAAACGGGCATCGGAGATGCTTCCTTCGTGCCCGAGCAGGTGCCAGAGTTCTTCGGAGATATGCGGGGCGAACGGGGACAGCAGCACGCAGAGCGGCTCCAGGATCTCACGCTTGTGGCAGTCCAGGGAAGCCAGGTCGCCGACAGCGATCATGAATGCGCTGATCGTCGTATTGAACGAGAAATTCTCGATATCCTCCTGCTCCTTGCCGATCAGCTTGTGCAGGACCTTGAGCTCCTGGGGCGTCGCCTTCTCCTCCGTCACGATGAAGCCTTCCCGGTCCGTGTAGAGGCGCCAGAACTTCTTGAGGAAACGGGCCACGCCGTCGATGCCCTTGGTATCCCAGGGCTTGCTCTGCTCCAGCGGTCCGAGGAACATCTCATAGAGACGCAGGGTGTCGGCCCCGTAAGTATCGCAGATATCGTCGGGATTGACGACGTTGTACATCGACTTGCTCATCTTCTCGACGGCCCAGCCGCAGATGTACTCCCCGTCTTCGAGGACGAACTCCGCATCGGCGAAATCCGGACGCCAGTTCCGGAAACCTTCCAGGTCCAGACGGTCGTTCCGGACAAGATTGATATCCACATGGATCTCGGTGGTCTGGTACTGGTCCTTGAGCCCGGCAGATACGAAGGTATTGGTCCCGACGACGCGATAGACGAAGCTGGAGCGGCCCTGGATCATGCCCTGGTTGATCAGCTTGCGGAAAGGCTCGTCCTCGCAGACATACCCGAGGTCGAAGAGGAACTTGTTCCAGAAGCGGGAATAAATCAGATGGCCCGTCGCATGCTCCGTACCACCGATGTACAGGTCGACATTGCGCCAGTAGGTATCCGCATCCCGGCTCACGAGGGCCTGGTCATTGTGCGGATCCATGTAGCGGAGATAATAGGCGCTCGAGCCGGCAAAACCGGGCATCGTGCTCTTCTCCAGCGGCCAGCCCTTCCAGTTCCAGTCCTTGGCGCGGGCGAGCGGCGGTTCGCCGTTCGCAGACGGCTTGAAGGAACTGATCTCCGGCAGCCGGAGCGGCAGTTCATCATGCGGCAGCGGCGTGGGGATGCCGTGCTTGTAGTAAATGGGGAAAGGCTCGCCCCAATAACGCTGACGCGAGAAAATCGCATCCCGCAGGCGGTAATTGGTCTTGCGGTGGCCCAGTCCGTGCGCCTCGACATAATCCTTCGCGGCTTCGATCGCCTGCTTCACCGTCATCCCGTTCAGGAAGCCGGAATTGCACATGATGCCGTCCTTGGCGTCGAAACTCTCTTCGGACACATCGCATCCCTCGATCAGGGGGATGATCGGCAGGTCGAATTTCCTGGCAAATGCATAGTCGCGGCTGTCGTGGGCGGGGACGGCCATGATGGCGCCCGTACCGTAACCGGCCAGCACGTACTCGGAAATCCAGATCGGGACTTTCTCACCCGTCACGGGGTTGATTCCGTATGAGCCGGAGAACACGCCCGTGACCGTCTTGGTCTCGGCGATGCGCTCGCGCTCCGTCTTTTTCTTGACATAGGCGAGGTACTCCTCCACCTCGGCCTTGCGGTCCGCGGCCGTCAGCTGCGGCACCAGTTCGCTCTCCGGCGCGAGGACCATGAAGGTCACGCCGTAGATCGTATCCGCGCGCGTCGTAAAGATCGTCACCGGCATTTCCCGTCCGTCGCAGAGGGTATTGAACACCATTTCGGTGCCCTCGGAACGGCCGATCCAGTTGCGCTGCATCTCTTTGAGGGAATCGGTCCAGTCCAGCTTCTCCAGCCCGTCCAGCAGGCGGCCCGCATACGCGGAAACACGGAGCTGCCACTGCGTCATCTTCTTCTGCTCCACCGGGAAACCGCCGCGGACGCTCAGACCGTCCTTGACCTCGTCATTGGCCAGCACGGTTCCGAGGCCTTCGCACCAGTTGACGGAAGTTTCTCCCTGGTAAGCGATCCGGTAGCCCATGAGGATATCCGATTTCTCCTTCTCGGAGGCCGCTTTCCACTGCTCTTTGGTCACGTCGCCATAGCCGGTGGTCTCGAATTTCCGGATGAGTTCTTCGATCGGGCGCGCCTTGTCCAGTTCAGGATCGTACCAGCTGCTGAACATCTGCAGGAAAGCCCACTGCGTCCACTTGTAGAAGTCCGGATCGCAGGTGCGCACCTCGCGGTCCCAGTCGTAAGAGAAACCGATCCGGTCCAGCTGCTCGCGGTACCGGGCCACGTTCTTGTCCGTCGTCACCTCCGGGTGCTGTCCGGTCTGGATGGCGTACTGCTCGGCAGGAAGGCCGAACGCGTCGTACCCCATCGGATGCAGGACATTGAAACCCTTGAGCCGCTTGTACCGCGAATAGATGTCACTGGCAATGTATCCCAGCGGGTGTCCGACATGAAGGCCGGCGCCGGAAGGATACGGGAACATGTCCAGCACGTAATACTTCGGTTTGGAGGGGTCTTCGACCACCTTGAACGTCTTGTTGGCGGCCCACCAGGCCTGCCATTTGCTCTCAATCGATCTGAAATCGTAATCCATGGCTATCTTTTTTTCCTTTTTTCCAATCTGAACTCCACATACAGCGACAGGGCCGTCTTCACCTTCTGCCCGCGCAGGATGCCGGGTTTCCAATCCGGAGAGGCACTGATCACACGGACCGCCTCGGCATCCAGCCGGGGATCCAGGCTGCGGGTCACCCGTACATCCTGCACCTTGCCTTTCTCATCAATGACGAAATCCACCTGCACGCGGCCCTGCACGCCTTCCTCCACCGCCGACTCCGGGTATCTCAGATAAGTATATACCCATTTGCTGAGGAAATCGGCCGGGTTGTCGGAGCGGAAGAACCGCGGACGGACGTCGCAATCATAGAACGACACCACATCGGGATTCAAAATGCCGGAGCGGCCTTCTTTCTCACTGTCCTTGCGGAACTCGGGCTTGCGGCCGTTGACCAGCGCGAGGGTGAAATTGTAGAGATATTCCAGTTCGCGCTCCATCCCGTCATATTCCAGGATGGAAGGCGTATCGCGTTCGGTATTGTACTCCGGATACATTCCGGTCGTGAACAGCACGGCCGGAATCTCCTTGTCATAGAAGATCCGGTGGTCGGAGGAGACCGGTTCCAGGGCGACCGTCTCCGGCCGGACCGGCTGCAATGTATTGCCGACAGCCTCCAGGAGGTGGTTCAGGTCCGGATTGGAGGCCGTATAGGCATAGAATCCGTTCGATCCCGTACCGAGCATGTCCAGGTTGATCATGGCATCGATCCGGTCCGCTCCGGCAAAGGAGCGGTTCAGGAAATACCAGGCCCCGGCGCCTGACTGCAGGGAGGACCCGAAAGCGGCGAGGATGACGGAGCGCTTGAGCAGGACGCTGTTGGTGGAGAGCATCCGCGCCAGTTGCGTCAGGATGGCCAGGCCGGATGCATTGCCGTTCGCCCCGTAATAAATCTTCTCGCGGGACTCCCCGTCAACGCTGTACCCTACCCGGCCCAGGTTGTCCAGGCGTGCGCCGATCACGATGTATTTCGAGCGGAGCGCCGGGTCATATCCGGGAATATAAGCGATCACATTGCGGGAAGTCAGCGTATCCCCGTCGGCCTGCTTCATCCCGAAAAGCTCCCCTTCCGGTCCGCTGAGCACATCCAGCCCGTAAGAAGCGAAGACTTCGGAAAGGTAGGCAGCCGCCTCCAGCTCCCCTTCGGAACCGGCCTTGCGGCCTTCCAGCGCAGCAGAAGCCAGGAAACCGACCTGCTCCTTCATGGCCGTCACCGCCTCGCTGTCGGTCAGCGAAGAGTACGATGGACGGTACTGGCCGCGCAGGGTCAGGACGCAGGAGAGAAAAAGGGGCAGGCAGAGCAAGGTCCTCTTCATGGTCATTCATTGTTGAGGATCCAGGCATCTTTGGGACAGAAAGCTTCTTCGCGAAGTTTCTTCAGGGAAGCATAGACTTCGGAAAGGCTGTTGGACGGGCTGACCCCGACGGCCGTAAACCCGTTCTTGAACGGGATCTGCGTGGCAGGATATCCGGCTTTCTCCGCCTTGGAAGCCTGCCGGGCAGCATTCTCCGGGCTGGAGAACGCGCCGATCATCACATAGTAGCGATAAGGCAGGTTGTATTTCCCGCCCCCTGCCAGCTGCCTGGTGGAGAGAAGGGTCTCATTGGCCTCGCGCATGGATTCCAGGGTCGCCAGGGAATCGGATATTTGCTGCTGGACTGCCTTGAGCGAATCCAGGTGCTGCTGGTGGATCTCGGCTTCCCGCTCGATCTGGGCCTTCTTGGCCTCAATGTCCCGGGAGGTGGGACGACCGGCCAGCTGGCGGAAGAAGTCGCATCCTCCCAGCAGGCAGACTGCGGCGGCGAGCGCCGTAATGACAATAGCTTTTCTCATAATTATCTTACAAAAATACAAAAAGTCTTATATTTGCACAATTCTATGAAACAGACCCGAACCATAACCCTTCTCCTGCTTTCGCTCACGCTCTGTGTGAGCCTTGGAGCACAGCAGCGCCCCCGCTATCCCTTCTTTTCCAACCAATATCAAATCCCGTTCCCGAAAGCGTTCCTGAATGCCCCGGACACCGTCAGCATGATCATTATCGGGGATGTGATGATGCACACCAAGCAGCTGGCCCGCGACCACCATCCCTTCATGGAGCGGATCGCGCCTGCACTCCGGGAGGCCGACTTTGCCGTCGCCAACATGGAATTTCCGCTCGGCGGAGAGCCCTACGCCGGCTATCCGGCATTCTCCACACCGGACTACTATGCCTGGTATGCCGGGGATGACTGCGGCATCAACGTCTTCCTGACCGCCAATAACCATGTGCTCGACCGGGGGTCCCGGGGGCTCAAGCGCACCCTGGACGTATACGGGCAGATCCGCGATTCGCTTGGCGTCCTCCAGACGGGAGCCGCCCGGGACCAGGCAGAATGGGACGAAACCTATCCGCTGATGCTGTTCCGCCACGGGATCCGCATCGGGCTGGTCAATTTCACCTACGGGACCAACTCCGGGCAGGACACGGAGTGGCCGAAAGTCAATTATATGCGGAAAGAAGAAGTGTCCGCGGCCATCCGCAGCGCCCGGGCGCAGGGAGCGGACTTCGTCGTCGCCCTGCCGCACTGGGGTACGGAATACCAGCTGCAGCACGACGCGACCCAGCAGAGCTGGGCGAAATGGCTGGTCGGTGAAGGGGTGGACGCCATTGTCGGCGCGCATCCGCACGTCGTCCAGGACACTACGCACATCCAGGGCGTTCCGGTCATCTACTCCCTTGGCAACGCCATTTCCAACATGAGCATCATCAACTCCCGCCTCGGGCTTGCCGTCACCCTGCGCTTCACCCATGACCCGCTCACCGGGGAGAAGCAGATGCTGGAGCCGGAGCTCCGTTTCCTCTGGTGCACCCTGCCCGAACGGCTCCTGCCCGACAGTTATGCCAGCCTCTTTGTAAAAGAGTGGGCCAACCGTCGGGACGATTGGCTCACTCCATCAGATTTCGATAATATGATCTCGACCTGGGAACGTGTCAAAAACACGTGCGGGATCGAGGACTGAACGATTAGTTGCTCACGATGGCGTTGTACTTCTCGTACTTGGCCTGATACTCACCACCTTCGCTGCGGAAGCGGAAGCAGGCGTTCTTGAGGTACTCGGCGATGTTCTTCTGGATTTCCGGATCCTTGACAAGCTCGAAGCCCTTCTCGAACGGTTCGATGCAGGCCTTGAGCGTCTTTTCGAATTCGCCCATCAGAGCCATGTACTTGGCGTCGTTCATCTCATTGTTGGCCTTCTCCTGGAGATCCACGGCCATGTCATAGAGGTGGATGCCCTTGCCGATGTAACCCCACTCGTAGTTCGGGTTGACCTGGCAGGCCTTGTCATAGGCTGCGAGGGCTTCCTGGGTCTGGCCGAGTTTCTTGCGGGCGTTGCCCTCGACATAGAACAGGGAAGCATTGGTCGGCTCGGCAGCCTGGGCTTTCTTGAAGAGGTCGAAGAGCGCCTCGGTATTCTCGCCGCTGTTGAGATAGTAGTTGATCAGGCCGATCATCAGGCTCTCGCTCTCCGGGAACTTCGCGGTACCTTCCTCAAGATACTTCTTGGCGGTAGCGGAGTCGCCCAGATGGTCAGCGATGTCCGCCAGCTTGGCATAGGTCTCTCCCTTGCTGAAGTAACCGAGCTTGAGGGACTGGTCGAAGAAGCTCTTCGCGCGGTTCCAATCCTGGACAGCCCATGCGGTATAACCGGCATTGTAGATGGCGTTGGTGTCCACCTGGCTGAGCGGAGCGGTGCCGAGCGCCTTGGCGGCCTTCTCGAAGAGGACGGAAGCATCGGCATATTTGCCCATCGTATAAGCATTGTATGCATCATCCGTGTACTTGGAAGCGATATTCTCCAGCGCTGCGCTGATGTCCTTGGTCTTCTGGCCCTTGGTGTCCAGTTCAGCAGCCTTGGCATAAGCCTCGACGGCCTTGTCCAGTGCGTTCTCGATCACGGGCTGTGTCACCTCGATCACAGCGAGCTGGCCGGCCTGGTTGAAGTAGAGGTTCTTGTTGGCATAGGTCTGCTTGAGCATCGGCTGGTTGCCCAGTTCGACCTGCGTCTCGGACGTCGGCTTCTCGCCGCCGGCGAGGACCTGGAGTTCCTGTGCGGACATGCCCACCCAGGCGTTGCCGGCCGGGGCGTTGTAAGCATCCACCAGGGCCTGGCCGTACTTGAGCCAGGTAGCAGTCTTGGTGTTCTGCTTCGCGTTCTCGACGGCAGCCTGTGCCTTCTCGACCGCGGCCTTGGCAGCAGCGACACCCTTGTTCTGCGCTTGTGCATTCACCGCCACAATGGAGGCAGCGATTGCGAGGGTTGCAAAAAACTTTTTCATTGGATTATTCGTAAATAGTTAAAATTATTTCAATTATGCGGTCTGTTCCGCTTCGGTCATTTCCTCCTGGAGCTCTTCCTCCGCCTTGGCGACCGGCGACACGGCGGCGATGGCATCTCCCTCCCGGATGTTGATCAGTCTCACGCCCTGGGTGGCCCTGCCGGCTACCCGGATGTCGGATACGGCCATCCTGATGGTCAGGCCGGATTTGGTAATGATCATCAGGTCATTGTCCTCCGTCACGTTCTTGATTGCAACAAGCGGGCCAGTTTTCTCGGTGATGTTGATCGTCTTTACGCCCTTGGCACCGCGGGAGGTCAGCCGGTACTCCTGCGGATCGGAGCGCTTGCCATAGCCGTTCTCACTGACTACCAGGATTGTATGGGCCGCGGCATCCTCCGCCAGCGGGTTGCAGGAATTGGCGCCGATCACCTCGTCATCGTCTTCGATGCTGATGCCGCGGACACCGGAAGAATTGCGGCCGAGGGCGCGGACTTCCTCCTCCTTGAAGCGGCAGCAGCGGCCGCCCCGGGCGGCGATCATGATCTCATGTCCGCCGTCGGTGAGCAGGGCGTCCAGGAGCTCGTCCCCCTCGCGGATGTTGATGGCGATGATACCCTTGTTGCGGCTGCGCTTGTTGGAGTACTCCGTCAGGTTGGTCTTCTTGATGATGCCCCGCTTCGTGATCAGGGTCACGAAATGGTTGTCCGTATACGCGGGATCTTCGATCGAACGGGCATTGAGGTAAGTCTTGATCCGGTCCTCCGCGTCGATGGAGAGCAGGTTCTGGACAGCGCGTCCCTTGGAGGTGCGGGAGCCCTCGGGCAACTCGTACACCTTGAGGCGGTAGCACATACCCTTGTCAGTGAAGAAAAGCATCGTGGAATGCATGTTCGCCACGTAGATGTGCTCGATGAAATCTTCGTCGCGCGTGGCGCTGGCCTTCTTGCCCACGCCGCCGCGGGCCTGGGTACGGAACTCGGTCAGCGGGGTGCGCTTGATATAGCCCAGGTGGGAAATCGTGATCACGACATCCTCGTCGGCATAGAAGTCCTCGGGGTTGAATTCGTCGTCGGAAAGGGTGATCTCGGTGCGGCGGGGATCGCCATAACGGGCCTTGAGCTCCTCGGTCTCGCTCTTGACGATGGCGAGCTGCTCGCGGTCGCTGGCGAGGATCTCGCGGCAGCGGGCGATGAATTTCTCGAGTTCGTCATACTCGGCCTGGAGTTTCTCCCTTTCGAGTCCGGTCAGCTGACGCAGGCGCATTTCCACGATGGCGGATGCCTGGATGTCGTCGAATCCGAAGGCTTCCATCATCCTCGCCTTGGCCTCGTCCGCATTGCGGGAAGAGCGGATGATCGCGATGATCTCGTCGATCACGTCGATCGCCTTGAGCAGGCCTTCGAGGATGTGGGCGCGCTTGAGGGCTTTCTCCAGGTCGAAGCGGGTCCTGCGGACCACCACCTCGTGGCGGAAGTCCACGAAGGTCTTCAGCATGTCCTTGAGGGACAGGGTGCGCGGACGGCCGTTCACCAGGGCCACGTTGTTGATGGAGAAACTGCTCTGCAGCGCCGTGTATTTGAACAGGGTGTTGAGCACCACGTTGGCATTGGCTTCCTTCTTGACGACGAATTCGATGCGGATGCCTTCGCGGTTGGTCAGTTCGCGGATGTCCGCGATCCCTTCGATCTTCTTCTCGTGGACCATCTCGCTGATGCGGGACAGCATGTCGGCTTTGTTGACCATGTACGGGACCTCGGTCACGACGATGGTCTCGCGGCCGTTGTCACTCTCCTCGATCTCGGTCTTGGCCCGGATCACCACGCGGCCGCGGCCGGTGTTGTAGGCATCGATGATGCCCTGGCGGCCCATGATGATGCCGCCGGTCGGGAAGTCCGGTCCCTGGATATACTGCATCAAGCCCTCCGTCGTGATCTCGGGATCGTCGATATAGGCACAGATCGCATCGCACACCTCCCCGAGGTTGTGCGGTGCCATGTTGGTGGCCATGCCGACGGCGATGCCGGAAGAACCGTTGAGCAGCAGAAGCGGGAACTTGGTCGGGAGCACGGTCGGCTCCTGGAGGGAATCGTCGAAGTTGAGCGTCATGTCGACGGTGTCCTTGTCGAGATCGGCGAGGACGTCCTCCGTCATCTTCTCCAGTTTGGCTTCCGTATATCGCATGGCGGCCACAGGGTCGCCGTCCATCGAGCCGAAGTTGCCCTGGCCGAAGACCAGGGGATAACGCTGGTTCCAGGGCTGGGCCAGGCGGGCCATGGCGTCATAGACGCTGGAGTCGCCGTGCGGATGGAACTTACCCAGCACCTCGCCCACGATACGGGCGGATTTCTTGGTCTGGCCGCCATAGCTCAAGCCCAGGCCGTCCATGCCGAAAAGCACGCGGCGCTGCACGGGCTTCAGGCCGTCCCGGGCATCCGGAAGAGCACGCGAAACAATCACGGACATCGAGTAGTCGATGTACGCCGTGCGCATCTCATGGTCGATTTCGACCGGTTCGATAATCCCTTTCACTTCCTCCTGAATTTCTTCAGGATTCTTTACCTCACTATCCATAAAAATCACAATATTCTTAAACACGCAAATTTAACATAAAAATCCGATTATTTTGCTATTTTTGTCCATATTTCGGCGCGATGAAGATCAAGTTCTCACAGGAAATGCTCACCATCCTCGGATACGCCCGGGATGAAGCCATGCGCACCGGCTGCTACGGCATCGGTGCGGATCACATCGTGCTCGGGCTGCTCCGGCACCGGGACAACAATGCATGCCGGGCCCTGGAGGCCTGCGGCATCCAGCTCGAAGACCTCAAGGAAACCATCGACGGACGCGTCTTTACTGACCGGGCCGTCCCCTGGCACGACCAGGCGCAGGTCCGGCCGACACGCGCCGCCGGCGCCCTGCTGAACGCTTCCGCTTACGAAGCCCTCAAGCACAGCCAGCACGAGATCCTTTCTTCCCATTTCCTGCTGGCCCTGCTCCGCTCCGAAGGAAACGCCGCCGCAGAGTACCTTCTCGGCCGGGGCCTCCGCTACGACTCCCTGTACGCGCTGATGCGCGAACATCTGTTCGTCCTGCCGCGAAGCGCGCAGGAGACCGTCCTTCCCAAGATCGAAGACCTGCTGGGCCCGCTGGGCGAACAGCTCACCCACCTCTACGGTGACGCGCAGGCACAAACCAATTATCTCAGCTGATGAAACGATTGTTCCCCCTCCTGCTGGTCCTCCTGCTTCCGGCATTCCTGCTTCCGGCGCAAGTCCGGACGGACCGGGCGGAAGGTCCCGTACCGGCACCGGACACCACCTTGTGCTTCGCGCACCGCGACACCTGCGACCTGCTGCTGGACTTCTATTCCGCCGCTCCGGGCCGCGGCCCCTGTGCGGATTCGCTGCGCAAACCGGTCATCATCCATGTATTCGGCGGGGCCTTCGTCAGCGGCCGCAGGGACCATTCCACGGACCGCGTATGGTACCGCAGGCTTGCCGATGCCGGATACCACGTCGCAGCCATCGACTACAGGCTGGGGCTGAAAGGCCAGTCCGTGAAGGCCGACCTCGCCTCGCTCAGGCTGCTGCGGCAGGCCATCCAGATGGCGGTGGACGACCTGTTCAGTGCGACCGGCTACCTGATCGCGAACGCCGGGGAACTAGCCATTGACATCGACCGCATCATCGTCAGCGGCTCCTCCGCCGGAGCCATGACGGCCCTGCAGGCCGAATGGGAGATCAACAGCGGCCAGGAACCCGCGAAGGTGCTGCCCGCCTGGTTCGATTACGGCGGGATCATGGCCTTCGCCGGCGCCGTCTTCTCCACGGAAGGCGCCATCCGGTATATGCAGCCGGCCTGCCCTACCCTGCTGCTGCACGGCACGGCGGACCGCATCGTCCCCTACGGCGGGATCACGCTGCTGAATTATCAGTTCCTCGGCAGCGACGCGCTTGCGCGCAAACTCGGGAAAGCCGGGACCAACTACCAGATCTACCGGATCAAAGATGCCGGCCATGAGGTGGCGGCCTCCATGCTGCGCCACCTCCCGGAAGAACTGCGTTTCCTGGAGGAGAATGTCGTCAAAGGCGTCCGCCGGACGGCAGACGCCTTGATCGATGACGAAGGGATTGCGGACCTGGGCTGGCGGAGACTCTCCGCCCGGGACCTGTACCGGCCTGCGAAATAACCGGCAGGCTTATTCCGTCAATTTATTGAGTGCCAGTTCTACGAGCTCCGCCACGCGGGGCTTGTAGTCCGTATTGGCATCCTTGAGATAACGGTGCGCGATGGCGCAGCAGACGGTCGCAGCATTGTGTCCGAGCTGGGCGGACATGCCGGCCAGCGCGGAGCCTTCCATCTCGAAGTTCGTGATCTTGTAGCCGCCGAACTCGAAAGACTCGAAATCCTCGAGCATGTCCGGCATGGCGAGCCCCTGCCGGACCACGCGGCCCTGCGGCCCGTAAAATCCGGAGGCGGAGATGGTCATGCCTTTGACGGTGCAGTCTTCGAACTTGCGGATCATTTTCTCACCCGCCCGCACGAAATAGGGATCCGGAAGATGCTTGTTCCAATGGACATGGGCCTTGAAGGCCTCTTCGAAATCCGGCAGGGCGATCCGGTCGCGGTCCGCATACCAGTTGAGCAGTCCGTCGCAGCCGATGGAAATATGGGAGAGGATGAAGGCTCCCAGGGGAATCTCGGGCTGGATGGCCCCGCAGGTACCGATACGCAGGATATCCAGGGTCCGGTGCTCCGGAAGGACTTCCCGCGTCTGGAAATCCACGTTGGCCAGTGCGTCCAGTTCCGTCATCACGATGTCGATGTTGTCCGTGCCGATGCCGGTGGACAGGACCGTGATCCGCTTGCCGTTGTACAAGCCGGTCGCCCAGAAGAACTCACGGGAATTGCCTTCCGCCTCGATGGAGGAGAAGTAGGATTTAACCATGGCGACCCGGCCGGGGTCCCCCACCAGGATCACGTTGTCGGCCAGTTGTTCAGGACGGATGTGGATGTGGAATGCAGAGCCGTCGCCGTTGATGATCAGTTCGGATTCGGGGATTCTCATAACAAAAAGGATTGGTTATTATTTCTTTTTACGTTTGGCGGCACGCAGGCGGTCGGCGCTGCGGACCAGCATCTCGTCCGCCAGGATGCTCCGGGCAGCCAGGAAGTCCAGGATGGCGGCGACAATCGGGAACACGGCCGTAATGTGGAAGACCGGCGTGTTGTGCGTCGAGATGAAATCGTATACCAGCCATCCCTGGAAAGCGATCAGGATGATGGCGGAGAGGGTGGCGGTACGCATCTGGAAGACCCGGACTTTCCAGGTCGTCAGCGCCATCACCTGCAGGAAGCCCGTGATGATCAGCAGGACCAGATACGGCCAATAGTCAGTATAGAACACTTCTCCTGCCTTGGTACAGAAGAACATGGAGGCGACAAGACCCGTCGCCAGCAGAAGATACAGGGTTTGAACTCTTTGCCACATAATCTATCTAGAATTGAACCGGGCCAGCACGGCCTGTTCGTAGGTTTTCGAGATGGGGATCGGCTCAAGGGAGTCGATATCGAAATCGATCTTGTATCCTTCCTTTTCCGATTTCAGGATGGACACCTTGCGGATGTTGACGATATATTTCCGGTGGCAGCGGACCAGTTCGCTGTCCGCAAAACTGTCCTCCACCGTCTTGAGCCGGCAGCGGAGCATGTACTGCTTGATCTCGCCGGCGCTGTCCAAATACCACGCCTTGATGTAGTTGTCGTCCGACTCGATGAAATACAGGTTGTCCGAACTGATGGAGAACTTGAGCACGCCGTTGTTGTCGAACAGGGTGATGCGGTTGTCATTGTAGGGCACGGCGGGGGTGTCGCTGACCACGGAGCCATAGTCCATCAACCGCATCGTATTGTTCTTGTCCTGCAGGACGAAATAGAACGACAGGATAAAATAGGGCACGCAAAGGCACACGGTTATGTAAACCATGGCACTGAAGAAAACGGAGACGATGTTCCGGAGATAAGGGGTGATGACGCCCAGCTTCACGCCCACGTACGTAATGAACGAATAAAGCAGACTCAGGAACACGACCTCGCCGACCACCCAGAGGATGTAGGAGAGCAGCGTGAAGCGCTTCAGGTTTTGGCAGCGGGAGAGCATCTGGCGGCTGAGGACGATCACGGTCGCCGAGATCAAAAGGAACGAGAGGGTATGGAAAAAGACCTGGCCGGCCCCCAGGGAGAACCAGGCGTTCTCCGAGAACGGGATGTTGATCAAGATGAACACCAGCGAGAACAGCACCGTATAGACAACAGTCGTCCAGATCTGCCGGGGTTCCAGCAGATAGCGGGGCAGCGGGTCCAGAAGCTTTATCATCTGACAAGGTTGGCTTGAACTGCAAATATAAGAATAATTTACTACCTTTGCGCAGTCAAAAATTGAAACTTATGGACAGAAGAGTAGCTGTGACCGGACTGGGGGTCATTTCCTGCATCGGGAACGACGTCAAGACTTTTTGGGACAACCTGATAAACGGTGTCTGCGGCATCGACTACATTACCGAATATCCCACGGACAACCTCGCCGTCAAGATCGGCGGCATGGTCCGCAACTTCAACCCCGAAGACTTCGGGATGGATAAACCTTTCATCCGCAAGCAGGATCCGTTCACCATTTTCGCCATGGCTTCCGCCTTCCAGGCGATGAAGGACTCCGGACTGGTGTCCGGCGAGAACATCGACCCCGCCCGGCTCGCCACCTATGTTGGCTCCGGCATCGGCGGTTTCCAGACCATCCAGCGGGAGTTGGAGAAATTCTTCGAGGATCCCTCCGGACAATGGATTTCCCCCAATTTCGTCCCGACGATGATCAGCGACATGGCCGGCGGCCAGATTGCCATCAAATACGGGGCGCAGGGCTCCTGCATTGACATCGTCACGGCCTGCGCCACCTCCACCCACTCCATCGGCGAGGCGTACCGAGCCATCCGCCACGGGTATTCCGACGCGGTCATCGCCGGAGGCACCGACCACTGCACCATTCCCATCGGCATCGCCGGTTTCGCCAACGCCAAGGCGCTGACCCGGGCGGAGGATCCGAAATACGCTTCCCTGCCTTTCAACCAGAACCGCAGCGGCTTTGTCATGGCCGACGGTTCCGCCATCCTGATCCTTGAAGAAATGGAGCATGCCAAGGCCCGCGGCGCCCACATCTATGCAGAAGTGACGGGCTATGGGAGCACCTGCGACGCTTATCACGCCACCGCGCCGCGTCCGGATGCGACCACCCAGGCGGAATGCATCCGCATCGCCCTGGAGCAGTCCGGTTTCGACCCGGCCAGGGACAATGTCTATATCAATGCACACGGCACCGGGACCCTGCTCAATGACATCGCCGAGACCAAGGCATACAAGGTAGCCTTCGGGGATTTCGCATACAAATGCCACATCAGCAGCACGAAGTCGATGCACGGCCACATGTTCGGTGCCACGGGCGCCGTGGAGGCCGTGGCGACCGTGCTCGCACTCCAGGAAGGCATCGTGCCTCCGACCATCAACCTGGATGCGCCGGATCCGGAGTGCGATCTGGACTATACGCCCAACAAGGCCCTCAAGGCCGATGTGAATCTCGGCCTCAGTGACTCCTTCGGATTCGGAGGGCATAATGCCTGTTTAGCCTTCAGGAAGGTCTGAACAGGCATTGGTTCTTAGCCTGATACTCGTTATTCCTGGTTTGAAGATGGGATGCCGGACAGGGCGTCCGCGTAGCGGCGGCCCAGTTCCAGCTGGGATTCCCGCGTGAAATGCAGACGGTCCGGATTGGCCGACAGGCCTTCAGACCCCACGCAGCAGGCATTCGGGACGAACTCCCCGACCCGGGCAATCACCGGATTGAAGAAACGGGCATTGGCATGTCCGGGCTGGATTTGTCCCGCGACGAAGGGCACCTCCTCCCCGACGCCCAGGTCGGAGCGGAGCGCGGCGACGAAGCCGGCCAGCATCGGCAGGTACCCTGCCACCTGCAAGGAATCGGAATTGCTCTCCCCCTGGTGCCAGAGAATCGCCTTGAGCGGTCCGTAGCGCATTCCCTGCCGGGCACGGCGGACGGCCTCCCCATAAAATGACGGCATTTCATGCCCGCGCCAGCGGGCTTCTTCATTCGGAGAATCGCTGAAACGGCCGGAAGCAGCATCCGGGAGCCACTGCTCCAGGGCAGATCCGCCGCGGGCATTCATCACCAGCAGGACAGGACGCCCGCTGCGGCGGTGCATCTCCGTGGCGAAGCCATGGGCCAGACTCATCCCCTGCACATGCATGGCCTTGCGGATGGTGCTGTAGCGGTTGAGCGGCTCCTGCGCGGGAACCGCCCGCCCCGCCGTATCCAGCAGGAACACCCCTTCCAGGGGCGCCAGCGTATCGGCAGGCTCATAAAAACCGCGACCGGCCATATTGGACTGGCCGATCAGCAGGTAGACATCATAACGGGGAGCGCAGGAACATACCGCAGCAAGCACCAGCGCGAAGAAGAACCGTTTCATCAGGAAGACCGTTATTCGCCGGCTTCCTTGAGCCGTTCGGCGTTCTCGGCGATCTGCAGCTGGTCGATGCACTCTTGGATGTCACCGTCCATGAAGACGGGCAGGTTGTACATGGACCAGTTGATCCGATGGTCCGTGACGCGGCCCTGCGGGTAATTGTATGTGCGGATCTTGGCGGAACGGTCGCCCGTGGACACCATGGTCTTGCGCTTGGCGGCGATGCCGTCAAGGTATTTCTGGTGCTCCAGGTTATACAGGCGCGTACGGAGTTCCTCGAAAGCGCGGTCCTTGTTCTTGAGCTGGGAACGCTCCTCCTGGCACTGCACCACGAGTCCCGAAGGGATGTGGGTCAGGCGGACGGCGGAATAGGTCGTGTTGACGCCCTGGCCGCCCGGGCCGGAAGCGCAGAAGAGGTCGAGCCGGATGTCATCCCAGCTCAGGTCCACGTCGAATTCGCCGGCTTCCGGGAAGACGGCCACGGACGCGGCCGAAGTCTGGATGCGTCCCTGGGTCTCGGTCTGCGGCACCCGCTGCACGCGGTGCACGCCCGATTCATACTTCATCACACCGTAGACACCGTCGTTGCCGGAAAGTTTGAAAACAATCTGCTTGAAGCCGCCGGAGGTGCCGGGAGTCTGGTCGGTGACCTCGAGCTTCCAGCCGCGGCGCTCCGCGAAATGCTGGTACATGCGGAAAAGGTCGCCGGCGAAAATCGCCGCCTCGTCTCCGCCGGTGCCGCCGCGGATTTCGACCATCGCGTTCTTGCTGTCGTCCGGATCCGCCGGGATCAGCAACAGGCGGATGTTCTGCTCCATTTCCGGGATCTTGGGTTCGATCTCGGCGATCTCCATCCGGGCCATTTCGCGGAGTTCCTCATCTTTCTCACCCATGAGGATATCCTTGGCGGACGAGAGGTCGTTCATCATTTTCTCGTACTCCTTGCCGGCCTTGATGATCGGCTCCAGCTCCTTGTAATCCTTGTTGAGCTGGACGTATTTCTTCATGTCCGCCATCGCCTCGGGGCTGGAAAGCTGCTCCTGGAGCGACTGGAATTTCCCTTCCAGGGAAAGGACTTTGTCGAGTAAGGTATTGTTGTCTGCCATAATTGTCAAATCTTCTTGATGTAGCAGCGACGGCGCATGAACGGCTCGTGTTCGTAACTGTTCCAGATATTGACCGCGCTGTTGGATTCTATCTGCGGGTTGGAGATGGCCCAGCGGTTGCCGATCTTGAGGGCTTTGTCCGCCATCTCTTCGTAATACACGGCAGAGAAACCCTTGTTGTGCCATTTGGCGGCCACGCCGTTGACCATCAGGTCCGTCACTTCATAATTGTGCATCGCCCGCCACAGATGCCACCATCCGAAGGGGAACAATTCGCCCTTCGCCTTCTTGAGCGCCTCGGAGATGCTCGGGAACGAGATGCCGAAGCCCACGATCTCATCGTGCTCATCCATCAGCAGGCCGGAGGCCTTGTCCGAAAGAAACGGCATCACGGCCGCCGCCTCTTCGTCTATCTCCTCGTCCGTCAGCGGGATGTAGTTCATCACCGTTCTGGCAAAACTCTCGTTGTATACCTCGAAAAACCTGTGAATCAGCGCTTTGTCTTTCTTCAACCGGGCAATGCTGCCGAAATGCAGATTGTAGCGCTCCTTGACCAGTTTGGACACGCGGCGGGCCTTGTCAGGCACACCGTGGTTCGCCACCATCTTGTACTGGATCCAGTCGCACTCCTTCTCATAACCCAGTTCCTGCACGAAATCGTTGTAGTACGGGAAATTGTACAGGCAGTTGAAGGGCGGGGTATTCTCGTATCCCTCGATCAGCATGCCCTGCTTGCCGAAGGTATTGTAATAAAGCGGACCGTGGATCTCGTCCATCCCCTGCTCCTTCGCCCAGGCCTCGGCCGTGCCGATCAGCAGGCGGGCCACCTCGATGTCCTTGATGCAGTCGAACCAGCCGAAACGGGCGCGCTTGCGGCCGTAGATCTCGTTGTAGCGGGGGTTGATCATCGCACTGATGCGGCCCACGACCTTGTCGCCGTCCATCACCAGCCACAATTTGTGACTGCAATACTTGAGCGGTGCCACCCGTGTCAGCGATTTGACCTGGTCGCTGTGCAACGCAGGAACATACTGGGGGCAAGTCTGATACAGCTCATCCGGGAAACGGACGAACTGCATAAGTTCCTTGTGGGACCCGACTTCGCGGACTTGGTAGGCAGACATGGCAGCACAAATTGGTATAGACAACAAAGATAGGTATTTCCCTTGGCAAATCAAAAACCGGCTCCGCCGTGCAGTTCAGTCCCGGCTTCAGATACTGAAATTGTGCCAGTGCGGGCCGAAGCGCTCGAAGGCGGCGCGGTCCAGCATTTCCCGGTCGTCCGGGTGGGCGATGCTGATCATCAGCTTGGCGCGTTCCTGCAGGCTCTTGCCATAGAGGTCCACGGCGCCGTATTCCGTCACGATCCAGTGCGCATCAGCGCGCGGGGTGACCACGCCTGCGCCCGGGTTGAGCTCCGCGACGATCTTGTTTTTGCCCTTGAGCGTACGGGAGGCGAAGGCGGTGATGCTCTTGCCGCCCTCGGACATCGTGGCGCCCTTGACGAATTCGAGCTGGCCGCCGGTGCCGCTGAAGATGCGGGTACCGATGGAGTCGGCGCTGATCTGGCCGGTGAAATCCACTTCCGTGGCGGAATTGATCGCCTTCATCCGCGGATTCTGGCGGATGACCCAGGGGTCATTGACATATTTGATGTCGCGCATCAGCACGTCCGGATTGTGGTCGATGAAGGAATAGACCTCCTGCGAACCGAGCAGGAAGGAGGCTACGACCTTGCCGGTGTCGATCTTCTTGTTGCTGCCGTCGATGACGCCCGCTTTGATCAGGCGGAGCAGGCCGTCGGCAAACATTTCCGTATGCAGGCCAAGGTGCTTGTGGCCGCCGAGCTGGGCCGCAAGGGCGTTCGGCAGGGCGCCGATGCCCATCTGGATGCAATCGCCATCCTCCACGAGGGCCGCGCAGTTCTTGCCGATGAGCACCTCGGTCGGGGTGGGTTCGGCAAAATCGGCCGTCACCAGCGGCGTGTCGTCCTGCACGAGATAATCGAACCGCTCCAGCGGGATCAGGTCGCCGTAGGCATAGGGGACGTTGGGGTTGACGACGCCGATCACGACCTGCGCCGTCTCGATGGCCGCCACGGAGCAATCTACGGAGGTACCGAGGCTCACGCGCCCCTGCTCGTCCGGCAGGGAGACGTTGACGAGGGCGGCACCGAGCTTGATGGCGCCGTCGCGGTAGAGTTTCTGGCTCTCGCCCAGATGTACCGGCAGATAGTCCGCATAGCCGGCATTGACGTTCTTGCGGACGTTGGGGCCGACGAAGAAGCCCTGCTCGAAGAAAATCCCTTCGTAGCGCGGCTCGCTGTACGGGGCGGGTCCTTCCGTATGGAAGTGATGGAACTGCAGGCCGGAGACATCTCCCGCGTCAGCGCGCCGGCACAGGGCCTGGATGAGGATGTGGGGGACGCTGGCAACACTGCTCAGGTGGACGTGGCAATGGGAAGGGATGTGGCTGACCGCCTCGTCGGCGGATACGAAGTTCAGGGGCTTCATGTTGATTATTATTGTTATTTTTGTGGCGCAAATGTAGCAAATATTTCCATGCATACCAAAGAAGAAAAGCTCGCAGCCTTCGGCCGGCTGCTCGATACGATGGACGCCCTGCGCGAGAAATGTCCCTGGAATGCCGCCCAGACGATGGAGACCATCCGTCCGATGACAGAAGAGGAAGTCTATGAACTATCCGACACCATCCTCAAGGGCGACCGTCCCGGCACCGCCAAGGAGATCGGAGACCTGCTCTACCACATGGTCTTCTATGCCCGCATCGGGCAGGAGGAAGGGACCTTCGACATCGCAGACAGCCTGGACAAGGTCGTGGACAAAATGGTCTTCCGCCATCCGCATGTCTTCGGCCCGGAGGCCGGCAAGCCCACCTCCGCCAAGGAGATCGCCGACACCTGGGAACTGGTCAAGGCCAAAGAGAAAGACGGCAACAAGACGGTCCTCTCCGGGATTCCGGACGCCATGCCCGCCATCCTCAAGGCCCTCTCCATGCAAGAGAAAGCCCGCGGCTGCGGCTTCGACTGGGAACAGCCCGCGGACGTCTGGGACAAGGTCCGGGAAGAACTGGGCGAGGCGCGGGAAGCCTGCGACGAGCAGGACCCGGCCCACATGGAGGAAGAGTTCGGCGACCTGCTCTTCGCCGTGATCAACGCGGCCCGTCTCTACGGCGTTGACCCCGAAGCGGCCCTGAGCGGATCCTGCAGCAAGTTCCGCCGCCGCTTCACCTATCTGGAGGAGCAGACGCTGAAGAAAGGCCGCAAACTCACGGACATGACCCTGGCCGAGATGGACGCCATCTGGGATGAGGGAAAAGCGAAGGGGCTGTAAGGATCAGATCAGGCCCGTCTTCCGGCCGAAGTCGATGATCAGGTCGGCCGTGCCCTCGATGCCCAGCATCGAAGAATCCACGCAGAGATCGTAGTTGGAGGCGACGCCCCAGTTGCCGAAGGTAAAGAAATTGTAATAATCGCTGCGTGATTTTTCCTTCTTGAGGATGTATTTCTCCGCTTCCGCGGCGGACATCCCCGTGCGCTCGCACACCCGCTTCACCCGGTCTTCCAGCGGAGCGCAGATGAACACGTCCAGGCACTCCATATCGCGCAGGACATAGTCCGAGGCGCGTCCCAGGAAGATGGCACTCCCCTTTTCAGCGATATCCCGGATTGCCTGGCTCTGGAACTTGAACAGTTCCGTGCCGTCGATCGCCGAGGGTGCATAGGCGGAAGCCCTGTTCAGTCCGAAGAGGCTGCCGAAGCGCCACAGACGCCGCTTCTCGTCGGATTTCTTGAAGAAAGCCGGACTGAATCCGCTCTCCTCCGCCGCCTTCTGCAGCAGTTCATTGTCATAAACCGGAATGCCCAGCCGGCTGCCGAGGGCTGCGGCTACGCCTTTGCCGCCCGCACCGAACTGACGGCCCACATTGATGAGGATCTTCTTCTCCATTTTACGCTAGGATTGGATGGAACTGCCGAGGATATCGGGATTCTCGCCGTCCTTGAGCCGGTCGAACTTGCGGAACAGCCGGACGATCAGGATGGCGGAGATGATGACGTTGAGCGTATCCGAGATCGGGAAACTGATCCAGACGCCCTTCTCCTGCAGCCAGAGCGGCAGGGTGTAGATGAGCGGCAGCAGGAAAAGCAGCTGACGCGACAGGGAGAGGAATATGGACTTGCGCACCATCCCGAGGCACTGGAAGAAGTTGCCCGTGACCATGCCGAAACCCACCAGGGCAAACCCGGCATTCATGATCCGCAGCCCGCGGGCGGCGAATTCGATCAGATCCGGATCGTTGGTGAACAGACTGACTGCCGTGCGCGGGATCAGTTCCGACATCAGGAAGCAGAGCGTCGTGATGAGCACTTCCCACTTGGCCGTCAGGATGAAGACTTCCTTGACGCGGTGATACTGGCGGGCGCCGTAATTGTAGCCCGCAATCGGCTGGAGTCCCTGGTTGAACCCCATGCAGATCATGGCAAAGAGCATGGTCAGGCGGTTGACGATGCCGTAGGCGCCGATCGCCAGATCTCCGCCGTACTTGCGGAGCTGCTGGTTGATGAACAAAGCCACCATCGATGCCGCCACGTTCATCAGGAACGGCCCCACGCCGATGGCCAGCGACTGCTTCGCCACGCGCCAGTCCAGCTGGAACAGCGGTTTGGTGAAGTGCAGCAGCCGGCTCTTGTCGGAGAAGAACCTGAGCGTATAGGCCAGGGCCATCAGCTGGCAGATGACCGTCGCCAGGGCGGCGCCGCGGATCCCCAGGCCGAGCACGAAAATGAAGACCGGGTCCAGGATGGCATTGGAGATGACGGTGAACAGGGTCAGGTTCATCGCCACCCTGGGATGCCCCGAGGCCCGGATGATGCCGTTGAATCCGAAATACAGGTGCGTGAAGGCGTTGCCAAGCAGGATGATGAGCATGTAGCTCCGCGCAAAAGGGAGCGTATTGTCACTGGCGCCGAAGAAGCGCAGGATCGGATCCAGGAACGGGATGGTGACCAGGGAGAAGATGATGCCGATGATCACATTCAGCGTCAGCACGTTGGAGAGCACCTTCTGCGCCGCCTGGTAATTCTTCTGGCCCAGCAGGACGGAGATGAGCGTCATGGCGCCCACGCCGACCAGAGTCCCCATGGCGGCCGACAGGTTCATCAGCGGGAACGTGACGGCGAGGCCGCTGATCGCGGCCGAGCCCACGCCGGGGATATGGCCGATGTAGATGCTGTCGACCATGTTGTACAAAGACGCCGCCGTCTGGGCAATGATGCCCGGCACGGCGTACTGTCTGAGCAGGGTTCCGATTTTGCGGGTCCCGAGTTCCGTCGGGGCCGCACCTGAAAGAGCTGCCATCCGGAAACTAGGATTTGTTCACGACCTCGATATCGAAACGCAGCGGGGCATAGCCCGGGATGGCGTCCTCGTTGCCGGAGCTGCCGTAGCCCAGTGTCGAATAGAACAAGGAAACGCCCTTTGCATACGGTCCCATCTGCAGGATGGCATCCTCGAAACCGTCGATGACCGACGAAGACCCCATCTTGACCGTCAGGTCTTCATTCTCCCCCTTGGAGATCTTGACCTCGGAAGGTCCGTAGGTCTGCGCGGCGGAATAGACGCCGTAGAACTTGGCGCTGTCCTTGACATTGGTGTCGAAGACCGTCCCGTCCAGCAGGCGGCCGACATAATTGACGTAGATCGTCGTATCCTTGGTGAAAGACTTGCCCTCGGGCGCGGCCTTGGTCTGGAAATAGTAGAAACCGTAGTGCAGCGAATCCAGTACGGATTTCCCGGGGAAGGTCTTGGAAATGTACCGTCCGATCGAATCCGCCTCCCATTTCTTGATGTCGGTGATCACCTCGCGCAGCGTGATCTCGTAGATGGCGGCCGTGCCGGTTGCATTCTTCAGGTACTCCTCCTCCGTCTTGTATCGGCTGGTCGTCTCGAGCCAGCCGGGAACGATGAAGCGCTTGGTACCGCCGACCCGCATGGTGGAGATTCCCTCCTCCACGCCAGCGGTCAGGGCATTGTTGGCCCGCGCCCAGATCTCCGGACCGTAGTAGTCGCCGAATTCATAGGTACCCATCTGCTTGCACAGTTCCTCGGAAGTCGTAGCGCCGATGCCCCACTCCAAATCCCACATCACATAATCCAGCCGGACGAACGGGTGGGACTCGGGGGTGCCGGCTTCGGTGCCCGTCCCGGGGATCTCATCCAGCACATAGATACCCAGGCCGGTCTTCTCGGCCTCCGGATGGTTGACATGCATCCAGGCATCGAAATACAATTTCGCCTCGTCATTCTTTCCGGCGACGGGGTCCTTGGCACAACTGCATACGGCCAGCGCCGCAAGCATCAGATATAGCGGGAGTCTCTTCATACGTATCAGATTTCGGACGGCGCTTGATTCCGCATAAATCGTGCCGTCACGGTTGCTATGTATTTTCCGGCCGCGTCCGGGCCGGGAATGTCCTGCGGGAAATAGAGTTTGCCTCCGGCAGCGCACGCATGGCCGCCGCCATGGAAGGCCTCCGCCGCCAGCCGGTTTGCGGGCACGCCCGCTTTGGAACGGATCGACACGCGGAAATAGCCCTCGTCCTCCTTGAGGAACAGGCTCAGGCGCACCCCGCCGATCCCCAAGGGCAGATTGACAAAGCCCTCCGTCTCTCCGTCCTGCACGTCGAAATGCTGCAGGAAAGCCCGGTCCAGCACGGCATACGCCACCCCGTCCGGCGTGATGACAAGCCTTTCCGACAGGAAGGCGCCCATCGCAAAGAAGCGGTTCGCCCGGTAGCGGTGGTACAGCCGGTCCAGCAGCGCATCGCGGTCCACCCCGGCGGCAAGCAGTTCGGAAGCCATCTGCAAGGTGGACGGATAGACCGAATTGGCGAAATTGTTGGTGTCCGTGGTCATGCCGGCCATCAGGGGCGTGAGCACCTCCAGGGGGAGCCGGTCCGCCCTGCCGACACCCGGAAGGGCCAGCAGCAGCCAGTACAGCAACTCGCTCGCCGATGAAATCTCCGTCTCGCTGAACACGAGATCGAAGGCCTCCCGGTCCGGATGCAGATGATGGTCGATCAGCACTTTGCGGAAGCGGCCTGCACGCAGCGGCTCCTCCAGGCCTTCCGCCCGGCTGAAGCTGTTCATGTCCAGACACACCACCAGGTCGCTCCTGGAGATCCAGTCCAGGGCGGGAAGCGGGTCCGTGGCCGTCAGGATGCCGTCCGTGTCCAGCAGGAAGTCCAGGAAGGCGGGAGCGGGATCCGGAAGCAGCAGACGCGCCTCGACACCCCTGCAGCGGCGCAGATACGCCAGCAAGGCGGTGCCGCTCCCGAGCGCATCGCCGTCGGGATGGGTATGCACGACGATGCAGACCCGCTCCGCAGCAGCGAAAAGGGATTCAAGACGCTCGATATCGGCACAAACTGGCATGGCGGCTCTTCCAAAAAAACTGCCGCAAATTTAATAAGAATATTGCATTTGATAAATCATTTTCATAACTTTGTGGGACTTTGGAAATCAAATAAACTAACCAATAAAATGAACAAAGCAGTTAAGATTATCGTTGAGGTTCTCCTTGCCATCGGCATTTGCGGTCTGGTGTACCTGCTCTACAGCAACATCATGAAGCCGGTCAACTTCAACAATGAGAAGGCCAACCGTCAGGCTGTCGCCGTACAGCGCCTCAAGGACCTCCGTACCCTTCAGGTCGCCTACAAGTCTGTCACGGGCAAGTTCAACTCCTCCGTCGACTCCCTGAAGCAGTTCTATGAGAACGGACAGATGGAGATCGTGATGCAGATCGGCTCCATGGACGACTCCCTGGCCGTCATCAACACCGAAGCTATCAAGAAGGCCAACAAGAAGCTCAAACCCGAGCAGCTGACCGCCAAGCTCCAGGAGGCCTACAACGCCGGACAAAAGGTCGTGTTCTCTACCGTCACCAAGATCCCGGTGCGCGACACCCTCTTCAACGGCCGTCCCGACTTCTGCATCGACTCCCTCAAGTATATCCCGTTCTCCGGCAAGGAGCCCGTCCAGATGGAAGCCGTCACCAAGATGGTGTCCGGTGTGCCCGTGCCCCTCTTCGAGGCCCGCGTTCCCTGGAAGTCCCTCCTCAAGGGCATGGACAAGCAGCTCATCATCAACCTGAATGCTGAGAGCCGCGACCTCAACCGCTACGAAGGCCTGCAGGTCGGTTCCATCACCGCCCCGAACAACAACGCAGGTAACTGGGAGTAGTGTTCACCCTCGTCCCTTCCCATTTTTTCGACCCTGCGTCGGCGCGTGAAGCGCTGGCCGAAGTGGCGGACCTGAAGGAAGGACAGGTTGTAGCATCCCTCGATATACCCCAATACGATGCTGTCCTCGTCTATGCACAAGACGGGGACAGCGTCGTTGATACGCCGGAGATCTACAAGATCCTGATGCAGCTGCCGGGCTGTCCGGAGTACAACAAGATCCTCTGCAGCCGGGTGGAAGACCGGCTGTACCTGGCGATCGCCCAGGGCAAGAGCCTGCTGCTCGCCAACAGTTTCCCGGCCGGGGACTTCACGACCGTACAATACTATATCTTCCTGTCCCTGACCTCCCTGCAACTCAATCCGGAATTCTCGACGATCTGCTGGCGGACGGCTCTGGACCCCGTGGAAGAGATGTCCCTTTACCGGTATTTCAAGTCCGTCGTCCGGCTATGAGGATCATCGGAGGACGGCTCAAAGGGAAGACCATCCAGCCCCCGATGGGCTATGGCGCCCGACCTACCACGGATTTCGCCCGGGAAGGTCTTTTCAACATCCTGAACAATGAATACGAATTCGAGGACCTCCAGGTCCTCGACCTCTTCGGAGGGACGGGGGCCGTCTCCTTCGAGTTCGCATCCCGCGGGGCCGCGCGCGTCTACTCCATCGAGATGAACCGGGACAACGCCTCCTTCATCCGCCGCGAAGCCGCACGCCTGGGGCTGGACAATGTCATGGCCGTCCACGCCAACGTTTTCGACTTCCTCCCCATCTGCCGGGAGAAGTTCGACATCATCTTCGCCGATCCGCCCTACGCGCTGGAAGGGCTGGAGACCATTCCGGACAAGGTCCTGTCCCGCGACCTGCTCCATCCCGGCTGCTACTTCATCCTGGAGCATGGCGATGAGCATTCTTTCCGGGAGCATCCTTTTTTCAAGAAGGAAAAGACCTACGGACGCGTCCACTTCAGTTTCTTCGAAAAATAACGAACCGGTTTGCAACAATCCGGTTCGTTTTTCGTTATAAAGACAGAAAGCATCCGAAATGACAAGGCAGGAAATCACGGAATTCTACGGAAAGCACCACCGGCGGCTGTACAACATCGCCTGGCGGATTCTCCGGACCCCGGACGAGGCGGAAGAGGTGATGCAGGACACCATCCTCAAGTTCGTCTCCGAAGAGCGTGATTTCGCCTCGGAAGCACAGGTCTCCGCCTGGCTCGCCCGCACCTGCATCCGCGCCGCCATCGACCGGCTGCGCAGCCGGCACCGGGAGCAGGATTTCCTGGAGGAATACGGGAAGACGCTCGACTTCCAGGACCAGGAATACGACTTCCCGGCTGACGACCCGGACCTCCTCTCCCGGATCCGTACGGCCCTGGAAGCCCTGCCCGAGCCTTACCGCCTGGTGCTGAACCTTGTGCTCCTCGAGGGCCTGGATTACCAGGAGATCGCCGGGCTGACCGGCAAGAAAGAGACGACCCTCCGCTCGCTGTACGCCCGCGGACGCAGCAAATTGATAGACCTATTAAATAAAAAGATATGAGCGAACTCGAACGATATATCCGCGCGAACGCCGGAGCCTTCGACACGCAGGAAGCCCCTGCGGGCCACGAAGCGCGCTTCCTCGCGTTGCTGGACGCCTCGGGTGCCATCCCGGCCGAACCTGTCCGCCGGTCCTCCCGCTGGCGCTCCGCCATCCGCAGGCTGCGGTCTGCAGATTTCCGCCGCCCCGCCGCCTGGACCTTCGCCCTCGCAGCCCTCGCCGCGGCGTTCCTGCTGCTGCGGCCCGGCGATCCCTTCCGCAAAGCGGGCAACGATCCGGCAGCCATCTACCTGGCCTACATGGAGCAGGTAGCCGGGCTGTACGGCACCCTTCCGCCGGAAGACAGCGCCTCCTGGGATGCCTCCCTGCAGGAAGTGACGGAAGAAGCCGTTCCCCTCTTCGAGCAACTGCCCGAGGAACTCTCCGCGCGGGAACAGGCCCGCATCCTGAAAGCCTACTACGGCGAACTGCTCGCCAGTGCACGTCAATTCAAAAACATCCGATAAATATGAAACGCTTTACGACCCTTTTCGCCCTGGCGCTGCTGGCCGCCCTGCCGCTGGCCGCTGCACAGGCAGATCCCGATCCCGCGGGAGCCAAGACCGAGACCAAGGAATACCGCCTGACCGGTTTCAACCAGATCAACGTATCCTCCATCTACCATGTCGAACTCAGCCGCTCGGGGAAATTCTCCGTCAAGGTGGAAGCCCCGGACTTCATCATGCCTTATCTCGATGTGACGACCGAGGGCGGCAAGCTCAAACTGGGAATGAAAGAAATGCCGAAAGACATCCGCCTCAAGCTGGAGACGAACGGCAGGAATGAAGTGCGTGCTTTCGTCTCGATGCCTTCCCTCACCGGCCTCAACATGTCCGGCGCCGCCAACCTGGAAGCCCAGGGAGGCATTTTCCCCGCCGGCAAGGAATTCGAGCTCAAGATGAGCGGTGCCACCCAGCTCAAAGGGCTGTCCGTAGAAGCCAGGGAGGCGGAAATCGAATGCAACGGCGCGGCCAAATTCAACTTGAAGGGCAGCTTCACCGAGATGGAGATGGAACTGTCCGGAGCAGCCTCAGGCAGCCTGGACAACGGCATCAAGGCCAACGCCTTCAAAGCAGCGGAAGTCAAGATGAGCGGCGCCGCCAAACTCACCCTGACCTGCCGGGCACAGAAGATGGAGGTGGAGGCTTCCGGCGCCGCCAACCTGGAATGGTCCGGAGACGCAACCGACCTGTTCCTGAACGGATCCGGAGCCGCCAAGATCAACGCAGCGGGCGCCCCGGCGGACAAGGCGGACGTCCGGCTGTCCGGTGCGGCCAAAGCCACCATCGGCGTTGAGAAAGAGCTCTCTGTCAACCTCTCCGGAGCTTCCACCTGCCACTACAAGGCCGGCTCCGCCTTCCACATCGCCAACCAGAGCATCTCCCGCGGCGCCGCGCTCAAACAGCTGTAGCCGCGGCTAGCCGGACGGCTAAGAAAAGAAAAAGGGGATGACTGCCAAGTCTGCCGGACTTAGCAGTCATCCTCTTTCGCTGTCTGTGTTCTGAAGTACTACTTGGCGTCCATCGCCTGGCAGGCGGTGATGGCGATCATCTTGTAGACATCGTCCACGGAGCAGCCGCGGCTCAGGTCATTGACCGGACGGGCGATACCCTGGAGGATGGGACCGATGGCATCGGCATTGCCGAGGCGCTGGACCAGTTTGTAGGCAATGTTGCCGACCTCGAGGTTCGGGAACACCAGGACATTGGCATTGCCGGCGATCTCGGAACCGGGCGCCTTCTTCTTGCCGACGGAAGGCACCAGCGCGGCATCCGCCTGGAGTTCGCCGTCGATCTTGAGGGACGGATCCAGTTCCTTCGCAAGCGCCGTCGCCTCGACGACCTTGTCCACGACCTCATGCTTGGCGGAACCCTTGGTCGAGAAGGAAAGCATCGCCACGCGCGGATCCGCAAATCCGGCCACGCTCTTGGCGGTCTGCGCCGTACAGACGGCAATCTGGGCCAGCTGGTTGGCATCCGGAGCCGGAGTCACGGCCACATCGCCGATCACCAGCACGCCGTTCTCGCCATACTGCGGGGTCTGGGTGATCATCAGCATCGCGCCGCTCACGCAGGTGATGCCGGGGGCGCACTTGATGATCTGGAGGGCCGGACGGAGGGTCTCGCCGGTGGTGGAGAGAGCGCCGCTGATCTGGCCGTCGGCATCGCCGCTCTTGATGATGAGGCAGCCGAAGTAGAGCGGATCGAGCACCGTCTTGCGGGCCACTTCGATCGTCATACCCTTCTTCTGGCGGAGCTGGAACAGGAGCTGGGCATACTCTTCGGTCTTCTCGCTGGTCTCGGGATCGATGATGGTGGCCTCGGCAATGTGCTTCAGGCCGAGTTCGGCTGCATAGGCGAGGACTTTCTCGCGGTTGCCGATGAGGATGATTTCAGCAAGGCCGTCGGCAAGGGCGCGGTCGGCCGCCGTGATGGTGCGCTCCTCGAAGGACTCCGGGAGCACGATGCGCTGCTTGTTGGATTTCGCACGCGCTACGATCTGGTCAATAAGGGACATATTGCGGATATTAGCTTAGTTTTCAAGTTCGGAGACGATGTGCATCGTGTCACGGGCGATCACCAGCTCCTCGTTGGTCGGGATGAGGGCCACCTTGACCGTGGAGTCGGGCGAGGAAATGATGGTCTCGGAGCTGCGGGCGCCGTCATTGGCATCGGCATCGATCTTGACGCCCATGTAGGAGAGGTTCTCGCAGATATGGCGGCGCAGGCGCGGGTTGTTCTCCCCGATGCCGGCAGTGAAGACGATCAGGTCCACACCGTTCATCTCGGCGATGTAGGCGCCCACGTTCTTGATGGTATCGTAGGTCAGTTTCTTGAGCACGATCTTGGCACGTGCATCGCCCGCCTTGGCGGCGGCGTCCATGTCGCGCAGATCGGAACTCTTCCCGGAAAGGCCGAGAAAACCGCTCTTCTTGTTCATCACGGTGGTCATCTCGTCCGGCGTCAGGTTCTCCTTCTTCATGATATAGGGAACGATATTGGCGTCGATGTTGCCGCAGCGGGTGCCCATGATCATGCCCTCGAGCGGGGTGAAGCCCATCGAAGTATCGACTACCTTGCCGTCCTTGATGGCGGTCACGGAACTGCCGTTGCCGAGGTGGCAGGTGATGATCTTGGAATGTGCCAGATCCAGGCCCGCCAGCTTGGCGCCGCGCTGGGAGACATACTGGTGGGAAGTGCCGTGGGCGCCGTAACGGCGGACGCGGTATTTCTCATAATACTCATACGGAAGGGCGTACATATAGGCATAGGGCTCCATCGTCTGGTGGAAGGCCGTATCGAAGGTCACGACCTGCGGAACTTCCGGCAGGACATGCGAAATGGCATGGATACCGAGCAGGTGGGCCGGATTGTGAAGCGGGGCGAAATCGCAGCAGATCTCGATCTTCTTCAGCACATCGTCATCCACCAGGGTGCTCCCGGAGAAGAAGTCGGCGCCCTGGACGATACGGTGGCCGACCGCCTCGATGTCATCGAAACTCGAGAGGACGCCGTGCTCGGGATCCACGAGCGCATCCAGGACGAGCTTCATGCCGACCTTATGGTCCGGAATGGGCTGGGTCACCGAATACGGCTCCTTGCCGGTCGGTTTGTGGGTAAGGCAGCCGTCGGGCAGGCCGATCTTCTCGACCAGGCCCTTGGCCAGGAGGTCATACACGTCGTCGTTCTTCATGTCGAGCAACTGGTACTTCACCGAAGAACTTCCGCAATTGATAACGAGGATAATCATATTTGAATTGGTTATGAAATCTAAATCACGCAAATTTAAGAAATAATGCGTATTTTGGCAAAAATTCGATTGAGATGGTCGTGGAGAAAGATATCGTGGCGATCTCAATCCCGTTTTCAGCAGGAGTGATCATGGCGGCCCAGGTGCCGCCCGGGAGCGATTTGCTATGGCCCGTTGCCGGAGGCGCCTGCCTCGCGGCCGCCGCCCTGCTGTGCCTGGCCTGCCGGCCGGGACACCGGAACGGCACGCTAGCCGGACTGTTTTTCCTGCTGGGCGTCTTCTGCGGAGCCAATGCCGCGCTCTCGTTTGCACCCCCGGTGCGGGCGGATTTCGCCGGAAGGGCGCTCTCCGGCCTGGCCCGGAGCATCGAAGGGGCCGGCTTTTCCCACGAAAACACGGCAGAGCTGCTCAAGGCCCTGCTGACCGGGAACCGGGACGGGATGGACCGCGGGACCGTCGCAGCTTTCCGCACCGCGGGCGCATCCCATCTCCTCGCCCTGTCCGGACTGCATCTGGGTATCCTCTACGGAATCCTGCAAAAAGGGCTTTCCGTGCTGGGCCGGGGCCGCACCGCCCTGCTGGTCCGCAGCGCCGCCGGCATCGGCGCGTCCGCCTTCTACCTCGCCATGACCGGCGCCCCGCCCTCCCTGGTCCGGGCCTTCCTGTTCATCTGCCTGCATGAAGCCTCCCGGCTGCTTCCGGGCAGGCGGCGCAAGCCGCTCAGCATCTTCTGTGCGGCACTCACGATCCAGCTGGCCGTCTCCCCGGGCGTTGTCGGCAGCCTGGGATTCCAGCTCTCCTACCTGGCCCTGCTCGGCATCGTGCTGGTCTTCCCGCATCTGGAAGCCTGGTATCCCCGGAGCCCGCATCCGGACCCGTTCCGGAAAATCTGGACCGCCACGGCCCTCACCCTCTCATGCCAGGCATTCACCGCACCGCTCGTCTGGATGCACTTCCACACCTTCCCGCGCTATTTCCTGCTCACCAACCTGGGCGCCCTGCCGCTCACCGAAGCGTTCATCCTGTGCGGACTGCCTTCCCTGCTGCCGGGCTGTCCGGCAGCAATAAAAAACCTGGCCGATCTGCTTGGCCAGGCCTTGATTGCTTTCCTGGAAACGGTCGCTTCCCTCTAGTCCGCCACACAACGCACCGATGCGGCGAAATCCGTCTTGGACATTGCGCCGCGGAAGACGATATCCTTGTTGTGATAGATGTAGCGGCAGACACCGAGCCCGCCCTCCTGGTCGGAGGTCCAGAACGCAGCGTAACTGTACAAGCCGTCGAAAGTATAGGATCCCTCGCCGGTCGTGGCATATCCCACAGGCATCGCGGAGAGATAGAACTCATCCGTAATGGGGACCTCGCGCCAGTACTCCCACATCTTGGTGCCGTTGAAATACAGGTCCGCCATCACCTTGCCGGCCAGGCCGGGAAGGTCCGTGCCGGGCTGGGCGCCCGTCATCATCGCCGTCCATTCCGCATCGGCAGGCAGATGCCAGCCCGGCGGGCAGGCGGTCTGCGCTTCTTCCCAGGTATAGTAGCGGCCGAAGACATCCGTCATCGCCTCGCAGAGGTGGTAAGGTTTGCCTGCACCCGTCCAGGCGAGGTTCTGCCGCATCCAGATCTTGTCACCCAGAAGCGTCCAGTAATATTTCCGACCGTCCCGGGGGTCCTCGAAAGGCTTCAGCGAAGCCTTCGTATCGAAATTGGAAATGGATGCACCGAAGCCGATACCGGGGCGCACGATGGTGAACTTGGCATTGGCCGAGGTCCCGTAATAATCCGATTCAGCGTCCACGATGGCCGAGAAGGTCAGGGTCTGGGTAGCGGTCTTGTTGGCCGCCGTGAAAGTGTAGTAGTGCTCAAGGATTTCGCCGTCTTCCGTGACCAGCGTATCAGCCTCCCCCGTGTCCGGGTCGACGAAGCGATAGCCGACCGGGCCCTTGTCCGAGCGGGAGACCGTCATCATCGTGTCGATCATGAACGTCTTGGTGTATCCCGGCTCCACGTATTCCGGAAGGGAAAGGCGAAGGCTCCCGGTCAGGGCCTTCAGCGATTCGTCTTCTTCTTTCTTGCAGCCGGTCATCAGCACGAAACCCACGGCCAGGACTGCCGGGACCAGCCATCTGTACAACTTCATACTTTCTTCTGTTACAATTTGCAAATATGCGCAATTTTGCGCGAAAAACCGCTAACTTTGTGCAAATACTTTGCCGAAGTCATGTATCGCAAGCTTTTTTCCTTACTCCTGGTCTCCCTCTGCTTCCTGCCCGGATGCCGCAGGACCGGCTATGCCGTTTTCACCGGCTATGCCCAGGGCGGCGTATATACCGTCAAAGCCGATCTGAACGGGGTTTCCACCCCGGAAGCCACCATCGGAGCCACCATCGACTCGCTGCTCACGGGCATCGATTTCAGCCTGTCGGGCTACAACAAGAACTCGCTGCTGAGCCGCTACAATGCCGGCGAGGCCATCGAGCCGGACCGCTTTTTCCGGGAGGTCCGCGCCCTGTCGGACCGCTACAAGGAGGAAACCGGAGGCGCGTTTGACGTGACCGCCGCCCCGCTGTTCGACATCTGGGGATTCGGATTCACCGCGGACAGCCTGCCCGACCCCGGCCGCGTCGCTGCCGCCCTGGCCGCCTGCAAAGAGGAGAAGGTCCTGAATTTCAACGCCATCGCCCAGGGCTACACCTGCGACGTCATCGCCGGGTATCTCCACTCCCTGGGCGTGAAGAACATGCTCGTGGACATCGGGGAAATCTTCTGCGAAGGCGTGAATCCCTCCGGCAAAGGCTGGACCATCGGCGTGGACAATCCGACCGACGACAACGACACGCCCGGCAAGGACATCCGCAGCATCTGGCAGTCTGACGGCGGAGCCTGCGGCATCGTCACTTCCGGCAACTACCGGAAATTCTACATCAAGGACGGCAAGAAATACGCGCATACCATCGATCCCCGGACCGGCTATCCTGTCACGCATGACCTGCTCAGCGCGACCATCGTCGCCCCGACCGGTGCGGAAGCGGACGCCCTGGCGACCGCCTGTATGGTGATCGGTCCGGAGAAGGCCCGCGAACTGATCGAATCCCGCCCGGACATCGAAGGGTACCTCATCATGGCCGGCGGCACCTGGATGTCCGAAGGCTTCGCCGCCCGGGCACGTTAATGGGATTTCCGCGAAAATCACTATCTTTGTCATTCATCATTTTCTGAAAGACTATGGATCAAAACGAACTTTCCCATACACTGGATTACAATACTTCCCGGGAGCGGCTGGCGATGCCCGAGTACGGGCGCAACGTCCTCAAGATGGTCGAGCAGCTGAAAGCGATCCCCGACAAGGCGAAGCGGACCGAGCAGGCGCGCGCCGTGGTCAAGGTGATGGAACTGCTCAACCCGCAGGTACATACGCAGGACAACTTCGAGCACAAGCTCTGGGATCATCTCTACATGATCGCTGGCTATGACCTGGACGTCGACGCACCCTACCCCTGCCCCGTGGCCGAGGAGTTCACCACGGACCCCGTCCCCATCCCGATGAAGGGGACCCGGATCAAGGCCTTCCACTACGGGCGCAACATCGAGAGCATCATCAACCTGCTCTGCGAGCAGCCGGACGGCGAAGTCAAGACCGAGATGATCCGCGCCCTGGCCATCTACATGCGCCAGCAGTACCTCATCTGGAACAAGGACAGCGTCGCCGACGAGACCATCTTCGCCGACATCGAAAAGCTTTCCGACTACCGGCTCCGGATCCCCGAAGGGATCAGCCTCAGCAAGATCGCGGGCGACGCCAACTTCTCGCGTCCCGGCATGGGCATCAACGTCGGGCAGCCCGGAGGCCAGCGGAACCGCCCCCACAAGAACTTCAAGCGCCCCTATAAGAAGAAATGAGAATCTGGAAATCCTGGGATGAAGAAGAGCGGACCTCGGCGGTCCGGATCGCGGGACTGTGCGTCGCCGCGCTGACCCTTTTCATCTTCATCGCGACCTTTTCCTACCTATTTCACTGGCAGGAGGACATGAGCCTGCTCGGAGACCCGGACGCCATGCAGGCGGACCGGGCCGTGGGCAACGCCGCCGGCAAACTCGGGTTCAAGACCGGGTATCTGCTGGTCTGCAACCTGTTCGGACTCGGCAGTTTCTCCCTGCTGTTCATCCTGGCTGCCGTCTCCGTCCGCCTGCTGGCGCAGAACTGGCCCAAGTCGCTGGTCAAGACCACGCTGATCGCCCTGTTCGGCGCTTTCATCTCCTCACTGGTCCTGGCGTACGGCGGCAAGCTGGCCGGCCTGGACAACGTATTCGGCGGGGGCCTCGGCGGCCGCTGCGGCGCGAGCGTTGTCGGCTGGGCGGACAACCTGTTCGGACCGGTCGTCACTTGTCTGTTCATCGTCATCCTCATCGCCGCCTTCCTCTTCTTCGCCTCCAAGCGCTTCAACCACTGGTTCTCCACGATCGGGCAGCCGAAGCCGGAGAACCCTGGGACCGACGGTCCCGAAACACCGGATCCCGCCGGAGAGGGAGAGAACGAGACTGCGGAGCCCGACCCGGATCCGGATCCGAACGGTGACCTGTTCCTGCCCGATGATCCCCAGACGGAGACGGAGCCCGACCCGGTCCAGCCACCCGTCTCCGTCACGGTCAAGAAAGAAGACGCCCCGGAGACCCCCGGGACGCCGGAGTCCAAAGCCGAAGAAGGCTCCTTCACCATCATCACGGATGACAACGGACTCGAGGCCGAGCATGTCGAGGACCTCAAGCCCATTGACAACCGCCTCGACCCCCCGGACGGCCTGCCGAAATATGTCTTCCCGTCCCTGGACCTGCTGGAAAGCTATTCCAGCGGACGCCGGGATGTCTCTACCGAGGAACTGACCCGCAACAACAACAAGATCCGCGCGGCCCTGGCGAACTACAAGATCCAGGTCAACGACGTCAAGGCCATCGTCGGCCCGACGGTCACCCTCTACAAGGTCTACCCCGCCCCGGGCGTGAAGATCGCCGACATCAAGAAACTGCAGGAGGACATCGCCCTCTCGCTCAACGCCAAGGGCGTGCGCGTCGTGACGCTGTCCGACTCCGTCGGCATCGAGGTCGCCAACGACTACTCCTCCATCGTGCCGCTGAAGGCGCTGCTCAACGATGATTCATTCCGCAACAGCAAGGCGGACCTGCCCGTCGCCATCGGCTACACGATCACCCAGAAGGTCCGCGTCTTCGACCTGGCGGATGCCCCGCACCTGCTCGTCGCCGGTGCGACGAAGCAGGGCAAATCCGTCGGCCTCAACGTCATCGTGTCCTCGCTGCTCTTCAGCAAGCACCCTTCGGAGCTGAAATTCGTCTTCATCGACCCGAAGATGGTCGAATTCTCCGCCTATGGCCAGCTGCTCAAGCACTATCTCGCCGTGCTGCCGGATTCGGTGGACGAGGAGGACGAGCGCAACAACGCCATCGTCAAGAAGCCCAAGGACGCCGAGAAGATCCTCCGCTCCCTGTGTACGGAAATGGACGACCGCTACGAGCTGCTCAGCAAGGCCGGGGTCAACAAGATCACCCTCTACAACGAGAAATACAAGGAGCGCAAGCTGCGCCCGGACAAGGGCCACCGTTTCCTGCCCTTCATCGTGGTGGTGGTCGATGAATACGCCGACCTGACGATGACCACGGGTGCCTCGCCCGATGCGCGGGCCGCTTCCCGCAGCATCACCAACTCCATCATCCGTCTCGCACAGAAAGGCCGGGCCGCGGGCCTGCACGTGATCCTCGCCACCCAGCGTCCGTCCGTGGACGTGATCTCAGGTATCATCAAGAGCAACTTCCCGATGCGTATCGCTTTCCGCGTGGCTTCCCGCGTGGACTCCACGACCATCCTCGACGCCCCGGGCGCCGAAAAGCTCATCGGCCGCGGCGACATGCTGTTCTCCGCCGGCATCGAGTCCGAGCGTATCCAGTGCGGCTATATCGACGGCAAGGAGATCGATGCGGTCACGGAGTTCATCGGCAGCCAGACCGGCTATGGCCGGTGCTACAATACGCCTTATTATCTTCCTTCGCCCGAAGAGGCCGCTCCCGAAGGCGGCGAAGGCGGCGGAATGGTCGACATGGCGAAGGTGGACGAGCGCTTCGAGGAGGCGGCCAAGATGGTGGTCCTCAGCCAGCGCGGCTCCACCTCCGACCTGCAGCGCAAGCTGGGCATGGGCTACGCCAAGGCCGGGCGCGTGATGGATCAGCTTGAGGCAGCCGGTATCGTCGGGCCGCAGGAGGGGTCCAAGCCCCGCCAGGTCCTGATCCCGGACCTCAACACCCTCCAGCCCATCCTGGATGCTTTCCTGCACCGGTAGGTCCTTGAATATACCTTAAACGCAGAAGGCGGAACGCATTTTTTTGCGTTCCGCCTTCTGCGTATCCGGCAGGCATCAGTACTCCGTGGTCGGGATTATGATCTTGTAGGTTTTCCCGGCTTTGTTGGTGAGCTTGTCGCTGCGCAGCCAGAGATTGGCTTCCTTGACGTGGAAGTAGGTCGATCCGTGTTCTTCGGCGAAGTCCGTCAGGTTCGGGATGGGTTCGCTGACCGTGACGGTCTCCTTGGGAGCGAGGTAGGGATAGCGGTCCTCGACATCGAAACCGAATTCTTCCGGGTGCTCGAAGAAATACTTGGCCGTCAGGATGCGGAACATGTAGCGGGAGGTCTCCGTGACGAGGAAAAGGTCCATCGCCCGGCTCTGGCGCTGCGCCTCGAGCCGGCGGGAGATGCCACCCTGGCCGGCATTGTAGCTGGCCGCCACCGTCATCCAGTCGCCGAATTTGGCGTATGCCTCCTTGAGATACTTGCAGGCCGCTACGGTCGCCTTCTCGATGTTGTAGCGTTCATCCACCTCGTCCGCCACTTCGAGCCCGTAGGAGCGGCCCGTGGCCTTCATGAACTGCCACAGGCCCGCGGCACCGGCCGTGGACAGGGCCTTGGGATCCAGGTTGCTCTCGATGGCCATCAGGTACTTGAGGTCCTCGGGGACGCCGTTCTTGCGGAGGATCGGGACCACCTGTGCGAAGATGCGCTCGGAGCGCTTGAGCATCAGGATCGAATTGGTGTGGGAATAGGTGAAGGTGATCATTTCGCGGTCCATCCGCTCATAGAGGTCGGGACGGTCGAAACGGTAGGTCTGTCCGGCGAAATCGATGTACTCCGGGACTTTCGGAGACTGGAGATGGACGGTTTCGGGGACATAGACGACCTGCGCCCGGGACGGGGCGGCCACGCAGCCAAGTGCGAGGAGAAGGGAAAGGACTAACGGTTTGTTCATAATGCAAAGATGCAAAAAAACAACAGTCTCCGCAAATCAGCGGAGATCGGTCACCACCCAGGTATCATCCAGGGCGGCGGTATCGAAGCGGAAGTCCGACAGGTCCTCCTTCAGCGGCAGGTACTTGACTTCCGTGATTTTCAGTTCCGAAAGGGATTCCTGCCACGCCAGCAATTCCTCCAGGCCTTCGGCCGGCTCGATATAGACTTCCCTGGACTTGGGGTCCACGGTCCAGCGTACCGAACCGTCGTTGTAGATTTCCATGCCGTTGCCGACGGCACGGTAACAGGCCCCCTGAAGGGTCAGGACGCCATCCAGCTGCACCGGGGCATCCTGCGTGAACACACAGGAGTAGTGCAGCGTGATGCGGTGCGTGTCCAGGTGCGCAGCGATATCGGCAATCTGTTGCTGTTGCGCTCCCAGGGAGAGCGGCAGCAGCAGGGAGAGTAAAGGGAGAAGCCACTTTTTCATCATGATCCTTGTCCTTGAAAGAATTATGCCAAATCCACGGGAACCGCCCTGTCCTCCTCGACATACCAGATCCAGGCACCGTCCACATCGTAGCCCAGCGCGCGGTACAGGCGTGCGTAACGCTGCAGTTGATAGCGGTAGCCCTCTTCTTCGTGTCCGAACTTGAAGTCGATGATCCGGACGCCGCGGCCTTCCTCGACCACGCGGTCGGGGCGGTGTTCCCTGCCGTCAGCATCGAAGAGGGTCCGCTCGTTGTACACCCGGACTTCCGGCTCGATCCGGGCAGGGAACCAGTCCGGATGCGCGGCGATCCTGCTGCGCAGCAGGGCAAGCGCCCGCGCACCGCCTTCCGCATCGAGCCGGCCATCCCGTACGGCAGCATCCACGGCAGCGTCCAGGTCGGCAGGCACCTTCACCTCCGACAGGATGCCGTGCAGGACGATTCCGCGCAGGCGCGCGGAAGCCTCAGCGCCGACCGCTCCTTCCTCGCCGAAAAAGTCGTCCGCTTCCTGCGACGGGGCAAGCCGCCCTTCCGGGGCCATGGAAGGGTACTCTGCGGGGAAGTCGGATGCTTCCGCCGCCTCTTTCCGCTCCAATGCGGAGAAATCATACGGACTGCCTTCCGCATATTCATCCTGCCCGCCCAGGAAGGCGAAAAGGATTTCCGAGAAATTGCCATATTCTGGGCTGCCCTTGGCTAAAGACTCCCGGCACTTCTTCGATGGTTTTTTTGCAATGACGTGCAGCCATTTCCCGGCGCGTGTCAGCGCCACGTAGAAGAGGTTGATGTTGTCCACCAGCTGCTGGTAGTGCTCGCGCTGCACGGAATCCCGGAAAAGGCTCGCATCGGCCAGGTTGCCCAGCTCCACCGGGTAGATGCCCGCCATGTCCGGACTGAAGGGAGTCCCCTCCGTCTCCAGACGGCTCCAATGTACCTTGTTTTTATAGAGCTTCACATTTTCTGCGAAGGGGAAGATAACGTACGGAAACTCGAGCCCCTTGGATTTGTGGATGGTCAGCACCCGGACGGAAGCCGCATTCTCGGGGGACCCGATGTAGATTTCCTTTTCCTCCCAGTGCCGGAGGAAGTAACGGAGATTATTGCCGTTGACCTGCACCCAGTCCTGCAATTCGTCCATGAAAGCCTGCACGAACAGGACCTGCCCGTCGAAACAGCCGGGGTCCCAGTCGCGCATCGCGCGCAGCAGCTCTTCGCAGAAATCCACCAGCGAATGGTACTCCGACGGGAAGGTCAGGGACATGGCGTCCGCGAGGAAACGGCCGATCCGGTCGTCCGGGTTCTCGTAGCAGCTCAGCAGGGACACCAGCCGCCGGACCACCGGGGAGGATTTGAGGTTGAGCGAGTCATCGGAAATCACCGGGATGCCGTTCGCGATCAGGAAGGAGGCGACCGCCGCCCCCTCCTTCTTGTTCCGGACCAGCACGGCGATATCGCCCCAATGGGCGGAATTCCGCTGTGCCTGGAGCACGGAATCCAGGACCGCCGCCAGCTGGTCTTCGCAGAAACTCACCTGGACGCAGCCGGACTGCGCATCTTTCTTCATTACCTTCTGCCGGACATCGGCGTAGATCTCCTGCAGGCCGAGCTGGCCCGCGGCATAGGAGAAGAACCGGTTGTTGAACTCTACCACCGTCCGGGCGCTGCGCCAGTTGCCCTCCATCGGCTCCACTTCGGCCTGCGGGAAGGCACGCTCCACCTCGCTGCCGAGCAGTTCCCAGTCTGAATCGCGGAAGCGGTAGATGCTCTGCTTGACATCCCCCACGATCAGGTTGCCGCCCGTCTTGGATTCGCTCTCCCGGAGCAGCGGCAGGAAGTTCTCCCACTGGATGTGCGAAGTATCCTGGAACTCGTCCAGCAGGAAATGCTCATAGCGCACGCCCAGTTTCTCATAGACGAACGGGGCGTCAGAGCCGGCGATGATGTCGCGCAGCAAGGTATTGGACTCATCCAGGCAGAGCACGTTCTTTTCAGCAGCCAGGTCGTCGAACGCCTGGTAGAACTCGCCTGCTAGGCCCAGGCGGAACAGGAGCCTGTCCAGCAGGAAGGCCGTGCAATAGAACTTGTAGGGGCGGTCAAACAAATCGGCCAATTCTGCCGAAGCCTTCAACACCCGCTTTATGGGTACCTTGACCAGTTCGCCCGGCCGGACTTCGAGCCCGAACGACTCCGCCCGCCGGTGGAAATCCCGGATGACAGCGCGGCACTCGGTCCGGATCCGCTTCAGGCGCTCTTTCGAGAAAGCCTCCTTGCCCGAGATCCGGTACTGTGCGGACAGCTGGCGGAACTCCTCGTTCTTCAGCAATTTGCCGATCTCCAGCAGGCCTTCGTCCACACGGTAGCGGCGCCCTTGCTCCAGGGTGTCCGCCAGGCTGCTCCGGATCCATTCCAGCAATTCCCGGCTGTCCTCGGTCAGCGAATCCAGGATGCGGTCCATCGTCTCGGCGATCAGCGAATCCTTGTCCAGTTCGACCTGGTAGTCGGCGAACTGCCCGATCTCGCGGGAGAAGGCCTTGAGCGTCTGCTGGAAGAACCGGTCGATGGTACTGACGGAGAAGGCGCCGTAATCGTGAAGCAGGTCCGTGAGCAGATCCTTCGCCCGGGGGTTTGTCCGGGACAGGTCCGAGAGGTCGCGCAGGATCCGCGCCTTCATCTCGGCCGTGGCCTTGTTGGTGAAGGTCACCGCCAGGATATGGCGGTAGGGATACGGCTCGCGGCTGTCCAGCAGCAGGTCGATATAGGTATTCGAAAGCCGGTAGGTCTTGCCCGAACCGGCGCTGGCCTTGAGAATCTTCATCGTCCGCAAATGTTTTTGAAGTCACACCATTCGCAGGTTTTCAGATCTTCCGTCCGCCGGAAAGGCACGGACAGGTCGGAGATTTCGGAGAGCAGGTCCGTGACCCGCTCCTCCATCAGGCCGAGGAAACGGTCATTGAGGGATACGCTCTCCACCGGATGCACGAAAAGCCGGGAGGTCTGGTAGACCGAATTCACGATCCGGCAGCCCTCCAGGGCTTCATCCGAGGCGACGAAACGGTCATACAGGTAGAGCTGCAGGGCGATCTTGGGCCGTTTCTGGTTGTCCGGACCGAACAGCTTGTCCACGACTTCTTCCGCGTTCTCCTCCGTGATCAGGAAATCCTCGTCGGTCACCTTGCCCGTCTTGTAGTCCACCACGCGGACTTCGCCGGGCATCAGGCTGTCCAGGCGGTCGATGTAGCCGACGAAGTTGTAGTCCCCGATCCGGGCCGTACGCTTCAGCTCGAGCCCGTAGATCCGGAAGGAGTCCCGGCCCGCTTTCGTGAGCAGTTCCAGGTCCCGCTCCACCGCCTTGCGGACATAGCGGCAGACCAGGTCTTCGAAGATGATGTTGCGTCCCGTCACCTCGAAGGTGTTCAGCGCCTTCAGGATGTGGGCGCGCACCTTGTCCCGGATGAGGGAACCTTTCAGCACGGACTCCAGCCACGCACGGGTGACGGTCCGGTCCGGCCGGTCGTAGATTTCCTGCATCGTCTCGTGGAAGACGTTTCCGATATCGTTCGCCTCCAGGGACTCGGCGACCTCGTCCTGTTCCTTGAGGCCGCAGACGCTGTGGTAATAGAATTTCGCCGGACAGGCGAGATAGTTCTGGAGCGCAGAGGCGGAGAGCTGTTTCTCCCGGAGGATGTCCAGGTGTTCCTGCGTCTTCCCGATCGCGGGCTCCTCCGCTCCCCGGCCGATTTCCGCCCGCAGCACATAGCGGTGGATCCTGGCGCCGAAATGCAGTTCGAGCTGCTTGATATAGCGGCTCTCCTCGCCGCCCTTGACGCCTTCCGTGCGGGAGTCGAAGAGCAGCCACACCTGGCCGGCCCGCTGGATCATCCGGTAGAAATAATAGGCCCACACGGCATCCTGGTATTCGTAGGTCGGCAGTCCGAAGCCACGCCGCAGCTCCGCCGGCACGATAGAGGCGGACACGCTGCGCCGGGGGAAGATTCCCTCGTTGCAGCTCAGCAGGATGAGGTTGTCGAAATCCAGGGCGCGCGTCTCCAGCGGTCCCATGACCTGCAGGCCCTTGAGCGGCTCTCCCCGGAAGGGGACGGCAGAAGCGGCAAGCAGTTTGGACAGCAGGCGGAAATACGTGGCCGGCTGGATGGCGAGGTCCAGGTCGCGCAGGCGCCCGACCGCCAGGTAGTACTCCCGGGCGAAATCCAGTTCCAGCGCCATCCCCGGCACCGCACGCAAGGCATCGCCCAGGCGGCTCAGCAAATTGCACTGGTATGCTTCCAGGGCCCGGATGGTGCGGCTGTCCCGCTCTCCCGGGACCTGCACGACGGGTTGGAAGATCCATTCGAACAGCGGCAGCCCGGACAGTTCCTCCTGCGGGATGTAATACCGGGCCTGCTTCCGCACGAGGGCTGCCTTTTCGCGCTCCGCTTCCCCCGACAGGGATTTGAAAATACTGTTGGAGAAGATGGACCACACCTGCCGGTGGTAGAAATACCACTGGCCGTCCTTCTCGCGCAGATGCATCTGCAGGGCAGCCACGTCGTCCATCAGGGCGCTCAGGGCGCTGCCGCCCATGGGATAGCCCATGGTCACGTTGACGTCCCGGATGCGGGACGGCAGGGAGTTCATCACCGGGATCAGCAGGTTTTCGTCCGGCAGGACGACCGCCGTCTCGATGCCGCCGGCGTCCAGCCGGTCCAGGATGGCCGGAATCTGCTTGGCCTGCCCGACGGAAGAAGGCACGCTGAGCACGTGGATTTCCGGAAGGGGCAGCCCGTCCGGGTCCGGATCGAAGGCCTGGGGGAATTCCTCCACGTTCCGGGTCAGGAACAGGGCGGATTTGTTGTGCGGATCCCGAATCCAGTCGCTGCTGAAATCCCAGCAGAACTCTGCCCGGCGGGCATCGCGCAGGCGGCGCATCAGCAGTTTCTCGCACTCATTCAGGGCGTTGAGCCCCACGAACACGAATTTCCGGGTGTCCCCGAAGCGTTTCTGGAGCAGGTCCGCCGCAGGCGTCTGCTGCAGGCGGTCCGCCAGCATCCGGTACACCTGACCCTCATAGGCCATCCCCTTCTCCGCCAGCGTGGCGTTGAAGGAGCGGTACAGGGGCAGCAGGAGATCCCAGATCCGGCGGAATTCCTCCTTGTAGCGGCCGCCGGTGCGGAAATGCGAAAGGAACTGACGGATGGCCGCCACCTGCCCTTCCTCCAGGTATTCGAAATCATCCTGCATCCCGCGGAAGTCGGCGATGTTGGTGAACAGCTTCCCGGGATCCACCCGGTACTTGTCCACATCGTTGAAATCCGACAGCAGCACGCCTCCCCAGAAGATGAATTCGTCCAGGCTCTCCGCCCGGCCTCCCGAGGCTTCGTACAGCGGGCGGTAGCAATCATAGAGAGTCAGCAGCAGGTGGACCTGGTCCGTCTGGCGCTTCACCCCCGCGCACTCGTAGAAGAAGTCGTTCATCGTGAACAACTCCGGAGCACGCAGCGGACGGCCCGCCCGGGCCGCGCAGGCACCCAGGTACTTTCGGAAGAAGACCAGTGCACGCCGGTTCGGAAAGACGAAGCAGGACTGCTCCATCTCTTCCCGGCCGAAATAGTGCCGTGCGACCTGGTCCAGGAACGGGATCATTCCTCTCCGAGGAACATGGGATCCCAGGCAGGGAGCATGACGGGCTTCTGCTCAAGCATCTTCATCACGTCGGCGGGCACGAACTGCTTCTCCACCACCAGGCGGAACATGTATTCGTTGAACCACTCGTCGGTCATGATGATATTGCCCTTGTAGCCGGAAGAGGCGCCCCAGCTGTTCTCGACCATCCACTTGCAGGGCTTGCCGTCCTTGAGGTCCACGGCGATCAGGGTCATCGCGTGGGAGGAGCCGCTGGCATGGGTCATCACACGCTCGCGCTTGTCCATCGACAGATCCACGCCGAGCAGGGACTCGTAGTCGAAATTCCGCAGGTCGGCCACACCCTTGGTGCGGTCGAGGAACTTGGCCACGTCGCAAGAGAAGTACATCGCCTTGTTCGCCTTGATGGAGGCGATGGCCATCTCCTTGATGCGCTCGATGGGGAGGTTGACATAGAGCCAGTTCTGTCCGTCGTACAGGTGGCGGTCATACTGGATCTCATAGACCTTGCCGTATTCGCGGCTGGGGTCGTTCATCAGCATCACATAGTTGTGCTCCAGGTCGTAGCCCAGCAGCTCCTTGTAGAAGGACTGCGGGGTGTAGGTCTTGCCCTTCCATTCGAATTCCGTCGGCGGAACGCCCAGGCAGAGGGCGAGCACGTGCCAGACATCCTTGAGCATGGCGGTCTTCTGCTTCTCCAGCCAGGCAGGGAGGTCCTTGGCCTTGACGCCGGCAGGGGTTTCGCGCAGTTTGAGGCCGTCGCGGCGCAGCAAGGTCTTGAGCTGGGTGGCCATGGCGGAGGTGCTGTTGGCCGACAGGCTCTCGGGCATCACGTCCGCGGGGACCACGCCGTATTTCATCACGAGGTTCGCCACGCCGGTGAAGGTGCCGCCGTCGCTGATCGGATTGCTGAACAGCCAGTCCACCTCGCGGTCGTCGAAGCCCTTGTCGCGGGTGTCGATGACGGCCTGCAGGAAGAGGTTCGCCTTCTCCAGCTGGTCATAGAAGAAATTGTAGTTCTGCGAGAAGCGGAAATCGCCCAGGCCGTGCTGCTTGGCGGCGGCTGCGCGCAGGACATTCAGCCCGGTGAAGAGCCAGCAGCGGCCGGAAGATTTCTGGTCGGTAATCCCCCAGGTCTCCACACGGTCGGAGAACTCCGTATCGATCATCGCGGCATTGTCGGCGTTGGCGGACAGGACGGCGATGGAGGTCGTGTTGAGCGCATTGCGGATGGCTTTGTCCGCCGGCGTGCCGGCATAGCCGGTGCGGATCTCGGAAAGCATCTCCGGGGTGATGCTGCCTTTCGGCTGTGCGGTGGCGCCGATGCACAGCAGCACCAGCGTGAAAAGGGTAAATGATTTCTTCATATCGCGAATCTGTTATTTGCGCAGGATGATCCGTTCGATGCGGCGGGGCACCGAGGTCAGGATCTCGTAGGGGATGGTCCCCAGGATGCCGGCAAGCTCCCCGACCGTGGGGTCCTCGCCGAAAATGGTCACGGTATCGCCGACCTTCACGGGGATGCCCGTGACGTCGATCATGCACATGTCCATGCAGATGTTGCCGATGGTGGGGGCGCGGTGGCCGTTCACGCTGAAGGAAGCGGCTCCGCAGCCGAAATGGCGGTCCAGTCCATCGGCGTACCCCACGGGGATGGTGGCGATAACGGAGCCTTCGGGGGCCACGTGTCCGTGGCGGCCGTAGCCGATGGTGCCGTCCTCCGGGCCCAGGGTCTTGACCTGCAGGACTTTGACTTTCAGGGAGGCGACCGGCGCCAGGTGCACGTCCGGAAGGGCGCTGATGCCGTAGATGCCGATCCCCAGGCGGACCATGTCGTGCTGGTACTGCGGGAACCGTTCGATGCCGGCCGAGTTGAGCACATGCCACATCGGCTTGTAGCCGACCGCGTCGGTGACGGTCCGGGCATTGGCCTCGAACATCGCGATCTGTCCCAGGGTAAAGGCGTCCTCGGCCGGATCCTCGGCGGCGGCCAGGTGGGAATAGAGGGACTTGACACGGACTTCGGGGTGGACCTTGAGGAAATCCAGCAGGGCCGGCAGTTCCGAGGTCATGAAACCCAGGCGGTGCATGCCCGTGTCAAGCTTGATGTGGACGGGGAATTCCCGGATCCCGCGGGCACGGAGTTCCACGCACAGGGCTTCCAGGGTGTATAGGTTGGGGATGCCGGGCTCCAGGCGGTAGTCGATGATCTCCGGGAAGAAATCGGTCCCGGCGGTCAGGACCAGGATCGGCAGGGAGATACCGCTGCGGCGCAGTTCGACGCCCTCGACGGGCAGCGCGACGGCCAGGTAGTCCGCTCCCTCCTGCTGCATCATCGAGGCGAACTCGACGGCCCCGTGTCCGTAGGCGTTGGCCTTGACAAGTACAAGCAGCTTCGTGGACGGCTTCAGGCGCCCGCGGAAATAGCGGTAGTTGCTCCTGCAGGCAGGCAGGTGCAGCTCAAGCCGCGAAAAATCATTTTCCCCGTTCATACAAATGACAAAGATAACGAAAATTTCGGGTAGGGTGGCAATTTGCTTTATTTTCCATATCTTTGTGAAGAAGAGATTCCTGCATTCCCATGATCCGGCTTCCAGACCACACCCCCTTCGGGGGCTACACCGTCCAGCGCTTCATCAAGGAGGGGCTGTACAACGACAGTTACATCGTCAAGGGCGAAGACGGCTTGCCCTATTTCATGAAATTCTACGACATGTCGCGCATGCCGGACAAAATGATCCTCGGCGGGACCGTGGAGGAGATCCTCCACTGCCGGGAACTGGTCCACCCCAACATCATCCGGCACGTTCTGGACGGCTCCGGCCAGATCAACGGGAAGGGTTTCCAGTATCTGATCACGCAATTCTTCGACGGCAAGCTCCTGTCGGAAGCGCTGCGCGAAGGCCGGACTTTCTCCGTGCCGGAGGCCAAGGCCATCATCATCCCCATCCTGGAAGGACTCCTGTTCATGCAGGAGCGGGGGCTGAACCACAACGACCTCACGCCCCGCAACATCCTGCTCGAAACGGCGGCGGATGGCAGCGTGACGCCCAAGATCATCGACCTGGGGCACACGCACGGCGACGTGTCGGGAGCTGTTCCCTTCCCGATGGATGACCTCAACGTCCAGTATGTAGCGCCGGAAGCCCTGGCCGGGACCTTCTCCGCCAAGAGCGACGTCTTCGCCATCACGGCCGTGTTCTACACCCTGATCTGCGGCCGCGCCCCCTGGCCGTGCAACATTCCCCCGCGGGATTCTTTCTATTCGAAGAAAATCATCGCCGGACGCGCCCGCGAGGCCGGACTGACCTTCCCGGCGAATTCGGACCCCGGGACGGATGCGATCCTGCAGGCGGGGCTGAGCCTGGACAGCGCGGAACGGCCGGACGTCGCCACGCTGCTTACGCTCCTCTCCGAAGGGGATGTTTCCGGCAACGTTTCCCTGACCCGGGAGCAGACCGCCCCGCCCCGGCAGAAACCGGAAGAGCCCGCGAAACCGGAAGAGAAGACGGAGCCCCGCGAGGACCAGGTCCGGCTCTCCGCACAGAAGAACCGCTCCGGCAAGGGTGGATTCGCGGACGTGGCCGGCATGGAAGGGCTCAAGCAGGAACTGCTCAAGCGCGTGATCTGGGTCCTCCGGGACAAGGAAAAGGCAGCCAGATACCGCCTGCTGCCGCCCAACGGCATGCTGCTCTACGGCCCGCCCGGCTGCGGCAAGACCTTCTTCGCCAAGAAATTCGCCGAAGAATCCGGTTTCAATTATTTCCTCGTCAACGGCTCCGACCTCGGCAGCACCTACATCCACGGTACGCAGGGCAAGATCGCCGACCTCTTCAAGAAGGCGGAACAGAACGCCCCGTCCGTGATCTGTTTCGACGAGTTCGACTCCTTCGTGCCCGCGCGAGGCTCGGATTCGGCCCGCAACCGCGCCGAGGAAGTCAATGAATTCCTCTCCCAGTTGAACAACTGCGCCGAGCGGGGCGTGTTCGTGATCGGCACGACCAACCGCATCGACATGATCGATCCGGCCGTCCTGCGCAAGGGGCGCATGGACCTGAAATACGAGATTCCCGCACCGGACCCCGAGACCCGGACGGCCATGTTCGCCCTGTATCTCAAAGGCCGTCCGGTCAGCGACGACATCAACCTGGCCCGCCTGGCGGCCCTGACCGACAACTACGCCTCCTCCGACATCGCCTTCATCGTCAATGAATCGGCCATGGTGGCGGCGCTCTCCGACGAGCCGATCACCCAGCAGATCCTGGAAGAATCCATCCGCTGCAATCCTTCCTCCCTCGCCGGGCCCAAGCGGCCCAAAATCGGTTTTGACAATTAAATCTTCCCGCTTTATGTCCAAGAGTGAATTCGAGAAATACGCAACCCGGGGACGCGGCATCAACCCGCTGACCCTGCATGACTACCAGGCTGCGACCAGCGCCTACATCAACCCCACGATCATCGAGGAGCGCCCGCTCAACGTGGCGTCGATGGACGTGTTCAGCCGCCTGATGATGGAACGCATCGTCTTCCTCGGCGTGGGGATCGACGACGACGTCGCCAACATCATCCTCGCCCAGCTGCTGTTCCTCTCGTCCACGGACCCGTCCAAGGACATCTCCCTGTACATCAACAGTCCGGGAGGACAGGTTTCCAGCGGCCTGGCCATCTATGACACGATACAGCTGGTCAAGCCCGACGTGGCCACAATCTGCACCGGCATGGCCGCCTCGATGGCTTCCGTACTGCTCTGCGCGGGTACGCCCGGCAAGCGCTCCGCCCTGCCGCATGCGCGCGTGCTGATCCACCAGCCGATGGGCGGCGCCCAGGGACAGGCGTCCGATATCCTCATCGCCGCCAAGGAGATCGAGAAAATCCGCCGGGAACTGGTCTCCATCATCGCCCAGCACAGCGGGCAACCCTACGACAAGGTGTTCGCCGATGCGGACCGGGACTACTGGATGACTTCCGGGGAAGCCCTGGAATACGGCATGATCGACCGCATCCTCTCCAGACAATAAACAAAGAATGCCGGCCCGGAAGGGTCGGCATTCTTTCTGAGTCGCGGATTACTACCAGCGGTCCTCGGAAGAAACGGTAAGTTTCTTGCGGCCGTGTGCACGACGGGAAGCAAGAACCCGGCGGCCGTTCGGCGTGCTCATGCGCTCGCGGAAACCGTGCTTGTTGACACGTTTGCGATTGGAGGGTTGATAAGTCCTTTTCATATCTTCTATTTTTAGTTTTCAAATTTTGGGAGGGCAAAGGTAATCTTTTCCGATTTCAATTACAAATTTTTCTGCAAAATATTCATCTTTCAGCCATTCATCCACCCTCCATGTGCGGATCTTTCCGGGCTCGACACGGCATTTCCGGACCAGTTCGGAGATCTCGGCATTGATGTCCCCTCCTTTCAGATACAGGATGCTGCGGCGGAATTTCCCGCGGACCCAGGGATAGAAGTTGTCCAGGGACGTGACCGCGCGGGAGACCACCCAGTCAAAGGGTCCCGCCAGCGACTCCGCCCGGGCGTTGACGCAGGTCACATTTTGCAGCGCGAGGCCTTCGGCGACTGCCTGCGCCACCCGCACCTTCTTGCCGATGGAGTCGCACAGCGTGAAATGCGCCTCGGGGAAAGCGTCGGCAAGCGGGATCCCCGGGAAACCGCCGCCCGTGCCCAGATCCAGGACTTCGGCCCCCCGGAAAGCGCCCGGGTAGAAACGGTCCACATACTCCGCGATGGCCAGCGAGTGGAGGATATGGTGCTCATAAAGGCCGTCGATGTCCTTGCGGGACACGACATTGATCCGCTCGTTCCACTCGCGGTAGAGCGCAATCATCGGCGCATACTGTTCTGCTGTTTTAATTTCCATTCAATTATTTCTTGTAGCGGTCGATGAGTTCCTGCGGCAGTTTGACGATGCAGATGTTCATCGAACGGTTGTCCTCGGACAGCATCGCGGACTGGATTTCGATCTCTGTTCCGTCCGGCTTGAAGGTCGGATGGACGTGGTCCTGGGCCGTGGTCTTGTGCCCGGCGGTGAGCAGGATGCGCTCCTTGGTATGGCGGTCCACCAGCCAGAGTTCGCGGGCGAAGTCATCGCCGGCCACCCAGTGGCCGTCCTGGGAGCCCGCCACATGCCAGAAATTGTCGCCGTCCACCTGTCCTTCGAGCGTCAGTTCGCGGGTGCGCATGTTGACCACGGCGATGCCGGTGGCATATTCCTTCGTACCGGAAGGGCCCCAGTCCTTCGTCGTGTCCATGTTGCGTGCATCTTCGGCGATCTTGCGGTGGCCCAGGATGGCGATGACCAGTTCATCCTCGCTGATGACGGCCTCGTGGGTCACCCAGTCGTACTCGGTCTCCCGGTAGATCGGCCGCAGGCCGGAACCATCGGCATTGACCATCCAGGTCCGCTGCGGGGCCTTGCCGCCGGTCTCCCAGCAGAAGATCACCTCGCCCGGATGCCAGGGATTGCCCTGGATGTGGCCCACCTTGAAATGGACGGCCACCACGGGCTCGGCCTTGCCGGTCTTGAGATCGATCTTGCCGATGCCGCCCGGACCGGCACCCATGTTGCGGGGACCGAAATTCGGGGCGATCTGCTCCGCGATGGGATATTTGCGGGCGAATTCCTTGTCAAGGCGGAAATAAGCGACCTCCTCGCTTCCGTCGAGGGCCATGTCGCCCTCGGAGCACATTTCGGCTGGAATGATGCCGCAGATCCGCTCATAGGCGTCTTTCTTCTTGAGGCGTCCGGCCGCCGAATCCTTGAATAGCTTCTCCAGGTCGATCTCCACGACCTGCCAGTCATAGCGCGGGATGTCCACCTGCTCGCCGGCGCGGCGGCGCTGGTACAGCGCCTGCTGCTCCGCCTTCTGCGCTTCCGTCATGTCCGGGCGCTGGATGTAGAGGTGCATCGATTTGCGGGCCACGCAGAGCATGCCGCTGTAGCCGCCCTCGGTCACCTGGACCATCTCGCCGGTCTGCTCGTTGACCGCCATTGCCTCGCCGGGCACGCGGTTGGAGCGGAAGATCACCCATTTCCCGTCGGAGGTCCACTGGTTGTGGGTCTGGTAGATCTTGGAGTCACCCTTGCCCTGCTGGCTGGTCAGGAACACCAGTTCCACCCCGGTCCTGGGATCCTTGATGACTTTCTTTTCGGAAGGGAAACGCCGCCCGATCTGGGCGGAAAGCGGCGCGGCGGCCATGAGTGCCAGCGCGGCACAGGTCAAGGTACGGAATAATCTTGTCATGCTTGTGGTTAATTGGTTTGAACAAAGATATTCAAAAAAAGCAAAATAATCCCTATGTTTGTATAAACCATTTTGACCGATATGAGAAAATCCGCCCTGGCCGGCCTGCTGCTGGCCGCTTCCCTGTCCCCCGCTGCCGCACAGCAGAAATATGAGATCGACGGGATCGACATGACCCGCGTCGAATATGAGCAATTCCGCGAACCCGCCCGGGAGTTCCGCGGCGTGCGCTTCATCGCGCTGCCCCTCGACCGCGCCACCGAAGCGTCGGTCCGGGAGTCCGTCGAGAAGGATTTCCGCACGGACAAGTGGGGTTCCTTCGTGCTGATCGCCGGCGGCGGCAGCACCGCGGGCCTGTCCGAAGACTATCTCAGATTCTCCGGGCGCAAGCCCCGGGAAGAAGGCACCGCCTACCTGAGCGAGGATTATTTCAAGCTCTACCGGGCCGCCATCGAGAAGGGACTGGAACTGGGATTCAAGTGCACCACCCTCTATGACGAATGGGAATACCCGAGCGGAATGGTGGAGGGGCATTTCTATTCCCGCTACTCGCAGGACTGCACCAAGAGCCTCGAGATGGAGGAGACAGACGTCAGCGGCAAGGGCGGCAAAGTCACCCTCCGGCTGCCCGAAGGCGGCCTGTACGTGGGTGCCGTGGCGATGAACCTCGACACCTGGGAGCGGCGCGACGTGAGCGCCGGTTTCCGGGACGGGACACTCAGCTGCAAGGTCCCGGCGGGCCGGTGGAAGGTCATGCTCTTCTGGCTGGATCCCGCTTTCGCCCCACGCTCCGGCAAGGGCGGTTGCGTGGACTACCTGGACCGCGACGCCGTCGCGAAATACATCGAGATGAGCTTCGGCGCCTACTACGAGCACCTCGGCGAGTTCTTCGGGACCGTCATCGAGCGCACCTTCTACGACGAGCCCACGATGATGCAGGGGACGGGGCGGATGTGGACTCCGAAATTCAATGAAGGCTTCCGGGCGCGCTACGGCTACGATCCAATGACGCTCTACCCGGCCCTGTGGTACAACATCGGTCCGGAGACGGCCGCGGCCCGCAACGCCCTGCATACCTACCGGGCCGACCTCTTCGCCGAGAACTACATCGGCCAGGTGACCGCCTGGTGCCGCGCCCATGGGATCAAGAGCGGCGGGCACCTCGACCAGGAGGAGACGCGCAATCCGGTCGGGGCCAACGGGGACCTGATGAAGGCGTTCAAATACCAGGACATCCCCGCCACGGACGACATCTACTATCCCGGGCGCTCCAACGTCGGCTACAAGATCGTCTCCTCGTCGGCCTTCAACTGGGACAAGCCCGAAATGTTCACGGAGACCTTCGCCGCCTACAGCCGTCCGCAGTATGCCGCCCTCACGCCGGAAAACTACATGCGCGTGTCGCTCGACCAGCTGACGATGGGCACCAACATCCAGATCGAGTTCGAGCAGAAATTCGACGGTATCGACCGCTTTCTGGGCCGCGGCGGCTACATGCTGCGAGGCGGCCGCCATGTCGCCGACATCGCCGTGCTCTACCCCATCGCCTCGCTCCAGGCGGCCTATGCCTTCCCGAGCAAGGCCCAGAACGGCCACTATTATTCCTACATGGGCGGTGTCGTCCCGCCCGAGACCGACTACATGGACCTGGGCGAAAGCCTGTTCCGCGGCCTGCGCGTGGACTACACCTACCTCCACCCGGAAGTCCTCACGGAGAAGTGCAGCATCGAAGGCAGCGAACTCCGGCTGAACAACACGGACAACTGGGAGCAGTACAAGGTCCTTATCCTGCCCGGCGGGGAGGTCCTTTCCGCCGACGCGGCGGCGAAAATCCTCGCGTTCTACCGGGCCGGCGGCACGGTGATCGCCACCAGCAAACTGCCCGTCCACGCTGCGGAAGCCGGCCGGGACCAGGAAGTCCGGGACATGGTCTATGAGGTCTTCGGCATGTCCGACCTCCGCCCGATGACCTGCAGCGTGCGCCACGCCCGCTACCGCTTCCTCAACATCTTCACCAACCGCAATGAAGCCGGCGGCAGCGGCTGGTTCATCGCGAAACCCTACACCTCCGCCCTGGAGGAAATCCTCGAAGAGGTCCTGCCCCAGCGGGACATCGAGCTCGGGCTGGACCCGGACTACTACGTCCGCACCGACCACGACTACGCCGGCGCCGTGACCTACATCCACAAGGTACGGGGCGGCAAGGATATCTATTTCATCGCCAACTCCACGGACAGCCCGGTCAGCCTGCAGGTCTGCCTGCGCGGCGAAAAGAAGCAGGTGGAACTGTGGGATCCGCACACCGGCGAACGGAGTTTCCCCGCCGAGGTGCTCGTCTCCTACACGGACGATATCCGGACCAGAGGCTCCCGGCGCCGGTACCTGGAACCGGGCACGAACTTCCCGCTGGAGCTTCCCGCGCGCAGCGGCATGTTCGTGGTGGCGGAATAATTCCTATCTTTGCACCATGTTGTTATTGCAGATCCAGAATCCTATCAAAGAAGAAGAAATCCTCAGCAAGGCGGATTCCGCCCGGGTAGCCTGGCAGCAGTTCACCGAAATGCTCGCCGCCGATCCCGGCACCGCCCTGCAGAACCTGGGCAGGCAGGCCATCCAGTTCGGACTCAAGCTCGTGGCCGCCATCCTCATCTATATCATCGGCGCCTGGCTGATCCGGCGTATCAAGCGCTGGCTGGGCCGCATTTTCGAGAAGAAGCAGACCGACAAGGCGATGGCCTCGTTCATCTCCAGCTTCGTATCCATTTCCCTCACGATCCTCCTGATCATCATTACCGTAGGCACGCTCGGTGTCAACACCACCTCGCTGGCCGCCCTGCTGGCCGCGGGCGGCATGGCCATCGGCATGGCTCTCAGCGGGACGCTCCAGAATTTCGCCGGAGGCCTGATGATCATGGCCTTCAAGCCCTTCAAGGCCGGGGACTACATCGAAGCGCTGGGCTATGCCGGCACGGTCACGGAAGTCACCATCGTAGGCACGCACCTGACGACCATCGACAACCGCAAGGTCATCCTGCCCAACGGCGCCCTGTCGAGCGGCAACGTGGTCAACTACAGCAGCTTCCCCCTGCGCCGCATCGACCTGGTCGTGGGGGTGGAATACGGCACGGACGCAGCCGCCTGCAAGGACAAGCTGCTGGAAATCGTCCGCGAGGATCCGCGTTTCCTGGACGCATCCTTCCCCGGCGCCGCCGATCCCTTCATCGCCCTTCAGAAGCTCGACGCCAGTTCCGTGAATTTCCTCATCCGCGCCTGGGTCAAGACCCCGGATTACTGGGGCGCCCTGTTCGACCTCAACCAGCGCGTCTACACGGAACTCCCGCAGGCCGGGATCAACTTCCCGTTCCCGCAGGTTGACGTCCACATCCGGGAAAAGAACTAAGCGAGAAGCGCCGCCAGCCCGGCGACCGCGAGGAAGGCATACACCACCTTCCTCAAGGCTTCCGCGTGCAGGCGTGCATAGACGTGTGCGCCGAGCCAGAGTCCCAGGAACACAGCCGGCAGGGCGATGAGCCACATCTTCAGCACGATATCCGTCGCCAGGCCGCTGCCCGCCCGGAAGAGCGACATCACGGCATTGCCGATCAGGAAGTACCACTGCGTGAGGGCAAGGTATTCTCCCTTGCCCTCGGCACAGCCGAGAAAATAGATTACCGCCGGGGGGCCTTGCATCGCAAACAGGCCGCCCATCACGCCGGACAGGGAGCCCATCCCGAGTTGCACCGGCACGCTCGGCCGCAGCCGGATACGTCCGTTGAGGAACATGAAGTACAAGCTGACCGCGATCAGCACACCGCCCAGGACATGCTTGAGCAGACGGCCGTCCACCAGTGTCACCAGTTGCACGGCCCCCCAGGAGAACACCAGGAAGGTCAGCAAGATCACCCACAGCTTACGCCAGTGCAGGAATTGCCGCATCCGGATCGCCGGGATGAGCGAAGTGAAGATGGCCAACAGGCCGGACAGGGTCGTCGCCTCACCGAAAGACGGCAACAGGTACGGCAGTACCGTCATCACCACGATGCCGAAACCGAAACCCGTAACCCGCTGCGTAAAACTCGCCGCCGTCACGATCAGGAAAAGGAAAACCAGGGTCCATGCCGTCAACATAGAACAAAAGTAGAAATTTTCTCCCGTTATTGTATCATTCAAAACGCGATTTACAACAGGCTGCAATAGGTTTTTTCAACGGAAATCATTATATTGCGGTGTTTGTTTTGAAAAACCAATCACCACGTATAATGAAACACCAGATCTACTCCCTTGCAGTACTCTGCCTCCTGGCCGCGGGTGCGGTCGCATGTACGCCCAAGCAGCCCGCCGAAGAACAGCAAACCGTCCAGAACGATTCCAACACACCCCTGCACCTGTTGCAGCCCGACTACAACATCCCCTACGGCGTACCCGCCCGGGAGGATGTCAAGGCTGACCTGGACCGCATCCTGAAATTCGTAGATGCCGAGACGCCCTGGCAGCCCGGCGAAGACGGTGAGATCCCGCGCGGGGCTTTCCGCCTGACCAGTTATGAGTGGGGCGTGACCTACTCCGCCATGCTCGCCGCCGCGGCCAGCACCGGAGACAAGGCCTATTCCGACTATGTTTTCAACCGGCACAAACTCCTGGCCGCCCAGGCCGACGAGTACCGCAAGACCGATGGCAAGCCCGCCCACAAGATCAGCGTCGTCATGACACCGCACGCGCTGGACGACTGCGGCGCCGTGTGCGTGTCGATGATCAAGGACCAGATCGCCCACCCGGAGCTGGAACTCCGTCCGCTGATCGACCTTTACGCCGACTACATCATGAACAAGGAATTCCGCCTGAAGGACGGCACCCTGGCCCGCAACCGGCCGCAGCTCAACACCGTGTGGCTCGATGACATGTTCATGGGCATCCCGGCCCTCGCCTGGTACGGCAAGCTCACCGGGGACAAGAAGTACTTCGACGAGGCCGTCCGCCAGATCCGCCTCTTCAAGGAAAAGATGTGGGTCCCGGAGAAGAACCTCTTCCGCCACGGCTGGGTGGAGGCGATGGATGAGCATCCCGCTTTCCACTGGGGCCGCGCCAACGGCTGGGCCATCCTGACGATGTGCGACGTGCTCGACGCCCTCCCGCAGAACCATCCGGGCCGCGCGGAGGTCCTGGACCTGTACCGCAAGCACGTGAAGGGCCTGGCCGCCCTGCAGAGCAGCGAAGGCTTCTGGCACCAGCTGCTGGACCGCGACGATTCCTACCTGGAATCCTCCGCCACCGCCATCTACGCCTACTGCTTCGCCCACGGCATCTGCGAAGGCTGGATCCACCCGCTGGAGTACGGTCCCGCCACGCTCCTTGCCTGGGATGCGATGACCACGGTCATCGATGAGCAGGGCATGGTGAACGGCACCTGCGTCGGCACCGGCATGGCTTTCGACCCGGCTTTCTACTACTACCGCCCCGTCAGCCCGTATGCCGCCCACGCCTACGGTCCGGCTATCTTCGCGGGCGCCGAAGTGATCCGCCTGCTGGATAAATACCATCCGCGCATGAACGACAGCGCGATCCAGTTCTACTACGAAGATTTTTCCGACAAGGGTCCCATCTTCTCCATCGGAAAATAACATGAAAAGAACCTTTTCCCTGTGCCTTGCCCTGCTGATTGCCGGGCAGGCACTTTTTGCCCAGGGCCATGCCTGGCAGGGCATCCACCGCACCCCGCTGTCCGAAGCGGAGAAACAGTTCGCCACGCCGCCCGCAGAGTTCGCCAGCCACGTGATCTGGGGCTGGGAAGGCCCGATGGACCTCGGGACCATCCGCCACGACCTGGACTCCATCAAGACCAAGGGCTTCCGCTCCGTCATTTTCGAAGCCGGCTACCGGCTTCCGTACGAGTATCTCTCCGAGGAGTGGTTCGAAGGCATCCGCACCGGCGTGATGGAGGCCAAGGCCCGCGGACTGAAAGTCTGGCTCATTGACGAAGGCAAGTACCCCAGCGGCTTCGCCGGGGGCAAATTCACCCGCGAGCGGCCTGACCTGCGGATGAAGGCCGTCGTCGCCGTGGACACCCTCCACGTGGAGCGCGCCGCGGTCCTGCGCGACGTCCCCGTGTCGCCGAAGGCGCTGAGCGCCGTGGCCGTGAGCCGCTCCGGCGCCCCCAACCGGACTGTGGAAATCCGGGACGGCAAAATCAGCTTCACGGCCGGTCTGGATGAGTGGGATATCGTGTTCGCCGGGACGGACTACCGCACCGGGCAGACCCGTGCGGTCAACAACCCCACCGGCGGCAAGGACACCTCCAACTCCATCTGCGACTACCTCAGCCCCGAAGCGGTCCGGCAGTTTATCGACTGGACCCACGAGCAGTACAAGAAATACCTCGGCGAGGAGTTCGGCAAGACGCTGCTGGGCTTCCGCGGAGACGAGCCGGACTTCGCCTACACGCCCTGGACCCCGAAGATGGTCGAGGAGTTCAAGGCCCGCAAGGGCTATGACCCCACCCCCTGGCTTGCCAGCCTGCTGACCCGCACGCAGACCGTGCGCGAGCGCCGCTTCCGGGCGGACTACTGGGATGTTTGGTCGGAACTGTTCGCCACGAATTTCTTCCAGCAGCAGGCCGAGTGGTGCGAGGCGAACGGCCTCGCGCACATCACCCACCTCAACAATGACCACAACATGCCCGTGTGCATCCGTGCCGAGGGTAATTTCTTCCGCGACCTCAGCCGCGTGCAGGTCCCGGGCGTGGACGCCATCTGGAACCAGATCTGGCCGGAAACCGTCAACGACTACCCCAAGTTCGCCTCCTCCGTCAGCCATGCCTACGGCAAGCCCCGCGCTTTCAGCGAGAGTTTCGCGGCCTACAACACCCCGCCCACCATCCCGACGGCCAAATATGCCGTGGACTACCAGGTGGTGCGCGGCATCAATTTCTTCGAATTCATGTTCTGGATGGCCGGCTCGGAGCGTCCCAACTGGATGACCGACCCGGGGATGAAGGGGCTGAACGACTACACCAACCGCGCCACCTACCTGATGGCACTCGGAGAGCCGGGCGCCCGCGTGGCGGTGTATTATCCCACCATGACCTTCTGGCTCAACGACCAGGCGGTCAACCCCGACCTCGTCCAGATGGCGCAGCTCCTGCTCAAGCACCAGTACGACTTCGACTGGCTCGATGACGATGCCTTCAAGGAGGCCGTCACCGTCAGCGGCGGCACGCTCGTGAACCGCAGCGGTCAGCGCTACCAGACCCTCATCATCCCGTCCTCCGACGTCCTCTCCGAAGAGGCGTTCGCGGTGATCGCCGATTTCGCCCGCACGGGCGGCAAGGTGCTCTTCTGGGGGCGCAAGCCCACGATGCTCGCGGGCCGCAGCTTCATGGATCCCAAACCCCTGCCCGACACCCCCGACTGGCTCGAAGAGCCGTCCGTCAGCTGGACCGGCAACCTCGTCGCGGCGATGCCCGACGTGCCCGAGATGCACATCCTGCCCGGTCCGACGGACAGGATGATGCGCGATCCCCGGCGCCAGGGCCCCGTGGAGGAGCCTGCTACCTACGGCGTGCGGTACACCCGCCGCGTGATGCCGGACGGCGTGCTCTACTTCCTTTTCAACGAAGGCGAGAAGGACGCCACCTTCCTGGCTGAATTCGATGCCGCCGGCATCGTCAGGGAGTGGGATGCCGCGACGGGCAGCGTCCGCACTATCCCCGCAGAGCTCGCGGACGGCAAGGTCCGCCTGGGCCTCACCCTGCATCGCTGGGAGAGCAAGATCATCTCCATCGAGCGCGGCAGCAAGGAATATAATGTCAAGAAATTCGGCGTCAAGGGCAACGGCTCCGTGGAGACCGCGGCCATCCAGGCCGTCATCGACCGTGCCGCAGCCGAGGGCGGGGGCACCGTCGTCTTCCCGGCCGGCAAGTATCTCAGCGGGGCGCTATTCTTCCCGCGGGGCGTCAACCTGCGCGTAGAGAAGAAGGCTTTCCTGCAAGGTACCGTCAACCCCGACGACTACCCGCTCGTCAAGACCCGTTTCGAGGGAATCGAGCGCGAATGGAAGAGCGCCTTCCTCAACTTCGACCATTCCGAAGGCGTGTCCGTGAGCGGTGCGGGCACCATCGACGGCAACGGCGTGCCCTGGAAGGATATTCCCTTCGGGAACTCCGGACGGCCGAGGCTGCTCTGTTTCACAGGCTGCGACGGCGGCTCGGTCACCGGGCTGCACTTGCAGAACCAGGCTTCCTGGTGCGTGCACGTACTCTATACCCGCGGCTTCACCATCGATGGTCTGGATATCCGCGCCATCGACTACATCCCCAGTTCGGACGGCATCGACATCGACTCCTGCTCGGACGTCTACATCGCCAATACCTTCATCTCCGTACACGATGACGACATCTCCATCAAGTCCGGCAAGGACGAAGACGGACGCCGCGTCGGCAGGCCCAGCGAGAATATCCTGATCGAGGACTGCCACTTCGCCTACGGCCACGGCGCCGTCACGATGGGCAGCGAGATCTCCGGCGGCATCCGCAACGTCACCTCCCGCCGCATCAAGGTGGACGGCGACAACTGGGGACCGATCCGCTTCAAGAGCCAGCCGGCCCGGGGCGGCTGGGTGGAGAACATCACCTTCGAGGATTATGAGATTTCCGATGTCCGCAACATCCTGGACATCAACCTCGAATGGATCGCACGCAGAAACGGGCAGGAGCCCGTCTACGCTGACCCCGTCACTCAGCTCCGCAACATCGTGATCCGCAATGTCCAGGCGCAAGGGCAGACCCTCGGCACGATGAATGCCTTCCTGATCTCTCCTTTCGGCAGCGACGTCTTCCACTTCGAGAACTGCCGCTTCGAGGCCCAGACCGGCCTCACGATCGGCAACGCCGACGCCGTCAGCTTCGACGGTGCGGAGCTGATCGTCCACGAGGGTCCGACCTTCATCCCGGCGGGGCAGCAGCGATAGCAGTCGGTTATCCACCCTCCCGCTGATTGTCAGCGAGTTACAAATTAACCTTCGGAGATTCCTCCGAAGGTTAATTTGTAACTGCCTAAATATCAACTACAGTAATTCTCCGGCGGCCACCAGCCGACCGGCCTCAGCGAGTTTGGCGGGAGAGCCGATGTCGATCAGGCGCAGGTCCGGGGCCACGACGCCCCGGATCGTGTTTTCTGCCGCCTGCTGCAAGTAGAAATCGATGATGGAGAACTTCTCCGGCCAGGCGGCCATCCGGCTGAAGACGGCGTCGGAGAGGATGTGGATGCCGCAGAAGGAGTAGCGGCGGTACCGGGAAGGATCGAAATCCGGCAGGAAGGGACTCTTGACTTCGCCCGTACGGACGTTGGTCCAGCCGACCAGGCGCATCTCGTCATCGAAGAGCAGATAGCGGTCGGCCTCGGCGTCGATGAGCAGGAGCGTGGCGAGTGCGGAAGGATCGTCCTGCTGCAGGAACCAGCGGACGTCCAGGTCGCTGAGGATGTCCACGTTGTGCACCAGGAAACGGCCGCCGTCCAGCAGCGGCGCGGCATGCCGGATGCCGCCGCCCGTCTCCAGGGGTTCGCGCTCCTCGCGCGAAACGGCCACGCGCACACCGAAATCATGTTCCGACAGGAAACGCTCGATCTGGTCCGCGAAATGATGGACGTTGACCACGAATTCCCCGATGCCCGCGTCGCGCAACTTGCACAGCACACGCTGGAGCATCGGCACGCCTGCCACAGGGACGAGCGCCTTCGGCATCGTATCCGTCAGCGGACGGAGCCGGGTCCCGAGCCCGGCGGCAAAGATCATCGCTTTCATAAGGCCACCTCCACGCCGGGCAGCAGCGTCCGCCCGTCCCATTCACCGGCGAGCCGCTGCAGCAGTTCCGTCAGATAAGGATAGCGCTCGAAAGGCTCCGCGGTCAGCTCCCGGAAGCAGCCCAGGACCGTCGGGATGCAGTCCAGGAAGAGCTGCTTGCGCTCTACGAGGCCGCGCAGGCCGTAGGCGCCCGTCTCCTGCAGCAGGCGGACGAGGGTCAGCAGCCGGTACTGCCGGTAGAACTGCTTTTCGTCCACCGGACGGAAAACGTCCAGCGCCCGCAGGTAAACGAGTTCCAGTTCGCGCCGCAGCGGGGCGCTGAAATGCGTGCCGGCATTCCAGAGGAAAGAGGCCAGGTCGTACTGCACCGGCCCCCGGCGTCCGCCCTGGAAATCGATGAAGCACGGCTCTCCGTCCAGGATCATCACGTTGCGCGCCTGGAAGTCGCGGTACATGAAGGTGTCCCCTTCGAAATCCAGCGCATCCGCGCGCAGGCGGTCGAAATCGTCCTGCAGCCGGATCTCGTTGAACTCCAGGCCGGTCAGTTTCAGGAAATCGTACTTGAAATAATTGAGGTCGAAGTCCACCATCCGCGCGTTGAACTCCCGGTCGGGGAAGCAGACGCTCCAGTCGAAGCCCCCGCCCACCTTGAACTGCACGGCGGGCAGCAGGGCTATCGTATCATGCAGCCAATCCAGCTGCTCCCGGGAGAAACTGCCGTCCGCCAGGGACGGCTTCAGGAGTTCGAAGAGCTGCCCGCCGCCCAGGTCTTCCTGGAGGTAGGCCATACCATCCGCGGACAGCGCATACACCTGCGGCGCATGGAGGGCATGGGCGCAGAACTGCGCGTCGAGCGCAAGGAACGCCCGGTTCTCGGCCAGGTTGGTGCCGATGCAGCCGATCACGGTGCCGCCCGCCCCGGACAGCCTGTAGTATTTGCGTGCACTGCCCGACAGGGGCAGCAGATCAGTGCGTTCCGGCCGCGAGCCGGACCATTCTTCGTAGAGTCGGATGAGTCTTTCCATATTACAGGCGAATTTACGCACTTTTTGAGAATCCCCCAAAAGTCCTTACATTTGTAGATTGTAAATGAGTCTGTTCTCGCGCATAGGGTTTCCGGTCGCGGTGCTGGCGATGGCCACCACCGGAGCGCTCGATTTCGGGCGTGGGCCGGTGCGTGCGGGGATGCCGGGACCAGTCCGGAACGACGGCATGGTCCGGGTTGAAAGCCCGGTGCAGGACACCGTGACTTATCCCGTGGCGGGCTACAAGCTGCGCCGCACCCTTTCGCTGGAGGAGATCACCGTCCGGGATACCTCCGCCTCCGAGCCCGTGGACACGATGGCCGTCGCCATCGACACGGTCCGCCGCATCAGCCCGCGGGACTCGCTCAAGGCCTTGCTCGACACCTCGCTCTGGGACAAGCTCGACTCCATCTACCTCGCAGACTCCACCGCCAGGGCCAAAGCCGCCTTCGAGGCCTGGTACGCCGGACTCTCCAAGGCGGAACGCAAGAAATACGACCAGGAGCAGCGCATCCAGCTCAAGATGGCCCAGATGGACACCCTGCGGCGGATCAAGGAGGAAAAGAAGAACGTCCGGGACAGCATCGCGGAGACCACCCCGCGCATCCTCGAGACCTACGCCCTGCCCGATTCGCTCTATTACAAACGCGTCGTGGCCTGGACACGCGACCCCGACTTCGGCAAGATCTCGGCCTACGTCCCGGACACCACGTTCAACTATCATTTCCACGATTATCCCTTCCACCGCAACGACGTCAATGCCACCTGGCTGGGCGTCGCGGGATCGCCGGTACAATACTACAACTGGTTCCTGCGCCGCAGCGACGAAGGCGTGGAGTTCTATGATGCGCAGGAGTCCTGGAGCTTCTCGCATCGCACCCTGCCGCACTACAACACCAAGGTCCCCTACACCGAACTCGGCTACTTCGGCACCCTGTTCTCCAACCGGGACAAGGAATCCGACAACCTCCACATCTTCACGACGCAGAACATCACCCCCGCGCTGAACTTCGCGCTCAGTTTCGACCGTTTCGGCGGCGGAGGCATCCTGGAGAGCGAGGAGACCATCAACAAGACCTCGACGGTCCGGCTCAACTACCTGGGCAAACGCTATACCGCCCACGCCGGCTATATCCGCAACCTGGTCTCCCGCAAGGAGAACGGCGGCATCAACGACATCAAGTGGATCCGGGACACGACGGTGGAAGCCCGCGACATCAAGGTCAACCTCTCCGGCGCCCGCTCCAAGATCGTCAAGAACACCTTCTTCCTCGATCAGCAGCTCCGCATTCCCTTCACCTTCATCAACAAGCTCAAGGCGCGCCGCGACACCAGTTACCATTTCAACGCCGACAGCCTGGACCGCGACATCACGACCGCGTTCATCGGCCACAGCAGCGAATTCTCCACCTACATGCGGCAGTACACCGACGCGATCACCGGCAGCCCGGGGACGGACTACTACGACCTGTTCCGCTACGGGCCCGTCAGCGAAGATTCGCTGCGGGTGGCGAAACTGGACAACAAGGTCTACATCCGCCTGCAGCCCTGGTCGAGCGAGGGCATCGTGTCCAAACTGGATCTCGGCGTCGGAGACTATCTCAAGACCTACTACGACAGCACCACCGTCCGGCCGACCAAACATTCGGAGAACTCCGTCTATATCTATGCCGGCGCGGAAGGCCAGCTGCGCAGCAACGCTTTCTGGAACGCGAAGGCACACTACGTCCTGCTGGGGCACGATTTCGCGGATTTCGACGTGGAGGCCAATGCGGAATTCCGCTTCTATCCGTTCCGCCGCGCCCGCAAGAGCCCGGTCAGCCTGTCCGCCCACTTCGACACGGAGCTCCGCCGGCCTACCTTCTACCAGCAGCATATCAACCTCAACCATTTCGCATGGGACAATGATTTCGGGAAGGTGTCCACGACCCGCCTGCAGGGACGGGTGGACATCCCCTACTGGAAGCTTTCCGCCGAAATCGGCTATGCCCTGCTCGGCAACACGATCTACTACGATGCCAGCGGGATCATCCGCCAGCACGCCGGCGCGATGAGCGTCCTGTCCGCCAATCTCCGCAAAGAGTTCGTGTTCGGCCCCCTGCATCTGGACAACCGGGCCCTCATCCAGGTATCCTCCAACCAGAAAGTCGTCCCCGTCCCCGCGGTGGCGCTCAACCTGCGCTACTATTTCCAGTTCGTCGTGCAGCGCGACGAGCAGAAAAAGAACGTGATGGTGATGCAGATCGGCGCTGACGCCTACTGCAATACCCGCTGGTACTCCCCGGCCTGGAACCCCAACGTGGGCGTCTTCTACAACCAGGACCAGCGGACCTACCGCAACGGACCGTTTTTCGACATCTTCGTCAATGTCCAGTGGAAGCGGGCCTGCGTCTTCATCAAGTACCAGAACGCCGGAGGCGGCTGGCCGATGCGCAGCCTGGACTACTTCAGCGCGGACCGCTACACCATCACCACGAGCGGGATGGACGGACTCAAGTTCGGCGTCTACTGGCCCTTCTACACCCAGCCGACCGACCGGCGCAGATAAGCCCATGCAGAAAACCGGAAAAGCCGCCCTCATCCCCCTGGCTGTCACAGCCCTGCTGATCGCCGCCACCGGAATCGCTTCCCTGTCGTCTCCCGGGAAGCGGGAGCCGCGCGAGAAGCCCGCGCACATCCGGGCCGTCCTGGAACTCGCTGCGATGGCGGATACATCCAAGGCCCTCATCATCGGCTACCAGTACGACCTGGTGCAGCGTTTTGCCGCAGACAACGGCCAGACCGTCTCGATCGAACTGACCGGGCGGGACCGCAGTTACCTGGACTCGCTGCGCTCCGGCGCCGTGGACCTCGTGGTCGTCCCCTGGGTCGAAAACCTGGCTCCGGACAGCCTCAGCGTCTCCATTCCCGTAGACAGCCTCAGCGTCTGGCTGATGCGCGCGGATGACGAAGCCGGGATGCAGGAGCTCAATGAATGGATCGCCCGCCGGCATGCCTCGGAGGAGCACCCGGTCCGGCGGGACCTCTTCCTCAAGCGGTTCAATGCCTTCCGCAGCGGACCCCGGGCACAGCTCAGCCCCTATGACAGCCTCATCCGCGCCCACGCCGACTCGCTCGGCTGGGACTGGCACCTGCTCGCCGCCCTGATCTACTCGGAATCCCGTTTCCACATCGAAGCCCGCTCGCCGCGCGGGGCGGCCGGACTGATGCAGATGATGCCCAAGACCGCGGCCCGGTACGGGGTGACCGATCCGTTGGATCCGGAAATGAACATCGCCGCCGGAGCGGAGTCGCTCGGCAACCTCATCAAGCGCTACTACAACGTGGGGGACAACATGACGGAGCGCTACAAATACGCCCTCGCCGCCTACAATGCCGGGATCGGGCGCATCGACGACTGCGTCAGCCTGGCCCGCTATCTGGGCGTGGACCCGTCCTACTGGATCAACATCGTCAACCGCGTCCTGCCGCTGATGGCGGACGAAAACATCATGGAAACGGGAGCCGTCAAACTGGGTCCTTTCAAAGGAGAAGAAACGGGACGCTACGTGGACAGCATCATTGCGGTGTATAACCGCTTCTGCCAGATCTGCCCCTGAGCAGGCGGGCCACCCACGGATCCGTGAGGCGCATCATCCAGCCGGGCAGGATGGCCAGCAGAATCGTACCGAGCCCGATCACGACCCCCGGCGTGCGCGCCAGCAGTACATTCCCCAGCCCCGTATAGCCGCCGGAACCGAAAGGATTGCCGAAGAAAATCCAGGCCAGGACGGCGGAGATCACCACCATCAGGGAATCCATCGCGATCTTCACCCGGGAGAAATCTTTTTTGAACACCTGCGAGATGGCACCCACCGTCATCTCGGCGGACAGCATCCAGGCGTTCGCAGCCACTTCGATGCTCACGCCGAAAGCCGTCACCAGGGCGGCCAGGACCGTGAGGACGATCCGGAGCACAAAGGTCTCCGGATGCAGCCAGGACAGGGCCCACATGCATCCGTCGATCAGGTATCCGAATATGGCGGAAGCCAGGACCTGCATCAGGTATTTCGCCTTGAAATCCTTGCGCAGCAGCGCCCACTGGATGATCAGGTAGGTCATGTTGACCAGCAGGGTGAAGGTACCCACCGATAGGAGCGGCCACTTCAGGTTCAGCACATAGGCCGGGCAGGACAGCGGCGCCGTGCCAAGGTTGGAGATGATCGACAGTGCGACGCCGAGCGCCACGAACACCAGCCCCACCGTCGCGATCCCGTACCGGACAAGGATATCCTTCAGTTTATTGCCATTCATTCCTGCAAATATCGGAATTTTCTGTAAATTCGCGGTTTGATTCGGCAATCATTCAGTATTTCTCTATATGAAAAAGTTATTTGCAATCATGATTCCTGTGATGATGCTGGCAGCCTGCCAGCCCAAGGAAGCGAAGGCTCCGGCCCTGGATCCGACCGACATGGATCTCAGCGTGAAGCCCGGCGACGATTTCTTCCTCTATGCCAACGGCGGCTGGATGAAGAAGAACCCCCTCAAGCCCGAATATGCCCGTTTCGGCTCCTTCGACGTCCTGCGTGAGCAGAACGTGGAGAACCTCAACGCCCTGTTCTCCGAGATGACGACGATGAATCCGGAAGCCGGTACCATCGACCAGAAGATCGTGGACCTGTACAAGCAGGGCCTCGACTCCACCCGCCTCAATGCGGAAGGTGCCGCCCCGTTGAAGAAATATCTTGACGAGCTGTACGCCATCTCTGACAAGAAGGCGCTCGCCGCCCATCTGGGCAAGCTCAACCTCGTCGGCGAAGGCGGATTCTTCGGCGGCGGCGTGGAAGCCGACCTGATGGACAGCAAGAACCAGATTTTCTACCTGGGCCAGGGCGGCCTCGGAATGGGCGACCGCGACTATTACGTGGACCCGGCCAACGCCGCACTCCGCAAGGGTTATGAGGAGATGCTCTGCAAACTCTTCACCCTCGCCGGCCTGGACAAGCCTGAGAGCCGTGCTGCCAATGCCGCAGGCATCGAAGACAAACTGGCCGCTTTCTCCTGGACCAGCGTCCAGAACCGCGATTACACCAAGATGTACAATCCGATGAGCTCCGCCCAGATCTACAAGGCGTATCCGGGATTCGACTTCAAGGCATTCGCCCAGGCGATGGGCCTGCCCGAAATGGACAAGGTCATCGTCCAGCAGCCGTCCTTCTTCCAGGGCTTCAGCAATCTCTTCAAGAGCACCCCGATCGATGTCCTCAAGGACTATCTCGCCGCACAACTGATCAGCGGTGCCGCCGGCAGCCTGTCGGATGACTTCTACAAGGCCTCCTTCGACTTCTTCAGCACGCAGATGAGCGGCGTGACCGAGCAGCGTCCCCGTTGGAAGCGCGCCATGAGCGTACCGAACAGCATCCTCGGCGAGGCCGTCGGCCAGATGTACGTGGCGAAGTTCTTCCCCGAGTCTTCCAAGCAGAAGATGCTCGACCTCGTCAAGAACCTCCAGATCTCCCTGGGACAGCATATCGACGGACTGGAATGGATGTCCGACGCCACCAAGGCCCGCGCCCGCGAGAAACTCGCCGCTTTCACCGTCAAGATCGGCTATCCCGACAAGTGGAAGGACTACAGCAGCCTGCAGGTGGACCCGCAGCTGAGCTATTACGAGAACCTGCGTGCCGCCAGCGCCTGGTATGTGGCAGACAACCTCTCCAAGCTCGGCAAGCCCACGGACCCGACCGAGTGGGGCATGACCCCGCAGACGGTCAACGCCTACTACAACCCGACCACCAATGAAATCTGCTTCCCGGCCGGCATCCTGCAGCCGCCGTTCTTCAACCCGGAAGCGGACGATGCCGTCAACTACGGCGCCATCGGTGTGGTGATCGGCCACGAGATGACCCACGGCTTTGACGACCAGGGCAGCCTGTTCGACAAGGACGGCAACATGAACAACTGGTGGACCGACGAGGACCGCGCCGCCTTCGTGGAAAAGACCAAAGTACTCGCCAACCAATTCAGTGAGGTGGAGGTCGTCCCCGGGGTTAAGGCCAACGGAGAACTCACCCTCGGTGAGAACATCGCCGACCACGGCGGCGTGAGCGTCGCGTGGACCGCTTTCCACAACGCCATCGGCGACCAGGTGCCCGCCCCGATCGACGGGTTCACCGCCGACCAGCGTTTCTTCCTCGGCTATGCCCGCGTCTGGGCCCAGAACATCACCGACGAAGAGAAGGCCCGCCTGACCAAGCTTGATGTTCACTCGCTGGGCAACAACCGCGTCAACGTGACCCTGCGCAACTTCGGTTACTTCTTCGATGCATTCGGCATCCAGGAAGGCGATGCGATGTGGCGTCCGGAAAGCGAGCGCGTCCACATCTGGTAATCGGATGCAGGCGGAAGGCTTCATCGCCGGGCGTCTGCACGTCAAGGAAAAGATGGCTGTCATTGCGATAGCCATCTCTTTCTTCGTGATCATCGTGGCCGTCGCCATTTCCGGCGGATTCCGCCGGGAAATCCGCAGCGGAGTATCCGCGGTCACGGGAGACGTCCTGCTCACCAATGCCTCCGCCGACCTGTCCGGCAGTTCCGACCCCGTCCGCACCGCCCCCTCCTATCTTACGGACCTGGAGGCGGTGGCGGGCGTGGAGCGGATCGAGCCGGTCATCTACCGTCCCGGCATCCTCAAGATCGGGGATGACATCCACGGCGTCCTCTTCAAGGGGACGCAGACCGACACCCTCCCGCTCGGCGTCCGGCTGCCCGCCTCCCTGGCGGAACGCTTCAGCATCGCGCCCGGGGACGACCTGACCGCCTGGTTCATCGGAGAGAAAGTCAAGATCCGCAAATGGCACGTCCTTTCCCTATACGACAGTCCCATGGAGACGGAAGACGGGCTGTTGCTCTACGTGCCCATCGGGGACCTGCGCCGCCTCAACGAATGGGAGAGCGACGAGGCCTCACTGCTGGAAGTGACCGTGAACCCCCGCCGCCGCGGCAGCAAGGCCCTGCAGCGGATTACCGACGAGTTGGGATGGCGCGCCAGCCTGGGCGCCCGGCAGGATGAGGATCCGCTGCGCGCCGTATCGGCTACGGAGCGCTTCGCCCAGCTGTTCGACTGGCTGGACCTGATCGATTTCAACGTCTACGCCATCCTCCTGCTGATGACCATCGTGGCAGGATTCAACATGATCTCCGGGCTGCTGATCCTGCTCTTCCGGCATGTCTCCACGATCGGCACCCTCAAGACCCTGGGCATGGGCGACCGCGCCATCGCGCGGGTGTTCCTGCGTGTCGGCGCCCGCACGGCCGCCATCGGCATGGCCGCCGGCAACGCCCTGGCCCTGCTCTTCTGCCTCGTCCAGGGCACGACGCACTGGATCCGGCTCAATCCGGAGAATTATTTCGTCTCCTTCGTGCCCGTGCACGTCAATCTGCCGGCCGTCCTGCTGGCAGACGCCGCAGCATTCGCAGGGATCCTGCTCCTGCTGCTGCTTCCCACCTTGTTCATCTCCCGGGTCGACCCGGCCCGGACCGTCAAGACAGAATAAGCCGGAGCATCGCTGCCCCGGCTTATCCGGATCTGTCTTTTCTTTTAATCTTTCCAGATCAGGATCGACTCGATCCGGGCATCCGGCTTGAACTGCGGATTCTCGATGCGGATCCTGTCCATGCCGGGCTTGACCGGCGTCACCAGGGCGTCCTGGGAAGTACGGTAGGCGACATGGGTATTCCAGACCATGTCTTCGATGGAGATCGTACCGTCCATCAGCATCCAGACCTCGGGAGCCTCCGTCCCGATGACCAGGCAGTCCTTGATGCGGCCGCCGACATGCGGGCTCTCCAGGCCGTTGTCGGCCCCTGCCTGCGTGAAGCAGTATTTCGGGGACTTGACCTCGATGGAGTAGACTCTCTTGTTCTCCATCTGGATCTCCAGCACTTGCTGCTCTCCCAGGTTGATCAGCCAGAGGTCTCCGCCCTGTGAGTAGTTGACGCCGTAGCCGACGGGATCGTAGTCGAAGTGGAGATCCGGCACAGGCTCGTCCAGCAGGATGTTGGCGAAACCGTCGGGATGGATGCAGGCCCGGATGACATCCGGATTCTTCACGAACTCGGCGCCGTTCCAGAGGTAGTCGACCATCAGGTCTCCGTGGAAGGACTGCTCGCTGAAGTCGTTGGGATCGTGCAGCTGCAGCTTCAGGCCATCCTCACGGAAAATGTAATTATACAGGCCGGCTTTCGCCGCGCCGCGCAGGGACTTCACGTCCGCACCGGCGAGGCGGACCAGGTCCTCGAAGTCGTCCGGCACCGGAGCCGGATTGAGCGGCATCCGGATCTCGTGGGCGTTGCCCGTGGCGGGATCGTACTCATAAGCGCGCTCATATTTGTTCGAGGAGACGTCGCAGCCGCCGTTCTCCAGCAGGATCACGAGCACATGGCCGTCTGCCTTGTAGCGGTAGCAGGCCATCTGGAAACCGTCGTAGCAGTCTCCGTTGAAGAAACTGTGCTCCAGCCTGTTGCACGGCCCGACGAACTCCGTATAGCCGTCAAATGCCTGCCGGAGTTCTTCCTTGATGCCGTCCTTGACGCTCTGCGCGGCATACTTCTTCGTCATGATGTTGTCGCCGAATGCCGAGAAGATCTTGAAAAGTTCGTCGAAGGTGAAAGGTTCGGCGTCAACGGACCCGGCCGCCGCCGGGGCGGCGGTCTCCTTCGCCACGGAAGAAGGATCATTTTCCTGTGCGGAACTCTTGGTGCCGCCTTTGCAGCCCGTCGCGATCAGCGTACAGGCAGCAAGAAGGATAAACAGTCTTTTCATATCTGGATCGATTAAACTTTCGCTTCGCGGAAAACTTCCTGGATGGAAGGATAGGTGTTCTTGAGATAGGGAGGGAGGCTCGACCGGGCGACCCAGGCGGCGCGGGTGATGTCTTCCTCGCGCTGCGGCGTCAGGTTGACCGGGTCGGTGTAGAGCATGTCGTACCACCAGGTGTGCTTGAGGTGCCAGATCCCGTCGCGCAGGTAGCAGTGGTCCGTCACGCAGATCAGATCGCGCAGCGCCAGCTGGTCCACCCCGGTCTCCTCCTGCACCTCCCGGAGGGCGGTCACGGTGATCTCCTCTCCTTCTTCCCGATGGCCCTTGGGAAGGTCCCAGAGGCCGTTGCGCTGGATGAGCAGGTAGTCGCCCCGGCGGTTGGACACCAGGCCGCCCGCGGCATCCACTTCGCGGAACTCGGCACACACGCGGCGGTACATCCAGGCGGTGTTGTCCGTGGGGATATAGATGCGGGAGAGCGAGCGGGAGGCTTCGAACATCGCCACCAGGGTATGGATATTGATGCTTTCTCCGAAATGGAACTCCACGGCGTTGGGATCGGCCAGCGCCTGTTCGTCCGGACTGCAGATGATGATGCAGCGTTTTTCGAAGTATATTTTATGCATCAGAAATTTGCTATCTTTGCAAAGATAATGATATTTTTTTGACTATGACAGCACACTATACGAGCAAGCACGGTCAGGTGGCCAAACGGCCTGAGGAGCTTTTCATGGCGTTCACCGATCTGCGGAATTTCGCGCAGATGGTCCCCCAGGGGCAGGTCCAGGCCGAGATCCAGGCGGATTTCGACACCCTTTCCGTCGTGGTCCAGGGCTTCAAGATCGGGGTCCGCGTGGATGACCGGGAGCCTTACCGGCTGATCCGCCTGGGCAGCACTGAGTCACCCGTGGAGTTCGTGGCCGTGCTGCATTTCGAGCCTTCTGCGATTCCGGGCCGGACCGATTTCTGGATCGACCTGGATGCCAATCTGAATTTCATGATGAAGACGATGCTGGGCGGCAAGCTCCAGCAGGCGCTGGACAAGATGGTGGACGGCCTCGTGGATGCTTCCGAGGGCCGGATGCCGCAGATGCCGGACGGTTTCCGCAAATGATGGAGGAGGCTTCCGTCTCGGTCCGCCTCAATCCTTTCAAGGGGCTGGCGGGTCCGGAGGGCACGCCCGTGCCCTGGTCTCCCTATGGCCGCATCCTCTCCTCGCGTCCCAATTTCACCCTCGATCCCCTCTGGCACGCCGGCTGTTACTATGTCCAAGACAGCTCCGCGATGTTTGTAGGATACGCCTTTCGGCAAGTATTAGCCGATTGCTCTCCGTTACGCGGCAGCCAGCCTCCGGAAACGTCTCGCTGTGCTCGACCCCACCGCTGCGCTTCGCTTGCGGTCCCCCCTCTTACGATGCCGAGGGTGGCACGGTTTCCTGAGGCTGCTGCCGCCTCCACTTCCGCGCAATCGGAAAACGCTGCCTCGGAATGTCTTGAGCGGAGCGAAGTCCGCATCAGCGGACCGGCCGGCCCCGGGACTTTGGCGGAGACAAAGTCGGAAAGGGGATTGAGGCCGCAGGGGGTCGCAGGGGGCAGAGCCCCCTTCACAGGCAGAGATCCAAGACCCGTCAGGGTCTTGGATCTCTGCGCGGCGCCTGGGGGGAAGACGACGGATCTGGCGGCATCGCTGCGGGAGGCCTGCGGGAGCGGGTTCGTGCTGGTGGCGAATGAGGTGATGAAGGCGCGTGTGGGCGTGCTGGACGACAACGTCGCACGCTGGGGCGACCCGTGCGTGGTCGTCACGAACGCGGACCCGGCGGCATTCGCCCGGATGGAAGGCTGGTTCGACATCATCGTCGCAGACGTACCTTGCAGCGGCGAAGGCATGTTCCGCAAAGACCCCCGCGCCCGGGAAGAATGGAGCCCGGCCGTCGTGGACCTCTGCGCGGCCCGGCAGCGCCGCATCCTCGCGGACGTCTGGCCCGCCCTGCGCGAAGGCGGCTACCTGCTCTACAGCACCTGCACCTACGAAGCCGCCGAAAACGACGACAACCTCGCCTGGGCGGCCGAAGAACTCGGCGGCGAAATCCTGTCGCCGGAAGACATCTTCACCGGATACGGCGTCCGCCGCACCCCCCACGGGCACCTGCTGGAAGCCGGCGTCGTCCCCGGCGAAGGCCAATGGGCGGGCGTACTCCGCAAAACGGCCCCCCAGCGCACGGCAGCCCGCGCCGACCTCACCACGCTCCACCCCCTCCGCCAGGGCCTCCGCAAAGGCGAGGCAAAAGGAAAAGACTTCCTTCCCGACCCGGACTACGCATTGAGCATAGAATTTGATAGCAAGGAATATCCGGCCGCGGACGTCGACCTGCAGACCGCCCTGCGCTTCCTGCACCGGGACGCGCTCGTCCTGCCCCAGGCCGCACCCGGCTACAACGTGATTACATACCTCGGCCACCCTTTGGGCTTCGTCAAGAACATCGGCGCCCGATGCAACAACCTCCTCCCGAAGGCCCGCCGGATTTTGATGGATATATGAAAATGAAAAGACTGACCCTGCTGGCCGCCGCCCTCCTCGCATGCGCGGCAGCCTTCGCACAGGACACCACCGCAGAAGAATTCAAGGCACGCTACGAGCGCCTCGTCCGCAACGTCGGCTACTCCGGAGTCGGGGTAGAGACCCTGCTGGACCGCTGGGAAGAAGCCTGGCCGGAAGACACGGACGTGCCCGTGGCCCGGTTCAACTACTACCTCGACAAATCCCAGCGCACGGAAATGGTCGCGAAACCCGGGCTGAAGAAATACCTCGGAAACCCGCCGTCCATGACCCTGAAATCACCGGAAGGCGAGGACATCCCGTACTTCGAAGAAAACCTCTACGACGACGGACTCTTCGGCGAGGCCATCCAGGTACTCGACCGGCAGATCGCCGCCCGTCCCGCCGAACTCCGCTTCCGCTACCTCAAGGCCTCGGCCCTGCTCAACTATGAAAAAGAGCACCCGGACATGGCCGCCAACGAACTCAGGCAGCTGATCAAGCTCCACACATCGTCCCGCCCCTCCTGGACCCTGGACGGCGAACCCGCCGGCGAGGATGTCTTCCAGCAGGGCATCGGCGAATTCTGCTACCTGTTCTGCCAGGTCGGCAGCCCGGACAGCTACGAGTACTTCCGCGACATCTCCGAGCAGATGAACAAGCTCTTCCCCAAGAACCCCGTTTTCCTGGACAACATCGGTTCCTACTGGCAGGTCGCGATGGGCAACGACAAGCAGGCCGCGAAGTACTACAAAAAGGCGTTGAAACTCGACCCGGAAGACTTCGCCGCCCGGCGGAATCTGCAAATCATTGAAAAAAAGCAGGCCGCATCGAAGAAAAAGAAATAAAGCGTGAAACTTTTGGCTTCGGTTTGCCGTATTAGAAAAGCATGGCATTTCCGAACGTATGAAACTTTCACAATTCGACTTCGAACTCCCGCAGGAGAGAATCGCCACGGAACTGATGCCCGAAATCGACGGGCACATCCAGTGGCGGGATGAATGCAAACTGATGGTCCTCCACAAAGATACCGGCGAGATCGAGCACCGGCAGTTCAAGGACATCATCGACTATTTCGGCAAACGGGACCGTTTCGTGCTCAACGACACCAAGGTCTTCCCCGCCAAGCTCTTCGGCAAGAAAGAGAAGACCGGCGCGGACATCATGGTCTTCCTGCTGCGCGAGCTCAACCGCGAGCAGCGCCTCTGGGACGTGATCGTGGACCCCGCACGCAAGATCCGCATCGGCAACAAACTGTATTTCGGCGACGACGAGAGCATGGTGGCCGAGGTCATCGACAACACGACCTCGCGCGGCCGTACCCTGCGATTCCTGTATGACGGTCCGTACGACGAGTTCAAGGCGGCCCTCTTCGCCCTCGGACAGACCCCCGTCCCCGAGTGGGTCAAGCAGACCCCCACGGCCCGGGATGCCGAAGAGTTCCAGACCATCTTCGCCACGCACGAAGGCGCCGTCTCCGCGCCGGCGGCCGGTCTGCATTTCAGCCGGGAGCTCCTCAACCGGATGATCCTCAACGATATCGACAAGACCTTCATCACCGTCCACATGGGCATCGGACATTTCCGCACCGTGGACGTGGAGGACCTCTCCAAGCACCGCATGGACGGCGAACGCATCATCATCAGCGAGCAGGCTGCCGACGAGATCAACCGGACCAAGCGCGGCGGGCACAAGATCTGCGCCGTGGGCGTGACCGTGATCCGGGCCCTGGAGACCTATGTCACCACGGACCATGAGGTGCGGGCCAACGACACCTGGACCAACAAGTTCATCTTCCCGCCCTATGAGTTCTCCATCCCGGACGCCATCGTCTCCAATTTCCACCTTCCGGAGTCGACCATGCTGATGTCCGTAGCAGCCTTCGGCGGCTACGAAAAGGTCATGAACGCCTACCAGAGCGCGCTGGACAACGGATACCGCTTCGGTCCCTACGGCGACGCGCTGCTGATCGTCTGATCCCACGGGAAAACGACAGAGAATCCGCTTGAAGTTTCAGGCGGATTTTTTATATTTGTCCGGACCAAAACTATGAAAAATGGACAAAGACATTTCTCCCCTGGTGAGCGCCATCGCGCTCAACGCCATCTTCGGCAACGAGCCGAAGTTTTCCCATCACCTCATCGACGCCCTCGGCTCCGCCGAAGCGCTTTTCAATCTCGCCGAAGCGGAGCGGCTGGAGCTTTTCGGCCCCTACCGTCCCCGCGTCGCGCAGATCGGGCCGCAGGCCCTGGAAGCCGCCCGGAATGAGTTCGAGCGCCTTTCCGCACGGGGCGTCCAGTTCCTCAGCATCTTCGACGGAGGCTATCCGGAGGCGCTCCGGGAGTGCCCGGACGCGCCGCTGCTGCTCTATGTGCGCAGCATCACCCCGGCGGCGGAGCTGTTCGCCGGGCGCCCCGCCGTCGCCATCGTGGGCACGCGCGACCAGAGCCTCTACGGCCGCGAATGCTGCCAGCGCATCGTGCACGCCCTCGCGGAAGCGCCCGCCCGGCCTGCGGTCATCAGCGGACTCGCCCTGGGCGTGGACATCACCGCGCAGGCCACCGCACTCGAATGCGGCCTGCCCACCGTCGGGGTCAGTCCGGTCGGCATCGAGGACGTCTATCCGAGGCGCCATGCGGCTTTCGTGGAACGGATGGTCTCCACCCCCGGATGCGCCCTGGTCACGGATTACCCGCCCGGTACGGCGCCGGTTGCATTCACCTTCCTGCGCCGCAACCGCATCATCGCCGGGCTTGCCGGCGCCACGGTGCTCATCGAATCCCGGCTCAAGGGCGGCGGGATGATCACCGCCCGCATGGCCGCCGGCTACGGGCGCGACGTCTTCGCCGTCCCCGGCCGCATCGACGACCTCCGCTCGCAGGGCTGCAACCTGCTGCTTCAGGAACAGGTCGCGGCCCCCGTCGCTTCGCCGGAATCCCTCCCGGCCCGGATGGGACTCGGCCGGCGGCGCCGCACGCGGACAGCGGACCTCGCAGCCGCCGTCCGGGACCGTTTCTCCCCCGCCCTTCCCGCCGGCGAAGTGGAACAGCTCGTGCAGATCGCCGGAGTCATCCGCGCGCAGCGGGGCATCTGCTTCGACGAACTGTGCCGGGAGACCGCCCTCAGCTACGCCTTCATCGCCCGTGCGGCCGGACTGCTGGAAGAAGAAGGGTTTATCGGCATCGATCTGCTCCAGCGGTGCACCATTAACACAAAAAATGCTTAACTTTGTACTGGATGGAGTTCATCGACACGCATACCCATACCTATGATGAGGCTTTCACCGGGTGCGAAGACGAGATCGTCGCGCGCGCCCTCGCCGCCGGCGTGTCCGTCCAGCTGCAGGCGGATGTGGATTCGCGGGAGCGGGGGCGGATGTTTGCGCTCGTAGAGCGGCACCCGGGCGTGCTGCGGCCGATGCTCGGCCTCTACCCCGGCTCCGTGGACAAGGACTGGCGGAGCGAGATCGACGCCCTGGAAGCCTGGCGCGGCCGGGGAATCGTCGCCGTCGGCGAAATCGGGCTCGACTACCACTACGGCGCGGACACCAAGGAAGAGCAGAAAGCGGCCTTCCGCACGCAGCTGGAGCTCGCCGCCTCCTGGGACCTGCCCGTCAATATCCACCTGCGGGAAGCCACGGAGGATTTCCTCGCCATCCTGGGAGACTGCCGCCACCTCCACCTGCGCGGCAACCTCCACGCCTTCAGCGGCAGTGCCGAGTTCTTCGACCGCGTGCGGCGTCTCGGCGGCGACTGGTATGTCGGGATCGGCGGCGTGCTGACCTTCAAGAAAGCCTCCATCGCGGAGGACATCAAGCGCATCCCCCTGGACCGCATCCTGCTGGAGACCGACGCGCCCTACCTCACCCCGGTCCCCCACCGCGGCGAGCGCAACGAAAGCGCATACATCCCCCTGATCGCCGCATTCCTCGCCCGCCAGAAAGGCATCAGCGTCGAAGAAGTCGCCGCTGCCACCACTGCCAACGCCAAAAGACTGTTCGCCATATGAAGCTGAATTTCAAATTCTTCCCGGAGAAGACGACCCGGACGGCCGTGCTGCTGATCTATACCGGCGGCACGATCGGCATGAAAGAAGACCCCGCCGACGGGACCCTCAAGCCCTTCGATTTCAGCGGGATCCTCGAGGAGGTCCCCGAACTGCGGAAGTTCGCGATGAAAATCGACTCCTACGCCTTCAACCCGATCATCGACTCGTCCGACGTCGAGCCCTCGCTCTGGCAGGCCCTCGCCCGCCTGATCCAGGAACGCTACAACGACTATGACGGATTCGTCATCCTACACGGCACCGACACCATGGCCTACAGCGCCTCCGCGCTGAGTTTCATGCTGGAAAACCTGGGCAAGCCTGTCATCTTCACCGGCAGCCAGCTTCCGATCGGGCAGCCGCGCACCGACGGGAAAGAGAACCTGATTTCCGCCGTGGAGATCGCCACGGCGAAAGACTCCCACGGGCATCCGATGGTGCCGGAAGTCTGCATCTGCTTCAACTCGCAGCTGCTGCGGGGCAACCGCAGCGTCAAGGTCAACGCCACCGGTTTCGACGCCTTCAAGTCGCCCAACTATCCGCTGCTCGCGACGGCGGGCATCAACATCAAGTACAACAACAGCTTCATCCACTACGGCTACGACCGCCGCAAAGGGGTCTCCATCCACACCGCGCTGGACACCCGCGTGTCGGTGCTCAAACTGCACCCGGGCATCACGGAGCAGGCCGTCCGGGACATCCTGCTCGGGGACGGCTCGCGCGCCGTCATCCTCGAGACCTACGGGGCCGGCAACGCGCCCTGCCGTCCGTGGTTCCTGGCCCTGGTCCGGGAAGCCGCCTCACGCGGCAAGATCCTGCTCAACGTGACCCAGTGCCTGAGCGGAGACGTGGACATGGACATCTATGCCACGGGGCGTTCCCTCAAGGATGCGGGCGTGATCTGCGGACACGACATCACGACGGAGAGCGCTCTCGGGAAATTGTTTTACCTCATGGGAGAGCATGCCGACAATGAGAAAGTCAAGGCCCTTCTGGAGAAAAACCTCAAGGGCGAAATCTCAAAATAAGTATTGATAAATGAAATTTTTTTACTAAATTGCACCGCTTTTAGATATTTAAGCACGACCATAAACGCATATAATTATCACAACTAATACATTATTAAATTCATTATGAAAAAGTTTTTCATGTTTTTGGCAGGTGCGGGCTCTATGGTCCTCTCTGCAACCAGCGCATTCGCCCAGGAAGAGATGAGCGCAGCCGATCTCCTCAGCGGCAGTGAGCAGCCCCTCAACCAGGCGCTCAAGCAGAAGTTCATCGAAGGTGGTCCTGCCTTCATGTCCCTGATTATCATCTGCTTGATCATCGGTCTCGCCCTTGCTATCGAGCGTATCCTCTATCTTTCCTTCTCCAAGATCAACACCAAGAAGCTCGTCGAGAAGGTCGAGGCTGCCCTCAATGAAGGTGGTATCGAGAAGGCCAAGGAGGTCTGCCGCAACACCCGCGGTCCCGTCGCCAGCATCTTCTACCAGGGTCTGCTCCGCTACGACCAGGGTCTTGACGTGGTTGAGAAGACCATCGTCTCCTACGGTTCCGTTCAGCAGAGCCAGCTGGAGAGCGGCCTGAGCTGGATCTCCCTGTTCATCGCCATCGCCCCGTCCCTCGGATTCCTCGGTACGGTTATCGGTATGATCAACGCCTTCGACGCCATCCAGGCTGCCGGCGATATCTCCCCGAACGTTGTTGCAGGTGGTATGAAGGTCGCCCTTATCACGACCGTCGGCGGTCTGATCGTCGCCATGATCCTCCAGGTTTTCTACAACTACATCCTTGCGAAGATCGAGTCCATCACCATCGACATGGAAGACTCCTCCATCAGCCTGATCGATGTCCTGACCAAATACGGCCAGAAGAAATAATTATCCAAACCCCGTTTTAACAGTCTAAAAAACTGAATAATGAAACTTAACAAGATTTTCAAGTGGGGAATGGTGGTGCTGATCCTTATCAGCGTCGCGATCATGGTCTGGGGCTTCGTTGCAGGCTTTGCAGAAGGCAATGTCGCGAAGAAGCCTACTGATGTGCTGCTCACCTGGGCATACATCATGATCGGCATCGCCCTCTTCTGCTGGGTAATCGTCGGGCTCTTCATCAGCATCAAGAACGATCCGAAATCCCTCGTCAAGATGGGTATCGTGCTCGTCGGTATCGCTGCTGTCTGCCTGGTCTCCTACCTGCTTGCGAAGGGCAACCCCGTCCCCGGCTACATGGGACCCGAGGTCTCTGCCGGCATGCTCAAGCTTACTGATACCATCCTGATCCTTACGGCCATCGCCGGTATCGGCGCGGTCGCGGCCATCATCGTCGGTGAAATCCGTCTGGCGATCACTAACAAGAAGTAATTATGGCAAAGAAAACACCAGCAATCAATTCGAGTTCTACGGCCGATATCGCATTCCTGTTGTTGTGCTACTTCCTGATGACCACAACGATGGGTTCGCACTTCGGATTGTCCCGTCGTCTCCCCCCGATGCCTGATCCCAATCAGAAGGTCGAGGACCAGAAGGTCAATCGCCGCAACATCATCGTGGTGAAGATCAACTCTGCCGATAGGATTCTTGCCGGTACCGATGCCATAGATGTCTCTCAGCTCAAAGATAAGATCAAAGAGTTCTTAAGCAATCCTGCCAACGACCCGAACCTTCCCGAGAAGGAAGTGAAGGAGATCGAAGGTTACAGCAAGGGCACCTACCCTGTTTCCAAGGGTGTCATCTCCCTGCAGAACGACCGTGGTACCAGCTACCAGGCCTACATCGCCGTCCAGAACGAACTGGTCAAGGCCGTCAACGAACTTCGTGATGAGTTCTCGATGCGTGAGTTCGGCAAGGTCTACAGCTACCTGGACGAAGATCAGCAGAAGATCGTGCGTGACTGTATCCCGCAGAACATTTCCGAGGCAGAGCCTAAGGACGTCGGCAAAAGAAGATAATAGGAGATAAGATTATGTCAAGATTCAAGAAAGGCGGCAAAAAAGAAATGCCGGGGATCACTTCCAGTTCCCTCTCGGATATTGTGTTTATGCTCCTGTTCTTCTTCATGGTCACCACGCAGATGCGTGAGACCGAGCAGAAGGTCAAGGTCACCACGCCTGAGGCATCCGAAGTCGTCAAGTTGGAGCGCAAGGACCTCAACTCATACATCAACATCGGTTCTCCGACCCTGCAGTATCAGGGCCAGTACGGTACCGATGCCCGTATCCAGTTGAACGACGCTTTCCGCACCACCGATGACATCCGTGACTTCATCGCCGCAGAGCGTGACGCCCTGAGCGAGGCTGACCGCCAGCTCATGACCGTGTCCATCCGCGCTGACCAGGACGTCAGAATGGGTATCGTTACCGATGTTAAGCAGGAGCTCAGACGTTGCTCCGCGCTTAAGATCATGTACTCAGCCAGAAAGCCCGCCAAATAGGCAGAGGCCGTAATGAATATGAGCAGCCCCCTTCAACGAGGGCTGCTTTTTAAAATCTATCAATCGAAATGAAGGAAATACTTCGCACCAAGGTGAAGGACCTGCTCACGATGGAAGCAGGCCGGGAAGTTCTGGCCAAAGGTTGGGTCAGGACCAAGAGAGGGAATAAAGAAATCGCGTTCATCGCGCTCAACGACGGCTCCACGATCAAGAACGTCCAGATCGTCGTGGACAAGAATGCCGAGACGGAACCGGTGCTCGCCCAGATCAGCACGGGCGCCTGCATCGGCGTCCTGGGAAGTCTTGTCGAGTCCGTGGGAAGCGGCCAGGCCGTCGAGATCCACGCCAGTGAGATCACCGTGTACGGCAAATGCGATCCCGTACGTTATCCGCTCCAGAAGAAGGACACGTCCTTCGAGTATCTGCGGACCGTCGCCCATCTCCGCCCCAGGACCAATACCTTCGGCGCCATCTACCGGCTCCGCAGTCAGATGGCCTTCGCCATCCACGAGTATTTCCACAGCAAGGGCTTCGTGTACGTCCATACGCCGCTCATCACCGCGTCCGACGCGGAAGGAGCCGGACAGATGTTCCAGGTCACGACCCTCGACCTCGAGAACGTGCCCCGCGACAAGAAAGGCCGCGTCGATTACGGCAAGGACTTCTTCGGCAAGCAGACCAGCCTGACCGTGAGCGGCCAGCTGGAAGGCGAACTCGGCGCCACGGCCCTCGGAGAGATCTACACCTTCGGACCGACCTTCCGGGCCGAGAACTCCAACACGCCGCGCCACCTCGCTGAATTCTGGATGGTCGAGCCGGAAATGGCCTTCTACGACATCAAGGACAACATGGACCTCGCGGAAGACTTCATCAAGCACCTCGTATCCTACGCCCTGGAGCACTGTATGGACGACATCCAGTTCCTGAATGACCGCTACGATCCGGAACTGGTCGAGCGCCTGCGCAGCGTCATCGGCACGGAATTCGTGCGTCTCGAGTACACCGAGGGTATCCGCATCCTGGAGGAAGCCGTCCGAAACGGCGTCCAGTTCGAATACCCGGTCTCCTGGGGCATCGACCTGCAGAGCGAGCACGAGCGCTACCTGGTGGAGAAGCATTTCGGCAAGCCAGTCATCCTGACGGGTTATCCCAAGGACATCAAGGCCTTCTACATGAAGCAGAACGAAGACGGCAAGACCGTCCGCGCCATGGATGTCCTGTTCCCGAAGATCGGCGAGATCATCGGCGGCTCCGAGCGTGAAGCGGACCTGGAGAAACTCGAAAAGCGTATCGACGAGCTCAAGATGAGCCGCCGGAACCTCGAGTGGTACATCGACACCCGACGCTTCGGCAGCTGCCCGCACAGCGGCTTCGGCCTGGGCTTCGAGCGTCTGCTCCTCTTCATCACCGGCATGTCCAACATCCGGGACGTCATCCCCTTCCCGAGAACCCCTAAGAACGCGGAATTCTGATGTTAGTCATTGGTATCGCCGGTGGATCCGGCTCAGGCAAGACCACGGTCGTCAAGGCCATTACCCGCGAGCTGAATGCGAAGCGGGTGGTCGTCATCCCCCAGGACTCCTACTACAAGGACTCCAGCGACCTCTCCGACGAGGAGAAACGCAACCACAATTTCGATCACCCGGACGCGATCGACTGGGAACTGCTCTGCGAGCAGCTCGCTGAACTGAAAAGCGGCAAGACAATTCAGCAGCCGGTGTATTCCTACATCTCCTGCTCCCGTTCCAAGACAGAGACGGTGACCGTGGAACCGGCCGACGTGATCATCATCGAAGGGATCCTGATCTTCACCTGCGAGCAGCTCCGTGAGCAGATGGACGTCAAGATCTTCGTCGACGCGGACGATGACGACCGGCTGATGCGCGTGATGGCGCGCGACATCAGCGAGCGCGGCAAGGACGTCCACTGGGTCATCGAGCGCTACTCCCGTACCGTCAAACCGATGTACCTCCAGTTCATCGAGCCGAGCAAGCGCTATGCAGACATCATCATCCCGCAGGGAGGACACAACAAGGTGGCCATCGACGTGATCAAGGCCACGATCGAGAAATCCCTGAAGGAAAAAGCCTAGCTCACCGTGCGCCGGCTCTCCAGCGAAGACAAGGCAGGCATCTACACCACCGTGATCGTCCATCTCGCGGTGGTGATTGTCTTGTTGCTGGCAGGGCTGGATTATACGATCAAGAAGGAGAACAGTTTCGTGCTGGACTTCTCCAAGTACGAGGAGCTCGAGCGGCTGCAGGAAGAAGCAGAAAAGCTGCAGAAGGAAGCCGAACTCAAAGAGAGCATCACCCGGAAACTGGAGCAGGAGCTGGGCCATGCTTCGGAAATCCGCGGCGTAGCCGTGGACCGCGCCGCCTTGAAGGACGACCGGGGCACGGATGCGGAAAAGCTCTACGAAGACGCCAGAAGGCTGCAGGAAGAGCTGGCAAAGGGTTATGAAGTGCAGGAGGACGATGTCGCCGATCCGGGCACGCCAGAGCCTCAGAAAAAGCAGGAAACGAAGCCCAGGGAAGACGCCCCAGTGTACAGCGGGCCCTCGGTCGTCTCCTACTTCCTGGAAGGGCGGAAAGCCAGCCATCTGCCCATTCCGGCCTACCGCTGCATGGGCGGCGGGCAGGTCACCGTGCTGATCACGGTCAATCCCTCCGGCGCGGTCGTTGCGGCGAAGGTCGATGACGCCGTCTCCTCCAAGGACGGCTGTCTGCGGAACTATGCCATCCGCGCGGCCCGCCTCTCCAAATTCTCCGCCAAAGCCGACGCCGCCCCAAAACAGCAAGGCAACATCGTCTACGAATTCGTTTCCCAGTATTAAAAAGGCATAGTGAAACGGACAGCGTCCTTTTTTTGTTGCCTTTTCATTGCCGCCCGGGACTCGGAGCGCAGCGACCAGAGGGGGTGTCGGGGGAAACTTCCCCCGGCATAGTGGAACGGACAGCGTCCTTTTTTGTTGCCTTTTCATTGCCGCCCGGGACTCGGAGCGCAGCGACCAGAGGGGGTGTCGGGGGAAACTTCCCCCGGCATAGTGAAACGGACAGCGTCCTTTTTTGTTGCCTGAAAGGCAACAAAAAAGGACGCGCTCCTGGTGCGCGTCCCGAAAAACCAATTATTAACCGTTAGTATCCAGGATATCGTTTAAGGTTAGGACTGCTTGTTTTTATGTATGTCAAAGGTAGTCACGGCAGGGATAAAATTTGTCGAATATAATGCTGATTCGGTGGAATATCGTCCAAAATCCAGAAAAAAGTGTAATTTTGTACGGAAAAGAATCCAATCATGCATTACCGTGAGTATCTCTGCCTGTGCCTATTGATGACAGGCCTGCTGGCGGCGGCGCAAGCGCCGCACACCTTCACCCGCTACGGCCGGGAGAACGGATTTGCCGGTACGACCGTGGAAAGCATGGTACAGGACGAACACGGACAACTCTGGCTGGCGACCTGGGGCGGGCTCTACAGTTTCGACGGCCGGACTTTCCAGAACTACAAGACCAGCCTCCCGGACGACCGGGACAATCCCCGCAGCAACCGTTTCGTAGATGTAGAAGCCTTCGGCCAGGACGAAGTCCGCGTCGTCTCCTATGACAACCACCTGTACCGGCTCAACCCGCGCACCCGCGTCCTGGATCCTGTAGACTGCAAGGGCCACGGCATCCAGCAGATTCTCCGCCCCACCGCGACAAGCACCTTCTACCTGACACCGGAGAACGAAGTCCTGGACGGCACCTTCTCGCACTACTGCACCGTCAGCCGCAACGCGACCGTACACTCGATCATCCGCGACATCGACGGAGAGATCTGGATCCTGACCAGCCAGGGCATCTACCGGAGCGGGGCCCAGACGGTCGAAGTGCCGACTTTCTGCGCCGAAGTCGTGGACAGCGCCCTCTATATCGGATCCGTCGCGGGCGAAGTCCTGCGGTACCAGGACCAGCAGCTCTCCTCCCTGCCCACCCAGCTCACCGGAGATATCACGTTCATCGCCAAGGTCCCCCGCAAGCAGGAACTGCTCATCGGCACGGACACGCAGGGCATCGAAATCCACAATCTGATCGACGATTCCCACCGGCACATCCCGCTCGTCAACACCTCCGACGAAGACGGCTCCTTCATGTGCAGCACAGACCTGCGGGGCAACCTCTGGATCTATTCGACGCGCGGCAGCCTTTTCTGGTACGACCCGGAGCAATACAGACTGGTCCCCTTCCTGAACAAGAACATGCAGCAGGGCTGGAACTCCGAGACCGGGATCACTTCCTTCCTCCCCGACCGGCAGGGCAACCTCTGGATCGGTTCGACCTGGGGCGGCTTGGAACGCGTCATCTTCCAGGAAGACAATTTCAAGTTCCGCACCATCGACGGGAGCGGACAGGTATCCCCCCAGAACAGCGTCCGTGCCCTGGTCCAGGACCGTTCAGGCTGGATCTTCGCCGCGACACGGGACAGCCGCCTGCACGCTTTCGACGAGACCCTCCGGGAACGGGGCGCCTGGGATACGCAGCAGCCGGGCTATGCCATCACCATCGACCATGACGGGAAAATCTGGGTCGGCACCAAAGGCGCCGGCCTGATCGAAATCTCCCGCCAGCCCGGCGATGCCAGCGCAACCCTCATCCGCCAGAACCACTACCCGAAAGACGAACTCTTCTACGGCCCCAACAGCGACAACATCTACTCCCTGCTTGAAGACGGCTCCCGGCGGCTCTGGATCGGTACTTTCGACGAAGGAATCGCCTACGTGGACCTGAATCAGCCGGACCGGCTGTTCATCAGCAAGAAGAACCGGCTGAGTTTCCCCACGGACCGGCGCAACCGCATGCGCTGCCTGGCCATCGGACCGGACGGACGGCTCTACGCCGGCGGACAGATCGGGCTCTTTGTCTGCGAGAAGCCCTCCGGAGAGCCGGAGGAAATGCATTTCGAGCGTTTCTCCCAGATCCTGGACTACGACATCCAGCACATCCTGTTCTCCAGCCAGGGAGACCTTTATGTCTCGTCATTCGGCGCAGGCCTGCTGAAATTCGACAGCACCGATCCCGACAGCGGTTTCCACGCCTATACCATCAACGACGGCATGCTGTCCGACTACATCCTCTCCACCATCGAAGATGACGCCGGCAACCTGTGGATCGCCACGCAGGGCGGCCTGAACCGCCTCAACCTCCAGACGGGCAGCCTCATCGGCTTCCCCTACGACCGGCTCGGACATCTGATGCGCTTCAACGAAGGCCAGCCGCTCCGCGGCCGGGACGGCAATCTCTATTTCAACACGACCGCCGGCATCCTCTATTTCAATCCCCGGGAAATCTCCAACAGCAATTTCACCCCGGAGATTGTCATCCAGGCCCTGTATATATCGGGCGTACGCCATTATTTCCAAGGGAAAGAGCCCATCCGCATCCTCCCGACCGACGGCATCCGGGCACAGTTCGCCGCCACGGACCTGACCGCACCCGAACAGATCCTCTACTCCTATAAGCTGGAGGGCGTGGACAAGGACTGGGTCCACCTGGGACACCAGGCCACCCTGAGCCTCCCGCCGCAAAGGCCCGGCCGGTACACCCTGCGCATCCGCTCGACCAACGGAGACGGCCTGGAAGTGGACAACGAACGGGACATCGTCTTCCTGGTCCGCCGCAACTTCCTCCAGTCCGGCTGGGCCGGACTGATCTATCTGCTGATCGCCGTCGCGATCATCTTCCTGCTGCTCAATTCCCGGAAGCGGCAGCCCGCCGGCCCGGACCCGGCGGAGGATCCGCGGCTGAAAGGCCTGCACGGAGATGACCTCCGCTTCGTCGAGACCTACACGGGCTACCTGCAGGCGCACCTGGACGACGGCAACCTGGACGTCCCGCAGATGTGCGGAGCCATGGGCGTCAGCCGCTCCGTCCTCTTCGAGAAATGCCGGGCGCTGCTGGACACGACGCCGGCCATCTTCCTGCGCCGTCTCAGGATGGAACGCGCGCAGGCGCTGATCCGCGAAGGCGGCCGGACGATGGCCGAAATCTCTTACGCCGTGGGATTCAACGATCCCCACTATTTCAGCCGGATCTTCAAGCAGGAGTTCGGGATGACACCCACCGAATACCGCGCCAAAGTTGCCAATCCGCCTGCAGACAGCGGGACGCCGCCCCAGTCATAAATCTGCCGGCTACCTCAGGTGCTGCAGGATCCACTCCATGTGGCCGCGTTCGACGTCATCCGTAGACCAGTGTTCGTTGATCGGCGTGATGACAGCGTCCTTGGGGCAGGTCAGGGTGTTCCAGACAGCATAGGAAGTCGTCGGCGTGCAGACGTCGTCATTGTAGCCCCAGGTCATCCGGACCGGGCAGGTGATGTGCCGGGCGAAATTGACCGCATCGAAATAGGACAGCGTCCGGACGTGCTCCGGCGTCAGGATTTCCCGGCTCATGTGGGGATATCCGCCCGTGCGACCGGGTTCGGCATAGCCGGCCATGTCGGCCAGCGCCGGGTGGTTGACCACGCACTGCGTGACGCGTTTGTCCAGGCCCGCGGCGACCAGCGACAGTCCCCCGCCCTGGCTGCCGCCCTGCACGGCGACATTCTTGCCGTCCCATTCGGGAAGCGAGGTCAACAGGTCGATGGCCCTGACCATGGCCACGTACACATGGCGCATATAATAGCGCTCGCGGGAGTCGATCCCGTTCTCGAGATAGCCGTTGGTGGAGGAATTGAAGGCCGCCGTGATCTCGGCAAAGGTCTCATCGCTGATGCGCGGGTCCAGGCCGTGGATTTCCATCTCCATGCGGATGAACCCGTGTTCCGCATAGAAAGGCTTGGGATTCTTGATGGTCTTGATGCCGGCACCCGGCGGACAGAGCACAGCCGGGCAGGAGCCCTTCTGCGCCCCCGCCGGCAGGAAAAGATAGGCGTAGATGCATTGGCGAGCGTTGACCTTGAGCTTCACCAGGTCGCATTCCACCTTCTCCGTGCACAGCGCCGGATAGCGCTCGCGGGTATAGGAGAGCGGCGTCCCGGCGGCTTCGTCGAGCGTCTGCTGCCAGAAGGCACTGAAATCCGCAGGCTCTTTCGTGTACGGGGCGATCTTTTCCGGCGAGAAGCCGACTTTGACATGGTGCTTGTAGGTTTTGCCGTCCACTTGGACGCTGAGGCGCAAATCGCGGAAGCCGGGCGTGCGGCGCGTACCCATGTCGATGGTGCAGACGCCGCCCTTGAGGACGGCCGTGCCGTGTGCGTCATCCGCCAGACGGTCGTCCGCCAGCGTGTATTCGATCACACCGTCGCGCGGGATGCCGTATTTCAGGAACTGGATCCGGACGGAGGCCTTCTCGCCGGTCTTATAGAGCCAGTCGGCATGGTCGGGTACCGTAACCCAAAGATAATCCGAACGGTAGGGGTAGTTCTCCGCCGAGGCGGAAAAGGCGCACAGCAGCGCCAGCAGGAGGATGGTCAATCGTTTCATCGGGGGTAGAAGGGGTTGAAATAAAAACTGCTGTGGGGACAGCCCCACAGCAGTCAGTTTGCCTTACCAGCGGTGCGGATCGCCGCCGAGGACGTTCTCCACGGTGTATTCCGCCGCTTCGGCGGGGGTGAGGGCGCGCAGGCCCGTCCACTTGGCGCGGCCGTTCATGTCAGCACGGCGGCCGCGGTTGCCGTATTCATAGAGGTGCAGGTCCGGGCTCGTCTCGACATAGGGCTTGCCCCAGTTGGTCGGCCAGCCGAGCGGATCCATCTCGTCACAGAAATCGGAACGCAGGATCGCGACCTTGGGATAGTTGTGCCAGGGACGGCCGATGGCAATGCTGCGGCCGTCATCCCCGTCGCGGGGCGAACCGGAAGCGTAGGTGAAGCGGCAGCCGTTGAATACGAAACCGTAAGGCTGCAGGCGCGGAGTGGAGGGCGCCGTGACCCAGCCGCCGCCCCAGGAGCGGATCTCACAGTTCTCGAACCAGGCGATGGCGCCGCCGTAGATGTAGTCGGTGCGGCCGACGACCAGGCAGTTCTCGAAATAGGCCCGCTTGCCGTCCTTCCAGAGATACATCGTATCCTGGTAGCCGGTGATATCGCAATCTGCCACATACAATTTGTCTCCCAGCAGGGCGAGCGCCTGCGCCTGGGCCACGGGACCTGCCGTATTGGCCAGGGTCAGGTGCTCGATGCGGCAGTTGTCGCCCACCACCGTCAGGGTGGCGGAAGTCTTGAGCAGGACGGGATCGGAACGCATCCACTTGCGGGCCGACTCCTGCGGGAGGCGCGCCCCGGCGTAGATGTCCGGACCGTCGTACATGTGGTAACTCACCACGGTGCCCTTGCGGCTCTCGCCGCGCAGGGTGATGTTCCGTTTGCTCTCCGGGATGAGGAGTTTCTCCTGGTCATAGACGCCGTCCTTGATCAGGATCACCCAGCGGCCCTCCGCGAAATCAGGAGCGGCGTTGACGGCCGCCTGGATGGACGTGTAGTCGCCGCTGCCGTCGGCCGCCACGACGGCGTCCGCACGGTCTGCAGCCGCTGCATCGCAACGCACCGTGACTATCTGGCCCGGCACCGTCTCGATGTCGTACTCAAACGCTTCGGGAGCCACATAGCCGCGCACCGGCGCCTTCTCGCTGACCAGCGGGCGGGCTATCTCCTGGGAGCCGAAGAGCGGATTGGGATTGGTACCGGAAGCCGCTTTCAGGCCTTCGCCCGACAGGGCATCATAGGAACGCAGGCGGAGGTTGCCGCCAATGGTGGAACGCAAACGGGCCTCAACGATGTGGCCGTCCTTCCAGACCAGTTTCTCCAGGACGAAGCCGCCGCGGGCACGCAGGCCTTCCACGGAGCCGTCCGCGAGCGCATCCGGCAGGGCCGGCAGCAGGTGCACGGCACCGTCATGGCTCTGGAGCAGCATCTCCGCGATGCCGGCCGTGCAGCCGAAGTTGCCGTCGATCTGGAACGGCGGATGGGCGTCGAAGAGGTTGGGATAGGTGCCGCCCGACTGGCCGTACTGGATGGCGGGATTGACCAGGGAGAGCTGGTCCTTGATCAGCTTGAAGGCATGGTTGCCGTCCAGCATGCGGGCCCAGAGGCAGACCTTCCAGCCCATCGACCAGCCCGTAGAGGCGTCGTTGCGCTGGATCAGGGTGTTGCGCACGGCTTCGGTGAGCACCGGCGTACGGTACGGGGAGATCTGGTAGCCCGGGTAGAAGCCCCAGAGGTGCGAGACGTGGCGGTGATGGTCATTGGGGTTGTCCCAGTCTTCCCACCACTCCTGCAGTTGACCGTGCTGTCCGACCTGCATCGGCGGCAGGCGGCGGCGCATCGCATCCAGCGTGTCTGCGAAAGCCGCATCCTCCCCGAGGATCGCCGCGGCGCGCGCCGTGTTGGTGAAGAGATCGGTCACCAGCTGGTTGTCCATCGTGATGGCTGGGAAAATATTGGATGTGCGGCCTGCCGGACGGTTCTCCGGAGAGTCCGAAGGCACGACGACCAGGTAGCCGGTATGGGGATCCTCGACGAGGAAGTCGACGAAGAACTCGGCCGCCCCCTTCATCAGCGGATATGCCTCTGCGAGATATTTCTCATCGCCGTTGTAGAGATAGCGGTCCCAGAGGTGCTGGCACAGCCAGGCGCCGCCCATCGGCCAGAGGCCGCAATAGGCATAGTCCAGCGCACCGGTGATGCGCCAGAGGTCGGAATTGTGGTGCAGCACCCAGCCCCGGCAGCCGTACATGTTCCGGGCGGTGCGGGCACCGCTCTCGGAGAAGTCGCGGATGATGTCCAGCAGCGGTTCGTGCAGTTCCGGCAGGTTCGTCAGCTCCGCAGGCCAGTAGTTCATCTCCAGGTTGATGTTGGTGGTATAGTTGCCGCACCAGGGAGCCTTGATGCGCTGGTTCCAGATGCCCTGCAGGTTGGCAGGCTGGCTGCCGGGCTGCGAACAGCTGATCAGCAGATAGCGGCCGTACTGGAAGTAGGTCGCCACCAGCGGCGCGTCCTCCGTCCACTGGAAGGCCAGGATGCGGTAATTGACCGGGCGATCCTGGTAGTGGGACGCTCCCAGATCCAGTTTCACGCGGTCGAACTGCTTCTTGTAGGCAGCCACGTGCGCGGCGAGCGCCTTGTCATAAGGCTTGGATGCGTTCTTCAGGTAGGCGGCGCTGCGTGCGAGCGGATCCCCGGACACATCCTTATAGTTCACGAAATTGGTAGCCATCGCGATATGCAGCAGCACCTCCGTGGCACCCTCCACGCGCAGGGATTCGCCGGCGGCGGTCACTTTGCCGCCCTTGGCGGTGACTTTCGTATCATCGACATAGCGGATCGCACCCGGAATGCCGCCCTTGTCGTCGCCCTTGCCCTCCAGGCGAAGAATGTTGCCGCCCGGCGTACTGACGCGGGTATCCTGCATCGGTGTCTCATAGAAGAGCTCGCAGGAGATCGCCTTGGGCTTGGAAGCCGTGATGCGGACGATGATGAGCTGGTCGGTGAACGAGGCGAAAGCCTCCTCCACATACTCCACGCCCCCGACCTTGTAGCTGGTGCGCACGACGGCCCGGTCGATGTCGAGTTCGCGGCGGTAATCCGTCACTTCCCCTTCGCGGCCCGGAAACTTGATTTTCAAGGATCCGGCCGTCTGGTAGGACATCTCCTCGCCGACCGGCGAAAGGAAATTCTCGTCTCCCAGTTTCTGGGCTTCATCATACTGGCCGGAGAAGACCAGGTCCCGCATTTTCTGGAGATTCTGCAGGCCCTTCGGATTCCAGTTCTCGTAAGGACCTCCCGTGGAGATGGTCTCCTCGTTGAGCTGGATCTCTTCGACTTCGGTGCCGCCGTAGATCATGGCACCGATACGGCCGTTGCCGACCGGCCAGGCCTCTTCCCAATAGGCAGCCGGCTTGTCGAACCAGATGACGTTTTTCGGACTTGGCGCTTGCGCATACAGGCAGGTCAACGCCGCAGCAAACGCACCAAACAGAGTCAGGATTTTCTTCATATCGCAATAGATTATTGGCGATATAAAGATACTCACAATCTTGCTTATCGGCAAACCCCACCCGAAAAAGCGTCCAACACGGTCCAAAAAACAATAATCATTTTTCTGGATAGACGATCACCCGTATCCGGTTATCATCTGAATCCTCCGGAGAGAATGCCTGCATGATTCTGTCTCCGGCCGAAAAACTGTAGTATATGATATCTTTCTCTCCGACTTTGAACACATCCGCAAGCCTTCGGTCGCCAGATGCCTTTCCGGAAAAAGCCTCGCCAGTCTCTTTATTGTAGAACAGAAGTATTCGCTCGTCTTTACGGAAATAGATCAAGGCCCCCAACCAATGATCTGTCTCAAAATACTGTGAGACACTGTAATATACAGACTCTTCGAAAGGCTTTTCCATCGCCCGGACTGAGGCGGGCCATTCGACATCATACTTGAACTGATAAGGAACCGTCAACACCCCTTCAGATGAATAATGATAGATTTCATTTTTATCCTGTTCACCCCGAAGAGTCAAGGTTCCGTCGCTCAAACGATGGAAATTCGTATAAGGAATATATGATTTGACATGCCTGAAATCATCGTCCAAAGGTGCAAGTACCCGGGCAATGGTTCCGTCCCTGTCTACATCGATCAGGCCGGTCGGATTGGTCGGCACTGCAGGATTGCCAAATGAAATATAGACCAAATATGACCCGTCTTCCTTTACTGCGAAATCATTGAAAATACCGACACCATCTTCCAGCACTATCTGGCGAAGGTATTCGCCGGATTCGGAATATACTACAATCCTGCGGGTCGCAATATCGTAAACGCTGATCTGTCCGTTGGACGGATTCACATCAAAACACTCCATCTTGACCCATTCATTTTCCGCACGTCCCTTGCGGGAAAGATTTAGTAAAACCTGTCCGGCATCATCGAATACCAGAATCGATTGTCTCCTGAAATCTGTCAGATAATAGCGGCCACAAACATATTTTATCGAATAGACGTATGAAATCGGAAAACCCGGATCCACATAAAAGACCCGGGGAGGGTCCACGATATCATATAGCGATATCCCTGCCTCCCTGTCCGGCCCCTTCAGTTCCACTGGTATCTCCTGCATGTTTATTTCCTTGTCAACATGTCTTCCGGATTGGCATGCTATAGAAAAAAATGACAAAAGAAACAACCAGACGATATCTTTCAGTCTTTCTTGCATAAGTCATCCTCTTCTGAAATAGCACACATTGTATACTGTTGCTCCCGGCAACACAAAATCGTTTTATAGACTGGTTCCCGGTCTTCTCCGAGAAAGATCACTTCTATTTCTACGGGGCGCATGCCTTTCCCGCTTTCCCAGGTCTGGGCCTTGGCGTAGGAAGTCGTAAACAACAAGGCAGACAACGCGATGGAAAGAAAGAAAACAAAAAGAGCAGCGATTTTCTTAATCACGTTATAATTGTTGAATTATGAGTTTTATCATTCATGTCGGCTAACGATCATTCCGGGAGTCCCTTCTCCATATATACCTTTACATAAATCTTGTTATCTGCGGCATCCTCTTTATAAGCGGAAGGATTATCCGGGAACATCAGACGATCCCCCGCAGAGAACTGATAATAAGGCAGATCTCCCTTTTCGTACGGAAGAACATCCTGGAAGGTGATTTTCCCTTTTTCAGTTTTCCCGGTATAGCACTCCCCCGTCTCTTTGTTATAATAAACCAGCACAGAATGCTTTTCCTGATACCTTACAAACATTCCCAACCAATGATCAGTTTCGAAATACTGCACAATATCATAGTAATCAGGTTCCTCAAATGGTTCGGTCATTTTCCGCATCGCCTCAGACCAGGTCACATCATAGGCAATCTGGTAAGGAATGGAGAGCACGCCGGCGCGGTCGATATGGTAAATCTCGTTTTTGTCCTGCTGTCCGTGCACGGTCAGCGTACCGTCGCTGAGCCGATGGAAATTCACGTAGGGCATATAATTCAAAATAAGTTGAAAATCATCGTCCAACGAGGCCATGACCCTGGACAAATTGCCGTTCCGGTCCAATTCAATCAATCCGCGCGGATTGCTGCTGCCCGGAGTTCCGTGGGAAACATAAATCAAATATGAACCGTCCTCCCGAACCGCGAAATCCTGGAAAACCCTCACGCCTTTGGCAAGGTCAAACGACCTTGCATACTGGCCGTCTTCGGAATAGACGACCATCCTTCGACGATCAATATCATAGATGCTGATCTCACCATTTGCCGGATTGACATCAAAACACTCCATGGACACATACTCGTACTCCGCCCGCCCCCTGCGGGACAGATTCAGAAGGATCCGGCCATCATCATCAAAAACAAGAATGTTCCGGCGCCGAGAATCCGTCATATAATACCTGCCCCGGACATATTTGAGCTGATAAATCTGTGTCATCGGTTGCGGCGGATCCACAACAATCGTCTGCGGATGCTCGACGATGTCATACAAAGAGATTCCGGTCACCCTGCCGGGGCCTTTTAGCTGGACAGGAATTCCAATAGTCTCGGAATCCGCGCTATCTACCCTTCTATCGCAAGAACCTGCCACAAGCACAAAGGCCACTAGAAGCAAAAAAAACTCTATTCTCATTGGCCCGGACATAAATCATTCTGCATAGCAAGATTGCACATAGTATCATCTTGCGGCCTGCAACAACGGATAAATCCGGTCATCTCTTCTCCTTCGTCCATCACCTCAGGATCACCAATTACATAAGTTATCTTTACTTCCTGCATTCCGGTATTCTCTTTCCAATCCGCACGAGCCGTCGTTTTGGAAAAACAAAGAAGTAACATAACGGCAAGAACAGCTGATAAAGCAATGATAATTGTTTTTTTCATAATAAATGAGGTTAATACTATCAGTTTGCAAAACTTCCAGAAATTTTACGTCGGATGTAAGAATAAGCATGTAGGTCATTGCGCAAGTCACCGACGAACAGGACCGTTCCTTTTTGATCAGTCAATATATCCCCGGAACCAGTCCTGGTCGAAAGGCCGTTTTCCGAAGCAAAGACTCCCTCCCGATCAAGGAATACCGGCCGGCTGAAATATCCTTCGTCAAGCGTCTCAGCCAATATCCCGGTCGTGTACTCTTTCCGAGGCTCCAAGAGAAAATAATACTTAATTTTATCCTCCCCCAAATGAGAGATCAACTCATCCCACAAGTAGTACTGTTTTAACAAACAGGTGCTGCATGATGCCGGGCCGTCAAAATGAATCAATCGGAAAGGCTTTGCCTCATCTTCCGAGAATGGGAATCCCTTGTCGAGAATCTCTCCCTGACGGATAGCATCAAAAGAACCGAACAAACTGAAATCAATTTGTTTAGATTCAATCTGAACATCCTGTCTGCAACAACATAGCAGACAACAGATGAAAAACAATGCGGTCACTCTTGTTATCATCCCCGCCATCCTCACTCATTCTATCTCAAAACTGCCGAAATATACCCGTCCGTCAGATAAAGTGAATATTATCTCGTAGGTACCTACATCCCCTGAGATCAAAAATGGATGGACTCCCTGGGTGGCATTCACCGTAGCCTGCGAGTATGCGCCAGTGGTCAAGTTCTCTATCTCAACCGAGATCGAGCCTAAATCAAAAGCAATACTCACAAGAACACAAGAAAGAGACGGGTAATAAGCCGCCTCAATGGGAATCGTCCCGGGCGCACGAATAATAGGACTACCACCATAGTTCTCATCGTTAATAATAATCGGGATGGTGTCTTCGCCATCTGCATAACAATAAATTCCAGTGAGGCTGGTAAGCAACCCCGCAAGACACATCATAGTAATGATGAATAGGCTTTTCTTTTTCATTTTGTGCTCAGCATTAACAAATGCAAAGATAGAGTAAGCACAGAATAGAATACAAATATAGCTTTAAAAAAAACATTACAAGGTGCCCGCATAATTATTTGAATAACAAACCGTTGCGAGCATGTAATAAAAGGATATATTACATATTCATCGAAAGGATAGCCACTCTTATAATAACTTGCTTATTTACAATATATTACACAGCCTTATTCTATTCTTCAGCCTTTCGGCTCTTCGTAATGATTACCTACGAATATCAAACAGAGAGTCGTAGTCCGCATCGAGTAATGACCCTATTTGTTCTTTTAAGCGATGCTTCTTCACTCGCACATTGTTGGGGGTGATTCCAAACTTGGCGGCAACCACATCCGAGGGAAGATCAAGCAAGCAGCAGCACAAAAACAACTGTTCTTGTGGCTTATTCTGCATGTTCAGTTTCTGTAACAAAGGAATAATTGCCCCATCGAGTTCGCGATCCAAGCGCAGAACCAATTTCTCTCCTGAATCATCTATATCATAGACTTGTGACAATTCTTCCTTGATAGCTGCCATATCAGCATCTTTTGTAAACCATGCGGGCATTCCTCGGTGGTCCAGACGCCAAATGGCAGTCCGTAACCGACCAGCCTGTTTAAAACGGGATATACGCTCTCGTCTAGCGACGTCCCGGAAATGACTCAATTGTTTCTTAAGTTGCGCGGATTCAGCCTCCTGTTCCGCTGCTTCTTTCTCTAATGCAGAGCATATGCCCCAAACCCGGGTTCTTTCCTCATCAATCTTTTTTTTCCTAAGAAAAACTAGCACTAGTACTAATGACAATAGGAGTAAAATAATGAAAAGTATCGCGATATTGATCCGATAATGCAATTGCTTCTGCCTGGCTGCCTGATTATAAAAACTAGAAATAGCGTCCGTCACAGAGTCAGACAGGGCACGCTGAATCTCAGCATCTTCCGAAACGCGCGCTTGAGATAATGTTTCGTAGGCGGTTTTATAATCCCCATTGGCCAGCGCATATCGACTTTTCCAAATTGCTACATCCATAGGAGAGGACTCAAAATATTGCTCTAATTGCTTCAACAGGTCCCTTGCTTCTTGATGCCTTCCAGAAAGCGCCAGCGCATATACATAGGCCCCCGCGTCCTGCAAAGATAGCCGCTGTCCTAACTCTTTTTGTTTTCTATCCAGAAGTGCTATAGCCTCTTCAGGTTCAGGCTCAGGCTGCAAAACTTTCATTCGGGCATAATTGGAAAGAAAGATGGACTGTGCATAGGGATTGGAAGACGAAGACGCTATACCTTTCTGAAACAGCGAATCGGCGTGCTCCCATTCTCGCAAAGTAAAGCAGGATATGGCCAACTGTCCCAACGCAATATCCTGCATCGGGTCATTGATGGCACAGAACTCGGATAAGCCCTTCTCTGTATATTCTTTCTCCTTCTCTATGTTGTGAACAGAATTATAAATAGAAGCTTCGGCCATATACAGAACCCCAAGAGCATGCTTGTCTGTCACAACCCCCGCATAATCTTCTGCACGAGCATAGAACACCGCTGCGGCGTCATAGTCTTTACAATCTTGTGCGATGCGCCCCTGATAGTGAAGTGTCTTCATCTTCTCGTCGGCCGAGCCATGATGCTCGTACCACGACACCGCAGGATCTAGTATTTCTGTTGCCGTGATGTCCTTGTAGCACTTGTCCAAAGCCATCGTCCGAAGCAGCGAATACCGCGCCCGCAGGGCACGGGTCGTCAAGGCCGTGGAGTCTACGCCTTCCAGCACCGCCAAGGCGCTGTCCGGACGCTCATTGATATAAGATTCCACATCATCCAGAACTGCCGTGACGCGCAAACTTTTGGACGGGCCGCAAGCCGAAACAAGCACAAGCGCTACAAAGGCGAGAATCCGAATCATAGGCAGGAAGGAGTTTTCAGCAGGTTGAGCAGCAGCTGTTGCCCGACAACGTTGGCGTAGTTCTCCTCGCTGAGGTCATAAGTGCCCATCGCCTCGTTGGCGCCGTCGAGATCCAATTGGGCGGCAAGGCCATCCTGCGACGCCCCGGCAGCCGCAGCAGTCTCTCCGATGCAGGCGGGGATGTCGAGCGTCGTGAGCAACACCTGCCCGCGCCCGGCGCGGATGCGGCTGAGCACGGAATAGACTTCTTTCTTGTGATCCGCCACGGCAGCTGCCAGGATCTCGCCGTTGAAAGCGCGCAGGCCGATGCGGCGACGTACATAAGTCGCGAAGCACTGATACTCCCAGTTGAAGACGCAATCCTGCGGGAGCCCCTCCCAGACGGGATCGGCGCGGTTGAAGAAGTTGCCGCCGTACCAGGCGGTCCCGATCACCTTGCTGCCGCGGTAATCCATCACCTCTTTGTCGGCGAAATACTCCGCCCAGCGTTCGGGATTGTCCACCACGACGAGCGTATGGCCCTTGTAGACCCATTCCATGATGTCGCTCATGCCGCTGCCCCACTGGTCCGGCTCGAAATCGCCGACCAGCAGCCACTCGCCCGCAGGCGTGCCCTTCTCGTAAGTCTCCGGCCGGATGCCGAAACGGCCCAGGAAGGCCGCCAGACGTCCGCTCTTGTCCGCGACGGAGCCGGCCGCCGGAATCCCGGAAGCGTCCGGCGCCACGGCGAAGATCTCATCGAAGCCCTCGCAGACGCTCTGCCCGCGGCGGTCCAGCAGGCGAGCCTCCACGCGGCTGTAGCCGGCTTCCGGTACCGTGAAATCAAACCCGTCGGCAAGGCACTCTCCATAGACCACGCCGCCGCTGACCTTCACCTTGCGCGAAGCGCGCTGCAACACGGAGCCGTCCACCCCCTGGAGGGCAATCTCCAGGGTATAGTCCCCCTTGAGGTTCTTCTCGTTGATGATGAACACGTCTGCAGTGGTGCTGCACCCGACCGGGAGCACCTTGTGGTTCAGCTTGACGGAGAGCACCAGCGGCCGGTTGAAGCGGGCGATCAGTTCCGGGTCGCCCTTGAGGAAGCGGTAGTTGTCCACCACGCCGGAGTGGTCCTCAAGCTTGAAACTCTCCCAGCCATTGATGGCGTAGCCGTCCACGATGTTGTTGATGCGGATGTTCTCGATGATGCGGCCCTGGTAGTAGTAGGACACGTTGCCCATCGCCGTGGTCAGCGCGTCCACAGAGGGGAAAGCCTTGGAGAAGCCCCGCTCCTTGAGGAACCTGTCATACGCATCGTACCAGCCGAGGTAGTCCTGCGCCTCCCAGGACCGCGTCTTGCCGCTGCGCAGGATCTCATCCCGGATGAGCGAGAGGCGCGGCGGCGTGCCGATGGCGCCCTCTTCGCCCCAGTAGATGATCTCGTCGCGGTGCTTCGAACCGCGCAGGTATTCGTCCTTGTTGACATAGAGCGCGTCATGATAGACGCCCGGGCCGCCGGCGTGGTGGTTGTCCCACCAGCCATAGTCGTGGAAGGTATCGTCGAAGGGCATCAGGTGCGTCTTGAAACGCGCATTGGGCTCGTTCTCCGGGTTCTGCCCGTTGCTGGAGTTGTACACCAGGATGCGGGTGGGGTCCAGCCGGTGGCCCATCGCCATTTCTTCGTAGTCCTGCCGCTGTGGGGCGGCGCCGCGCTCGTTGTGCATATTGTAGATCACCAGCGAGGGGTGACTACGGTCGCGCAGGATCATCCGGCGCAGTTTCTCATCGCGGTACGCGAAATAGAAGCGGCTCTGCAGGTCGTCGTCATCGAAGCGGTTCGCCGGGTACTGGTTGCCGCCGGGCTCCTCCCAGTAGAGCAGGCCCAGTTCATCGGCCCAGTCCAGCACGCGCCGCTGGCCGATGGTGCGGTGGAAATTGAGCATGTTGAGTCCCAGAGCCTTGGCGGACTCGATCTGGCGGCGGGCCAATTCATCAGAGGGCATGATGCCGTTGTCCGGCCAGAAACTCCAGGAGATGGAGGTCCGTACCACAATGCGTTTGCCGTTCAGATAGAACTGCCGGTCACCCGCCACGTCCCGCACCTCAAACCAGCGGAAGCCGAAACGGCGGGAGTCGCTGTCCGCCCCGAGCCGGACCGTGAGGTCGTAGAGGTTGGGCTCTTCCACGCTCCAGAGTTTCGCCTTGGGCAGGCGGATGTCATATTGGCGCACGGTCTCCCCCTGCGGCCAGCCGCCGGGATAAGCCTTGCGGAACACTTCGGCGCCGTTTTTCTCCCGGATGATGAGCTCCAATGGCCCTTCCGCGGCCTGTTCCGCGCTGACGCTCACCTGCACCGCGATAGCGTGCGGGTCCGGGCGATTCTGCACGAAAATATCGGAAATATACGTCTTTGGCGTCGCCGTGAGCTGCACGCGGCCGGTGATACCGCCGAAGCCGTGGGTCGGGTTGGTGCGGTATTCACCCCAGGTATAGACCTGGGAGTCCTTCCAGTTGAAGTTGCCGTTGGGGTCGGTGATGCGTACGCTGATGATGTTGCGCGCGCCGAATTCCAAGGCATCGGTGATGTCGAAACTAAAGGGGGTGCTGTTGACGAGGTCATAGCCCACAAACTTGTGGTTGACGAAGACCTCGGCCCGGAAGCGCACGGCCTCGAAGTCGATGCTCACGCGCTGTCCGGCCCAGTCGGCCGGGATATCCACCGCTGTCTCGAACCAGCTCACGCCCACATAGTTGCCGGTCACGCCGAAGGTCTCGCCGTTCCAGCCCCAGAGGTATTCCTCGACGGTGGCGGGCAGATGGATGCCGCGCACCTGCGGCTGCTCAAGCAGGGCCCAGCCGCCGCTCGGGATGCGCACCGGCAGGGTACGTACGTCCACGGGCGGGAGGTGCAGTTCTTCGTTTTCCCAGGTCGCATCGAGGTCCAGGGTGATGTTCCAGTCACATTCCGACAGGTCAAGCTGTCCGCGCTGGGGCGGTATGGCTGCAGATGCACACAGACAGAGGAATGCAAAGCAGATCAGAACGGCTAATTTTCTCATAACGGGGAATTTGGTTTTTCATGAAAGCTATTTTTCACCAGCCATCACGCCCTCATAGGTGTACCGGGCGGCTTCGGCGGGGGTCAGCCGGTGGGACCACCCCGCGCGGGCAGCGGTGCCGGCTCCGGGGCCGTAGCAATCATATTCGGCGTAGTACGCCGTCTGTTCGTTGCTCTCCTTTCCCCAGTTGTGCCAGCCCTCCGGGCGGATGTGGGAGTCGAGTTCGCAGTGCAGGAAAACGGTCTGCGCGTAGGGCCGCCAGGGACGTCCCAGATAGACTCTCTCCACGCCAGGGTCGGCCGTCAGGCGGCAGTCCTTGAAGACGTAGCCGAAGGGCTGGCCCTCCAGCGAAGAAGCCGCCGTGACATAGGAGTCGGCCTTGGAGCGGATCTCGCAGCGCTCAAACCAGGCGATGCTGCTGCCGAAGATAAAGTCGGTCGTGCCCTCGATATAGCAGTCGAAAAAGGCATTGCGGATGTGCTGGCCGTCCTCGGCGTACTTGCCGAAAGTATAGAGGGTATCCTGGTTGCCCAGGAACCGGCAGCGGCGGGCGGTGAAGCGGTCACCGTTGGTAAAGAGCGCGACCGCCTGGCCCACACGGCCGGCGTCGTTCTCGACCGTCAGGTCCTCAAGCGTGACGTCCTCCGCATGCACGAACATCGTGGCGCTCCCGGAAGTACCCACGGTCCCCGGGGCATTGCCCCAGGGCAGCGAGGCATAATTCCCATATACAATCACGGTATTCGCCGCATCCAGTCCCTTCAGGAGCAGGTGACGCTTGTTCCAGGGGATCACGACGCGCTCGCGGTACACACCGGGCTTGATCAGGATCGTGTATTGCCCGTCATGCAGGGCGTCCGGTGCCGCGTCGATGGCAGCCTGGACGGTCAGGTAATCGCCGCGGCCCTGCTGGTCCACGACGGCGTCCCAGTGCACCAGGTGCTTCGCGATTTCGGGGAGTTTGACGCGGATGGAGTCGCAGACGATGTCGCAGTTGCGACGGGCGCCGAGCGGCGTGGAGTGGGTGTTGTCCTGGATGCCCTGGGGCTTGGCCGGGCACACGCCCGGCTCGATCCACATGAAATAGGGGCGCGAGGCGAGGTCACCCGCCTGCTTGAGCCACTGAATCGTGGCCTGCTCCATGTCGATCAGGGGCACGCCCCGCTCGGCCGCCACGGCGCGCATCGAGGCCGGGTACTCCCCGTGCGTGGTCTCGTCGAGGACATTGTTGTAGAAATGGCGGCGCGCCACCGGCGTGAGCAGCACCGGCGTGGCCCCCAGTTCGCGGGCCGTGTCGATGAAGAGGCGCAGGTAGTCCTGCCACTCGGTCCAGGCGGGCGCGTAGCCCTTGCCCTTGGGCTTCTGGTCGTTGTGGCCGAACTCGATGAAGAGGTAGTCGCCCGGGCGGATGTTCGCCTTGACGCGGTCCCAGATGCCCTCGGCGATGGCCGTCTTGCAGCTGCGGCCGTTCTTGGCGTAGTTGATCACCCGCACGCGCCCGTCGAGGAAATTCTCGAAGACCATGCCCCAGCCGCGTTCGGGATTGAGCCCGCTGATATCCTTGTCGGCCATGGTGCTGTCGCCCATCAGGTGGATGGTGAAATCGAAACTCTGCTCCGGGGCCTTCAGCGCCAGGGTCGGGCCGGCGCCCTTGCGCACAAGGGCCGGGACCTTGGATGCCGGCAGGGCCGTATAGGCGTAGGGCATCTCCACGGTGCCGCGGTCGGCGGGCGTGAATTTCTCCCGGAAAATGTTGCCCCGGAACTGCCAGGCGAGGGCATCGTCCGTGCCCTCGAAGATGTTGTTCACCCCCTTCTCGAAGTAATTGCCCTCGATCAGCACTTCGGATTGGATCCGGGCATTGATGGCAGGAGCGCCGTTGCCCGCGCAATCGTACAGGTTGTTGAGCAGGTGGACCTTGCCGAAGCGCACCACCGGCATGCGCACCTCGCATCCCGCGCCCCAGATATTGCAGGCGAAGGTGATGTTGAGATTGTCCACGCCCTGGTCCGGCCGCTCACTGCTGCCGATCAGGTTGGAGGCCTTGTGGTCGTAGGCCCTGTCGGTGTACTGGAAGACGCACCAGCTCACGGTGATGAAGTCCGAACGGGAGTTGATGTCGAAGTTGCCGTCCATCCCGTCGGTAAAGCTGCAATGGTCCACCCAGACATGCTTCGTGCCGTTCGAGAGGGTCAGCAGGTCCGCGCCGCCCACGTCGATGGGACCGGGCCCCACCAGCGCCAGGTTGCGGATGATAATGTTCTCGCAGGCGTTCAGGCTGAACAGGCCGGCGCTGCGGTAGACTTCCTTCGCATCGCCCGTGTGGTCGATGATGGCCTGGCGGGTGTGCTGTTCGCGCTCTTCCGCCACCCGGACGCCGTTGGAGAGTTCTCCCCCGCCGCCTTGGTCGGACATCGCCTTCACCCCCGTGTCATCCAGGAGTTTGCGGAGTTCGGGCGTAACCTCGAACTGCGTGCGGATGCGGGCGCCGTTGACGCCCAGCAGCGTCTTGCCACGCAGGCCGCGGAAGGGCATCGAACTCGAAATGATGAAGTCGCCGCGGGCACCGTCGAACACGATCACGTCATAGTCCTTGACGGCTTTGATGACGTCCTCGCGCATGTCGAAGCCGTTGCTCTGCAGCACGATGGTCCGGGCGGGATCACCTCCGGTCAACACATAGCCGCTGCCTTCGGTCAGCGAAAAAGCGGTCGCCCAGCCGAAGGGCGCGTCGGGCAAAGGTTGTGCGGCTCCGGCCGCCGTCAGGCACAGCGCAGCCGCCGCGAAGCAGGAAAGGAATCTTCTCATATCGGGTTATTCAGCGTCTTTGTCGATAAAGCGGATCAGCGCCGCCATCTTGTTGATATAGTCGCGCGTAGAAATGCACATCGTGCCGTCCGTACAGCGGTAGGGAGAGGTATCGTACTCGTCACCCACGTTGGTGGAGCCGTACTTCGTCTCGTCGCTCGGAGTCGTCGGAGCACCGGGCTTGTAGGGGTTCGAAGTGCTGCCGAGCGGGCTCAGCCAATAGCCTTCCGGCTTCAGCGCGGCGATGATGTCCGCCACCTCCTCGCGGGGACCGCGGACCGTCGCATAATACTTCTGAAGCGGGACCAGTTCCTTCTCCAGCAGCGGAGAGCCCTTGACGACCTCCTCCACCGGCTGCGCCTTCAGCTCCTCATACTGCCGGCGGAGCGCCTTCACGTTCACGCGACTGGCGGAACTGTAGTGCCCGATGGTGCCGGAGATGTCCTGACTGGTGAAATAGTGGCCGTTGTACCAGTTGGAGCCGACACGGTGCACATAGAGCGGCGTCCCGGTCTCCGGGTCGATGAAGCGGGGCACCAGGATGGCATCCGGATCATTGTTCGGGCGGCCCCAGCGGGCCTCCTCGGAGGCCGGGAGTTTCTGGGACTCCAGGAAATCCAGCGCCGCCGGGATGCCCGCGAGGAAGCGCGTGTCGCCGGTCAGGCGATAGTATTCCATCATCTGGCGGATCATCGCCACGGTGGTGCTGGAATTGACGGCGCGTGGCTCGTACGAACGGGCATGCGCCGGCTTGAGGTCATCCGGTGTATACTGGTCAGCCCAGCCGGCGTAAGGAGCGCCCTGCTGGAGCAGGATGCACAGGTACATCGCCCGGTAGATCGGCTCCTTGAGGCCCGGCATGCCGAGCGTCTGGTAGCACTGCACCAGGAAATCGATGCACTCGGGGATCACGTCGTCGTTGAGCGTGATGAACGAGCTGTAGTCCGCCTTCCCCCGGAAGGGGTGATTGTACATCAGCGGCCAGCGCTGGGGCCAGCCGCCGTTGGGATACTGGCTGTTCAGCACGAAGCCGATGGCCTTGTCGAGCGCGGGGCGCAGCGAGGGGTCGTATTTCTCCACATAGATGCGCAGCAGGAACTTCGCGCACTGCGAGGTGCAGGAGTCGTCGAAGGTGGCATTGCCGTAGTAATGCTGGAACTCCTCCAGGCGCCAGCCGCTCTGCCCGACGGTCGCGTACCAGTCCTTGAGCGAGGCCTCTCCGGCGAAGTCGAAGGTGTAGTTCCAGCCGCCATTGTCCTGCTGGCCCCAGATCAGGGCCCGGGCGACCTTCCTGGCGGCTTCGTAGTAATATTCGTCCCCGGTGGCGTGGTAGGCGTCCAGCAGCAGGTGCCCCATCTGGGGCGTCCCCGGGTCCTGGGTCCAGACCATCGTGCGCTTGGCTTCCATTTCTCCCCATTGGCGGGAGAGGTCCGGGAGATAGTTCCACACGAAGCCTCCGCGGTAGCCGACGACATCCATCATGTACTGCGTGGCGGTTTTCATCGTCTCGAGGGCCTGCGCTTCGAGGGATTTGGGCTTGGCGGACAGGGCCAGCGGGACGAGAAGGGTAAGAATCAGGAAATAACGGTTAAATCTGTGCTTCATCGGTTTTTGATTTCGGTTTGTTCAAAGATAAGAAAATTGTCCCTATCTTTGGCAAAAATACCCACCCGATATGCATAAATTATTAACCATCCTTTCCCTCGCCACCTGTGTGGCACTCTGCAGCGCCTGCGGCAGTCAGTCCCAGGACAATCAGGAACCTCAGCAAACCCAAAACGAACAACAATCCATGACACAGCAAAGCGGCAATTTCATTTTCGAGGCCGAGACCGCGTGGCACGATGCCGGCGGCGGCGCGGAGCGCCAGATTCTCGGTTACAATGACAACATCATGATGGTCAAGGTCAAATTCAAGAAGGGCCAGGTGGGTGCGATGCACAGCCATCCGCATTCGCAGGTGACCTATGTGGCTTCCGGCGCCTTCGAGTTTACCGTCGGGGATGTGACCAAGATCGTCCGGGCGGGCGACGCCCTTTACAAGCAGCCCAATATCGAGCATGGTTGCGTCTGCCTCGAGGACGGCATCCTCATCGACTGCTTCAATCCGATGCGGGATACTTTCCTGAAGTAGTTTACCGGTTTAGACAGGGTACTTCACCGTAAAACACGCACCGCCAAGGGTGAAGGAACGGCTGTAGGCGATGGTGGCGCCGCAGCGCTCCAGGATGCTCCGGCTGATGGCAAGCCCCAGGCCGGAACCGCCGTTCTTGGTCGTGAAATTCGGCGTAAACAGCCGCTCGACATTCTCATCCGAAACGCCCGGACCATTGTCCTCGACCACGATATCATAGAACCCGTCCTCCACCGACTTGCGCAAAGACACGACGATATGCCCCTGCGGAGCATCCCCGATCGCCTGCACGGCATTGCCCAGCAGATTAACGAACACACGCGTCAACTGCGGCTTGGGACCCTCCACCCGAACATCCGCCAGGCCGAGATAATCAAAAACGATATTCTCCTTGTTGTCAAACATGGAAATCTCCTCCTGCAGCAACTGGTCCAGCGCAATCTCCGTCGGCGCCTCGGTATAGAGCTTCGCAAAGGTCGAGAACTCATTCGCCGTATCGGTCAGGATATCGATATGGTCCAGGATGACCCGGCTGGCCTCCTCGAAACGCTCCTGCCACGCAGGATCCCCCTTCTGCTTGAGCCGGATCACCCGCTGGAGCTGCAGCTTCATCGGCGTAAGCGGATTCTTGATCTCATGCGCCACCTGCCGTGCCATCCCGCTCCAGGCCTTGTCCCGCTCGGCCTGCGCCAGCTTCCGGGAACTCTCGGAAAGCTCCGTCACCATGCGGTTGTAAGCCTGCACGATGGAAGAGATCTCATCATCCCGGTCATACGTGATATACTCCAGGGAACCCAGGTCCGCGCTGGCCATCTTCTGGCTCATCTCGCTCAGCGGCTTGAACATGCGGTCTACGATCCGGGACACCATGAACAGGGCCATCAGCAGGAAAAGCAGGAAAAGCGACAGGATGGTCAGCGAATGCATCACGGCATCCTCCTCGAAATCGTACGTATCCTCATTGTACGGCGAGCAGAGGATGGCCAGCATGGACCCGTTGTCCGCGAAAAGCGGCGCATACATGCTGTAGAACTTCTGCCGGCCCAGCTGCTCACGCTGGATGAAATGCCGCCGGTTGCCGTAGATGATGTTGTAGTAGGCCGTCCCGTTGATCCGCTCCGCCACCATCAGCTGGTCGAAAATCATCGGCGTGGTCGTCATCAGCAAGCGCCCGGAAGGACTGTAGAGCGTGATATCCGAGCCGGTATCGCTGCCCACCCGTTCGATCAGGCTGTGCACGGTCTGCCAGTCGTTCCCGTTGCCGGCCCCCGTCTCCTGCAGCCCGGCCTGCATCATCGTCACGATCGAACTGACCTTGTCCGACATCACCGTCTGCCGGTTGCTGTCATTGCGCGAATACACGAAAAGCACGCTCACCAGCGCCATCGAGAGCAAGGTGAGGATCAGCGAAGCCAGCAGCACCCAGGAGATCCGGGAGCGGTAATAAGTCTGCTGGAAAACCGGCATCTTGGGCTGCCGCAACACACCCAGCATGAGCATCAGGAAGGTCAGCAGGGCCACCAGGATCCCCGCCACGAGATAAGCCAGCGTCCCGATCTGCGAGCGCGAAATCACGACGGCTTCCCCGTCACCCACCACATACATGAAATGCCGGTACCCGTCCCGGGCGAAATGGCCGGAATGCGAACCGTACAACTGGACATAGAGCCGGTCGTCAATCCGCGTCGGATAAGGATACGGGCCGCGGTAGGACTTCAGGTCCCGCCCCGAATACCGGGCATAAGAATAACCGGAAGGCAGGGACACCTGTCCGGGAGAGGTAATGCCGAAAATACCGGCGTAGCCCCGCCCGCCCAGGGTTTCCCGGCTCTCCAGGCGCACCAGGACCCGCGAAAGCTCATTCTCATCCGACAGGTAGAAGAAGACGCCGACATAGTAGGGCTTGCCGTTCTCCCGCCGAGCATACAGGAAGCGGGAATTCTCCGCGATCGCCACGCCGTCCTCCAGGATGGCGTTGAACTCGTCAGCAGCCTGCCGCGTATTGTTGAAGCGGTTGTACACCCGCGCGGACACCAGATAATCCCGGTCGCTGCCGGAGAAGTAATACTCCGCGATCCGGCTCTGGATGGCCGATTCCGAACCCTGGAAATGCGACAGGGCGGACAGGATCATGTCGTCCGCGATCTGGGACTCCACCCGGCGCAGACGCAGTTCCAGCGAGATATCCCGGTCGAATGCCAGCCGGTTCGCGATCAGCCCGAGGCGGTCCTGCTCCTTGCGGAAACCCAGGATGCCGGATACGGTGACCAGGTACACGGCCATCAGCACGGACCAGATCACCCGGCCCGTCAGCGAGAAGGAATCGAAATGCCGTCCGGTCATCTTCTCGATCGCCGGTTTCAGCACCTGCAGCTGCAGCGGGATCCCCGTCAGCATGGTCAGGAAAGACAGGTAGACCACAATGCAGAAAGGGGAAAGTTGCGACAGTTTATACAACTCCAGGGAGAAGCCCGAATTGAGGATAATGCTCTTCAGCGCGAAGAACGAATAAACCAGTTCCAGGGCGATAACCAGCAAGCCCGCCAGGGTCCCGCCGCTCCGCCTCGCCGGCGTATTCATCCAGTTCCAGAAGCTCTCCCGCGCCATGTAGGCGACGAACGAAAGCCAGAGGATGGCCAGGTTGATGATGATCACCGCACCCAGCGAATAAAGCCATTCGCCACCGGCATACAGCATCGGGGAAAAGATCAGGGCCCGGGTCTGGGAGAACTTCCCCCAGAGGAAGAAGCCGCCCATCACGGTCACAATCCCGATGGCGACGACGCGGAAACGCCGGAGCGACCGCTCCGCCGACAGATAAAGCAAGAACGCCGACAGGATCAGGAAAAGCGCCAGCCACAGCAGCGGAGAAGAATCGCGTCCCGCAGCCGACAGGGATTCCAGCATGATCTTGAACTGCGGCCTTCCCTCCACCGTCACGGGAGAGCCCCCGCTGGAAGAAACCGGCCGGATCGTATATTTCCGCGGCAGATGCAGATGGCGGTTCGCCCGGGCGGCACGCCCTTCCAGCATATCATCTTTGATCTCCATGCCGGCGATCACCCGCACTTCCCCGCTCCCAACGGCCTTGGCCAGGTACCAGCGCGTGCCGAAACTATAGAATCCCAGCGAATCCGTGACCTGCAGGAGCGGCGACACCGCCCCCACCCGGGGATCCGCCAGGAAAGGCACGTAGACCCGCTGGTTGATGTCGTCATTGGCAATCGGGAATTCGTTGCACCAGGACTGGAGCGTGTCCTGGCAATAACGGTACACCACGAAATCCGACGGCAGCCGGTCCAGGTCCAGCCACTGTGAAGGATCCTGGGAAAGCGCCTGGCCGATGTACTTGTCGAGCAGGGCCATGCGGCGCACCGCCGCACGCTCCACCCGGCGGGCGATGGCAGAAGTGTCCCCCGGCGACTGCGTCACGCGCAACGAAGAGATGAACAACAACGCGCCGGCCAGCAACATGGCCGCGGCACCCCATTCCTTGATATTCTTGCCCAGTTTCATTCGTGATGATACGGCTCTCCCCGCAGGATGGTGAAAGCCCGGTAAAGCTGTTCTGCAAAAATCGTTCTCACCAGCTGGTGGGAATACGTCATTTTCGAAAGCGAGAGTTTGCCGTCCGCCCGCGCATACACCGCTCCGGAGAAACCGTAGGCCCCGCCGATCACGAAGACCAGGTCCCGCCCGGACAGCGTCAGCCGCCTGCCCAGCCATTCGGCAAACTCCAGCGAGCGGTACTCCCGGCCGTGCTCATCCAGCAGGAAGACCTCATCCCCGGGCTTGACCTGCCGGAGGATCAGTTCGCCTTCTTTCTCCTTGATCTGCTCCCGGCTCAGCGCGGACACGCCCTTGAGTTCCGGGATCTCCCGGACCTCGAACGGGACATAATGCTTCAGGCGGGAACTGTACATCTCCAGTCCCTCCCGCACCCAGGGGATATCCGTCTTGCCGACTGTAAGCAGTGTCAGATGCATCTTATTCAGGTTTGTAGCGGCGTGCCCACTCCATCACTTCGATGGCGTTCAGCAGCCATTGCGTCGTACTCGGGGTATGGAGCTGCCACCCGGCCGTCTGCCCCAGGAAATGCGGATCGCCGTACGGCTTGACCAGGTCCGGCGTCGCCACCTTGGCATCCAGCGGATGCGGCCGGACAGGGGTACCGTCGCTTTCGGTAACGGTCAGCCCGTTGTCCAGCAGGTTCTTCCAGGCCAGTTCCCCCATCTCCGCGTTCCCTTCGGAATCCGCGATCCAGGCCGCCATGCGCGGCCCGGTCATGCTCCCGCCGCCGACATGGGCCAGCGCCCGGAAGGCATTGTCCACCTGGCGCCAGAACTCCGGCGCATCTACCGTCGCCTTGATGTCCGCCAGCATCTCCGGCACACCGAAAATGGTGCTGAACGAGTCCGCCCGCACCTCGGACAGACGATAGCCCAGCAAGGACTTGAGTTTCCGATCGCTCAGGCTCGCCGCGGGGACGAATTCGGACTTCGGGGCATTCACCTCCCCCTTGACGTCCGGACTTTCGTTCAGCCACACCATGAAACGTCCGGTCTCGGGATCGAAATAGTCGAAGGTCAGGCGGCCGCTGAGGCGTCCCAGTGCCGTCAGGTCCCGGATCGAATCGAGCAGCCGGTCCCGCCAGCGGACATCGCCCGTCCGCTCCCACTCGATCATCCAGTTGCCCGCATAGTAGCCCCAGTCATTGAGCGTGGACTTGATGTAGGTGCCGCCCACGGCCCCCCAGGTGCTGATGCGGCGGGCATAATCATAGGCCTTCTCCGCGCCCAGCTGCTCCGTCATCCGGTCTCCGGTCAGCGGATCGCCGCCGGTCAGATAGTACAGGTAGCGCTTCATCCCGGCATAGCTGATGCGCGGCTGCTTGGCTCCGTCGCCCCAATGGGAGACATTGTGGCGCGAGCCCAGCGGGGCGAACTGTCCGAGATGGTGGACATCCACCTCGCTGGCGTGCTTCTCCAGCGCCTCGGCCATCGTCCAGATGTCCTCGCGGCCCGTACGCAGGAAGCAGGTCCACAGCAGCACGTTGGGGGCCAGTTCCACATTGTTCCAGGCCCATCCGCCGATATCATAGCGCCAGTCGTGGCGAGTAAAGTCATAATTGTGCATCACGTCGCCGTAGTTCCAGAAGCCGTACCAGGAACGCTCATCGATCTGGCGGCGGTAATATTCCAGGTTCTCGTCCAGCTGCCGTTCGATGCCCGCGTAGACCGGGTCCTCCGGCCGGGGCAGCGCCCAGTAGTCTCCGAAGGCGTGCACGGAATAGAAATACTCCGGCGTGCAGCTGTACTGCAGCGGCTTCTGGACGGCCTTGGCCACGGCCAGCAATTCCTCATTGGCCGGGATCCCGTCAAACAGGCGGACTTCCAGCGTGGAGCGGTGTCCGACTCCGTAGGGGGATTCCCAGCCCTCCTTGTAGTCCTCGTAGTTGATCCGCAGATCATGGGGCACGGTATCATAATGGCGCATGTCCATCGCCGGTCCGTCCGGCGACCAGAGCCAGGCCGTCAGGTAGCCGGCCTCCTCCCCCGCCCGGTCCACATGCAGGGCGGCAGGATAACTCTGCCAGAAGTCCTTGACCCCGACGAACAGGCTGCCGGAGCAGTCCCCCAGCAGGGCGCCGCCCAGCGAGCGAGCGCCTTCGACGTAGTGGACCCAGGAGCTTTCCGGACTGGTGCGCTTGTCGATCGTGAACCCGTTGGATCCGGTCTGCACCAGGCGCATGTCTCCCCAGACCGGGCAGGTCTGCAGCGCGGCGCGTTCCGAAGCGGACAGATCCGCTTCATCGGGAAGCCGGGCTCCCCGCAGATAATCCTGATAATGCTCGACGAAAATGCGTCCCGCGCTCGGCCGGTAGCCCGGCGCCAGGCGGACCGGCTCGCACCAGAATCCGGCGCCATCCTCCCCGTCGCCCGCGAAGCGGACATGGCGGTTGTGCACCTCCTCGCGGAACGGCACGCGGAAGCGGACGCCCAGTCCCGCGACGAAATCTTCCCGGCCGTCGCTGTCGAAGACGAAGGAATGTGTGATCTGGATCGTGGGCATATCCGCATAGAAAATGCAATAGACCGCATACGGGAGCCATTCCCGGCCGCCGGCGGCCCGGTGCCGGCCTTCCACCTTGACGACGGCCCGCATCGGATTGTCCTGCACCAGGGTCAGTTTCTCCACCCGGCCCAGACACTCCTCCTGGCTGACCGTCCGCTGCTCCTGCGTCCCGGTGCGGCGCTCCCACACCGCCACCAGGGCGGCCTCGGAAGCAATCAATTTATCCCCGAGCGTCAGGTCGCGGATGAAGGCGGAGCCGTCGGCAGGAAACAGGCAGTCCAGCGCCCCGGTATGGATGCGGATACCGTCCGCATCCCGGTGCGCCAGGGTACGCGGTGCAGGGGTGCCTGCCGGTTTGCGGCTCCGGGATTTCGGCGCGGGCCGCACTTCCAGTTTCAGTTCATTCCGGACCGCGTCCGGGGTACCTGTGACGGCCATTCCCAGCCATTTCAGCGATCCGTCCGGCCAGTACGCCAGCGGCCAGCTGCCCGAAGGGACGATGTGGCCGGCGGCATCGGTCAGGATGAAAGTTGCGTCGGGCCGGACGGTCCCCTTGGCGAACGGGACGCCCCAGGATGCGCCCTGACGCACGGCGGCCTCCCGTCCGGGTATCGGCCGGAGGTCGATCTGCTCCGCCCGGGACAGGAAAGATCCCGCAACGGACAAGAGCAGGAGGATGAGATATTTCTTCATTTGACGGAGATCATTGGTTTTCCTACAAATATAATAACGTGGCTCGGAATTTGCAATCATTCCGGCCGTGCTACGCTTGCTCAAAATCACGGCAGTCCTCCTGCCCCTGCTCTTCTGCGGACGCCTCCTGGCCCAGCCCGCAGGCTATGATGTGTTCATCCCGATCAGCAAATACATGGCGCAGGGCAACGCGGACAACCTGTCCGCCTGGTTCGACGACAATCTCGAGATCGCCGTGATCTCCCAGGGCAGCAGCGCCAGCAAGGCCCAGGCCAGGCAGATCGTCAAGACCTTCTTCGACAGCCACACCCCGCGCTCCTTCGAGGTCAACCACACCGCCGGCAGGGACAACATGAAGTACGCCCTCGGCACGCTGAATGCCGGCGGAGAGAACTACTCCGTCACCATCTTCGTCAGTTCGAAAGGCAAGACCTACAAGATCCAGCAACTCAAGATCGAGCGGCTCTGATCACCGTCCCGACTCCCTGATCACGCAATCGCAGATACGGTCCGCATCGTCCGGATGCAGGTCCGGATACAGCGGCAGGCAGAGCACGCCCGCCGCCAGCCGCCGTGCCACGGGGGTCCGGGCGGCTGCAGCAGCCGCGCTGCCCGCATAGCATTCCAGGTCGGGAATCAGCGGGAAGAAATATTTCCGGGCGAGGACGCCCGCATCGCGCAAGCGCGCGTAAACCCGGTCACGCAGTTCCTGCCCCTCGAAGAAAACCGGGAAATAGGCGTCGTTGGGCTCGACCTCCGGCCGCAGGACGGGAAGGCGCAGCCCCGGGCGGCCGTCCAGCCGCGCACGGTACTGACCGGCCAGCGCATGCCGCCGCCTGAGCGCATCCTCAACATGGCGCATGCAGCACAGGCCCATCGCCGCCTGGAATTCACTCATTTTGGCATTCCCGCCCACGGAGGCGCAATGCTCCTCGTCGCGGATGCCGAAATTCTTCGCGTCCTCCAGCGTCTGCAGCAGGGAGAGGTCCGCCGTGCAGACGGCACCGCCCTCGATGGTCGAGAAGACCTTGGTCGCGTGGAAGCTCAGCACGGACGCATCCCCGAAGCGGACCGCCGGGACGCCCCGGTACCGCACACCGAAGGCATGCGCCGCATCGTAGAGCACTTTCAGCGAATGGCGGGTGGCAACGGCGCCGATCCCCTCCACGTCGCAGACATGGCCATAGACATGGACCGGCAGCACGGCTGCGGTCCGTTCCGTCACCAGGGCACCGAGCCCGGACGGATCCAGGGTGCCGTCCTCTTCCCGGACATCGCAGAAAACGGGCCGGAAGCCACTGCGCACGATGGCATGGGTGGTGGACACGAAGGAGAACGGGGTCGTGATGACCTCGGCGCCTGCGGGAAGGCGCAAGGCGGCGAGCGCAGCCTCGAGCGCGAGGTGCCCGTTGGTGAAAAGGACCGTGCCGGGGGTCTCCAGATAACCGGCCAGCGCAGTCCGGAACGCTTCGTGCTCCTCGCCCATATTGGTCAGGATGGCGCTGTCCCAGATTTTGCGGAGTTCCTCGCAATACTCCCCGAAAGGCGGGAGCGACGGACGGGTGACGGGAATCTTTTTCATTTTCTGTAGCGGAGGATCAGGTTTCTGAAAGCACGCGCCGCATCCCTGCGGAGGCGGTGCAAGGTGATGCCGATCTCGCCGGGGGCGAGCATGGCGGCGTATTGCCTGCGGGCCAGCAGGCCGTTGGAATCAAACAGGCGTTTCCGGAGCGCGACCGCCCGGTGGCAACGCCCGCCGGTATAGCCGTCCAGCGCATCCAGCATCCGTTTCAGTTCAGCGCGGACTTCGTCAGAGAGCCATTTCCCGTTCAGGGAGGTCCAGGAGCCGGGGATTCCGGTCCGGTACACGGACATGCAGTCGTCCAGATAGACCATCCCGCCGCGCAGCGAGCCCTGGATCTGCAGAACATAATCGTTGACCAGCACATCCCGCATCGGGGTCTGGCGCATATATGCCTCCAGCCGGCACATCAGGGAAGAAGTCGCCACGAAGTTGCCGCCTCCGAGGATGACCTCTTCCGCAGGGATGACGCAGTCCCGCAGGCGCGGCGCCTGGTATCCGTGCGGCTGCCCGTCCCGCAGGCACAGCGTCCGGTGGGCACAGATGTCCGCCTCCGGATGCGCCCGAAGCGCTTCCACCTGCTTGCACAGTTTGTCAGGATCGGTCCACCAGTCGTCCCCTTCGCACAGGGCGACGAAACGGCCGCGGATCAGCGGATACAGGAAGGCCCGGGAAACGGCGATCCCTTTCGAGGTCTGGTTCTCCGTCTGGAAGACCCCGCGGATGAGTTCCGGATAGCGCGCCTGGTACTCCCGCACGATCTCTGCCGTGCCGTCCGTCGAGGCGTCATCGTGCACCAGGACCTCGAAACGGAACGGCGCCCGCTGCGCGACGAAGCCTTCCAGCGCGTCGCGGATCAGCCCGGCCTGGTTGTATGTCAGGCAGAGGACGGTTACCAAGGGATTATCCATCGATGAAAGAATAGTCAGCAAGCATCTCCTGCAACTGCCCGCGGGTGTTGAACATGATGGCGTCCAGGATGGACAGGCGCTCCACGAACGGACCGCCGGACTGCCGGTAGGCCGGGAGTCCGGACTTCAGGAAACGGAGCCGGATGCCCTGCCGGGCAAAATCTTCAAAATGATAAAGGCCCTGCCCGCCGATGGCGTTGACATAGGTGTCGGCACCCAGCCGATGGCAAAAGTCATAAACCCGGAATTCGCGCTTGAAGCGGCTGTTGCCCGGCAGGTCGGAAGTGCGCCCGATGGGGGTATGGATGTCCAGGTAGTCGCAGACTTCCCGGATGGAATGCTCCAAGAAGCGTGCAAGGTTCTGCTCCGGCCAGCACAGGATGCGTTCCGCCAGCGCATAACCGTCCGCGAAGCAGGGCGCTTTGTGGTAAGCCATTTCCAGCGTCCGGAGTTTGTCCTCGACGGCGCGGGGGTTCCGGATCAGCTGCCGGTCCAGGATCAGCCGGGACTCCTTGTTCGAACGGACCTCCATCCGCAGGTACTCCGGTTTCCCGCCGATCAGGATGCGGTTGCGGTTCACCCAGCCGCTGCGGATATAATCATAGTCGTCCGCCAGCAGGAACAGGTCCGCACACCGGATCAGTTGCCAGTAAGCCAGATAAGGCAGGAGGTAGGGCTGGTTGGCGGCAAGGGTCATAACACATCACAGCAGGCCAGGACGGCAGGGTCATCAGTGTGCAGGACGCAGGCCTTGCGGTCGTCGCCGATGTTGGTCACCGGCAGGCTGGACGCGCGGAAAAGCCCGGAATCGAAGTAACGCTCGTCCACGCAGAGCATCATGCCGCAAAGATAATCATCATAGTGCTTGCCTTCCCAGGTCACGGGATAACTGCGCTGCTCCAGGAAGGGCTGGACCACCATGCCGTCCACGGGGCGGATCCCGTCCCGGTCCGGCCGCCACAAGCGGCGCCATTTCAGCCGGTTCGTCAGCGGACCGGCATACAGGCCCTCGCTCTTGCCCAGACGGCAGGGCTTGAGGATGTACTGGTCTTTGCAGTCGCGCGCATCCGCAAGGATGCCGGCGGCAGCCGGGTCGGCGCCCGCCCAGGTCGGGATGGCGTGGGCGCGCAGGAACGCCGTCTGCTCCGCATCCAGGAAACGGCCGGTGAAGTCATCATCGAACCAGAGCTGCATGAAGCGCTTGTCGTGGATCAGGAAGACATTGCGGAAATCACTGATCATCCCGGCATCCATCATGGCCCGCAGGGTATCCGGCCGGAAACCGAGCAGGTCGCGCTGATTGAGGGCACTCACCACGAAGGTCCCTTCCCGCGACCATTCGCTGCGCTTCGCTTCCACATCGTCCGCTTCGTAGATATCCACCGTGTGCCCGTCCCGCTCGTAGAAGCGTTTGTAGAGCCGGATTTCGCTGGTGCGGTCCGCACTCTTGAGCACGCAGATCCGGCTGCCCGGAGCGGGCAGTTTCCGCATATACTCCAGCAGCTCCGGATAGCAGGTCCGGCGCTCAGCCCCGGGGAAGCGCTCCATGAAGCGGTCGGCGAAGCGTTCGCTGAACCAGGACAGGAAGATGCCGTGCGCGAAAAAACGGGAAGTGATCTCGCAGAGTTTCAACGCCCCGTCCGGGGTAATGATGTAGTCCGGCCGCCAGGTCCCGGCCCGGAACGGATACCGGCTCTGGCACTCCAGGACCGCCATTTCGCGCGGCCCCAGCGGTATTTTCGAAGGGACGAAGTCCGTATAATGCAGGGCGAAATACTCCGCACAGCGGTAGAGGATGACATGCAGGCGGCGCAGTTCCTCGCGCCGGGCCGGGGTGATGCCCACGGGGCGGTCATGGAACCACTTGAAGTAGTATGGAGCCAGGTCGCTATACATGCTCGAAAAGCGTCGACTGGTAGCCCAGGCACTGGAATCCGTTGGCGTTGACCAGGGGGATTTCCTGCTCGGTGATGCCCAGCTGGCAGCGCACCCAGTAGCAGATGCTGATGCTCATGCCGAGCGTGTCGGTGTAGTTGCGCATCTTCGCCAGCGCCTCGCGGCTGAGAGCCCGGTCGGGGGCGGTCCGTCCACGCTGCTTGCGGTGATCGGCGTTGGACGGCGGCAGATAGGCATCATAGAGTTGCCGTTCCAGATCGCTGCCGAAACGGCCCAGCAGGGGCCCGAGCATAGCCAGGTTCTCCATGCAGGCCGTCAGGAACTCCGGTTTGTAGTTGATGATCCCAGCGTCGTGCAGGGCATCGAAGAAGGAGCGGATGTGTCCGTCGGTCAGCCAGGGCGTGAAGATGGGCTGGACCAGCGCCGAATCGGCCCGGACACCCCGTTCCCGGCACAGCCGGACGGCACGCATCCGCTCGGAAAGCGGAGCGGCATAGGGCTCCAGCAGGTCCCGGAAAGCGTCGGGCATGATGGAGACGCTCGTGTTGAACTGCATCTTGCCCTGAAGCTGTTCGAAAAGGTCCAGCACGGACTCCCCGCCGTCCTTGATCTGCAGATGCTCCGCTCCGGCCTTGGAGGCGATGAAAAGCCGCGCGCGCGATTCGGGGCACGCACGGAAATGCGCGATGAATTCGCGCAGGATCCGGTGGGCGATGCCCGTCAGCAGCGTCGCTTCCTGGAAGGCTTCCGTCTTCGGGGAGAAATAGTAATAATGCGGCCGGTTTTCGCTTCCGGGGCCGTTTTTCTCCGCCAGCAGACGGCGCACATACAGATGGTAATTCTCCAGGGCGATGAGCGGCTGCTCATGCACCCCGTCCGTGACCAGGCAGTACTGGCAGCCCACGCCGCAGCCCCGGACGGGATTGATCTCGAAGGTCAGCGTGGGGCAGCGCCCGGTGTAGTTGTGGATTTCCGTCCGCTCGGTGAGCGGATCGATGGCCTGCAGGGTATACCGGGGATGCGGCAGCAGCGTCCGTTCCTGCAGGCGCCGGGCGAACAGGCGTCCGCCCCGCTCCAGCGCTTCCAGCGTCTCGGCGGAGGGTTGCACTGAAACGCCCAACTCCCGAAGCCGGGCCGCATCGACAGGATGCTTCGCCAGGTCCGGGAGTTGATAGATATCGGTGGCTCCGGAATAGACCGGAGTATAAGGTATCCAATCAGGCACGTCCGCCATAAGAACGGTCAGCCGTGTTGACGTTGATCTTTTCACCGGTCTCGATGAAAAGCGGAACCATCACCTTGGCACCGGTCTCGAGCGTGACTTCCTTGAGGGCGGAGGTAGAAGCGGTGTTGCCCTTGACGGCCGGCTCGGAATAGGTAACCTCGAGGGTGACATAGGTCGGGAGTTCGCAGGTCAGGCAGCGCTCTTCGCCGACGACGAACATCATCTCGACATGCTGGCCCTCCTTCATCAGGTCGGCATTCTCCACGACATCCTTCGGGAGCAGGATCTGCTCGTAGGTCTCTTCGTGCATGAAGTTGAAACCGTCCTCCTCGGCATAGAGGAACTGGTAGGGACGGCGCTCGACTTCGATCGTCTCGATCTTCATGCCGGCAGTGAAGGTGTTCTCGAGGATGTTGCCGTTCTCCAGGTTGCGGAGCTTGGTCTTGACGAAAGCGGGGCCTTTGCCCGGCTTGACGTGCTGGAACCAGACAATCTGGCAGGGCTTGCCGTTGTACTTGAGGAAAAGGCCGTTCTTGAAATCAGCTGTTGTTGCCATAAATGTATCTTTTTAGTTTGAATTAGCAGATAATCGGACAAATTTAACGAAATGCCTGAATTAATGCAAATTTTTGATGGCTTCAGCCACTTCTTCCAGCAGCCATTTGGGTGTGGAGGTGGCCCCGCAGACCCCTACCCGGTCGTCCGGACGGAACCATTCGCTCCGCAGGCCGGAGACGGAACCGATGTGCCAGGTGCGGGGGTTGGCCCGGCGGCAGAGCTCGCAGAGCACCCGCCCGTTGGAGCTTTCGCGCCCCGATACGAAGATGACCACGTCGTGGCTGCGGGCAAAATCCTGGAGTTCGCGGTGGCGGGACGCAACCTGCTGGCAGATGGTATCATGGACGGTCAGGGCAGCGCCCCGCATGGCCGCCTGCAGGCAGGCACGCACGGCCGCATACCCTTCCGGGCTCTTCGTCGTCTGGGAGAACAGTTCGATGTCATGGTCCGGCCGGATGCTGCAGTCCGCCAGACGCTCCCGCAGCTGCTCCACGGTCTCGACCACGATGACGCCTCCTTCCTCAACCTGTCCCACCAGGCCGAGGACCTCGGGATGGCCGATCTTGCCGAAAAGCACCACCTGGCCGCCGGCGGGCGCAACACGCGCATACGCTTCCCGGATTTTCTTCTGGAGGCCGAGCACCACGGGGCAGGTGCAGTCGATGACCTTGATGCCGGATTTCCGGAGGGCTTCATAGACCTGGGGCGGTTCGCCGTGAGCCCGGATCAGCAGCGTATCCCCGACCACCGGACGGGATGTCGAGTCCAGGTCTTCCTTGACCAGGGTGATGAGGCCGCGGGACTCCAGCCGGGCGAGCTCTTCTTCGTTGTGCACGATGGCTCCGAGCGAGAACAGACGCCCCTCGCCGGCATCGAGGAACTCCTCGGCCGTGCCGATGGCGCGGATCACGCCTCCGCAGAAACCGGAATGGGGATCGATCCCGACGGTCATTCCTGCTTGCCTCCGTCAGTGCCGGGAGCATCCAGCAGGCCGAACTTCCCCCGGATCAGGCCCTCCGCCCAGGCAATCTCATCGGTCAACCCCATCTCGGAATTGTCCAGTTCGAAAGCGTCCTCCGCACGCCGCAGCGGCGAAGTCGCGCGGTGGGAATCGATATAGTCGCGCTCCAAGAGATTCTTCATCACCTCTTCGAAGACCGGATTCTCCCCCTTCGAGACCAGCTCGTCGAAACGGCGCTGGGTGCGCACCTCCGGCCGGGCGGTCATGAAGATCTTGACCTCGGCATCCGGGAAGACGGTGGTGCCGATGTCGCGGCCGTCCATCACGACGCGGCCGGCGGCGGAGAACTCATGCAGCCGGCGGTCCACATAGGCGCGCACATAAGGTACGGCCGCGATGGGGCTGACCTGCGAGGAAACTTCCATCGTGCGGATCTCTTTCTCGATGTTGCGCTCGCCCAGGAACAGGACGGTCCCCTGCCCGAAATGCAGGTCCAGCGTTTCCAGGGCCTTTTCCAGGACAGGATCGATGGTATTGTCGGAGGCGATCAGGCCCTGCTCCTGCGCGAAGAGGGTCACGCCGCGGTACATCGCGCCCGAATCCAGATAGAGGAAATCAAAATGCTGCGCGATCAGGCGCGCCAGCGTGCTCTTGCCGGTCGAAGAAAAGCCGTCAATGGCAATGGTGATATCAGGAAATCGCATAATCGTGTGGTCTAGTCCACAAATATAAGTCTTTTTATTGAATGATGACCTTGCTGTAGCCGCTCTCCCGGCAGACCTTCGGGTCCAGCAGATGCCAGACCGGCGTGGCGGGGCCGTCGCCCTCCACCCCGTACAGGAGCGGTCCGACCAGGTGCTTGACCGCGCCCGGTTCCGGCTCCTGGTCCACGGCCGCCAGGCGGAACGTCAGGCGGATCCGGTCGCCGGTCCGCCATTTGCGCGCAATGCGCAGGAAGCCATCCTCGAACACGGCCGGGACCTCCTCGCCGCAGACCTCCACCCGGAGGTCCTCCGCCCCGTAGGGACGGCGCAGCCGCAGGGCAGCCAGGGACGGTGAAGCCTTCCGGATGCTGAGCAGGATCTCCCCCTGCTCCGGGTCGAAGGGATAGTTGGTCTTCTCGTCCAGTTGCAAGCCGTCCAGATCCAGCGTGCAGTCGCGGTAAAAAGGCAGCACCACATCCCTGCCCTGCCGGAAGAAGGCATAAGCGGCAGCGGAGCCGAGTCCCTCCGCCCCGCGCATCGTGCAGCACCAGGAGGCTTCGTCCGTACGGACGGCCAGGTCGTGGCGGTGCGTGTGGAGCGAAGGGCAGAAATCGCAACCGAAGCCGCCGTTCTCCCGCTGGTCATGGCAAAGGCCGTTGTAGTAGATCAGTTCGGCCTGGTCCAGGTACTTCGGATCGCCGGTGTGCTGCCACAACTGCACGGCAACCATGTACGAATCCACCACGGCGCAGGGCTCCGACCAGGTGTCATAGCGGCAGAACCAGTTGTAGTTCTGGTAGCCCTCGGTCATGCCGTACTGCCGGTACAGCTCCCAGCGCTTCTGCACCTCGGGGATGTAGGATTCGTCGCCCGTGATCTCCGCATAGCGGATCAGGCCCCGGCAGGCGGTCAGCGAGGCATGGGTCTGCGCCCGGATACCGACCAGGTCCACTTCCAGGAAGCGGGCGATCAGTTCGTCGATCAATTCCTTCAGCTCCTCCCCGCCGATGAGTTTGTAGGCGTGGATCAGGCCTTCCATGCCGATGAACACGCAGCCGATATCCGAAGACAGCACCCACTGGGCGTCATTGTAGACGATTTCGCCGATGGCGTCGCCGAGGTTCTTGCGGCGGCTCTCCGGGTCGATGGGATAGTCCTTGAACATTCCCTTCCCCTTCATGAAGAGCCCGTCGACGATGGCCCGGATGCGCTCCAGCGCCACGGGATTGCCCGTCCATTCATAATACTCGCACAGCCCCCGCAGCACCCAGCCGTTGCCGGAGAGCTGCTGTTCGTTGAGCACTCCGTCGTATTCCGGCCCGAAATAGCCGTCGGCGTTCATGAATTGCGGATAATGGTCCAGGATGGTCTGCAGGTAGAGCGGCTCCCGTCCGCTGGCACGCGCATCGCACACCAGGCCCAGCACGATGCGCCCCTGGGCATCGCCCGGCCACTCCAGCCACAGGCGGGAATGGAAAACAGAGTCCGGACGGTACATCTCGTCCTCCAGACGGTCGAAATTGCGGTCAATCCGCACGGCCAGTTCGCCGCCGGTCCGGATGGCTTCCGGCGGTACGGGCAGGATGCCGTTCTGCTGCGTGCAGGACACGGCCAGCAGCAGGTAGCCCGACAAAAGGGTTGACAGGATACTACGGTACATATCTGATTGTGTTTGGTCTTGCGTTTCCGGGCCGGCTATTTGCCGGCGGCCAAGGCACGCTCATGCTCCGCCAGGGCGCGCTCCACGGAGACGGAGCGCTTGAGGATGAAGCCCGAACCGAGGTACTTGGTACGGACGTCTTCGTCCGCGGCAAGCGCCTGGGGAGTGCCCTGCTGCAGGATCGTCCCCTCGTACAGGAGGTAGGCACGGTCCGTGATGGCGAGGGTCTCGCCGACATTGTGGTCGGTGATGATCACGCCGATATTGCGGTATTTAAGTTTGGCGATGATATACTGGATGTCCTCCACGGCGATCGGGTCCACGCCGGCGAACGGCTCGTCCAGCAGGATGAACTTGGGATCGATGGCCAGGGCGCGGGCGATCTCGCAACGTCGCCGCTCGCCGCCGGAGAGCTGGATGCCCAGGGACTTGCGCACCTTGGACAGGTTGAACTCGTCGATCAGCGACTCCAGGCGCTGGCGCCGCTGTGCGCGCGGAATCCCCCGCATTTCCATCACGGATTCGATATTGTCTTCGACGGACATCTTGCGGAAGACGGACGCATCCTGGGGCAGGTACCCGATCCCCTTCTGGGCGCGCAGGTACATCGGCAGTTCCGTGATCTCCTCGTCATCAAGGAAAACCCGTCCGGCATTGGGGACGATCTGTCCCGTGATCATGTAGAAACTGGTGGTCTTGCCGGCTCCGTTGGGTCCGAGGAAGCCCACGATCTCTCCCTGTTCCACTTCCATCGAGACGCCCTTGACGACCGTCCGCAGACCGTATTTCTTGACGAGATTCTCGCAGCGTAGTTTCATAAGCCTATTTGATATCCAGTCCGAGGTCCACGACCAGGTTGCGGACTTCTTCGTTCTTGCTCATCAGGTCTTCCGCCTTTTCCGAAGGCATGTAGATGCGCGGGGCCTGTTCTTCTTCGGGCAGCACGGCGGGTTCCAGGCGGATGCGGCTGCAGCCCGTCAGGGTGACGAAACGGCTTTCCAGGTCGCGCAGGATGCGTTCTTCGATCCATTTCTTCTGGGCTTCGTTGGTCACGGTGAAGGACACGACCTTGCGGTCGCCTTCTTCGCGGAAGTCCAGGTTGGCGTTGGCCAGGGCGTTTGTCAGGCGCGGCTGGCTGCTGTACATCGCCGCCAGGTCTTTCCATTTGGCGGCGAGTTCTTCGTCCGGGGGGAGCGCCGGCTCCTGCTCCGCTTCCTTCGCCGCCGGCTGCACCACGTCCGGTTCCTCCTCGCTGAGAAGTGCACTCAGCGACAGCGACGACCCGGACTTCGGCGTCCTGCGGGGCTTCGGCTGAGCCGGCTCCTCCCGGACGGTATTACCGGGCGTATCCTTCTCCTGTCTGCGGATGGCTTCCGGCGCCGGATCTGCCGCCGGACGGAGTGCAGGCGCTGCCGGCGAAGGAGCCGCAGGTGCAGGCACAGCAGGAGAAGAAACTGCAGGCGAAGGAGCTGCCGGGCGCTGCGACGCGGTTTCCGGCTGATTCTGCAAGAACGCCAGTTTCATCAGGGTGAATTCGATATGCAGCCTCGGATTCGTCGCCAGACGATACCCCGCCTCGCACTGCGTCGTGATGCCCAGCGCGTCATACAGCCACTTCACGCTGCACCTGCCGCCCTGCTCCTGATACCGGGCGCGAAGCGAATCCGGCAGGTCCAGCAACGCCTCGAGCCCGCCCGTGCGGCTCACCAGCAGGTCCCGCAGGTGCGCGCTCAGCGCAGAGACGAAATGCAGCGCATTGAAGCCCTTCGACAGGATCTCATCGAAAGAGAGCAGCGCCGTCGCATAATCACCGGCCAGGAACGCATCCACCAGGCGGAAACTGTACTCATAGTCCAGTACGCCCAGGTTGCGGATCACGTCTTCGTAGTGGATATCCGTCCCGCAGAATGCGACCGTCTGGTCGAAAAGGGTCAGCGCGTCGCGCATCGCACCGTCCGCCTTATGGGCGATCACGTGCAGGGACTCGTCATCCACCGTGATCCCTTCCTTCCCGGCGATGCCCCGCAGGTTGCGCACGATGTCGGGCACGCCGATGCGGTTGAAGTCATATGTCTGGCAGCGGCTCAGGATGGTCGGCAGGATCTTGTGCTTCTCCGTGGTGGCCAGGATGAAGATGGCATGTGCGGGCGGCTCCTCCAGCGTCTTGAGGAAGGCGTTGAAAGCCGACTGCGAGAGCATGTGCACCTCATCGATGATATAGACCGAATAGCGTCCCACCTGCGGCGGAATCTGCACCTGGTCCATCAGGTTCTTGATGTCTTCGACGCCGTTGTTGGAAGCCGCGTCCAGTTCATGGATGCAATACGAACGGCCCTCCGCGAAAGAACGGCAGGAATCGCACTCCCCGCACGGCTCCAGGTCCGGACCCGGATGGGCGCAGTTGATCGTCTTGGCGAAGATGCGAGCGGCACTGGTTTTGCCTACGCCACGGGGGCCGCAGAACAGATAGGCGTGCGCCAGCTGGCCGCGCTGGATCGAGTTCTTCAGGGTCCTGGCGATATTGTCCTGTCCGATCAGGGATTCGAAAGAGTCCGGACGGTATTTTCGGGCTGATACAACGTAGTCTGACATAGTTTACAAATGTAATGATTTTTACTTAACTTTGGGATATGAAAACCCGTTTGCTCCATCTTTTTGTTTGCGCGGCGCTGCTGTCTGCCGCGCTGTCCGCCTATGGACAGGGCAAGGTCTATACACGCAAGGTCCGCCTCGAGGATTTCCCCACCCGCACCACCAAGATCGTCCTCTCCGGCAACTCCATCCTGGAACTCACCCTGCGCGAAGAAGTCGCCATCCACTGGCGCATCTCCCCCTACGAATTCTGCACACCGGAAGAATACGAAGGCCTGCGGACCTCCAACAGCCACTACTTCCTCAGGCTGGCGCACGACGAGGGCATCTCCTACCTGATCCTGACCAAAGGGGGCCGGGACGACGAGAAGGAGAGCCTGAAAAAGCCCTTCGAGGTCGTCCGGATGCCGATTGCGAATTATGAAGAGCCCAGCGGCCGGGAACTGGTCCTGATGGGAGCTTTCCTGGACATCATCCAGGCCTTCGTCGAGGAAGCCATGATCTCCGACCGGACCGCCTATACCGGACTGTCGGCCGCCAACGGCACGCAGATGCGCGGCAAACGGCTCTACCTGGATGAGGACCGCTCAGACGAGGCCTGCCTGCAGCAGGAAGCGGACGCCCTGGTCGGCGTCACCATCGCCCCTTCGCAGATCAGTTTCAACACCGTCTGCTACAAGATGCTGATCTCCGCCGACACGCACGAACTGTATTACTTCGAGAAAGCCAGGTACCGCGGTCCTGCAGACGGCCGGTTTACGGACGGGGAAATCAGGCGTTTCGAAAAACGCGGTGCGGAAATCTGCCGGTAAGGGACTATTTGATCAGGGATTTGATATAGCCGTCGATATTCTTATCGTGCTCGCCCAGGCCCAGTTTCTTGCGGATGAGCCCGACATTCTGGTAATGGCGTCCGTCTCCGGTATACTGCTGGATGGCCTTGCCGTTCAGTCCCATCGCATACAGGCAACAGATCTGCAACTCTTCATCAGTCAGGCCGCACTCCCGCAGGCGGGCTATCATCGCCGGCTGCCAGCGCTCATACAACTGAAGATTATCTTGCATGAAAGTCTCACGTTCTGCGACCAGGGAACCGACTTCCTCCAGAACGGACTCATGCTGCTGGCTGTCGCCGGAAATCCCGGCTACCAGCAGACGGCCGATCAGGGAAGCGCGCCGCTCCAGCAACTGACGGATGTCTTTGTACTCAACCTGATCCCGGAGCCGGACGAGCATGGCCCGTTCCATTTCCAGCGTCTTGATCAAGTCCTGCGCCTGCCGCTGGCTCTTCTTGTAACGCGCAATCCACAGACTCTGCAGCACGATGATCAAGATCAGTGCCGCTAGCAAGACAATGCTCAGAATAAACTTCCAGCCCAGCATATCACTTCCGGCCCAGCAGGGCTTCCTTCACGGATTTCCATTTGCGGTAGGAAACGTCCAGGACCGTACCGCCGGTCAGGACCACCTGGCGCTTGCGCGCGTTGACATAGCGGATTTCTATGATTTCTGACAGATTGGCCAGCATGTTGTGGTTGATCCGGATAAAACCCGCACCGTTGAGGTCCTCTTCGAAGAGTTTCAGCAGGCGGACGCAGACCATTTCCGTACCGTCCAGCAATACCAGACGGGAGACATTCCCTTCACACTGGATGTAAAGGATCTCACCGCTGTGGACCCGCTTGATGGTAGGGCCGGATTTGATGAACAATACCTTCTCAGTAGAGTTTGCATTAAGTTCCATATAACTTCAGTTAATAATGTGGTTTTGATTGCAAAGATAAGCGACCGGAGTTTTGCAACACCCAAAAAGTTTTACTTTTTTTTACCAAATAACCTGTTCAGTGACAATTCCTTGGACAATTTTACACCTGAGATTACCCGGAGCCAAGTTTTGCAAAGACACATAAGGAACAAAAAAAATCCCGCCACTTGGGCGGGATGTCGCACTTATTTGATTTTAAGTCTCTTGCGGGATTACAAGTTGACATAGTCCCGGACATTGTCCGCACTCACAGGCTCATCCCCCAGGATGAGCAGCCGGTCCACCACATTGTCCAGTTCGCGGATGTTGCCGGGCCAGGATTTCTGCTTCAGGAGCCCGACCGCTTCGGGAGAGAAACTGCGGGCACGCGCGCCGTCGGTGTATTTCTCCAGGAAATAATCGATCAGGAGGGGAATGTCGTCCCGGCGCTCATCCAGGGACGGGACCTTGATCACGATGACGCTGAGCCGGTGGTAGAGGTCTTCCCGGAAATTGCCTTTCGCAATCTCTTCCTGCAGGTTCTTGTTGGTCGCGGCGATCACGCGCACGTCCACTTCGATATCCTTATCAGAGCCCACGCGGGAGAGTTTCTTCTCCTGCAGGACGCGGAGCACCTTGGCCTGGGCCGCCAGGCTCATGTCCCCGATCTCATCGAGAAACAGGGTCCCGCCGTCGGCCTGCTCGAACTTGCCTTTATGCTGCTTGATGGCGGAGGTGAAAGAGCCTTTCTCGTGCCCGAACAGTTCGCTCTCGATCAGTTCGCCCGGAATGGCCGCGCAGTTCACTTCGACGAAAGGCATCGCGCTGCGGTTGCTCTGCTGGTGGAGGTTGCGCGCCACGAGTTCCTTGCCGGAGCCGTTGGGGCCGATGATGAGCACCCGGGCATCCGTCGGGGCCACCTTGCCGATCATGTCCCGGATGTGCTGCATCGGGGCGGAGTCCCCGACCATGTCGGCGCCATAGACTTTCTTCTTCAGCGCCTTGTTCTGGGTGGTCAGGGTCACTTTCTCCGTGGCGTTCTTGATGGTGATCAGGATGCGGTTGAGATCCAGCGGCTTCTGGACGAAGTCGAAGGCCCCCTTCTTGATGCATTCCACGGCCGTGTCGATGTCGGCATGTCCCGAGATCATCACCACAGCGGCGTCGATCCCCATCTCCGTCAATTTGCCCAGCACTTCGATTCCGTCCATCCCAGGCATCTTGATGTCGCAGAAGATCACGTCGAATTTCTCTTTTTCTACTTTCTGGAGCGCCACGGCGCCGTCCTCAGCGGTATCCACCTCATAGCCTTCATCCGTGAGGATCTCCCCCAGCGAATTGCGGATCGCCCGCTCGTCATCGACAATCAGTACTTTCATCTCTCGTTGTTTTCTTTGTGCAGAGATCTAACCAACAATCGCGCCATTGCTGACGGCTTCCTGCGGCGTGATGAAGCGCATCGAGCCGTCGCCCTGCTTCGCCATCAGGATCATTCCGTGGCTTTCGATGCCGCGGATGGTCCGGGGCTTGAGGTTGGCCAGGATGCAGATCTGCTTGCCGACCATCGCCTCCGGCGAATAATACTCGGCAATGCCGGACACGATCACGCGCCGGTCCATGCCGGTGTCGATCGTCAGTTTGAGCAGTTTGTCCGTCTTGGGGACCCGTTCGGCCTCCAGCACGGTGGCAGTGCGGATATCCATCTTCTCGAATTCTTCGAAGGTGCATTCCTCCTTCTGGGGAGCGACCTGCTTCGCGGCTTCCGCCTTCGCGGCGGCCTCACGCTCCGCACGGATCCGGTCCAGACGGTCCAGCTGGACCTGAATGGCGTCATCTTCGATCTTGGCGAAAAGCAGTTCCGCCTCGCAGAGCTGATGGCCTGCGGGGAGCACCTGCGGACGCCCGAGGATCTCCCAGTCCAGCGGCGAGCCGAGCATCTTGCGGAGGCGTCCGGCGGCGAACGGTGTGAACGGCTCGAACGCAATGGCCAGGTCCGCGCAGATCTGCAGGGAGATATTGAGGATCGTCGCCGTACGGTCGAGGTCGGTCTTGGCCACCTTCCACGGCTCCGTATCGGAGATGTACTTGTTGCCGACGCGGGCGATGCCCATCGCATCCTTGAGCGCCTCGCGGAACTTGAAGCCCTCCAGGTTCTTCTCCATCGAAGCCTTCAGCAGCGGGATCTGCGCAAGCACGTCCTTGTCAATCTCCTCCAGCGGGCCGCAGGCGGGCACCTTCCCGCCGAAATACTTGTGCGTGAGCACCATCGCCCGGTTGACGAAATTGCCGAAGATGGCTACAAGCTCGCTGTTATTGCGCTGCTGGAAGTCCTTCCAGCTGAAATCATTGTCCTTGGTCTCGGGAGCATTGGCCGTCAGCACGTAGCGCAGGACATCCTCCTTGCCGGGGAAATCCCGGAGGTATTCGTGCGCCCACACCGCCCAGCCGCGCGAGGTCGAGATCTTGTCCCCTTCCAGGTTGAGGAACTCGTTGGCGGGGACGTTGTCCGGCAGGATGTAGCCGTCGCCGTAGGCCTTGAGCATGGCCGGGAAGACGATGCAGTGGAAGACGATATTGTCCTTGCCGATGAAGTGGATCAGCCGGGTGTCCGGGGACTTCCACCATTTCTCCCAGCTGTCGGGCAGGAGTTCCTGCGTATTGGAGATATAACCGATGGGCGCATCGAACCAGACATAGAGCACCTTGCCTTCGGCTCCCTCCACCGGGACGGGGACGCCCCAGTCGAGGTCGCGCGTGACGGCGCGCGGCTGCAAACCGCCGTCCAGCCAGCTCTTGACCTGGCCATAGACATTGGAGCGCCACTCCTGGTGTCCCTCGAGGATCCACTCGCGGAGCCAGGCTTCATAGTCCTGGAGCGGGAGGTACCAGTGGGTCGTCTTTTTCTTGACCGGCGCGGCGCCGCTGAGTTTGCTCCGGGGATTGATCAGTTCCTCCGGGCTGAGGGTGCTGCCGCACTTCTCGCACTGGTCGCCGTAGGCACCTTCATTGCCGCAGCGGGGGCAGGTACCCACGATGTAGCGGTCGGCCAGGAAGGTCTTGGCCTCCGGGTCGTAGTACTGCTCACTCTCCCGGGTGATGAACTTGCCGTCGTCATAGAGCTTGCGGAAAAAGCCCGACGCGTTCTTGGCGTGCACCCCGGAGGAAGTGCGTCCGTAGATGTCGAAGTGGATGCCCAAGCCTTCGAAAGAGTCTTTGATGATGCCGTGATAGCGGTCCACGATGTCCTGCGGCGAACAGCCTTGCTGGCGGGCCTTGATGGTGATCGGCACGCCGTGCTCGTCGGAGCCGCATACATACAGGACTTCTTCGCCGCGCATGCGCAGGTAGCGCACATAGATGTCGGCAGGCACATAGACACCGGCCAGGTGGCCGATGTGGATCGGACCGTTCGCATAAGGCAGCGCGCAGGTCACGAGGGTTCTTTTGAATTTGTTGTCCATTATCTGGTGTTTTTTTCTCTTCCCAATCTCTGTTTGATCCGGCGCTGGGCCGCCTGGATCTTGACCATCTCCTGGAGGATGGCCTTCTCCTGCTGCTCCGTTTCCGCATCCGGAAGCGAGCGGCGCAGGGTGTCGTATCGGTCCTGCATGCGCCGTTCGGCATAGCCGAGGATGGCCCGCGGGACCTGCACCACCAACCAGGACGAGGTGGTGGTCATGGCATTTTCGAACGCCTGGACGGTCAGGCGGTATTTCTCGGTGGAGAGCTCCGCAGCCACGGCAGCCACCCGCCGGTCTTCGCTGTCCAGCAGCCGCTTGACGATCTCCTGCTGGCTGCAGCCTTCTTCATACAGGGCCATGTAGGCGTCGTAAACGGCGGCATAGGCGCTGTTGGCCATCCGGGTCCCGTCGCTGAAGGCATCGCTGATGAAATCCGCCACGCTGGGCTTGTCCTGCTCACTGCCGCTGTAGTAGTCGGAATCACTCTCGAAATCCAGCTCGTCACTGCCGTAGCGCAGCAGGAACAACAGCAGGTCCCGCTCGGAAGGCGCCAGGGTGCGGTTCTCCTCCGTCCAGGCACCGGTATCTTCCGGCCGGTCCGCGGCCGGCCCGGGATCCTCGGTGACCGTCTGGTAGGCCGTCGGCGTCCATCCGTTCTCCCGCCGCCGCTCTTCGCGCAGCGCGGCTTTCCGGGCCTCCTCCTGCAACTGGCGCCGGGTCCGGTTGATCCGGTCGAAGAGGATGGAGACCTCGATGCCGAACTGCTGTGCGGTCGCTTCCGCATAGGTGGAGCGCTTGACGGCGTCCGGGATCTGCGCGATCGTGTCCGCGATGTCGTTGATCAGGCCCGCCTTCTTGAGCGGATCGCCCGCCGCCTGCGAGAGCAGCAGGTCCGTCTTGAAGACGATGAAATCCTTCTCGTTCTCCGCGATGAAAGCGCGTACCTCCTCCAGCGTATGCTTGCGGGAGAAGGAGTCGGGATCCTCCCCGTCGGGCAGCAGCACGATCCGGACGTTCATCCCTTCGGCAAGCACCATCGAGATGCCCCGCAGTGCGGCGTGGATGCCGGCGGAGTCCCCGTCGTACATGATCGTGATGTTCTCCGTGAACTTCTTGATGAGACGCACCTGCTCCACGGTCAGCGATGTGCCGCACGAGGCCACCACATTGGTGATCCCGAGCTGGTGCATCATCACCACGTCCACGTTGCCCTCCACCAGGATGCAGCGGTCCTCCCGGGCGATGTCGCTCTTGGCGAAATAGATACCCAGCAGGTTGCGGCTCTTGACGTAGATCTCCGTTTCCGGCGAATTGACGTACTTGGCGGGGTTGTCCGCGCGCAGGGTCCGGCCGCTGAAGGCGATCACGCGCCCGCTCACGGAGTGGATCGGGAACATCACCCGCTCCCGGAACTTGTCGCTCAGCGAACCGTCATCATTCCGGACGGCCAGTCCGGCAGCCTCCAGGTATTCATCCTTGTAGCCGGCCTTGCGGGCGGCATCCACCAGGGCGGTCCGCCCGGAGGGCGCCCAGCCGAGACCCCACTTGCCGATCGTGGCGTCTTCGATCCCGCGGGCACGGTAGTAAGCCAGTCCGACGGCCTTGCCTTCTCCCGCCTGGAGCTGTTCGGAGAAGAATTTCCGGGCGAACTCGGACACCAGCAGCAGGCTCTCGCTGCGCTGGCGCCGGGCGATGTCCTCGGCGGATTCCTCCTCCTCGACGATTTCGATATGATATTTGCGGGCCAGATAGCGCAGGGCCTCCACATACGAGCAATGCTCCTGCTCCATCACGAAGCCTACGGCCGTGCCGGCCTTGCCGCAGCCGAAGCACTTGTATATGCCCTTGGAAGGCGAGACATAGAAGGAGGGCGTCTTCTCATTGTGGAACGGGCAGCAGGCCACGAAATTGGCCCCGCGGCGCTTCAGCGTCACGTAATCGCTCACCACATCCGCGATCTGCGCGGTGTCCAGAATCAGATTGACGGTCTCCTGCGGTATCACGACGCGATCTCACATAGGAATTTGAGCCGGACCAGCCGGACTTCGTTCTCATAATAGTCCGGCCCCAGGGCGTCAATGGCGGACTGGACGTCATCCGACGTCGCCTCCTCCTTGAAATACCTGTAGATCTCCTCCACGATCTCCTCGTCCAGGTTCTCTTCGATATAATAGTCCAGATTGAGTTTGGTGCCGCTGGAAACGATGGCTTCGATCTCCGTCAGGAGCTCTTCCAGTTCCATCCCGCGGGCATCCGCGATGTCCTCCAGGGACATGCGGCGGTCGATGCTCTGGATGATGGCGACCTTGGAAGCGGACTTGTTGGGCGTGGATTTCACGACAAAGTCGTCCGGACGCTCGATCTCGTTCTCGTCGACGTATTTCTGGATAAGCTTGATGAATTCCTCCCCGAATTTACGGGCCTTGCCCTCTCCGACGCCCTGGCAGTTCTTGAGCTCTTCGAAGGTAATCGGATAAAGGATGGACATATCCTCCAGGGCGGGATCGCCGAAAATGATCCAGGGCTGGAGTTTGAGACGCTTCCCGAGGTCCTTGCGCAGGTCCTTGAGCATCGCAAGCAGCACGGGATCGCCTGCGCCGCCGCCCGATTTCATCGCGACGGCTGCGGCAGCCGCCTCTTCGTCCTCATCGTCATCGTCGCCCTTGGCGGCGAACACCCGGTCTTCCACCAGCTTGAGCTCCCAGGGATCCGAGAGGAACTGCCGTCCGCTGTCCGTCACATGGATCAGGCCGTAGGTCTCGATCTCCTTGGCCAGCAGATGGGCGATCAGCCCCTGGTGGATGACGGTGCACCAGAACTTCTCGGAGCGGGGCTTGCCCGCACCGAAGAACTCCAGCTGGTCGTGCTTGTAGGACTTGATCAGCGAATTGGATACGCCGGCCAGGATGTTGGCCAGGTGGTCCAGTTTGAAATGCTCCGGCAGCGCCTCGATGAGACGGATCACCAGCTGCATCTCCTTCCGGCCGTCAAAGGTCTGCTTGGGATGGATGCAGTTGTCGCAGCACTGGCAGTTGTCCTGGTGATAATCCTCGCCGAAATAGTTGAGCAGCAGTTTCCGGCGGCACTGGCTCGACTCCGCGTAGGCCAGCACCTCGGAGAGCAGCTGGCGGCTGATCTCCTGCTCGGCCACCGGCTTCCCCTGCATGAATTTCTCCAGTTTCTGGATATCCTTGTAGCTGTAATACGCGATGCAGAGGCCTTCCTGCCCGTCCCGTCCGGCGCGTCCGGTCTCCTGGTAGTAACTCTCGATGCTCTTGGGGATGTCATAGTGGATCACGAAGCGGATGTCCGGCTTGTCGATCCCCATGCCGAAGGCGATCGTAGCCACGATCACCTGCACCTCCTCCATCAGGAACTTGTCCTGGTTCTCCGCCCGCACCTTCGCCTCCAGGCCGGCATGATAAGGCAGCGCCTTGATCCCGTTGATGCACAGGAGCTCCGCCATCTCCTCCACCTTCTTGCGGCTGAGGCAGTAGATGATGCCGGACTTGCCGGGATGCTGGCGGATGAACTTGATCAGGTCCTTCTCCGGATCCACCTTGTCCCGGATCTCGTAGTAGAGGTTGGGGCGGTTGAACGAAGACTTGAAGACCGCGGCATCGGGGATGCCCAGGTTCTTGAGGATGTCGCTCTGGACCTTGGGGGTGGCCGTCGCCGTCAGGGCGATGATGGGGGCCCGTCCGATCTGGTCCACCAGCGAGCGGATGCGGCGGTATTCCGGGCGGAAATCATGGCCCCACTCGGAAATACAGTGCGCCTCGTCCACGGCATAGAACGAGATCTTGACCTCGCGCAGCAGCTGGACGTTCTCCTCCTTGGTCAGGGACTCGGGAGCGACGTACAGCAGGCGGGTCCGCCCCGAGAGCAGGTCCTCGCGGACTTCATCGATCTGCTGGCGGGTCAGCGAGGAGTTCAGGAAGTGCGCGATGCTCTCCTCCCCGGCCACGAAGCCGCGGAGCAGGTCGACCTGGTTCTTCATCAGGGCAATCAGCGGGGAGATGATGATCGCCGTCCCTTCCATCACCAGGGCCGGCAGCTGATAGCACAAGGATTTCCCACCTCCGGTGGGCATCAGGACAAAGGCGTCACCCCCTCCGATCAGGTGCGAGATGATCTTTTCCTGGTCCGCCTTGAAGGCATCGTAGCCGAAGAACTCCTTGAGTGTCTTGTGTATCAGTGCCGAATCTGGTTTCATAGGGTATCAATCTAAAGTGTGGATCGCAAGGCCGGAACGGAGCTTGGGCTCGAACCAGGTGGTCTTGGGCGGCATGATCCGGCCGCTGTCGGCGATATCGATCAGCTGCTTCATCGAGACCGGATACAGGGCGAAGGCCACGGCCATCTCACCGCTGTCCACGCGGCGGGAGAGCTCTCCCAGGCCGCGGATACCTCCAACGAAGTCGATCCGCTTGTCGGTACGCAGGTCCTTGATCCCGAGCAGTTTGTCCAGCACCAGGCCGGACAGGATGGTCACATCCAGCACCCCGATCGGGTCGGCGTCATCGTAACGGCCCGGTTTCGCCGTCAGCGAATACCATTTGCCGCCGAGGTACATCGAGAAGTTGTGCAGGGCGCAGGGATGATAGATCTCCGTGCCTTTCTCCTCCACGGTGAAATCTTCCGCCAGGCGGGCGAGCAGCGTCGCGGCGTCCATGCCGTTCAGGTCCTTGACCACCCGGTTGTAGTCGATGATCTTGAGCTGGCTCTCCGGGAAGCAGACCGCCATGAAGAAGTTGTATTCCTCGTCCCCGGTGTGGTGCGGGTTCTGCGCGCGCTTTTCCGCCCCCACGCGGGCGGCAGCCGCCGTACGGTGGTGGCCGTCAGCCACATAGAAGGCGTCCACCTCGCCGGTAAACAGCTCCGTGATGCGCGCGATGACGGCGTCGTCATCGATCACCCAGAGTTCATGGCCGAAACCGTTCTCGTCCGTGAAACGGAACTCGGAAGGCTTCGCGGCCGCGGCGGCGACGATGGCATTGAGTTCGGCATTGTCCTTATAGGAGAAGAAGACCGGTTCGATGTTGGCATTCTGGATGCGGACGTGCACCATCCGGTCATCTTCCTTGTCCTTGCGGGTCAGTTCGTGTTTCTTGATGGTGCCCGAGGCATAGTCATCCGTATGGGCACAGAGCACGAGTCCGTACTGCGTACGCTCGCCCATCGTCTGGGCATAGACATAGTAGCACGGTTTGGCGTCACGGACAAGCCAGCCGCGCTGCTGCCAGGCCCGGAAGTTTTCCACGGCGCGGTCGTAGGTCCGCTGCTCGTGTTCTCCGGCGATGGGGTCGAAGTCGATTTCGGGTTTGGTGATGTGCAGCAGGGATTTCTCCCCGGCCATCCGTTTCGCTTCTTCAGAGTTCAAGACATCATAGGGCGGCGCCGCGACCTGCGTCACGATGCCTTTGGGCGGCCGCAGGGCCGCGAAAGGTTTGACTCGTACCATATTTCAAACAAAACTATATCCGAAGATAATGATTTTTTATCAAACCTCCAAAAGGAAATGCAATCCTAATTCCAAATAGAAGCAATCGGTCCGGAACGGAACTGTCCCCCGGAAGCTTTTCCCGATAGGGGGTTTTTCAGCTTCCGGGGGGCAGTTGCCGTTTCGGCCGCAAAGGATCTATTTGTTCAGCTGGAACCGGGTGCAGCCGTCCTTGAAATAGGCGACGATCTGCCGCGCGGCAGCCAGGCCCGCATTGACATTGGCCTCGGCCGTCTGCGCACCCATCTTCTTGGGCGTAGCGAACACACGCAGCCCGAACTGCTCCTGCAGGGCGGCGAGATTGTCCGGGGCGACATCGGCCACATACTTGAGGTCGGGACGTTCGGCAAGCGCCCGCGCCAGACCGGCCTCGTCAATCACCTCCTTGCGGGCGGTATTGACAAGCGTCGCGCCCTTGGGCATCTTCATCATCAGGTCATAACCGATGCTGCCGATGGTCTGCGGCGTAGCCGGGATATGCAGGGACAGATAATCGCTGCCGGCATAGAGCTCATCCAGCGTCTCGACCGGCTCGGCGCCGCCGGAGCGGATCTGGTCCGGCGTGAGGAACGGATCGAGGGCCTTCACCTTCATCCCGAGGGCCGCGGCCTTGGCGCCGACGAGGCGGCCCACATTGCCGAAAGCCTGGATGCCCAGGGTCTTGCCCCGGATCTCGGAACCGGTGGCCGGGGTGAACTGCGTACGGGCCATGAAGATCATCAGCGCGACGGCGAGTTCCGCCACGGCATTGGCATTCTGGCCGGGGGTATTCATCGCGACGACGCCATGGGCGGTGCAGGCGGCGAGATCCAGGTTGTCAAAACCTGCGCCGGCACGCACGACGATCCTGAGCTTCGGGGCAGCGGCAACAACCTCGGCGGTGACCTTGTCCGAACGGACGATCAGCGCATCGGCGTCGGCGACGGCAGCGACCAGGTCCGCCTGGTCCGCGTATTTCTCCAGCAGGGCGAGCTCATAGCCCGCTTCCTCGACGATCTGGCGGATGCCCGCGACCGCTGCGGCCGCAAAAGGCTTCTGGGTGGCGACAAGGACTTTCATAGGCCTAGGCATGGAGTTTCTCGAATTCCTGCATCACGGCGATGAGGGCGTTCACGTCCTCCAGGGTGCAGGCATTGTACAGGGAAGCGCGGAAGCCGCCCACGGAACGGTGACCCTTGATGCCGACGATGTCCCGTTCGACGGAGAATTTCAGGAACTCGTCCTGGAGATCCTCGCGGCCCGGGGCCATCACGAAGCAGACGTTCATGATGGAACGGTCCTCCCTGGCAGCAGTGCCGGTGAAGAGGGTGTTGCGGTCGATCTCGGCATAGAGCGCTTCGGCCTTCTTGACGTCGATGTCATGGATAGCGTCGATGCCGCCGATACCCTTGAGCCACTTGAGGGTCTCGTTCATCACGAAAATGGAGAAGACCGGCGGGGTGTTGTACATCGAGAGTTTGTCGATGTGGTTGCGGTAGTCGAGCATCGAAGGGAGGTAGCGGCTGACCTTGCCGAGACCGTCCTTCTTGATGATGGCGAATGCCACGCCGGCAGGGCCCGCGTTCTTCTGCGCACCGCCGTAGATCAGGGTGTACTTGCTGACGTCCACGCGGCGGGTCAGGATGTCGGAGGACATGTCCGCGATGAGCGGGACGGGGCAGTCGATGTCCTCGCGGATCTCCGTACCGTAGATTGTATTGTTGGTCGTGATATGGAAATAATCCAGGTCACGGGGAATCTCGTATCCTTTCGGGATATACGAATAGTTCTTGTCGGCAGAGCTGGCCACGGCGAAGGCGTCGCCCAGGCCCTTGGCTTCCTTGAGCGCTTTCTTCGCCCAGACGCCCGTGTCAAGATAACCGGCCTTGTGCTCCAGGTAGTTCATCGCCACATAGAGGAACTCGAGGCTGGCGCCGCCGCCCAGGAAGACGACTTCGTAGCCCTCGGGGATGCCCAGGAGCTCTTTCCAGAGCGCCCGGCACTCGTCCATCACTTCGTCCCAGCCTTTGGTGCGGTGAGAAATGGAAATCAGGGAAACACCGGTGCCCTTGAAATCCTTGAGGGCCTCGATGGTGTTGTCGATGGCCTCCTGCGGCAGCAGGCACGGCCCGGCATTGAAAACATGTTTTTTACCCATAATGTGTATAAAGGTTTCAGTCTACTAAGATACCTATTTTTTCGATACGCTCCAAAAAGTCTTGCGTCAGCGAGAGACGCACCCGGACTTCCATCGAGCACTCCTCCAGGAAGGACTGTCCGCGCTGGGGCAGCCCCAGGTCCTTGACCACTTTCATCACGGAAGGCAGGCTGTCATAAGGGAAATGCAGGCGGAACCAGCGCCCGGCGACTTTCTCGACGACCTGCGCCTGCGCAAGCGCATCGGCGGTGGAAGTCTTGTAGGCGCGGATCAGCCCCGGGATGCCGAGCTTGATGCCGCCGAAATAGCGGATGACCACCACGAGGATGTCGCTCAGGCCGGCGGAGTCGATCTGTCCCAGGATGGGACGGCCGGCCGAGCCGGAAGGTTCACCGTCGTCGCTGGCCCGCCAGACGGCACCGTCCAGACCGATACGGTAGGCATAGCAATGGTGCCGGGCATCGTGGTATTCCTTCCGGATGGAGGCGACAATCTCCCGGACTTCCTCTTCGCTTTCCACCGGGAACGCCTTGGCGATAAAACGGCTTCCATTGTCCTTGAACAGGCCTTCGGAAAGTGCGAGGATGCTTTTATATGTATCATTTGATGCCATCAGCGAATCAAAATTAGTGAATATTTCGTATCTTCGCAATATGAATTACAGATACAGAGTCACGCTGGCCGGCATCAAAGGCTTCTTCCGGGTATACCTCGTCAACGGGGAGAATTCGCTGTACACCTTCCACAAGCAGTTGCGTGCGGATCTCGAGTTCCCGATGGATCAGCCCATCCTCTTCAAAGCCCTGGACGCAGAAGGCGGCGTACTCGCCCGCTATGCCCTGATGGACATCGGCTACGGCGCCGTGGACAATGTCTCCATCGCCGACACGATCAAGGCCGGGGTGGCCAGTTTCGTGTACTTCTACGACATCGCTTCCAAGAAGAGCGTGATCATCACCTTCGAGGGCGAGGCCACCGAGTACACGGCCCTGCCGCGGATCATCGAGACCAAGGGCCCCATCCCCCAGGAGTTCGAGAATGGCTACGTCGCCTTCGAGGATCTGCCGGACGAGCACCGGCACCTGCCGGGCGAATCGCGCAAGAACCGGGACGAGGATGACGAGGACGACTTCGACGAAGAAGACGAGGAGGATGACGAGGACGACGAGGATGAGGACAAGGACGAAGAAGAAATCCTCTACGACGAGAACGAATAAACTTCCAACATGATAAAAAGGCCCCCGGAGGAATGCTCCGGGGGCCTTTTTGCTATTGCGGATAATTATTTCTTCTTCTGCTCGACGGCCGGGGCGGGCTCGACATACTTGCCGACCTTGGTCAGTTCGACATTGAAGATGAGGGCGGAGTTGGGGCCGATGGCCTGGTTGCCTTCCTCACCGTAACCGAGCTCGGCCGGCAGGAAGAGGTCGATCTTGCCACCTTCGCCGACGAGCTGCAGACCCTCGGTCCAGCCCGGAACGACGCGGTTGAGCGTAAGGCGGATCGAATCGGCATCGGCAGGCACCTCGTCAAACACGGTGCCGTCGGTCAGCGTACCCTTGTAGCGCACCCACACGGTATCCTGCGGGCCCGGCTTCACATCGTTGCCCGGCTCGATGATCTTGTACTGGAGGCCGGATTCCGTGGTCTCGACGCCGCTCTTCTTGGCGTTGTCAGCGAGGAACTTCTCGGATGCAGCCTTGTTGGCCATGGCCAGGCCGCTGCGGCGCTTCTCCAGATAGCTGTTGAACAGGGTGTTCATCTCGTTGGGGTCGACCTTGAACTGCTTGACGAAAGCAGGATCCTGGGGGTTGCCCTCAGCAGCGACGAAATCCTTCATACCCTTGATGATCTCGGAATAGTTGAGACCGGTGCCGAAATCATAGCTCTTCAGGAAGGAGCCGAAGTTGATACCGAGCAGGTAGCTCACGGAGTCGATCTGGCTCTTGGAAGGCTGGAATTCTTTGGGGAGGTTGTCTCCGGCCGGCTTGCTGTTGCAAGCCGCCACTGCAAGTCCGATCAGCAGGACTGCAAAAATCTTGTTTGCTTTCATAATGTTATAATTGATAATTAACCTTTTCTATAATTCCCATGCGAGGGCCGAGGCGCCGAGGATGGCGGCATCGGACTCCTTGAGCTGGGAGAACACGATCTGCACCTTGCCCTTCCAGATCTTGAGGAGGTTGTCCTCCATGGCCCGTTTCATCGGCTCAAAGAGGAACTCCTTGGCGCGTGCAAGGCCGCCGAAAAGCACGATGGCCTCCGGGGCGCTGAACGCCACGAAATCCGCAAAGCTCCGGCCGAGGATCGTCCCTGTGAACTCAAAAAGCCGCAGGGCCAGGGCGTCTCCCGCCTTGGCGGCGTCGAAGATGTCCTTGGAACTGATCTTGTCGAGATCGCGCAGGGCGGACGGCTCATCCGTGGCCTCCAGCCATTCGCGCGCCGTACGGGCGATGCCCATTGCGGAGCAGTAGGCCTCGAGGCAGCCGGTCTTGCCGCAGCCGCACGGACGGCCGTTCTTGCGCTCCACGCAGGTGTGGCCGAGTTCCCCGGCGAATCCGTCGCTGCCGTACACGACCTTGCCGTCGATCACGATGCCGCTGCCGACACCGGTGCCGAGGGTGATCATGATGAAATTCTTCATGCCGCGGGCGGCACCGTATGCCATCTCGCCGACGGCGGCCGCATTGGCGTCGTTGGTCAGCGACACGGGCATGCCGTCCAGGGCCTTGGAGAGGAGTTTGGAGAAAGGCACGGAATGGTTCGCCGCCCACACGATGTTCGGGGCGAAGGCGATCTCACCGGTGTAGTAGTTGCCGTTCGGGGCACCGACGCCGACGCCGCGCACCTCGTCCGGGGTCTTGCCGCCCTGCTTGACGCACTCCTTGATCGCAGCGGCCAGGTCCTTGATGTATGCCTCGGCATCCTCGCCGTAGACATCCGTACGGATCACGTTCTGGAACAGGACCTCGCCGCGGGCGTCCACGAGGCCGATCTTGGAGGTCTGGCCGCCGATGTCGACGCCGACCACGTATTGCTTGTTGAATCCTTCCATGACCGTACTAGTCGACAGGGATGTCCTTGTTCACGTTCTTGCAGCCGACGAGGGCATAGTAGAGGATGTAGGCAAGCATGGCGATTACGAGCCAGTAGCTGGGGATCGCGCCGGCACGCTGGGCGATGAAGTCCTGCAGGAGCGGCATCAGGCCGCCGCCGACCACCATCATCATGAAGATGCCGGAAGCCTGCTCGTTGTACTTGCCGAGGCCCTCGGTGCTGAGGTTGAAGATGGCGCCCCACATGATGGAGGTGCAGATACCGCAGGCGGCGATGAAGACGCACTTCATCGGGACGGCGGCGCCCTTGACGGTCATGCTCACGCTCTCAGGCAGGAAGATGGCGATGAGGAGCAGGAGGATGGCCAGGGAGGTCACGCAGATCATCTGCGTACGGGTAGAGACCTTGCCGCTGATGCTGCTGCTGACGAAACGTCCGATCATCATCAGGAACCAATAGGAAGCGGCGAGGAAGCCGGCCACAGCGGCCGAGCCCTCGAATCCGAGGTCGGAAATGTAGAAGTTGAGCTGGGCGGGGATGCCGATCTCGACACCCACATAGAAGAAGATGGCGATCACGCCGAGCACCATGTGGCGGAAGCTCCAGGCGCTGTGCTCATACTTGACATTCTTGCGCTCGAGTGCCGGCTCCGGGATCTTCACGAAGGAAATGATCACGAAGGAAATGGCGAACACGGCCATGGCGATGAAGAGCAGCGGAGCCACGTCGGACATCGCGGTCTTGTCCGTGACCGTACCCACGAGCACGCCCACGAGCATCGGGGTCAGGGTGCCTGCCAGGGAGTTGCAGGTGCCGCCGATCTGGATGAACTGGTTGCCGCGGTTGCCGCCGCCGCCCAGCAGGTTGAGCATCGGATTGACGACCGTGTTGAGCATGCACACGCAGAAGCCGCAGATGAAGGCGCCGAGCAGGTAGATCCCGATGGCGGCTCCGCCGAAAACGCTCAGGCTGGAAAGCCACTGGATCACGATACCCACGAAGCCGGTCGCGATGCCGATGAGCGTGGTCTTCTTGTAGCCCACGGTCTGGAGCATCTTGCCTGCGGGGATACCCATGAACAGGTAAGCGGCGAAATTCATCATGTTGCCCATCATGGCGGCCCAGCTGTACTGGCCTTTCCAGATGTTGCCGAACGGAGCGGCCATGTTGGTGACGAAGGAGATCATCGCGAAGATGAAACACATCGTCACGACGGCCACCATGTTGACTTTTTTCTTTTCCATTTGCGTATTTTGGTTTTAGTATCGTTACAGGGAAGCGATGTTCTTCTCGTTGAACAGCTGCTTGCCTTCCGGAGTATAGGCATACTCGATGCGGTCGGCATAGTGCTCCTCGACCTTGCGGCGCACGACCTTCATGGTGGAGTTCATCATCTGGTTGGCGATATTGAAAGCCTCATCACAGATGATGACGGCGGACGGCAGCCAGCGGTCCGGGAACAGGTCGGCGTGCGGCCCGCCGGTCTTGTAGGAATCGATCTCGGCCTGGATCTTCTTCAGCATGGCCACCTTGCCCTCGCGGGAAGCGGGATCGAGGCCCTCCTTCTTCACAAAGTCGGCAAGCGCCTCTTTCTCCGGCACGATCATCACCACGGTGTAGGGATTCTGGTTGTTGTGCAGGACCACCTGGGACACGTACCTGGACACCTCGGGAAGGCTGTCCTCGAAGGCTTCGGGTGAGTATTTCTCGCCGTCGGAGCTGATCAGCAGGGACTTGAAGCGGCCGACGACATAGAGGAAGTCGTGGTCGAAGGGGCAGATATAACCCATGTCGCCGGTGTGCAGCCAGCCGTCGATCACGGTGTCGGCCGTGGCCTTGGGATTCTTCCAGTAGCCGGCCATCACGTTCTCGCCGCGGATGACGATCTCGCCCTTCTGGCCGATGGGGACTTCCTTGCCCTGGTCGTCGCAGATGATGCAGTCCATCGGACGCACGATGCGGCCGGAAGAGCCGAAGATGGCGTGTCCGGCGGAGTTGGCGCAGATGATCGGGGTGGCTTCGGTCAAGCCGTAACCCTGGAACATCGGCATTCCGACAGCGCAGAAGAAGCGCTGGAGCTCGATGTCAAGCAGGGCGCCGCCGCCCACGAAGAATTTCATCCGTCCGCCGAAACTCTCGCGGACATTCTTGAAGATCAGTTTGTCGAAAAGCGCCATCAGCGGTTTGCGCCAGAAGTCCTTGAAGCCGCCGCGGTTGTAGTATTCCTTGTTGTAGGCGATCGCGTTCTTGACGGCGAAGTTGAAGAGTTTCTCCACGGTCGGACCCTTGGCCTTGATGCCGCTTTCGATATTCTTCTTGAAATTGCGGGCGAGGGCCGGCACGGAGAGCATCACGTGCGGACGCGTCTCGCGGATGGCCACCGGCACGTTCTTGAGGGTCGCCAGGGCGTTCTTGCCGATGGGGACGAAAGCGATGGAGCCGCCATAGTACATCATCGTGTACATGCCGGCCACGTGGGCGAAGCAGTGGTCCAGCGGCAGGATGATGAGCATCACGTCATACTCGTCGATGGAGATGACGCTGTTGCCCTGCGCCACGTTGGCCGTGTAGTTGCGGTGCGTAAGCAGGATGCCCTTCGGATCGGCGGTCGTACCGGAAGTGTAGCTGATGTTGGCATAGTCGTCGGGGCCGACGGACCGGTAGCGGGCCTCGAATTCGTCCTTGTGCTCCTTCAGGAAGGCATCGCCCATCTTCTGGACCTCGGACATGCGGATTTCCTTCTCTTCGAGTTTGTCATAATCGAAGGCGGTATCGTCGAAGACGATCACTTTCCGGACGGCCGGGCACTCCGGGAGGATCTTGCGGATCTTCGGCAGGAGGTTGCCGGAGACATAGATCCACTTGGACTCGGAATGGGTGATGCGGAAGATCAGGTCCGCATCGGCACCCAGGTTCACGGACAGGGGCACGTCGGTGGCGCCGGCATACAGGGCGCCGAGTTCGGCGAGAATCCACATGGAGCGGCTTTCGGAGAGCAGGGCGATCTTGTCGCCTTTCTCCATGCCGAGCGCCATCAGGCCGGCACCGATGCGGTAAGCCGTCTCACGGGTCTGCTCCTGGGTAATTTCAATCCACTTGCCGTCCACCTTCTCGCGGAGATACGGGTGGTCGGCGAACTGATGGGTGTACTTCTCAACGAAGTCGATGATGGTGGGTCTGGTGTTATTCTCCATATTGAGTGTCTTTGGGCGCGAACAGTCCGAAGAGCTGCGCGTCGATCATATCCGTTACTTTTTCGAAATCCTCGGGGTTGTTGCCGAACTTGATGTGGTCGGCATCGATGACAAGCAGGTTGCCGGGATAGTCCTTGATCCAGTTCTCATATTTCTCGTTCAGGCCGGTCAGGTAGTCGATGCGGATGCTCTTCTCGTATTCGCGGCCGCGCTTCTGGATCTGGGCGATCAGGTTGGGGATGCTGGAACGCAGGTAGATCAGCAGGTCCGGGTTGCCCACCAGCGACATCATCAGGTCGAAGAGATCGGAGTAGTTCTCGAAATCGCGGGTGCTCATCAGGCCCATGTCGTGGAGGTTGGGAGCGAAGATCCGCGCGTCTTCGTAGATGGTACGGTCCTGGATGATGATATCGTCGGTCTTGGCGATCTCGACGACATCCTTGAAGCGCTTGTTGAGGAAATAGATCTGGAGGTTGAATGACCAGCGCTCCATATCTTCGTAGAAATCAGACAGATATGGATTGAAGTCCACGGATTCGAACTTCGGAATCCAACCGTAATGGGCCGCCAGCATCTTGGTGAGCGTGGTCTTGCCGCTTCCGATATTTCCTGCTATCGCAATATGCATAACTGTTTAATTAGAACTTACAAAGTTAAGAGAATTATTTGAATAGTCCGAAGAGTTCGGCGTCAATCTTGTCCGTAATGAATGCAAAGTCCTCCGGACGGTTCTCAAAGTCCAGATGGTCGGCATCGATCACCAGCAGCCGGCCTTCGTAACGGGCGATCCACTGCTCATAGCGTTCATTCAGGCCGCTGAGGTACTCCAGGCTCATCGTCTGCTCGTAGTCGCGGCCGCGTTTCTGGATCTGGTCCACCAGATGCGGGACGCTGCAGCGCAGGTAGATCAGCAGGTCGGGCGGGGCCACCATGGACATCATCAGGCGGAAAAGCTGCATGTAGGTCTCGTAATCCCGGTCGGAGAGATTGCCCATGTCGTGGTTGTTCGCCACGAAGATCTCCACGCCTTCGAAGAGCGTGCGGTCCTGGATGATCACCTCTTTGGACTTGGCGATGTCCAGTACGTCCTGGAAACGCTGGGCGAGGAAATAGGTCTCCAGGTTGTAGGACCAGCGCGGGATATCCTTGTAGTAGTCCTCCAGATAGGGATTGTAGGTGACCGCCTCATATTTGGGCGTCCAGCCGTAGTGTTCCGAAAGTTTGCGGGTGAGCGTGGTCTTGCCGCAGCCGATGTTGCCTGCTATTCCGATGTGCATATTCGCTGTTGGTGTATCATACAAATTTAGCACTTCTTTTGTAAATTTGCCAATCTTTTATCGTATTGGCATGCTCAACATCCGCGCACTCACTTGCAACCTCCTTCAGGAGCGCACCTACATTGCCTGGAACGGTTCCGCTCACTGCGTACTCATCGATCCCGGCTGCTACGGCAGCGACGAGATCCGCACGCTCACGGACCTGCTCGCGCAAGAGAACCTCACCCCCGCAGCCATCCTCCTCACGCACGGGCATTTCGACCATATCTTCGGCGTCAAGCCGCTGCAGGACCGCTTCGGAGGCATCCCGGTCTACATGCATCCCGCCGACGAAGTCGTACTCGGGTACAGCGCCGACATGGCCGGGCGCCTGGGCCTCGACGCCCCCGCGATCGATTTCGCCTGGACGCCCGTGCAGGACGGACAGGTGCTGGAAGTTGCCGGGATCCGTTTCGAGGTGATCACCACCCCGGGCCACACCCCCGGCGGCGTCTGCTGGCTCGTGCGGGATGCGGACGTGATGTTCACGGGCGACACCCTCTTCGCGGGCTCCATCGGCCGCACCGATTTCCTTTACAGCGAATACGACGACGAGATCCGCTCCATCATGGAGAAGCTCATCCTGCTCGACCCCGCCATCCGGATCCTGCCCGGCCACGGCCCTACCTCTACCATCGGGCACGAACGCACCGGCAACCCCTTCCTGGAGCCCTTCAACGAGCCCGAGGAAGCGTTGGATCCGAACGCGGAGCCGGTCGTGATCAAAGGGGAATCGCCGGAATCCGGATCAGCGCCGCTTCCTCCTTGTTGACGGAGAAAGAGATCCACAGCATGCCGTCAGCCACGACCGCTTTGGGATAACTGTAGCCCAGAGTCTTGTAGCGGCCGGCGAAGCGCTGCGGAGGCAGGTCGTCCGCAGAGGCCAGCACCCAGGCTTTGTCGAAGAGATATCCGTCCCGGGAGACGGCCAGCACCAGGATGCGGCGGGATTTGCTGCCGGTGGGATTCCCCACCCAGAAGGTCCGGCCGTCCGGAAGGGTGCCCGCGCACTGCTTGGAGCGGGAATCGGGAATGTTCGTCAGGGCCGGGGCGCTCCAACTCCGGCCGCCGTCCTCCGAGACGGAGTACAATTTCCGGAAGGATGAACCCTGGTCCCGGAAAAGCATGACGAGGCCGCCCCTGCGCGTCCGGTACTGGCTGGGTTCCAGCGGTTTGCCTTCCCCTTCGGGGAATCCTCCCCGCTGCCACCCGCGCAGTCCGGAGGGATCGTCCGTCCATACGGGTCCGACCTGCGTGCCCGGCCGGAAATGGGCCGCACCGACCGTCCTGCCGTCCGGAAGCAGCATCGGATCCTGCTCCAGGATGCCGTCCATGGGCGCGCCGTCCGCCATCCGCAGGGGCTCCGGCCGGCTCCAGCCGCGCCCGTCCTTCGTAGCGATATACCACGCGGTGCCGCCCCGGGTGCGCTCCGGCGAGCAGATTTCATTGAGCACGGCGCACAGCGAATCGCCCCGCTGGATCCAGCCGCCGGGCGAAGCGAAGGTGCTGTCCGTGGGCAGGGCCAGCGGCTCCGGCACGCTCCACGCCTTTCCGTCCCGGCTGCGGGACAGGGCAACGAAAGAATCCGGCGTGTCCTCGTCCCGCGCCGACTCCTGCCACATGCAGAAATACGCTCCCCCGAAGGAACTCAGCACCACGTTGTTGATATAGCGCTCTCCTTCCGGCCGGAACACGCTGATGGTCTCGGCGCCCGGCAGCCGGGGCAGGCCGAGGGCGACGGTATCGCCCGGATCGAGCAGCCCCTCCGGAATCCGCGGGACGCGCAGCTCCGGCCCCCGGCAGGCCGACAGGCATACCAGCAGCAGGGCTGCGCAGGGCAGTTTGAAGGAGAAATGCATTTTAGTCCTCTTCGCCGGAGAGTTCTTCCTGCGCCGCTTCGAAATCTTCCCGGAACTCCTCGCAGTCCTGCAGGCGTGCGAAACACGCCGATGCGAGCATCCGGGAGGCGTCCACGTCGCTCTGCCAGTGGTAGCCGGCGATCACGCGGCTCTGCCCCCACTCATAGCCAGCCTGCAGGATGGCATCCTGGCGCTCCGGATTGAGGGCCGACAGGACCAGGGCCATGCCCCAGCCGCGCACCGAGTGCCCGGAAGGATAGGATCCCGTATTCCGCTCATACTCTTCGTCTTCCGGAATCAGCGTGGGATCGTGGTAGAACACGAACGGACGCAGGCGCATGTAGGTGGCTTTGGGTGCAGCGGCGGACAGGCGGAAGGTGCGGACGGCACGCTGCAGCAGGTGCAGCGTCTTGGGGGTGGTCTCCTTCGTCAGCGTGCGCCCGAAGGCCTTGCTGAACATCAGCGCCATCGTGTCCACGTCCGTGGTCGCTTCCCGGACGGCACGGCGTCCCCGTTCGCCTTCGCGCAGGTAGTTCCTGGCGTGGAAGTACATCAGGGTGTCGGACGCCAGCATGGGCGATCCCTCCTCCGGCGGGGCCGGGAGGAATACCGTCGCGTCCGGGAGGTCTTTGGCTTCCAGATAGGGCTGGACCTTGGCCTTGCCCGTTTCCTGCTTGGCCAGGAGGCGCTTCACCTCCGCCTGCGCCTTCTTGAACTGGGCCCGGTAGGCCTTGTTCTGCTTCAGGTATTCATACACGGAGGCAGCCACCATCCTGCCGGCCTTGACATCGCTGGCCCAGTGCACGCCCACGATCAGACGGGAAATCCCGCCCTCATCCGCCCGCGCAAGCAGGGCCTCGGCCCGCTCCGGACGGAGTTCGGCCAGGACGTACGCGATGCCGAAGAAGTTGGCCGTATGGCCGGACGGATAGGAGCCGTTCGTCCGCAGCCACTCCTCGTCACCGGGGACGAGCGTCGGACAGGAGAAATAGACGAAGGGGCGCGTCCGGTTGTAGTAGCGCTTGGCTGCGCTGCAGCCCGCGGAGCCGAAACACTCCCGAGAGCGCATCACCAGGAGATAGGTCTCCGGCATCTTCTCCTCCGTAATCTCCAGGCCGAAGGCGTCCTTGAACTTGAGCCCGATGTCGCTCATCCGGGCATCCTCGATGGCCTGCCGGGCCCGGGCAGGGTCTGCCGTCCGCTCCCGGAAATACGTCCAATGCGTAATCTTGTCGAGCAGGAACTCCACGCTCCCCTCCTGGGGAGGAGGCGGCAGCAGCTGCACGCTGTTCTTGACATCTGATTCGGAGAGATAGGGTTGGAAACCCTGCGCCGACAGCCCCGCCCAGAAGAGCAGCGCCGTCAGGAAAGTCACAAGCAGTCTTTTCATTTTGCAGAAGATGGATTGACGGATGCAAAGATACGCAAACCACGGGATTTCGGAAAGGGCGGATTCTTCCGGGAGGATCTGTACAAGGGTTTCGTGGCCACCATCCTGTGGGGCGGAATCAACCGTTTCCAGGCTGAGGGAATTGCCCGGAACAACAGCCGCAAGCTTATTTCAGAAACACAAAGAACACTGCCAGCACCAGGCAGGCGAAGGCGGCCAGGTGGTTCCACTGGAGGCCCTGGCCCTGGAAGAGGAAGTGGACGATGATGGTGAAGACGGTCAGCGAGATGACTTCCTGGATGACCTTGAGCTGCATCAGGTTGAAGGGGCCGCCGTTGCCGGCGAAGCCGATGCGGTTGGCCGGGACGGTAAGGCAATACTCGAAGAAGGCGATGCCCCAGGAGAAGAGGATGATCAGGATCAGCGGCCAGCCGGTCGAGATCTTCATCTCCTGCAGTTTCAGATGCCCGTACCAGGCGAATGTCATAAAGATGTTCGAGCAGACGAGCATCAGGATGGTCCAGATTCCTTGCATAGCGCTTCGCTGAAAAAGTTCGCAAAGATAGGACATTCCAGCGTGACAAGCAATAGTTTCTACTTGACGCTGAACAGCGTCACCCGCCGGGCGCCCTGCTCGTCGATCAGGGTGAGCCGGTGGTCGCCGGGACCCGGATCCACGCGCAGTTCATGATCCCCGTTCCGCGTCTCTCCGACGAACAGGTCATCGATGTGCCAGTAGAGCGTCGCGGACGGATCGGAATGGGCCGCACGGAAGACCACCCCGTTCTTCTTCCCGGACAGGCTGCGCGTGATCACGAGCGAGATGCCCGGCTGGGGATAGATGATCTCGATCGGATTGATCTCCGAAGATGCGGCATCGAAGAGCGGATGCTTCGGCGGCAGCGGCTTGTAGTCCAGGTGTTTCTGCATGTAGTACCACTCCTGCGCCGGGGGCAGCACGAAGCGGACTTCATTGCGCATCTGCTCCGGCGGGCAGCAGCTGGAGTTGACCTGCCAGCGCCCCTCCGGATCGAGGTGCACCAGCCGGTGGTAGCGGCACATGTCGGGCTGCTCGTCCACGTCGGGCACCCAGATGGTGTCCCGCTGCGGGCAGAGGTCCCCGGCCGGGAAGCCGCTGTCGTGGCAAACCTCGACCTGCGTCATCCCGTCCGTCGGTCGGGAGAACCAGGCAGAGCCGGGCAAAGCCGAGAAGACATCGAACATCACCGGTGCGGCATAGGACACGCCGGTCACGCCGGAACGGCCTTCGCCGTCACTGTTGCCCACCCACACGGCCACGACCCAGTCGCGGTTCACGCCCACGCTCCAGGCATCCCGGTTACCCCAGCTGGTGCCGGTCTTCCAGGCGACCTTGCGCCCCGTTGAAAAATCCATCCAGGAGGCCTCCTCTTCGGGCCGGTTGGCGTTGGACAACGCGTCGAAAGTCAGGTAAGCGGCAGCCTTGCTGACCGGGATCCGGCGGACCGGGAGGTGGTCCCGCTGTCCGTCCGACAGATAGGCGAGCGCCTCGCAGACGGTATCCCCGGCGAGCTTCGCCGCCATGTAGTAATACGCCCGCGCGAGCGTCTCGATGGAAATTTCCGCGCCGCCCAGGATCAGCGACAGGCCATAGTGGTCCGCATCCTTGTCGATGGTGGTGAAACCCATCCCCTGCAGCACCTCCAGGAAGCGTTCCGCGCCGAACTGCTCCAGCATACGCACCGACGGGACATTGAGCGAGCGCTCGATCACTTCGTGCGCGGGCACCGCCCCGTCGAAACTGCGGCCGTAGTTGTGGGGAGAAAAATTATTATAATTGTAGGGCGTGTCCTTCACGAGCTGGGTGGGCAGGAGTTCGCCCGCATCGAGCATCGCGGCATACAGCAGCGGTTTGAGCGTGGATCCGCTGGAGCGCGCCGCCGGGACCATGTCCACGTCGGTGCCGCGCACCCGGGGTGCGCAATTGCGCGTATTGCCATAATAGGCCCGGACCTCTCCGGAATGCACATCCACCACCAGGATGCCCATGTTGTCCACCACATTGGTGCGGTACACTTCGTAATGGCGTTTCGCAATCGCGTTCACGCGCGCCTGCAAGGCAGCGTCCAAGGTGGTCGTGAACGGTCCGTCCCCCTGCTCGCGGCGGCAGCGCTCGAGCAGGTGATACGCCTCATCGGGCATGGGAAGCGGCTTGTCCGGCAAGGGCTCGTCCTTGGCCAGCATGCATTCGGTCCCGTCGATGACGCCCTTCTGCTCCAGCTTGTCCAGCAGGGAGTTGCGCTTCGCCAGCAGGCGGTCGCGCGCCCGTCCGGGATGGATCAGGCCGGGGGCGTTGGGCAGTACCGCGAGCATGGCACATTCACCCCAGGAGAGATCGTCCGCACTGCGGCCGAAATAGCGCCAGGCCGCGGCTTCCAGCCCGACGACATTGCCGCCGAAAGGCGCGTTGGACGCATACAGGAGCAGGATCTTGCGCTTGGTGCAGCGCATCTCCAGGCGGGTGGCGAGCACCATCTCGTACAGCTTTTCCGGCAGGGTGCGCGGCGCGCCGGGCCGGCTCAGCCGGATCACCTGCATCGTCAGGGTGCTGGCCCCGCTGACCACCTCCCCCCGCGTGAGGTTCTGCACCAGGGCGCGTCCCGCCGAAAGGTAATCGATGCCCAGGTGCCACCAGAAGCGCTTGTCTTCGTAGGTCACGATGCACCGGGCGAATTTTTCAGGGACATGGTCCGCCGGGGGAAAATACCACTGACCGTCCGCGGAGATCCGCGCCCCGAGCAGGGAGCCGTCCGCCGCGACCGCCGTCGCACTGACAGGAGCCCGGAACAAATTGCGCGGCAGACAGAACAAATACCAAATAATCAGCGCTAATGGTATAGAAATCAGAAGTATTTTCTTAACTTTGTCCATAGACTGAACAAATGTAATCATTTTTCCTATGAAAACAGCCCGTTACTTCTTATTGCTGGTTGCTTCAGCCGGCTTGTTGCTGACCGCCTGCCAGGGCGGCGGAGGCAAGAAAACCGTCGGGCCATCCGTTTCCGCCGTCGCCGGCGAGACCGCGATGACCTTGAACAATGAAGGGACAGCACCCACCGGGGACGACATCGACCCCGAAGTGCCGACCATCCGCTTCATCAGCAAGGGCTCCATCCTGCCTTCCGCAGGAGGACTTGACCTGCTCTTCGGCTCCGTTTCCTACGCTCAGGCGCAGGTACGGGTCAAGAAAGTCTACAGCAACAACATCCTGCAGTTCCTCCAGCTCGACGACTACGAGACCCGCTACGAACTCTACAAGGTGGCCGGGACCGTGGCCGACACGACCCTCGTGCTGGGCGACAAGGATGCGGACCACATCCGCGAATACCGCACCTACGGGCTGAGCCTCGACGAACTCATCAAGCCGGAGCCCGGCGCCATCTACCACATCGAGATCCGCGGCCGCGAGCCGCTCGTGGAAGAGGACTTCTGGGACAGCGACACGTATTTCGGGGACTATGATACCTATGAGCAGCGCTGCGTCGACCTGCTCGCCAGCGACCTGGCGCTGATCGCCAAGCGCGGCGACGCGGGCACGGAAGTATTCGCATACAACATCCTCACCGGCAAGCCCGTTTCCGGCGCACGCATCAAACTCTATGACTTCGTGCAGCAGGAGCTCGCCAAAGGCCAGACCGACCGGGAAGGACACGTCTCCTTCCCCGCCTCCGGCGAAGGCCGCTTCGTCGTCGCCACGAACGGCAAGCAATACGCCTACCTCGACCTCAAGAACGAGAAGGCGCTGTCCACCAGCAATTTCGACGTCAGCGGCACCACCCACGAAGCCGGCATCAAGGCCTACATCTTCGGGGAGCGCGGCGTCTGGCGTCCCGGCGACACCCTGCATGTCAGCGTGGTCACGCTCTTCGACGACACGCCCCTGCCGGAAGGCCATCCCATCACGGCGCAGCTGCGCAATCCCGACGGCCAGGTGACCCAGTCCCTGACGGAGCGCAGCACCGCTTCCAACATGTACCACTTCCCGTTCACGACTGCCGAGGACGCCCCGTCCGGCCGCTGGCGCGTTGATGTCAACGTGGGCGGGCAGACGTTCAGCAAGACCCTCCGCGTCGAGACCATCAAGCCCAACAAGCTCGACATCACCCTGCACTTCGACAAGGATTACGTCACGCCGTCCGGCGATGACCGCGGCGACATCGCCGTGGCCTGGCTCTACGGTGCCCCGGGCAGCAACCTCAAGATCAACGGTACGCTCGAACTGTCCTCCGCCTCCACTTCCTTCAAGGGCTGGGAGGACTACGACTTCCGCGACGACGCCCGCAGCTTCGAAAGCCAGACGCTCTACTACAATGATTTCAAGACCAATGAGGAAGGCCACGCCTACATCAACGCCAACTGCGACCTCAACAAAGCCTCCATCCCGGGCATGCTGACGGCCGGGTTCACCTTCCGCGCCTTCGAGCCAAGCGGCGAATTCAGCACCAGTTTCCAGAGTGTCCGGATGTCCCCGTTCAGCACCTATGTCGGCCTCAAGACCGAGCTGGACAAGAGCCGCTGGGGCGAGGAATTCATCCAGGCCGGCAAGGCCCACAAGTTCGATGTGGCCACGGTCAATCCCGACGGCAAGGGCGTGAGCACGAGCTGGCTGCACGCCGAAGTGTACCATGTGGACTGGGATTGGTGGTGGAACGCCTCCGGCGAGATCGCCAGCTACATGGCGGGCAAGAGCAAGGAACTCCTCTTCGAGAAGACCTTCTCCACAACCAACGGCAAGGGCAGCTTCAGCTATGACTGGGAAGACGCCCCGAACGGCCTGTACTACATCCGCGTCACCGACACCCGCGGCGGACACGCCGCTTCCATGCTCTGCGAGGTCAACGAGGGCGTGGCCACGGATGCTTCCGAGGGCTCCACGCAGCTCAACATGCTGATCGACAAGGAGAAATACGCCGTCGGCGAGACCGCCCGCATCACGATCCCGTCCGCCGCAGGCACCAGCGCCCTCGTCTCCATCGAGAAGGGCGGCAAGGTCCTGAGCACCCGCCGCGTGGACTGCTTCGCCGGCAGCACGGAGATCCGCATCCCCATCACGAAGGAGATGATGCCGAACGCCTACGCGAACATCGCCCTCATCCAGCCGCACGGCAATGTCCACAACGACGCCCCGATCCGCCTGTACGGTGTCCAGAACATCAACGTGGAGGATGCCTCCTCCCGCCTGCACCCGGTCCTCGACATCCCGGCCGAGACCAAGCCCGAATCCACCCTCCAGTTCAAGGTCAAGGAAGAAGGCGGACACGCGATGAGCTACATCGTCGCCCTCGTGGACGAGGGCCTGCTCAACCTCACCGGCTTCAAGACCCCGGACGCCTGGTCTTCCTTCTATGCCAAGGAGGCCCTGCGCGTACGCACCTGGGATGAATATGATTCCATCATCGGCGCCTACGGCGGCCACATCGAGCAGCTGTTCGCCATCGGCGGTGACCAGGAAAGCAACGCGCCGCTGAAACGCCAGGGTGCCGACCGCTTCAAACCGGTGGTCGCCTACCTCGGTCCCTTCGACCTGAAGGCCGGCAAGACCGCGACCCACAGCGTCGAGGTGCCGCAGTACATCGGATCGCTGCGCGCCATGATCATCGCCACGGACGGCAAGGCCCAGGGCAGCGCCTCCAAGGACGTCGCCGTGACCCAGCCCGTGATGGTCCAGGCCACCCTGCCGCGTACCCTGAGCATCGGCGAGACCATCCGCATCCCGTCCACCGTCATCGCCCTCAAGGACGGTGTCGGCAATGTCAAGCTCGACATCCAGGCCGACAACCTGATGACGGTCAAGGGTCCTTCGACCCTCGAAGTCAATGTCCCGAAGGCCGGACAGCAGGTGGAATACTTCGAAGTCCAGGTCGGCGAGCAGACCGGCATCGGCCATGTGACCGTGACCGCCAAGTCCGGCTCCGACAAGTCCGTCAGCCGCGTGGAGATCGACATCCTCAACCCCAACCCGCCTGTCACGCGCGCCCAGTCCTTCCTGCTGGACGGCGGCAAGAGCAAGGATGCCACGGCCGAACTCTTCGGCCTGCCCGGCACCAACAGCGTGACCGTGGAGCTCTCCTCCATCCCGGCCATCGACCTCGGCAGACGCCTCAAATACCTGACCGAGTACCCCTACGGCTGCGTCGAGCAGACCATCTCGGGCGCCTTCCCGCAGCTCTACCTCACCCAGGTCATGGATTGCGACGAGCACGTGACCAAGCGCACGTCCTACAATGTGACCGCCGCCATCAACCGGCTCCACAGCTACCGCCGTCCGGACGGTTCGCTGAGCTACTGGCCGGGCAGCTCGTCCTCCTCGTCGTTCGGCACCGCCTATGCCCTCCACTTCCTCCAGGAGGCGGAGAACCAGGGCTACGCCGTCCCCGCCGACCTCAAGGCCGGACTGGTACGCTACCTGTCAGGCAGCGTCGTGAACGACAAGAAAGAAGGTGAGTTCGTGCGGGCCTACGCCCTGTACGCCCTCGCCACCGCAGGCAAGCCGCAGCGCAGCGCGATGAACCTCCTGCGCGAGCAAGCCAAGAAGATGCCGCGCAGCGCCGTCTGGATGCTGGCGGGCGCTTTTGCCAGCGACGGCAAGAAGCAGGTGGCCACCTCGCTCATCAACGGCCTTCCCTACCTCGAGGCCAACGGCAGCGGCTACTACAACTACTACGGCAGCGAGGACCGCAACATGGCCATCGCCCTGCGCACCTCGATCCTGACCGGGCAGAAGGAGACCGCCTTCGAGCTGGCCGAGAAGATCGCGGCGCACCTCAACGATCCGCAGTACTACATGAGCACCCAGGCCACTGCCTGGTCGCTCTACGCGATCAGCGACTACGCCCGCACCATCGCCGGCGGCGGTGTCAACGGCTCCGTCAAGGGACCTGACAAGACGTACAAACTGAGCACCGGCAAGGCCATCGCCAGCCAGGACATCGCCCTCGGGAACGAGGCGGCCAAGCTTCCGCTGACCCTGTCCAACAGCGGCAGCAACACCCTGCACGCCGTGGTGTCCGTGACGGGCATCCCCAAGGCCGGCACGGAGAAGGCGAAGTCATCCGGCCTGACGATGAAGATCAACTACATCGGCCCGGACGGCCAGCCCATCAAGGTGGATACCCTCTCCCGCGGCCGCAACTTCAAGGCTGTCGTGACCGTGACCAACACCGGCTCCGCCGTGGCACGCGACCTCGCCCTTGCGCAGAAGTTCCCTTCCGGCTGGGAGATCCAGAACGACCGCCTGAACCGCGAGGACTTCAGCTATCCGGCCGGAGTCACTTACCAGGACATCCGCGACGACCGGGTCTACAGCTTCTTCGACCTGGGCGCCGGCCAGAGCGTGACCATCACCACCGGCCTCACGGCTACGTATCCGGGCAAGTTCTACCTGCCGGCCGTCAGCTGCGAAGCGATGTACGACGCCTCCATCTCCGCCCTTGTCCCGGGCAAGTGGACCGAGGTGAAGTAGTTGGACTGCAAACAAAGAAGCCCGGCCAGTCGGCCGGGCTTCTTTGTTTTATAACGTCTGTCCGCCGATGAACTCGCGCATGATCGAGGTCGGCGGGATCGCCGCGATCTCCATGGGCTTGAGGGCACGGACATGCTGGAGGAAGTCCAGCAGGGACGTCGCCTTCGCGTAGGCCGGAGAAGACTCGCTGACGCCGCAGAGCAGCGGCTCCGCATAATATTTCAGCAGCGGCAGGTCATATAGTGTGGAAGAATTGAAGACGACATCCGCATTCTCCTCATAAGGGAAGATGTTGCGGACTTCGCCGCGGCGCACGGACGGCCAGCGGAGGATGTTGTCCTCCGGGGAGATGCCGCGGGTGCGGTTGTCACGCACGATGCGGCGCAGCAGCCGTTTGTCCGTGGTGGAGCCGTGGTCCTTCTCGCCGCCCGGCAGGGCCGAAAGGGCGGAGATGTAGATGTTGAAAATGCGGTCGCGCGGGATGGCCGGAGTCAGCGCGGGATTGAGGGCGTGGATGCCTTCCATGAAAAGGATGTCCCCCTCTTCCATCCGGAGCCGGTTGCCGGTGAAGGTGCGGCAGCCCGCCTTGAAGTCGAATTTGGGGATCTCCACTTCCTTGCCGGCCAGCAGGTCGGTGAGCTGCTCGTTGAGGAAGGCCACGTCCATGGCGGCAAGCGCCTCGTAGTCGCGTTCGCCGTTCTCGTCGATGGGCGTGTCGTCCCGGTTCACGAAATAATTGTCCAGCTCGATGACCTTCGGCTTGAGGCCGAGCACGCGGGCTTGCTGCGCGATGCGCAGCGAAGAACTGGTCTTGCCGCTGGAGGAGGGCCCGGACATCATCACGATGCGGCAGCGGTTCCGTTTCCAGAAGATCTGGTCGGCGGCCTGGGCGTACAGGCGCTCCTGCCGGGCCTCGCAGAGGTTGATCAGTTCGATGGCCTTGCCGGCATCCAGGGTTTCGTTGACGATTTCCAGTGACGTGATGCCGATGGCCTGGCACCATTCTTTGTACTCCGCACGTGCGGCTTCAATCTTGGTCATAAGAGTTCTTTTAAGAAAGGTCCCGTGACCGACGCCGGATCGGCGGCGATCTGTTCGGGGGTTCCGGTTGCTATAATCCTGCCGCCGGCGGCGCCTCCGCCGGGGCCCATGTCGATCAGATAATCCACGGACTTGAGCACGTCGAGGTTGTGCTCGATCACGACCACCGTATTGCCCTGGTCCACCAGACGCTGGAGCACCGACATCAGGACCTTGATGTCCTCGAAGTGCAGGCCGGTGGTGGGCTCGTCCAGCATGTAGAGGGTGTTGCCGGTGGCCTTGCGGGCAAGTTCGGCCGCCAGTTTCATCCGCTGGCTCTCCCCGCCGGACAGGGTCACGGCGGACTGTCCGAGGTGGACGTATCCCAGGCCCACGTCCACGAGCGCCTTGAGTTTGGGCGCGATCTTGGGGTGGGACTTGAAGAATTCGTAGGCTTCGGAGATGGGCATCTCCAGGACATCCCCGATGCTCTTGCCCTTGTATTTGACGGCGAGGGTATCCTCCTTGTAGCGCTTGCCGCCGCAGGCGTCGCAGCAGACATTGACCGACGGGAGGAAATTCATCTCGATCACCTTGATGCCGGCGCCCTTGCACTCCTCGCAGCGTCCGCCCGGGACGTTGAACGAGAAGCGGCCGGCCTTGAAGCCGCGGACCTTGGCGTCGGGCGTATCCTCGAACAGGGCGCGGATATCGTTGAACACCCCGGTGAACGTGGCCGGGTTGGATCGCGGCGTGCGGCCGATCGGGCTCTGGTCGATCTCGATGACCTTGTCAATATTCTCCACTCCCTCAATCGTGCCGTAGGGAAGCGGTTTCTCCTTGAAATGATAGAATTTGCCCTTGAGGATGGGCATCAGGGTCTCGTTGATGAGCGAGGACTTGCCGGAGCCGCTGACTCCGCTGATTCCGATCAGCACGCCCAGCGGGAACTCCACGGTGACATCCTTGAGGTTGTTGCCGCGCGCACCGCGCAGGGTCAGGGAAAGGCCGTTCCCGCGACGGCGGGAAGACGGGATCCCGATGGGGTTGGTGACCGGCCGGGCGGGGCCGCTGTAGCAGATCTCGCCGCCGTGCTCGCCGGCGCCGGGGCCGACGTCCACGATCCAGTCCGCCGCCCGCATCGTCTCCTCGTCATGCTCCACGACGATTACGGTATTGCCCTCGTCGCGCAGTTTCTTCAGGGAGTCCAGGAGCTTGCGGTTGTCCCGCTGGTGGAGGCCGATGCTCGGCTCATCCAGGATATAGATCACGTTGACCAGCTTGGACCCGATCTGCGTGGCCAGGCGGATGCGCTGCCCTTCTCCGCCGGACAGCGATGCGGTCGGGCGGTCCAGGCTCAGGTAGTCCAGACCGACGTCCAGCAGGAAGCGGACGCGGTCGGAGAGTTCCTTGAGGATATCGCGGGCGATGGCGTTCTCCCGCTTGCCGAATTTCCCGGGCAGCGTCTGCAGCCAGGCGGACAGGTCGCTGATCTCCATCGCGCTGACCTCGGCGATGTCCTTGCCGTCGATGCGGAAGCAGCGCGTATGCGGTCCCAGGCGGGTCCCGTGGCAGACGGGGCAGACGACCTTGTCCTCGATGTCCCCGACGACACCTTCCCAGTTGACCATTTCGCTTTGCGGGCCGTCCCCGACCCGGTAGAACTCGTCGGAGCCGTAGACCAGCAGCGTGACCATCTCGTCGGGAAGGGCGGCGATGGGCTCGTACAGGGAGAAATTGTGCTTGCGCGAAATGGCGCGGACAAGTTCGAACTTGCGCCCGTCGCGCAGGCGGCCCAGCGGGGCGATGCCTCCGTCGGCGATGGATTTACCGGGATCGGGGACGATGGTGTCCAGGCTCACGTCCGGCACGGTCCCCAGGCCCTTGCAGTGCGGGCAATAGCCTTCCGGCGAATTGAAGGAGAAGGTGTGCGGGGCCGGCTCCTGCAGGGAGATCCCGTTCTCGGGATCCACCAGGTGCTTGGAATAATGGTGCAGGCGGCCGCTCTCCATCTCCAGGACGGCGACCGAACCCTTGCCGATCCCCAGGGCCGAAGCCACGGAACTGCGCACGCGCGCCTCGTCTCCTTCGGCGGGTTTGAGCTTATCGACGACCAGCTCGATGAAATGCCCCTTGTAGCGGTCCACGGCCTCGACATCGTTGAGGTCCTGGATCTCGCCGTCGATGCGCACCTGCAGATAGCCTTTCTTGCGGAGCGACTCGAACAGCTCCCGGTAGTGGCCCTTGCGGCCGCGCACCAGCGGAGCGAGCAGCAGGCATTTCTGCCCGCGGAACTCCTGCAGGATCAGATCCACGATCTGCGCGTCGGTGTAGCGGACCATCTCCTTGCCGGAGACCGGGGAATAGGCGGTGGAGGCGCGGGCATACAGCAGGCGGAGGAAATCCGAGATCTCCGTGATCGTGCCGACCGTCGAGCGCGGGTTGCTGCCCGTCGTCTTCTGCTCGATGGCGATGATCGGGCTCAGGCCGGAAATGCTTTCCACCTGGGGCTTTTCCAGGATGCCCATGAAATGCTTGGCGTAGGGGGAAAGCGTGTTCATGTAGCGCCGCTGCCCTTCTGCATAGAGGGTATCGAAAGCCAGCGAGGACTTCCCGCTGCCGCTGATCCCGGTAATCACGATGAATTTACGGCGCGGAAGGTCCACGTCGATGTTCTTCAGATTGTGCGCCCGGGCGCCGCGGATTTCGATCTTTCCGTCTTTGGACATAAAGGATGACAAAGTTACTTATAAATTTCGTAACTTTGTCCAAATATTTATCGATATGTGGCTTTGGCTTTCCGTCCTTTCAGCGTTGCTCCTGGGCATCTATGATGTCTCCAAGAAGCAGGCCCTCAAACGCAACGGGGTGTATTGGATCCTGCTCAGTGCCACGGCGCTCACGGCCATCTACCTGTCGCCCTTCCTGTCCGCGGGCTCGCTGCAGGACCACCTGAGCCTCGTGCTCAAGGCCGTGCTGGTCTCCACTTCCTGGGTGTCCGGGCTGATTGCGATGCAGCACCTGCCACTGACGACGGTGAGCACCATCAAGGCTTCCCGCCCGATGTTCGTGGTCATCTTCTCCATCATCCTCTTTGGTGAGCGCCTCAACCTGTTGCAGTGGCTGGGCGTCGCCATCGTGATGGTCGCCCTCTTCCTGAGTTCCCGCTCCAAGCGCCACGAGACGGACAAGGAGACCTCTGCCAAAGGGATGACCTGCATGATCATCTCCGTACTTTCCGGCGCGGCCAGCGCCCTCTACGACAAGTTCATCCTCCAGCACCTCGAGCCGCTGTTCGTCCAGAGCTGGACCAATATCTACATCACCATCCTGCTGGCCCTCGTGATGCTGGTACAGTATTTGACGGACAAAGAGCACTTCCAGCCCTTCGTGTGGGACTGGCGCATCCTGCTGATCTCCGTGCTGATCACCGTGTCCGACGCCATCTATTTCTTCGCGGTGAAGGATCCGGACGCACTGCTCTCCGTGATCTCGATGATCCGCCGGAGCTCCGTGCTGATCACCTTTGTGGGCGGCGCGCTGATCTTCAAGGAGGGCCAGATCAAGGACAAGGCGCTGGACATGGTCCTGATGATGGTGGGCATCGCCCTGCTGCTGTTCGGGACCCATTAATGTTGACAAGATTATGAAACGTACCGTTCTTCTCATAAGTCTGCTCGGCGTCACGCTCGCCGCAGGCGCACAGTCTCCCCGCTTCAAACTCGGCAAATGGACCGAGATCCAGACCGCCATCCTGCAGGAGTTGAACCGCTCCTACGTGGATTCGCTGCCCGTCGACCGGATCGAGCGCCGCGGCATCGACGCGATGCTCGAGAACCTCGACCCGTACACGGTCTACATCCCCGAGGAGGAAAATGAGAACCTCCAGATGATGATCCACAAGACCTACGGCGGCATCGGCGCCGTGATCTACAAGCCCGACGTCCAGGGCAACGTCATTATCAACGAGCCCTACGCCAATTCCCCGGCCCAGAAATACGGGCTGGTCTGCGGCGACGAGATCATGGCCATCAACGGCGAGACCGTGGTCGGCCTGACCTCCCAGCAGTGCAGCGAGAAGATGCGCGGCGATCCCGGCACCCAGGTCGTCTTCCATGTAAAGAAACTCCGCAGCGGCGAAGAGGTGGACATCACCGTCACGCGCGAGCGCATCAAGATCGACGATATCGAGTATTCCGGCATGCTGGACGACAACGTGGGGTACATCTCCCAGAACGGTTTCTCCGACGGGGTCGGAGCGGACTTCCGCCGGAAAGTCGCCGAACTCAAGAAGCAGGGGATGAAGACCCTCGTGCTCGACCTGCGCGGCAACGGCGGCGGTCTGATGAATGAAGCAGCCGAGATCGTGTCCGTGCTCGTGCCCAAAGGCTCTCTCGTCGTATCCGCCCAGGGCCGCGAGCCCGGCTCCACCTATGCCCTCAAGACCACCCGCGAACCGCTCGATACCCGCATGCCGGTCATCGTGCTGGTGGATTCAGGGTCTGCTTCGGCCTCCGAGATCGTGGCGGGCGCCCTGCAGGACATGGACCGCGCCACCATCATGGGCGAGCGCACCTTCGGCAAGGGCCTCGTCCAGAGCATCCGTTCGCTCCCTTACGGCGGCGAACTCAAGGTCACCACGGCCAAGTACTACACCCCCTCCGGCCGCTGCGTGCAGGCCATCGACTATGCCCAGCGCCGCGAGGACGGCAGCGTGGTCTCGATCCCCGATTCGCTGACGCGCGAATTCAAGACCGCCCACGGGCGCACCGTGCGCGACGGCGGCGGCATCACCCCGGACGTCAAGCTGGACTTCCGCGAATACAGCCGCCTGACCTATTCCCTGGTCGCCTACGGCGTGATCGAGCAGTACGCACTGGAGTTCGTGCGCAAACACGAGAGCATCCCGTCCGTGGAGGAATTCTACCTGTCGGACGCCGACTACGAGGATTTCATCGCGTTTGCCAAGGGCAAGGAGTTCGACTACCGCTCCTCGGCCAAGACCTATTTCGACCGCACCAAGGAGGAGCTCAAGCGCGACGGACTGGACGCTGCGATGCAGTCTGAGCTCGACGCCCTCGAGAAGTCGCTCAACATGAGCAAGGAAGAATTCCTGCGCCTCAAGCGGGAGGAGATTGTCCCGCTCATCGAGGAAGAGATCGTCGTCCGTTACTACTTCCAGGAAGCCGGCGTCAAGGTGCGCATCCGCTATGACGATGCGCTCCGCCAAGCCCTCGCCAGCGAGCGGATCAAGCAGTTCTGATGGTCCATCGCACCCGGCTGATCATCCTCAACACCACCAAGATCGGGGAGCGCTCCCTGGTCCTGCACGCCCTCAGTCCCGACTGGGGGCGCCGCAGTTTCATCACCTCCGTCCCCAAAGGCGGCCGGATGGCGCTGTTCCAGCCCCTGAATGTGCTGGACGCCGAAGTCGTCGAGAATCCCCGCTCCGACCTGTGGCGCGCGTACGGCCTCTCCGCGGTGCATCCCCTGGCGGGGATCCGGACCAGCGCCGCCAAGAATGCCATGACCCTGTTCATGAGCGAAGTGCTCTGGCGCATCATCCGCGACGGGGCACGGGAAGAAGGCCTCTTCGAATGGTGCGAGCGTTCCGTGCTGACCCTGGATGCCCTCGAAGGAGATTATGCCAATTACCACCTCCGTTTCCTGCTGGAGCTGGCCGCCACCCTGGGATTCTCCCCGTCGTTGGAGGACCTGGCCCCCTTTGCGGAGACGCATCTGGACGATGTCCGCGCCCTGCTGCAGTCGGACTTCGGCGCCTGCATGCTCGTTCCCCTGAACGGCGAGGCGCGCAGCGAGATCGCGGAGATCCTCCTCCGCTACCTCAGTTATCACGCAGAAACCCGCATCGAGGTTCGCTCGCTGCGGGTCCTGCGGGAATTGTTCCGGTAAAACTATTTCATCAGGTCGATGGCGCCGAACACACCCAGGCTCGCCAGGAGCATGATGGCGGCGGCGAGCAGGAGACCCAGGAAGATGTAGACCATGCTCTTCTTGAAGTCCATGTCGAGGATACTGGCGGCCAGGGTGCCCGTCCAGGCGCCCGTGCCGGGCAGCGGGATGCCGACGAAGAGCAGCAGGGCCACATAGAGGCCCGCGCCCGCCTTGGCTTCCAGCTTGCGGCCGCCCTTCTCGCCCTTCTCCAGGCACCAGGTGAAGAATCCCCCGATGTACTTCTTGTCCTTGCCCCACTCCAGGACCTTGCGGGCGAACAGGAAAATCAGCGGCACGGGGACCATGTTGCCGATCAAGGCGACGATCAGCGAAGGGACGAGGGGCAGGTCAAAGCCCACGGCATAGGGGATGGCGCCGCGGAGTTCGATCAGCGGGACCATCGAAATCAGGAAAACGATCAGGTACTTTTTCATCGGATCTTTGCCAGATAATCTTTAATGGCGGCAAAAGCCGCCGCCTGGCCGGCTTCGGACGATTCGGGCGTCTCCACGACCAGGTCAAACACACCGCCCGGCAGCGGGAAGCGGCCCACCTTGAAACGGGCCGTACTGCACCGGGCCTCATATTCTGCCGCGAAGTTCTCCGGAGAGCCTGCCAGCGAAATGAACAGATCCTCCTGGCGGGGATTCTCCTTGCTCCCACGCACCTGCGGCTTGAGGATGCCGATCAGGTTGACATCTTCCTTGCGCGGACAGATGACCTGGACCGGGACCCCGTGATAATCGAAGAACTGCCTGGCTGCCCGGCTGATCCGGGCGGAGTCCTCCCCTTCCACCGTCGTATCCACGAACACCGTCGCGCTGCGCACCTGGCGCAGCGGCAGGAGCTTTGTCGGGACCGTGCTCCGGTTCTTGCGGAGCGCATACCAGCGGCAGACGGCGAGGATGGGGTTTTTCATGCTTCGTATGCGGCGATCAGTTCACGGATCTCCTGCTTGGCGGCACGCCAGCGGGGAATGTCGATCTTGGTGCCGATCACTTCGACGACCTTGGCCGCAATGATCGAGCCAATCTCGCCGCAGGCCTTGAGCGGCAGGCCCAGGGAGTCGGCATACAGGAACCCGGCTGCATAGGTATCGCCTGCGCCGGTCGCATCGACCGGATCGGCCGGCCAGGGACGGATGCAATACACTTCGTCTCCGGACTTGACCCAGCTGCCGTCCTTGCCCACCTTGACGATGGCGATGCGGCAGAGGGAGGCCAGTTCGTCCAGGGCCTCGCGCGGGTCCTTGCAGCCGGTGAAGGCCCGGGACTCGTTCTCGTTGGCGAAGACGATGTCCACATACTTCCCGACGATGTCGTGCAGGAAGGCCAGGTTGGACTCCACGACGTTGTAGGATGCCAGGTCCAGGGAGATGGTGCAGCCGGCCGCCCGGGCCAGTTCGACCGCCCGGCGGACCAGGTCCTGGTTCTGGACCAGGTAGCCCTCGATATGGAAATAGTCATAGCCCTCGAACCAGGCCGGATCCAGGTCTTCCGGGACCAGATCCAGCGCCGCGCCGAGATAGACGGCGAAAGTACGCTCGGCGTTGCCGCCGCTCACGAAGACCATCGAACGGCCGCTCGCATGCCCGCTGGTCAGCAGGTGGGTCTGCACCCCATACTGCTCCTGGTCGCTCTTGAAGAGCAGTCCGAGTTCGTCGCTGCCGATCTTGCCGATGAAGCTCGACGGCATCCCGAAGATGGCGGTGCAGGAGATCGTGTTGGCGGCGGAGCCGCCGGCCACGTATTTCACGCCGAGGGGCTTGAGGGCCGACCAGATGTTGTCGCCCGTCTCCGCGTCCACATGCTGCATGCTTCCCTTGGGGAGATGATACGTATTCAGCAGGGTGTCATCCGGCAGGACGGCCAGAATGTCCGTCAGGGCGTTGCCAATTCCTATAATCGATTTCATATCTTACAAAAATAACATAAAATAATCGTAAATTTGCGGCCGATGAACAAGAATACCAAAAATATCATCAAATACACCCTCTCCACCGTACTGGCCGTCGTCCTGGTCTGGTTCGCTTTCCGCGGGGTGGATTGGAAGGCCTTCTGGGCCGGTTTGCAGCAGACCCGCTGGATCTGGGTCGTCCTCTATTTCATCGTCGCCCTGCTGGCGCTCGTCTTCCGCGAGGAGCGCTGGTACGCCCTGATGAAGCCGCTGGATCCGGAGATCCGCCGCCTGCATGTCTGGGACTCGATCAACGTCGGCAACCTCATCAACATCGTCCTGCCCGGCGCCGGGGAGTTCGCGCGCTGCGGCTACGTGTCCTCCAAGCGGATGAGCTACGACAAGGCATTCGGGACGATCGCCTGCGAGCGCCTGTGCGACGTGTTCGCCATCCTCATCGTCATCATCCTCGCCCTGGCCCTGAAGTGGGAAAGTTTCGGTCCGTTCTTCGCCGAGAACATCTGGCAGCCGATGGCGGGCCGGATGGGCGGCGCCCTGGGCTGGCTGATCGCCGCCGTGGTGCTGCTGATCGCCGGCTTCTTCGCGGCCGTTTACTTTCTGCGCAGGCGCGTACGCCTCTTCGGCCGGATCGCCGGCTGGCTCAAGGGGCTCTGGGCCGGATTCGCCAGCGTCGCGCAATTGAAGAACAAATGGGGCTTCGTGCTCACCACCGTCGGCATCTGGACGATGTACGTCCTGATGCTCTGGTGCACCATCAAGGCCATCCCGGACCTCAGCGCCCTGGGGATGGTGGACGCGCTCTTCCTGTCCGCCGTCGGCAACCTCGCCTCCGTGATCCCCGTCCCGGGCGGGATCGGCGCCTACCACTACCTGGTGGCCCTGTCCATCCAGAGCCTCTACGGACTGCCCTGGGAGACCGGCATCCTGGCCGCCACCCTCGGGCACGAGGCGCACGCCATCCTGATCATCATCGTCGGCGTCATTTCTTACGCGCACCTGACCTTGCGGAAGAAGAAATAATCGCTATCTTTGCAGGTAGTTAGTAGCGTTATTTACCTGATATGCACCTGATCATCCCCGATCACTACGTGGACCTGCCCGGCGGGGCGGAGAACACGGAGAAGGCCATCAAGGCCGTCAAGGACATGTTCCAGAACAATCTGTCAGCCCAGCTGGCCCTGCTGCGCGTGACCGCTCCGATGGTCGTGCTCTCCGGGACCGGCCTCAACGACGAGCTTAACGGCGTGGAACGCCCCGTCCGTTTCCCCATCCGGGACATGGACGAACGGCAAGCCGAAGTGGTCCACTCCCTCGCCAAATGGAAGCGCGTCAAGCTCGCCCAGATGGGCATCCAGCCGGGCCGGGGCATCTACACGGACATGAACGCCCTGCGTCCCGACGAGGACCTGGACAACCTCCACTCCATCTACGTGGACCAGTGGGACTGGGAAAAGGTCATCCGGCGGGAGGACCGGCACCTGGGCTTCCTCAAGCAGACCGTCCGCCGCATCTACGAGGCGATCAAGGTCACGGAGAACAAACTCTTCGTCGAGTTCCCGCAGATCACGCCGGAGCTCCCGGAGGAGATCCATTTCGTGCATGCCGAGGAGCTGGTGCAGCTCTATCCCGGGCTCACACCCAAAGAACGCGAGAACGAGATCGTGCGCCGCTACGGAGCCGTGTTCATCATCGGCATCGGCGGGGTGCTGTCCGACGGTGCGCCGCATGACGGCCGCGCCGCGGACTACGACGACTGGAGCAGCCCCAACGAAGAGGGCTTCAAGGGCCTCAACGGCGACATCCTCGTCTGGAACAACATCCTCCAGCGCCCCTTCGAGCTGTCCAGCATGGGCATCCGCGTGGACGAAGCCGCCCTGCGCCGCCAGCTGGAGATCAAGGGCGAGAGCTGGAAGGAAAGCCTCCCCTTCCACAAGAGCCTGCTCGCCGGAGAGCTCCCCTGCACCATCGGCGGCGGCATCGGCCAGTCCCGCCTCTGCATGTACTTGCTGCGCAAAGCCCACATCGGCGAGATCCAGAGCAGCATCTGGCCCGAAGAAATGGTCCGCCGCTGCCGCGAAGCGGGAATCAATCTGGTATAAGCTCAATCCCCCGGGGTCTCCCGCGGGGAGTAACCGAATTCGCGCTTGTAGGCGCGGCTGAAGAAGGCAGGGTCTTTGAACCCCGCTTCGAGCATGGCGTCGGCCACGCGGCCGCCGCCCGCGGCGAGCAGCCGGTGCGCCTCCTGGAGCCGGCGGCGCAGGATCCATTTCTCCGGCGTGAGGTCGCTGACCTTCTTGAAGTCCCGCTTGAACGCCGAGAGGCTGCGCCCCGTGTAGCGGGCAAGCTCCGGCACGGAGAGGTCATACATATAATTCTCCTCCATGTAGCCCAGCAGGTCCACCTTCCACGGCTGCGCGAAATCAAAGAGCGATGCGTAGAAGTTGCGGTCCGCCGCCAGCACACAGCGCAGGCCTTCCAGGCGCTTGAGCCAGGCCACCTCTTCGGGAAGGGACTCCGCCGAGTCCAGGTAGGGCGTGAGCGAGAGGAAAAGGCTCTCGAGTTCCGGCCCGGACGGGATCTTGAGCACGGGCTCCTCGTTGCGCCGGGCGTCCAGGGGCAGTTCCCGACGGGACAGACTCCGGTAGTAACTGTGCAGGAAATGCCGGCAGAAGAACAGGGCGACCGACTGGAAGGGCTGCCCGTCCTCCGGCGCCCAGGCATCCACCACGAGGCGGTGGTCCTTGCGCAGGAAGACGCAGTCTCCCGCCAGGAGCGGAGTGCGGCGCCCGTCGCAGACGACTTCCGCCCGGCCGGAGCGGATGTACAGGAGGGTGTGTTCTTTGAGATGCTGCGGTCCGCGGACATCCTCCCGGTCCACCCGGGAGAAGACCACGCCGGAGTAGTTGATGCGGCTGAATCCTTCCATGGCGCAAAGATAAGGAGATTTTGGACTTTTCAGTCAAACAAACTGGACTTTTCAGTCAAATCCTTCTCCCGCTGATGTCGTTACTTTGCACCTGCATTATTATTGCCTGATGAAAAGAATTCTCCTCACCCTGGCGGCCCTGTCCGCCGCCGTGCTTGCGCAGGCCTTCCCCGTGCAGCCGGAATCCGAGCAGCATGATACCCTGACCAGCGCCGTCGTCACGGGCACCCGCGTGGCGATGGACCGCGACCGCCTCCCCACCCCGGTCTCCGTGGTCGGCCGCCAGACCATCGAGCAGAGCGACGAGAGCGCCCTGATGCCCTCCCTGATGGAGCAGGTGCCCGGTCTCTTCGTGACCTCGCGGGGCGTGACCGGTTACGGCGTCTCGGCCGGCGCCGCCGGCGGCATTTCCCTGCGCGGCTTCAGCGCAGGCAGCGGACGCACCCTGATCCTGATCGACGGGCACCCGCAGTACCAGTCCATCTACGGACATGCCGTGGCCGACGAATACCTCGCCGACCTGGCCGAGCGCGTGGAGGTCACCCGCGGGGCGGCTTCCGTCCTATACGGCTCCAATGCGATGGGCGGCGCCATCAACATCATCACCCGGAACCCGGACTTCCTCGGCAACCGAGTGAATGTCAAGTTGATGGGTGGCTCCTACGGCACCTGGCGCGCCTCCGCCACGGATCAGTATTCCAACGGCCGCTTCTCCCTGACCGCCAACATCGGTCACGACCGCACGGCCGGCCACCGGGCCAATTCCGCTTTCCGCTCCACGAGCGCCATGCTCAAGGCCTCCTATGACCTCTCCGCCGCCTGGCGCCTGAGCGGCGACGTCAACGTGGTCAAGGCCTATTCGCAGAATCCGGGCACCGTGAGCAGCCCGATGTTCGAAGGCACCGCCGACATCACCCGCATGATGTCCTGGCTCTCCCTGGAGAACCATTATGACCGCACCGACGGCGGCATCAATTTCTACTACAATGCCGGCAAGCATGTCATCAACGACGGATATGCAGCAGGCGGCAAGCCGCAGCCCTATCTCTTCAACAGCACGGACTGGCAGGGCGGCTTCAACCTCTTCCAGGCCGTCCGTCCCTGGCAGGGTGGCACCCTGACCGCAGGGATTGACCTCAAACTCTATGGGGGCAATGCTTACCGCAACCCGACCACCGAAATCTACGCCGACCACAAGAAACTCCACGAAGAAGCCGGATACCTGCTCGCGCAGCAGATCCTCGGTCCCTTCACGCTGGACGCCGGCATCCGCCTGGAGCACCACAGCCTCTACGGTGTGGAATGGATCCCGCAGGCGGGAATCAGCGTCCTGCCCTGGAAAGGCGCCAGCCTCAAACTCTCCGCATCCAAGGGTTTCCGCACGCCGAACCTCCGCGAACTCTACATGTATGCCGTGGCCAATGCCGAGCTCAAGCCGGAGCGCGCCTGGAGCTATGATTTCACCTACGCCCAGCACTTCCTGGAGGGCCGCCTCAACACCGAGCTCAGCCTCTTCTGGACCAAGGGCAGTAACATCATCGAAGTCACGGTCGTGGACGGCAAGCGCGCCAACCGCAACGTCGGTGCCTTCGAGAACAAGGGCGTGGAGTTCAGCGCCGACTTCCGGGCCACGGACGAACTCAAGTTCAACGCCAACTACAGCTATCTGCACATGGGCACCGTCTATACCGGCGCGCCGGTCCACAAGGTGTACGTTTCCGGGACCTGGACTCCGGGACGCTTCAGTGCCAACATCGGCCTGATGGGGATCAGGGACCTGTATCTTTCTACGGGCGAGAATGCCGTCAGGAGCAGCTATGCCGACCTCAAGGCCCGCCTGTCCTTCCGTGCCACGGACTGGCTCTCGGTCTTCGTGCGCGGCGAGAACCTGCTGAACGCGAAATATGAGACGATGCTCGGCTTCCCGGAGCCCGGGATCACGGTCCTCGGCGGCGTGGCGATCAGCCTCTAGTCAGCAGTTTTTTGCAGAATTTATCAAATAATCATTATCTTTGCACTCCGCTTCCGGGATTCCGGAGCGGAGTGCAGGTATGTGTCGGTCCCGTAGCTCAGTTGGATAGAGCAACAGCCTTCTAAGCTGTGGGTCGCGCGTTCGAGTCGCGCCGGGATCACCATCAATCAATACTACCTGCGGTGCCGTTTGTGGTCTGACCAGAGGCCGTAGACCTCGGAGACGTTGCCGGCGGTGATGAAGGCCTGGATCTTCTGCTCGCGGATGAAATTCATCAGGTCCGCAAACTCATCCTTGGTCAGCAGGCTCTGGATCTCCATCCGCTTCTCGCCGTGGTAGCCGCCCGTCACTTCATACAGCGAACAGCCGCGCACGATCTTGTTGACGATGTAGTCCCGGATGACTTCGTGGTCATCCGAGATGATACACACGCGCTTGCGCCGGCTCAGGCTCGCCATGAAATAATCTACGATCAGGCCGTTGATCCAGGTGCCGATCAGGCCGATGATCACCAGGCGGAACGGGTTCACGAAGAAGGCCGTGCAGCAGATGATCACGCCGGCAACCGTCACGGACAGGCCGATGTCGAAGTGCAGGTACTTGTTGACGATCTTGGCGAGGATGTCCAGTCCTCCTGTGGAGGCATTGATGCTGAACATGATCGCCTGCGACATGCTCAGGATGAGCACGAAACAGACCAGGTCGAACCAGAGGTCGCCCATCACGGACGTGGCCCCCGGCTCCAGCAGCTGCTCATACGGGCAGATCTTCTCCCAGAGGTCCATCATCGGACCCAGGATCAGGGCGGTGTAGCAGGTCTTCACGCCGAATTCCTTGCCGATGAGGAAATACGCCAGCACCAGCAGGATGGCATTGATCACAAGCACGACGGTGGAGACCTTGATGGCGATTCCGGCCTGCTCGAACAGGGCGGAGATCACGATGGACAGACCGGAAATGCTACCCACGACAATCTTGCTCGGGACAAGGAAGTAGTACACGGCAGCCGCGGCGATAAACATGCCGACGGTCATGATCAGAAGCTCCTTCCAGAACTTCCAGGTCCCGAGAGGAGCTATCAGGGTTTGCAGTTTCATGTGGTTCAGATAGGTTATCTAGTATAGTTTCAGTGTGTAGTCAGCTCAGCGCTCCTTCAGGTAGGCGTCGATCGCCTTGGCGGCCGTGCGCCCGGCCCCCATGGCCAGGATCACCGTGGCAGCGCCCGTGACGGCATCGCCGCCCGCGAAGACACCCGGACGGGTGGTAGCGCCTTCCTCGTTGGCGACGAGGCAGCCGCGCCGCGTCGTTTCCAGCCCCTGCGTCGTCTTGGAGATGAGCGGGTTGGGCGAGGTACCCAGGGCCATGATCACGGTCTCCGTGGGGATCTCGAACTCGGAACCGGGGATCGGGACAGGACTGCGGCGGCCGCTCTCATCGGGCTCGCCCAGTTCCATCCGGATGCACTTCAGGGCCTTGACCCAGCCCTTCTCGTCGCCGATGACCTCCACCGGATTGGTCAGCATGTCGAAGATGATGCCTTCCTCCATCGCATGGTGCACCTCCTCGCGGCGGGCCGGGAGTTCGGCCTCCGTGCGGCGGTAGACGATATGGACCTCCGCCCCGAGGCGCAGGGCCGTGCGGGCTGCATCCATGGCGACATTGCCGCCGCCCACGACACAGACCTTCTTGCCGGCATGGATCGGGGTCAGGTAATCCTCACGCCAGGCCTTCATCAGGTTGTTGCGGGTGAGGAATTCATTGGCGGAGAAGACGCCGCAAAGGTTCTCTCCGGGGATGTTCATGAATTTGGGCAGGCCGGCGCCGGTGCCGATGAAGACAGCCTCGAAGCCCTCTTTGTCCATCAGGGAATCGATCGTGATCGTGCGTCCGACGATGACGTTGGTCTCGATCTTGACGCCGAGCGCACGGACATCGTCGATTTCGTGGCGCAGGACCTTGTCCTTGGGGAGACGGAACTCCGGGATGCCGTATTCAAGCACGCCGCCCGCCTTGTGGAGTGCTTCGAAGATGGTGACATCGTAGCCCCATTTCGCGAGGTCGCTGGCACAGGCGAGACCGGCAGGGCCGGAGCCAATAACCGCTACTTTCTTTCCTTTCTTTTCCACCTTTTCAGCAACGGCCGGTTTTTCCAGTTCGCGGCTGTAGTCCGCGACGAAGCGCTCGAGCTTGCCGATCGCGACCGGCTCGCCCTTGACGCCGAGGACGCAACTGCCCTCGCACTGCGTCTCCTGCGGGCACACGCGTCCGCAAACGGCAGGCAGCGAAGAGTCTTCGGCGATCACCGCGGCGGCACCGGCGATATTGTCCGCCACGATTTCCGCGATGAAACGCGGGATCTGCAGGCCGACCGGACAGGCCGTCATGCAGCGGGGATTGCGGCAATTCAGGCAACGGGACGCTTCCAGGAGCGCCTCCTCCTTGTTGTAGCCGTAGCACACTTCTTCGAAATTGGTCGCGCGGACCTTGGGGTCCTGTTCGCGGACCGGCACACGGGGAATTCGGTTTGCCATACTATTTGCCCCTCCCTATTTTACAAACATGTTTCTCATTTGCTTCGGCCTCTTCGGCCTTGTACTGGCCCTGGCGGCGCATGGCCTCGTCGAAATCGACCTCGTAGCCGTCGAACTCAGGACCCTCGACGCAGGCGAAACGCGTCTTGCCGCCCACGCTCACGCGGCAGGCACCGCACATCCCGGTACCGTCCACCATCAGCGTGTTCAGGCTCACGGTGGCGGGGATGCCCAACTTCTTGCAGGTCAGTGTCGTGAACTTCATCATGATCATCGGGCCGATGATCACGGCCTGCGTGTACTGATGGCCGTCGGCGACGACCTTCTCCAGCATATTCGTACCCATTCCCTTGAATCCGAAAGAGCCGTCGTCCGTGCAGACGAAGAGATTGTCGCACACTTCGCGCATCTCGTCCACATAGATCAGCAGGTCCTTGGTCTTGGCGCCGATGATCACATCCACAGGCACCCCGTGCGCCTTGAGCCACTTGGCCTGGGGATAGACGGGGGCCGTGCCCACGCCGCCGGCAATCAAGATGTAGCGCTGCTGCGCAAGCTTCCCGGGAGCCATCGTCATGAACTCGGAAGGCAGGCCCAGCGGGCCGACCACATCGTTGAAAGCCTCGCCCGGCTCGTAAGCGATAATGTCAGCGCTCGATGCACCGATCTTCTGCGTGACGATGGTCACCGTCCCGCGCTCCGCATCGAAGTCACTGATAGTCAGGGGGATTCTTTCGCCTTTCTCGTCCGCACGGACGATCAGGAACTGGCCGGGCTGCGCCGCTGCGGCGAGTCTCGGGGCCGCTACTTCCATCCGGCAGATCGCCGGTGTAAGCATCTCTTTCTTTAGGATTTGGTACATAACACTCAAAGATACAATAAAAATCCCCGACTTGTTCAACTGCCGGGGATTTTTTGAGTTTCCGGGTCATCCCGGGAACGAATGGCTCCTAGAAGCGATAGCGCAGACCGAGGGCGAAGCCGCTCCAGCCGAAACCACCGTACTGGAAGTAGTACACCGGCCTCCAGTCAAGGGAGATGTTGAGCGGAACGGAAGGAATCTCGAATTCCACACCGAGCTGGCCGGCGATACCGGCGTTGAAGCCGTTCTTCTGATCGTAGTTGTAGAAACCCAGCTGGACACCGGGGCCGACATAGAAGTTGGCGATACCGGCAGAGCCGAGGATGAAATCATAGATACCGGTCACATAGAATCCGTGGCCGCTGCCCAGGAAACCGAGGTCTGCTTCGAGGAAACCTGCTCCGCCGCCATGCTGATAGGAAAGCTCAGCGCCATAACCGGCACGGATACCGAGAGCACGAGGCTGTGCAGTTGCGACGGCTGCGAAAGCGAGCACGCCGACAAGGATAGCGATAAATTTCTTCATGATAGATTAAATTGATTAAAAGGTTAAACGATTCCGGAGAATCCGAGGAACGCCATGGCCATGATACCCACGGTGATGAGCGCGATCGGAAGGCCCTTGAACGCCTTGGGGACGTCATTGCCCGCCAGGTGCTCGCGCAGGCCGGCGAACAGGCACATCGCAAGGCCGTAGCCGAGCGAAGTGGCGAGGGCGTAGACCGTAGCCTGGCCGAGGTTGAGCATGTGCGGAGCGTTACCGCCCAGGGCGAAATCCTTGGTCACCACGGTGATGGCCACGCCGAGCACGGCGCAGTTGGTGGTGATCAGCGGGAGGAAGATGCCGAGCGCCTGGTATAGCGAGGGACTGATCTTCTTCAGGACGATTTCCACCATCTGCACGAGGGCGGCAATGACCAGGATGAAGGAGATGGTCTGCAGGAATTCCAGGCCGAAAGGCACCAGGAGATACTGGTTCAGCAGGTAGGTCACGACGGTGGCCAGCGTAATCACGAAGCAGACGGCCCCGGACATGCCGGTCGCCGTGGAGAGCTTGTTCGACACGCCCAGGAACGGGCAGATGCCGAGGAACTGGGCCAGCAGGATGTTATTGACGAAGATCGCCGATACGATGATGAGGAAATACTCCATAGCGCGTCCTACTTTTTAGCGAGATACTTGTTGAACAGAACCATCAGGAAGCCGAGCACGAGGAAGGCGCCCGGGGCCATCACGAAGGCCAGGATACCGTCGCCGGCGATGAACTTCCAGCCGAAGAGGGAGCCGCTGCCGAGGATCTCGCGCACGATGCCGATGACCGTCAGGGAAGCGGTGAAGCCCAGGCCGACACCCAGTCCGTCAAGGGCGGACTCGCCTACGCCATGCTTGTTGGCGAAGCCTTCCGCACGGCCCAGGACGATACAGTTGACGACGATGAGCGGGATGAACAAGCCCAGCGTCTCATAGACGGAAGGCGTGAAGGCCTGCATCAGGAGCTGGAGCACGGTCACGAAGGTCGCAATCACGGTGATGTACACCGGGATGCGCACCTTGTCCGGCACCATCGGGGCGATCAGCGAAATCACGATGTTGCTGAGGATCAGCACGAACATCGTCGCGAGGCCCATCTCCAGACCGTTCATCGCGGAAGTGGTGGTCGCCAGCGTCGGGCACATGCCGAGCACCAGCACGAAGGTCGGGTTGTTCTTGACGAACCCGTCAGTCACGAAATGCCACTTACTCATTGCCCTGTCCTCCATCCGTTAATTTGTGATACACCGCCACGGCGTTGGAAACGGCCAGCGCATAGGCGCGGGAAGTGATCGTGGAGGCCGTGATGGCATCCAGGTCACCGCCGTCCTTCTTGACGGTCAATGACTTCACAGCCGGGTCGAAACCCCGGAACTGCGAGATGAAATGCTCATCGGTCGTACACTTCGCACCGAGGCCCGGGGTCTCGCTGTGCGAAAGGACCGTCGTATTGTGCACGACGCCCTTGTCGTCGATACCCACCATCAGGGTGAGGGCACCGCCGAAACCGGAAGTGGAACTGATGATGGCGTAGAGGCCGTCGTCCACCTTGTAGTATTTGTACTCCACGCCGTCCATCCCGACGCTCCCCTGCTCGGGGACGCCGGAGAATTCCGGCAGGACGGCGGCGATGGAAGCGGTCGTCTTGGCCTGCGCGGCCGCGTCGATCGGTTCCTTGGTCACCGCATAAGCGACGCCCACCACGGCCGAGCAGATCAGACAGACGGCCGTCAGGCAGAGCGCCATGTTCTTGAGAGTAGATTCAGCTGCCATATTATGCCCTCCCGTATTTTTTCTGGTGGAACCACATGTTGAGAAGCGGCACGGCACAGTTCATCAGCAGGATGGCGAACGACATGCCTTCCGGATACGAGCCGAAGTAACGGATCATCATGGCGATCAAGCCGATGCCGACGCCGTAGATGATGCCGCCCAGGGTGCTCATCGGAGAGGTCACGTAATCCGTCGCCATGAACAGGGCGCCGAGCATCGCACCGCCGGTCAGCAGGTTGAACTGCACGCCGGTATAGATGTCGGGATTGATCCCGTGGAACAGGGCGGAGATAAGCGCCATGGTGCCGAGGACGCAGATCGGAATCCAGGGCTTGACGACGCGGCGGATCAGCAGATACACGAAGCCGATCAGCAGCGCACCGGCGGAAATCTCACCGGCGGAAGCACCCGCATCCCACAGGAACGAAGCCATGTCGTAATGGTTCGCCTGCATGAACTGGGGAATGGTGGAACCGGACTTCAGCGCTTCCTTGAGCGCGCCCAGCGGCGTCGCGCCGGACACGGCATCCGGCAGCGGAATGAAGCCGGGCGTCGGCGTCCAGTTGGTCATCTGGGCCGGGAAGGAAACCAGCAGGAATACGCGGCCCGTGATGGCCGGATTGAAGACGTTCTGGCCGATGCCGCCGAAGGGCAGCTTGGCCACGCAGATAGCGACGACCGCGCCGATGAATACGATCCACAGGGGAATCGAGGAAGGCAGGTTCATCGCCAGCAGCAGGCCGGTGACGACGGCCGACAGGTCCCCGATGGTGGAAGGCTTCTTCAGCATCCACCGGGTGACCGCCCACTCCAGCAGGACGCAGGAGGCCACGCTGACGGCCAGGACGAGCAGTTCGGCCCAGCCGTAGGCAAGGACGGAAATCACGATCGCAGGGCACAGCGCAATGATGACATCCCGCATGATCGAGGTCGTGGAGACGTCCGCATGGATGTGCGGAGAAGGAGATACGATATACTTCTTGTCCATAGTCGATTACTTTTTGGCGGCCTCGGCGGCAGCCTTGGCGGCTGCGGCGCGGGCACGGATGACACCCATCACCTGGCCCTTCGCCTGGCGGATATTGTCCAGCAGGGGGAGGTGGGCCGGGCAGCTGTACAGACAGCAGCCGCATTCGATACAATCCTGGGCCGCATTCTTCTCGAGCGCTTCCAGGTCGGCGGCCTTGTAGAGACGGTTGAGCAGGAAAGGCTCCAGACCCATCGGGCAGGCGTCGGCACACTTGCCGCAGCGGATGCAGTTCGTCTCGGGATGACGGCGGGTCGCCGCCTCGCTGAGATAGAGCACGGAGGACGAGCCCTTGACCGTCGCGGCATCGAGGTTACTGATCGCCTTGCCCATCATCGGGCCGCCGCTGATCAGTTTCGCAGCGTCGTCGGGAATGCCGCCGGCATGCTCCACGATGAAGGAAAGGGGCACGCCGATGCGGAACAGGTAGTTGTGCTGCCGCTCCACGGGCATCTTGTCTCCCGTAATCGTGAGTACGTTGGTGATGAGGGGCTTGTTCTTCTGCACGGCCTCATAGACGGCCAGGGAGGTGGCCACGTTCTGGACCACGGCGCCGACATCGATCGGAAGGCCGCCGGACTTGACCTGGCGCTTCATCACCGCGTCGATGAGCTGCTTCTCGCCGCCCTGCGGATAACGCTTCTTGAGGGGCTGCACCGTGATGCCGGGATATCCGAGTTCCGCGACCGCGGCGCCCATCGAGGCGATCGCCTCGGGCTTGTTCTCTTCGATGCCGATCACGCACTTGCAGCCACCCAGGACCTTCTGCATGATGGCGGCGCCGATGACGATCTCCTTCGGACGCTCGACCATGATGCGGTAGTCGCTGGTCAGGAAAGGCTCGCACTCGGCACCGTTGATGATCAGGCACTCGGCCACCTTACCGGGAGCCGGATTGAGCTTGACATGGGCCGGGAAGGTCGCACCGCCCAGACCGACGACGCCGCAGGCCTTGATCCGGTCGAGGATCGCGGCTTTGTCCTCCGGAATCGCGGTCACCAGATCGGTGCTCCGGTCGATCGCAGGATCCCATTCGTCTCCTTCGACGGCGATCTCCACGTGCATCACGGGATTGCCGGCGAGGTCCTTGCGGGGTGCGATGGACTTGACGGTCCCGGATGCCGGGGAATGGATGAAGGCGGAGATGAAGCCGCCCGGTTCCGCGAGGACCTGGCCGACTTTCACCTTGTCACCCACGGCGACCACCGGCTTGGCCGGTGCGCCGAGGTGCTGGGCCATTGACACATAGACGGTCTGCGGGAGCGGGAGCTCCTCGATGGCGCGTTCGCGCGCGAATTTGCTGTCATGGGGGTGGACACCGCCCATGGAGAATGTCAGTTTACCCATTTGCGACCTCCTTTTTTTCTGCAGGTTTCGCGGCCGCGGCAGTGGCCTCGGCAGCAGCCTTGGCGGCTTCGGCGGCTTTCGCCTTGCGGTCGGCGATGCGCTTCTTGACGGCTTCCTTGTCCAGCTCCTTCGGGAAATTCACCCCGTGGATGGCGCCGGTCGGGCAGACCGCCTCGCACTCGCGGCAAAGCTTGCACTTCGTGAAATCGATGTAGGCCACGTTGTCCGTCACCGTGATGGCGCCGTGCTGGCAGGTCTTGGCACAGAGGCCGCATCCGATGCAGGCCGCCGCGCAGGCCTTCTTGGCCACAGGTCCCTTGTCCTTGTTGACGCAGGACACGAATTCACGCATGCCGCGGGGTCCCTTGGCCCGCAGTTCAATGATGTGCTTGGGGCAGGCCTTGGTACAGGCACCGCAAGCAGTACACTTCTCCTCGTCGACGACAGGAAGGCCCGTCTCCGGGTTCATCGACAAGGCACCGAACTGGCAGGCTGCGACGCAATCGCCGCATCCGAGACAGCCGTAGGAGCATCCGGTGTCGCCGCTGTAGAGGGCGGCCTTGACCCGGCAGGACTGCACGCCGTCATACTCGTTGGTACGGGGACGGTTGGCGCATGTTCCGTTGCAGCGCACGACGGCGACCTGCGGGGCCTTCTTCGCCACGGTGAACCCGAGGATCGAAGCGACCTTCTGCATCACGTCGTCGCCACCGACGGGACAATACTGGTTGTCCAGATTGGTAGCTTTGACTGCCGCATCGGCAAAGGCCCGGCATCCGGCGAAACCACAGCCGCCGCAGTTGGCGCCCGGCATCACCTTCTCCACCTCGTCGATCCGCGGATCTTCCTCGACCTTGAACTTCCGCGCCACCCAGAACAGGATGAGCGCAAGCAGCAGGCCCAGGACGGTCAGGATCGCGACAGTCCAGATAATTGTTTGTGTCATTATGCTTTAATGTTAAATATGTATTCGTTTCTGAGCCGGTCGCGCAGCAGCCAGATCACCCCGTAGTACAGGGCAATGGCGGCGATGGCGACCAGGCCGGCCAGCAGTTCGCTGCCGCCCGCGGCCAGGGTGCCGAGCAAAGCAGCCACCATCAGCACCAGGGGGATGACATAGGCCAGCCAGACGGCCTTGTGCCCCATGGAAGCACGCAGCACCACGGACACCTCGTCCCCGACCTTCCAGTTGTCCCAGCCCCGGGTCGGAAGTTCGACTTCCTTGGCCTTGCTGTCACCCAGGCTGCAGAGCCCCTTGGCATGGCAGGCAGCGCAGCCGGACTCGGACACGATCTGTACGGTCGTGACTTCCGGCGTGATCGAGATGATCCGCCCGCGATGGGAGATTTCACTAGAGGAACTCATTGTTCGTCATAGTATTCATGGCAGAATCGATCTCCATCGAACCTGCCCGCATGTCCAGGCTGTCATCCAGTTCGACGAATTTGATCTGCTCGCTCTTGAAGAGCATATCGATTTCGCAGGTCTCGCCGTTGCGGTGCTTGGCGATGATGATCTGCGTCTTCTCTTTATCCTCGGGATTCTCGCTCAGGCCGACGAAGTCCGGCCGGTGGATGAAGAGCACCATATCGGCATCCTGCTCGATGGAGCCGGATTCGCGGAGGTCGGAAAGCTGCGGTTTGCCGCCGCCGCCCTGCCGCTGCACGGCCTGGCGGGACAGCTGCGAGAGGGCGATGATGGGGACATCCAGTTCCTTCGCCGTCGCCTTGAGCGTCCGGGAGATGGCCGCCACCTCCTGCTCGCGCATACCCTTGAGTTCGCTCGGGCCCTGCATCAGCTGGAGATAGTCCACGAAAATCAGGCGCACCCCCTTGTTCTTGACCAGGTTCTTGGCCTTGGTACGAAACTCCATCAGGGGCAGGCCCGGCGTGTCATCAATATAGAGCGGCGCTTTGGAAAGCGCCTTCAGTTTGTATTCGAGCTGCTCCCATTCGTAATCCTCGAGGCGTGCCCCGCCCTTGATCTTGTCGGCCGGCAGGCCGGATTCGGAGGTGATCAGACGCTTGACAAGCTGGATCGCGGACATTTCCAGGGAGAAGAAAGCGACCGCCATGTGGTGGTCCACCGCGGCATTGCGCGCCAGGTTGAGCGAGAATGCTGTCTTACCCACGGACGGACGGGCCGCCAGGATGATCAGGTCGGATTTCTGCCAGCCCATCGTGATGCGGTCGATGCTCAGGAAACCGGAAGGCACACCGTTGAGCCCGGTGCTGCCCTGCATCTCCTGGATGTCCGCCATCGCGATGTTGATCAGGCTGCCGATGTCCTGGACTTCGCGCCGGACGTTGCTCTGGATGGCATCGTAGACCTTGCTCTGCGCCTTGTCGATCAGGTCGTCCACCTTGATCGAGTCGTCGAACGAATCACGCAGGATATCGTAAGAGGCGGAGATCAGGTCCCGCTGGATCGTCTTCTGCTTGAGGATCTTGATGTAGTACTCCATGTGCGCCGCCGAACCGACCTTTTCGGACAGGTTTGCGAGCACGACGGTACCGCCCACGGCTTCCAGGTTGCCCTGGGCCTTGAGTTCGGTACTGACCGTGATGATATCAACGGAGGTGTGGTCCGTCACCAGACGGGACATCGCCTCGAAGACCATCCGGTGTTTGGGATCATAGAAACAGGAGGGCGTCAGCTCCTCCATGGCGAGGTCCACGCAGGACGGCTCCAGCAACATGGCACCCAGAACGGCCTCCTCGACATCGGTAGCCTGGGGCGGCTTGTTGCCGATCTCCAGTCCGAGGGTCTCGAGGTTGACCGCCTGTTCCTTCTTGCGGGGATTGCCTGACCTCTGCGCCGGCATCCCGCTAGATGTCAGGATTGACGATGATGCGTCCGCAATGCTCGCAGATGACGAGCTTCTTGCCCGACTCGATGTCGATCATCCGCTGCGGGGTGATGGTGTGGAAGCAACCGCCGCAGGCGGCATCCAGTTTCACCCGGTCACCTTCCTTCTCGGTGTCCTTGTAGCGATAGCGGAGGGTGACCACGGCCAGGTGGTTGTGGGCATTGCCGCGGATGCGCTCATAGGCGCTCAGCGTACGCTCGTCGATCTTGGCGGCGCAGGCGTCGCGCTTGGCCTGGAGGGTCTTCTCCTCCTTGGCGGTGGACTCCACGATCGTGGCAAGTTCTTCCTGCTTGGCCTTGAGGTCTTCCTCGCGGATGAGGATGCGGTCGGCGAGACGCTCGCGCTCCATCTTGCGGTCCTCGATCGCCTCGCGGGCCTCCCGGATGTTCTTCTCCGCGATGGCGCGCAGCAGGCCCTGGTTCTCCAGTTCCTTGTTGATGGAGTCGAACTCGCGGCTGTTGGAAATATTCTCCAGCTGGCTGCGGTACTTCTCGATCTCGGCGTCCAGTTCGACAATCTGCTTGTTGGCGGCGTCGATGGTCTGGTTGTAACCTTCGATCAGCTGGCCGATCCGGTCGGACTTGGCGCGCAGGCCGCTGAGTTCTTCCTCGAGGAAAGCGACCTCGGCGGGAAGTTCACCGCGCTGATGGACCAGGTCGTCGATGGCGACATCGGCGGCTTGGAGTTCATAAAGGACTTTGAGTTTCTCCTGGGTGCTCTGCTCGGACTCGGCGAAATTTTTCTGCAGGGAGACAAAAGTTTCGCGCTCGTCCACGGGAGCAGCCACTTTCGTAGTTTTCTTGGTGGTAGCCATATATATATGTTTCTCGATTTATTCTGCGCTCCGCATCGGATACGAATTGCAAAGTTAGGAAATATTTTTCTTAATCTCCATAAGTTGGGCCCGGATTTCCTTGAGGGACTCGATGGCCTTGACATTCTTGTCTACGGACTTCCGGTCCGCTGCCAGCTGCTGGGCCGCCCCGTCCAGGGTCAGCCCCTTGTCCTTGACCAGGTGGTGGATCTGCTTGAAGGTTTGGACATCCGCCGCCGTGAACTGCCGGTTGCCCTTGGCGTTCCGCTGCGGCTTGATGAATTTCGGGAAAGAGTTGGACCAGAAACGGACCAGGGATACCGACTCTCCCAGGATCCCGGCCACTTCGCCGATCGAATAGAACAGTTTCTCCATATTTCGTGTGTTAATCCATTGATTGCAAGGTATTCACGGACATATACAGCATATTCGCATACTCCGCCGGAGTCACGGAGGCGAAGAAGCTGTTGACCGGATCCATCAGGATCCCGTCCTTGCGCACCTCATAGTGCAGATGCGGGGCGAAGGCCTGTCCGGACATGCCGACGGTCCCGATCTTCTGGCCGGTCCGCACCCGCTGCCCGGCATGTACGCTCATGCTCTCCAGATGGGCATAGACCGTCTCATAGCCGCCCGCGTGCTGGATCCGCACCGTGTTGCCCGTGGTGCGGGAAGACGAGGCCGATACCACGGTACCGTCGGCGGTGGCGACCACTTCCGTGCCGCGCGCCACGATCAGGTCCTGTCCTTCGTGGAAGATATAGGCTTTGTAGAACGGGTTGATCTTGCGTCCCACGGACGCGCCGATCTGCGGGTAGGTGATGTTCCCGACGGGCAGGATCATCGGCGGCAGGACCCGGGCGGAATCGGACAGCGCCCGGAAGATCCGGCCGAAGGCGGCCTCCACGGCCCGGCTCCGGGCCAGCAGGCTGTCCGCCTTTTCCTGTGTATAGGCCACCAGTCGGGAATCCGGAAGCGAATCGGCGATGGACAGCGGCGAGCGGTCCGTCATCGGATCCAGTCCCGGCGCGCCGGAATGGAACACCAGGCCGTAGATCTCGTTGTCCTTGTGCTGCAGGTTCGCAATGGCGTCGCCCAGCAGCTGCTCCCGCTCTTCCAGATCCGGATAGAGCCGCTCGTACATGCGGATCTCCCGGCGGAGCCGGCGCTCCGTATCCGTGCGGTAGAAAAGGGCGAAGGCCAGGTAGGTCAGCACGGCCAGCGTAAAGGTCAGCAGCATGTACAGGAGGATCATCAACAGCGTCTTCCCGACCTTGCGGGGGACTTCCCCGAAATGGAAGTTCTCCGCATCGAATACGAATATTTTCCTGTGCTTAGCCATTCTTCCTGTTTCTGCGGCGGAGCAGCTCCGTCGTGCTGGATTTCTTGCCGACCGGCGAATCCTCGCGGCGCGTCTCGATCATCGCCCGGTACTCGTCGAGCGGCATGTTGAAGTCCATGTAATTCATCGGGTTCACCCGGTTGTCCCGGTAGAGCACCTCATAGTGGAGGTGGGGGCCGGTGGACTTGCCGGTGGAGCCCACATTGCCGATCTGCTCCCCGCGCTTGACCCGCATGCCCGCGACCACGGTGATCACGCTCAGGTGGGCATACCGGGTCTGGTAGCCAAAGCCGTGGTCGATGACGATCTGGTTGCCGTAGCCGTTGGATTTGAACTCGGCCTGGACAACCACGCCGTCGCCGGTGCAGTACACCGGAGTGCCGGTCGGGGCGGCCATGTCCTGTCCGCCATGCCGTTCTCCGCCGCCGTAGACGGGATCCGTCCGGTAGCCGAAACCGCTGGAGAGGTGGACCTTCTTGTGGTCCGGCAGCAGCGGCGGCACGCTCGGCACGCAGGACAGCATGTCACCCGCTTCGCGGGAAAGCTGCCCCACCTCGTCGAGGGCCTTGCCCTGGATGTACGCGCGCTTGGTCAGGTTGTCCAGGCGCCGCACGGTCCATCCCAGCGAGGAATTCGTCCCCAGCCGGTCCAGTTCCGCATAGCGGTTGATACCGCCCAGGCCGGAATTCTTGACCTCGTCCGGGATCTTTCCCAATCCGTAGATCGACCGATACACCTCGTCGTCCCGCTGCTCGATGCCCGTCAGCGTCTGGTCATAGAGATCGAGCCGGCTTCCGAGCACCTCCATCCGGGCCTCCCAGGCAGCCGCCTGGCGCTTGAGCATCGCCGTGCGCGGAAGGTCCCAGTGGAAGACGGAAGTATAAAGCCAGAAATACAGCAATACGCACCCGGCAGCGAGCAGGACGGCCACCGCTATCCGGATGTGATTGAGGTACTTGGGTTCTTCCTTCACCTCATACAACAGGGTCTCTGGATTGAGGACGTATTTCGGCATAGGGCTGCAAATATACTCATTTTTTGATAATTACACGCGCTTATCTCAAGCAGCCGCGCGCCCGCGCGTTTTATTATTTGCGATTAATTTGCTATTTTTGCGGTTCTATTATAATTTGCAGAAATATGACCTCCAAGGAAATCAGACAGAAATTCCTCGAATTCTTCGCATCCAAGGGCCACACCATCGTGCCTTCCGCGCCGATGGTCGTCAAGAACGATCCGACCCTGATGTTCACCAACGCCGGCATGAACCAGTTCAAGGACATCTTCCTGGGCAATGCCAAAGCCCCCTACCCGCGGGCTACCGATTCCCAGAAATGCCTGCGCGTCAGCGGCAAACACAACGACCTGGAAGAGGTGGGACATGACACCTACCACCACACCATGTTCGAGATGCTGGGCAACTGGAGTTTCGGCGACTACTTCAAGACCGAAGCGATCGACTGGGCCTGGGAACTCCTGACCGACGTATACAAGATCGACAAGAACCTCCTCTACGCCACCGTGTTCGAGGGTTCCGCCGACGACGGCACCACCCTGGACACCGAAGCGCAGCAGGCATGGCGCAAATACCTGCCCGAGGACCATATCCTCCTCGGCAACAAGCATGACAATTTCTGGGAGATGGGCGAAACCGGCCCCTGCGGCCCCTGTTCCGAGATCCACATCGACATCCGCACCGCTGAGGAGAAGGCCGCTTCCGGCATCCCCGGCCGCGACCTGGTCAACCAGTCCGACCCGCACGTCATCGAGATCTGGAACCTCGTGTTCATGCAGTACCAGCGCATGGCCGACGGACACCTCGAGCCCCTTCCCGCCCGCAACATCGACACCGGCATGGGCTTCGAGCGCCTCTGCGCCGTCCTCCAGGGCAAGAACAGCAACTACGACTCCGACGTCTTTACCGGCATGCTCACCCGCATCGGCGAGCTTTCCGGCCACAAATACGGCGAGGACGAAAAGACAGATGTCGCGATGCGCGTCATCGCGGACCACATCCGGGCCATCAGTTTCAGCATCGCCGACGGCCAGCTTCCTTCCAACGTGAAGGCCGGCTACGTCATCCGCCGCATCCTGCGCCGCGCCGTCCGCTACGGCTACACCTTCCTCGGCCTGAACGAGCCCTTCCTCTGCCGGCTGGTCCAGCAGCTCGTGGACGACATGGGTGAAGCCTATCCCGAGATCGCCAAGCAGCAGAAATTCATCGAGAGCGTCATCCGCGAAGAGGAGATGGCGTTCCTGCGCACCCTGGACCGCGGCATCCGCCTGATGGACGAATGCATGGAGCGCAGCAAGGACAGCAAAGTCATCGCCGGCTCCGACGCCTTCAAACTGTATGACACCTACGGATTCCCGATCGACCTGACGGAGCTGATTGCCGCCGAGAACGGCTACACCGTGGACCAGGAGGGCTTCCGTACCGAACTCGAGCAGCAGAAAAACCGCGCCCGCAACGCCACCGCCAACACCTTCGGCGACTGGACCGTCTACCACGAAGGCGAAGATGTGGAATTCGTCGGCTTCGACACCACCGAGGTCCAGGGCGCCCTGCTCCTGAAGCAGCGCACCGTCGTCCAGAAGAACAAGGAAATGCTCCAGCTCGTCTTCGACCGCACCCCGTTCTACGGGGAGATGGGTGGCGAGATCGGTGACACCGGCACCCTCACCGCCGCGGACGGCGAGCAGATCCGCATCCTCAACACCGTCAAGGAGAACAACCTCACGATCCACATCGCAGAACGGCTGCCGCAGGATTGCTCCGGCGCCTTCTGCCTCAGCGTAGATGCCGCCCGCCGGCAGCGCATCGCCAACAACCACAGCTGCACGCACCTGTTGCACCGTGCCCTGCGCGAGATCCTCGGCACCCATGTCGAGCAGAAAGGCTCCTTCGTGGGCGACCAGGGTTTCCGCTTCGACTTCTCGCATTTCGAGAAACTCTCCGACGAGCAGATCGCCCAAGTGGAGAAGCGCGTCAACGAACTGATCCGCAGCAATTTCCCGCTCTCCGAGAAGCGTGACGCCACCATGGAGGAGGCCCGCGGGATGGGTGCCATGGCCCTCTTCGGCGAGAAATACGGCGACCGCGTCCGCGTGGTCCGTTTCGGCCCCAGCGTCGAACTCTGCGGCGGCTGCCATACTTCCGCCACGGGCAACATCGGCCTGTTCAAGATCACCGGAGAGTCCGCCATCGCGGCCGGTATCCGCCGCATCGAGGCGGTCACCGGCGCACAGGCGGAGGATCTCGTGCTCACCCTGCAGGGCCTGGTCAAGACCGCCCGCTCCTTCTTCAACAACGTCCCGGACCTCACCGGCGCCATCCAGAAACTGATCGAGGACAACGCCACCTTCAAGAAACAGGCGGAGGAATTCGCCCGCCAGAAAGCTGCCGAATTCGCCCGCATGCTCACCGAGAAAGCGGAAGTGATCAACGGCAATCGCATCATCGTCGGCGGACGCCCCGGCCAGGACCTCGATCCCGCCCTTGTCCGCAACGCGGCCCTCACCCTGCAGAAAGAGCTGAAAGATACCGCACTCGTGGGCGCCTACCAGCATGACGGCAAGCCGCAGCTGGTCCTGATGTACTCCGACGACCTGGTGGCCAGGGGCCGCAATGCCGGCAAGGACATCCGCGAGGCCGCGAAGTTCATCCAGGGCGGCGGTGGCGGCCAGCCCGGCCTCGCCACGGCCGGCGGCAAGAACCCTGACGGGCTCAAGCAGGCGCTCGACGCCCTCATCGACACCGTCACCCGCCAGTAATCTCCTCCTTCATCAGGATGAAAAAACTCGACCGCTTCATACTGAAAGCATTTATCGGACCGTTCGTCGCGATCCTCTTCGTCGTGGTTTTCATCCTGATGATGCAGACCCTCTGGCTCTATATCGACGAGCTCGTGGGAAAGGGCCTCGGCATCCGCACCATCCTGGAATTCCTGTTCTGGGGCGTGTGCAGCCTGGCCCTTCCCCTCGCGCTGCCGCTCGCCACGCTGCTGGCCGCCACGATGACCATCGGCCAGCTCTCCGAGAACAGCGAGCTGATGGCGATCAAGGCTTCCGGCATTTCGTTCGGCCGGCTCATCGCCCCGCTGGCGGTGGCGGCCGCCCTGATCGCGGCCGGCACCTACATCGTCTGCTCCAACCTGGTCCCCTACGCCTACAACCAGATCTACACCCTGCGCGACGACATCGCCAAGACCAAGGACGAGATCAAGATCCCGCCGGGGACCTTCTACGACGGCATCGACGGCTACATCCTGCGGGTGGACGACCAGAACAAGGAGACGAAGATGCTCTACGGCGTGCAGGTCTACGACCACACCGCCCATAAAGGCAATATCTCCGTGACGATCGCGGATTCCGCCGTCCTCAAGATGTCCAAGGGCAAGGACTACCTGACCTTCTCGCTCTACAACGGGTCCACCTACCGGGAGGACAACACCCTGCGCTACAACGACACGAGCCTGGTCCTGCAGCACATCGATTTCGCCCGGCAGGAACTGCTCATCCCGCTGAAGAACTACAGCTTCGAGAAATCGGACTCCGCCCGCTTCGACGACCAGGTCAAGACCAAGCAGTCCCGGGAACTCCGGCATCTGAGCGATTCCCTGCGCCACGAACTGGACTCCCTGCACAAGATGCACTATGAGCAGATCCGGCGCTCGCCTACCCTCCAGCAGGCCAAGCAGTTGGACACCGCCCTGCGCAATCCGGACAGGCAGTATTTCTCCCACCCGGACTTTCTCATCTGGAAAGGACGACAGGAAGAAGTCCAGGCGTGGTCCAAGGCGGCCGACAACGCGATGAAGCTTTCCGGCGAGATCAACAACATCCGTTTCGAATCCTACGACCGGAGCTATATCCTGCGGCAGTCCGACCTGTCCTTCCTGGAGAAATTCGCCCAGGGACTCGCCTGTTTCCTGCTCTTCTTCATCGGCGCTCCGATGGGCGCGCTCGTCAAGAGCAAGCGCGGGGGGCTCGGCGTCGGACTGATCATCTCCGTGCTGTTCTTCGTCCTTTATTATGTCGTCAACATCTCCGGCACGAAACTGGCCCGCGACGGAGCCGTGGAGACACCCATCGGCGTCTTCATTTCCGCCGCTGTCATCGCACCGCTCGGCGCTTTCTTCACCTGGAAGGCGCTCAAAGACTCCGACCTCTTCAACATGGACCAATTCAAGATCTGGCGGCGCAAGATCCTCAGCAAGATCCAGCGCCTCTTCCGCCCCGTGCGCATCGTCTACATGGGCACGCCCGAATTTGCAGTCAAACCGCTTGACACCCTCATCCAGGCCGGATTCAAGGTCGTGGGCGTCGTGACCGTGGCGGACAAGCCCAGCGGACGCGGCCTCAAGGTCAACGAGAGCGCCGTCAAGCAATATGCCGTCGCCCACGGCATCCCGGTCCTGCAGCCGGTCAAGCTCAAGGATCCGGAGTTCCTGGAAGCCCTGAAGGCCTGGAAGGCCGACCTCTTCGTCGTGGTGGCCTTCCGCATGCTGCCCGAGGAAGTCTGGGCCATGCCGAAGCTCGGCACCTTCAACCTCCACGCCGCCCTGCTCCCGCAGTACCGCGGCGCCGCCCCGATCAACTGGGCCGTCATCAACGGCGAGAAGATGACCGGCGTGACCACCTTCATGATCGACAAGGACATCGACACCGGCGGCATCATCCTCCGCCAGGAGTGCCGCATCCGCCCGGACGAGACGGCCGGCGAACTGCACGACGAACTGATGCAGATCGGATCAGACCTCGTCCTGCAGACGGTCGAAGGCATCATCCAGCACAATGTCGAGCTGCGTGTCCAGCGCTCCTTCATCCAGGGCTCCGAGGAGCTCAAGCCGGCCCCCAAGCTCACCAAGGAGCTCTGCCACATCGACTGGACCCAGCCTACGGACAAGGTCTACAACCTCATCCGCGGCCTCAGCCCGTATCCCGCGGCCTACGCTACGCTCCGGCCTTCAGACGGGGGCAGTTCCCCCGAAACTTTATCTCTGAAGATCTACCGTACCGAGAAGCGTCCGGACCTGCACGCCGCGCCGGGTACGGTCCTGAGCGACGGCAAGACCTGGCTCGCCATCGCCACCGCCGACGGCGCCCTCGAGATCACCGACCTGCAGCTCGCCGGCAAGAAGCGCATGGGCGCCGCGGACTTCCTCCGGGGCTTCCGCGAACCGGAGAAATGGCAGGCGGCCTGAGCTGCGCAGTTGCCAGACCGATAATTCTGTTATTTTGGTAAAGATTTCCGTAAAATATGCAATAGTATTTTTGCATATTTCTTTTATCTTTGCCAAACACACTGCTTTGTTTTTATCCTATGCTACGTAAAATCCGCATTGCCCTGGCAGCGGTCTTCTTCGTGGGGATTACGCTGCTCTTCGTGGGCATCGGCCAGCACTGGTGGGGCTGGATGGCCAAACTCCAGTTCCTGCCCTCGGCGCTGGCCCTGAATCTTGTCGTCGTGGCCATCATCCTGTTGGCCTGCTTCCTGTTCGGCCGCATCTACTGCTCGGTCATCTGCCCGATGGGCGTTTTCCAGGACCTCGTCCTGTGGATCCGCCGTACCGGCGGCAAATGGCTGCAGGACGCCCAGACCCGCAAACTCAAGAAACTCAAGGAGAGCGGTTCGACAGAAAAGCCGAAGGTGAAGCAATACCTCAAGCGCTTCAACTACGTACCCGAACACAAATGGGTGCGCTACTGTGTACTGGTGCTCTCGATCGTCTCCATTTTCGTGAGCGGCCAGATGCTGATCGCGCTGATTGCCCCGTACAGCGCCTACGGACGCGTGGTGCGCAGCCTCGTGGGGGCGGCTTCCGGCTCCGTCGTGCCGGCGCTGCTGATCACCGGCCTGGTGACGCTCGTGGTCATCTTCTGCTGCGCCTGGCTGTGGGGACGCGAATACTGCAACACCATCTGCCCGGTCGGCACGACCCTGAGCCTGGTGAGCCGTTTCTCGCTTTTCCGCCCGACCATCGACCTGTCCAAGTGTACCAACTGCGGGCGCTGCGGCAAGGGCTGCCGGGCTTCCTGCATCGACACCAAGAACCACAAGATCGACTATTCCCGCTGCGTGACCTGCTTCGACTGTCTGGACAACTGCAGCGAGGGCGCGCTGAAATACCGCTTCGTGGGGCTCAAGGGCGCTCGGATCGAAGCGGCCCCTGCTTCCAAAGACGCTACGCCGGACAGTGGAAAGCGCGCATTCCTCGCCACGACAGCGATCATCGGCACGGCCCTCGCCGCCAAGGCGCAGGACCACATGCAGGGCGGACTCGCCCCCGTCATCGACAAGCAGAATCCCGAGCGTGGCACGCGCCTCGTCCCCTTCGGCGCCGGCAGCGTCAAGTCGTTCTATGACCATTGCACCGCCTGCCAGCTGTGCGTGAGCGCCTGCCCCAACGGCGTGCTCCGCCCGTCCACGGATTTCGAGCATTTCCTCCAGCCCCAGATGGGCTATGAGAAAGGCTACTGCCGCCCGGAGTGCACCGCCTGCAGCCAGGTCTGCCCGGCCGGGGCCATCCGGCCCGTGAAGCCCGAGCAGAAGCAGACCATCCAGATCGGCGTCGCGCATGTCAATCTCGAACTCTGCTTCGCCGCCAAAGGCGAAGCCAGCTGCGGCAACTGCGCCTACCACTGCCCGTCCGGCGCCATCCGCATGGTCGAGCAGGAGGGGCTTCAGTACAAGATTCCGACCGTTTCCGAGGTGCACTGCATCGGCTGCGGCGCCTGCGAAAACCTGTGCCCGTCCCGCCCGGTCAGCGCCATTACCGTGCGCGGCATTTCCGTTCACCACACCAACGCATAAGCCCTATGGACAGAAGAGACTTCATCAAATCAGCAGGTATGGGCGCCGCTGCGCTCGGTGTTGCCGCCTGCGCCCCCGGAGCCGCCGAGAAAGCCGTCAGCGCCTCCACCTTCGATGGTAACCAGGAACTCAAAGGTACGATGCTGCAGAACTACCCGGGCATCGGCACGCTCGGCTACGGCTGCATGCGCTGGCCGATGGTCAAGGGAGAAGACGGCAAGAACCATATCGACCAGGAGGAGGTCAACCGCCTGGTGGACTTCGCCCTGGCCCACGGCGTGAATTATTTCGACACCTCCCCCGTCTATCTGGGCGGTGACAGCGAGCGCGCCTCCGCGGAGGCCCTCAACCGCCATCCGCGCGAAAGCTGGAAGATCGCCACGAAGCTGTCCATTTTCGGTCCGACCTCTTTCGAGGCCTGCCAGAAGATGTATCGCCGCTCGCTGGAGATTTTCAAGACGGATTATATCGACTACTATCTGCTGCATTCCATCAGCAGCGGGGATGATTTCAAGACCCGGTTCGAGGATTCCGGCATCGTGGATTTCCTGCTCAAGGAGCGGGAGGCGGGACGGATCCGCCACTTCGGCTTCTCCTTCCACGGCCACCAGGAAGGCTTCGACCAGATGATGGCCCTGCACGACAAGTACCATTGGGACTTCGTGCAGATCCAGATGAACTACATCGACTGGGAGCATCCCTCCGGGCGCAACACCCGCGCCGATTATCTCTATGCTGAGCTGGACAAGCGCGAGATTCCCATCGTGATCATGGAGCCGCTGCGCGGCGGTTCGCTCGCCAACATCCCGGCCGATCTCGTGGACCGGCTCAAGGCCCGCGAGCCCCAGCGTTCGGTTGCCTCCTGGGCGTTCCGCTATGTGGGCAGTTTCCCGCGCGTGATGTGTGCGCTCAGCGGCATGACCTACATGGAGCACCTGCAGGACAACCTGGAGAATTTCCTGGATTTCCAGCCGCTCAATGACGAGGAGAAGCAGCTGCTCTGGGACATTGCCGACCGGATGGAGAACTATCCGCTGGTGCCGTGCACAGGCTGCCAGTACTGCATGCCCTGCCCCTACGGCATCAACATTCCGGGCATCTTCAAGTTCTACAATGACAATGTCACCGCCGGCACGTATGTGGAGAGCAAGGAGCAGGAAGGCTATGCGAAGGCCCGCCGGAAGTACCTGCTGGCCTACAACGAGGCCATCCCGACGGTTCGCCAGGCGGATCACTGCATCGCCTGCCGCCGTTGCGAGAAGGATTGTCCGCAGAACATCCGCATCCCCGACCAGCTGCGCCGCATCGACCGCTACATTGAATCGCTCAAACAGGAGACGCTCGAATAATCTTTCCGCAGCATCCTCGCTTGCGTGACCAGCAAGTCATTGGCTGACTTTATTTTAAAGAATTACGGGTGGCCTAAAAAGCCACCCGTAATTCCATATTAAACAGTATTTCAACATTTTACAGGTCACGCTCCCTTCAACTTCTGTCGACGCGTCTCGGCGGAGTCGTGGCCGAAGAGCAGGCGCGGCCCTTCGGCGGCACGCCATGCCTTGCTGTCGAATTCTTCCGGATCCCGGGGACTTACATACGGTCCATCGTGGTCGATCACGAATGACAGGTACGTAATCGGGTAGCCCTGCTCCAGGAACAGCTTTTCGTAGAATGTCTGCACCTCCCGCGTCACCGGCGGAATCTCCGGAGTAGAATCAGCCGGAGCGGCAGTCGCCCCGGAAAACCGTGCCACCCTCGGCATCGTAAGAGGGGGGACCGCAAGCGAAGCGCAGCGGTGGGGTCCGACGGAGGAGGACGTTTTCATGGGTGAGCTGCCGGACGGCGCTACTTCGGAGATTCCGTACAGATCCGTGGTGTGGGCCAGGATGCGCAGGTTGTTGGCGCGGCAGACAGCCAGGGTGTATTCGTGCAGGAAGCGCGAGTCGGTCTTGAGGTGGACGATGCCGCCCGGCCGCAGGAAACTGCGGTAACGCTCCAGGAAGAGCGGAGACGACAGGCGGGAATTCTCGCTGCGGAACTGCGGGTCGGAGAAGGTCAGCCAGACCTCGGAGACTTCGCCCGGCGCAAAAAAGGCCGTGATGAATTCCACGCGGGTCCGCAGGAAGGCCACGTTCGGCAGGCGGTGCTCCGACGCATACTTCGCTCCCTTCCACAACCGCGCCCCCTTGATATCCACGCCGATATAATTCTGCTCCAGATTCCGCTCCGCAAGGGCGATCGTATACTCCCCCTTCCCGCATCCCAGCTCCAGGACGATATTGCATTTGCCGGGTGCTGCGGAATCGGCAGTCGCCTCAGAAAACCGTAGCCGCCCTCGGCTCGTAAGAGGGAGGGGCCCGCCGCTTTGCGGTGGGAAGGGTCCGGCATCGCCGGACGTTTTCTGAGGCGAGCTGCCGTGAAGCGAAGCATCCGGCAAACCCGCAAAAAATTGGTTCCAGTGGCCTTTGACGGCGTGGTCGCGCAGGTGGAAGTAGCCGTCGGCGAGGAGTTCCTGCGCCGAGGGCTGCAGGAGGCAGGAGAACGTCTCGTTCTCCGCGAATTTACGCAATTTATCGTGTCCCATCTTGCTTCTTGTAAATAACGCCGAGCCCCAGGAAATCCTCCCCCACATCCACCGGACGCACGCTCAACTGCCACTGCCCGGCTTCCGCCGGCAGCATCCCGCTGCGGTACCGCTCCTTCGTTCCCCGGGTATCCACCGACCGCATATACACCGTCTCCGAGAAACCGTTCCCGGACGGAGCCAGCCACTGGACATTCAGCCGCACATTATGGACCGGCGTCATCCCGACCCGGCTGTAAAACCAGAAATCATAGGCCGCAGTCGTATCCGTCAGCGGCAAAGAAAAGACATACACCCCGTCCCGTGCATCTTCCCGGCGGATGAACGTCTCCATCCCGTCCGGCTCCGAACAGGCAGGCAGCATCCCGGCCAGGATGCAAAGCGCCAGACAGGCACCTATCCCCCGGGACTTCATCTATTCTCCGGAATTCTGCGGCGGCTTCGGCCCGCGGTCACGACCGCCCTGCCGGCGTCCGCGGCCCCGGTTGCCACCGCCATGGCCACCCCGCTCGGGACGCTCGTCCCGCGGCTCGGCGGGCTTCGGCGCAGCTGCGTTCTCATTTCCGCCCTTGGCGGCCGGAGCGGCAGCCTTGGCCCCCCGGTTCTTCGAACGGTTCTTCCCGCCCCGGGATTTCTTGCGCTTGGGCGCATCGAAACGGCTGATGCTGTCGTCGCCCACCGCCGTCACGAACTCCGGCACATACGGCTCCGGTTCGGAACGGAGGGACTCGGGCTTCTCTCCGTTGCGGTTCATCTCGATGATGTCCCACACCTCGGCGGCATCCAGCGGGAACAGTTCCGCGTCTGAAGAGCGGTCATAAGAGAAATACATGACCTCGCGGAGGATGTCCGTCTTGCGCAGCCAGGCCTGGCCGTCCTCGAACTCGAGCGGCTCGCTGACCTTGGGGATCCGGGACTGGGCATCCAGGTACGTGGCGACCTCGTAATTGAGGCAGCATTTGAGCTTGCCGCACTGCCCGGCCAGTTTCTGCGGATTGAGCGAGAGGTCCTGGCAGCGCGCCGCAGCCGTGGAGATGCTCTGGAAAGAAGAAATATAATTGGCGCAGCACAGTTCGCGGCCGCAGATGCCCAGGCCCCCGATGAGGCCAGCCTCCTGCCGCGCACCGATCTGCTTCATCTCGATGCGGATGCGGAACTCCTCGGCAAACACCTTGATCAGCTGGCGGAAGTCCACGCGGCCGTCCGCGATATAATAGAAGATGGCCTTGCTGCCGTCTCCCTGGAATTCCACGTCGCCGATTTTCATCTCCAGGCCCATTTCTGCAGCGATCCGGCGGGCCTTGATCATCGTGTCCTGCTCCCGGGCGATGGCTTCCTGCCACTTCTCGATGTCGCTCTGGCGGGCTTTGCGGTAGATCTTCTTGAACTGGGTCGTCTCCGGGTCGATCCCGCGGCTGCGCATCTGGCGCCCTACGATCGGGCCCTCGAGGGTCACGATGCCCAGATCCTGCCCCGTCACGGCCTCCACCACCACCAGGTCGCCCAGGCGGATGCTCTGCGCAGAGTCGTTGACATAAAAGCCCTTGCGGGTATTCTTGAACCGCACTTCGTAGATATTGCGGAAAGTGCCGTCAGCGGCGTATTTGAGCCAGTTGTAATCCCCCAGCTTGCAGCAGCCGGCGCGATAGGAGCAGCGGGCCTCGCCCGTCTGCTCGTCATGCGTCACCACGCAGCCGCGGGAACAATCGTATTGGATGGATTCGTTGATCGTCATATCAGTAAATACAAGCGGTCGGCCATGTCGGCGAAGAGGATCTTCAGGTTGACATTGCGGCCGATCAGGGTCATCGCCCGGTCCAGCACCTCCAGGGCCTGGCGCGGGAAGGTCTTGCGGCATCGGCCGGCCCAGCGCCGGACCTCCGGAGGACAATCCCCGAGGCCCTGGACGCCCTGCTGGCAGAGGAACATCTGCCGCAGCCGGTCCGCTGCAAAGATACAAAAAGCTTTGGCACTTTCGCGCGAAGGGAGGGCTGCAATCCGTTCGGACACCTCAAGGGCGCCCAGCAGGTCCTTCCCCAGCAAAGCCGTCATCAATTCGTCCAGCAGGCCCGCATCCGCGAAAGCCGTTTCCGCAGCCGCCCCGGAGGGCCGGATACGGATCCGCTGGCAACGGGACGAAATCGTCGTCAGCACTTTCTCCACCTGGTGGCTGATCAGCAGGAACTGCGTCTGCTGCGGCGGTTCCTCGATCATCTTGAGCAGGCGGTTGGCAGCCTCGGCATTCATCCGCTCCGGCAGATAGATCACCACCGCCCGATAGCCGCCTTCCAGCGCACTCAGGGAGAGTTTCTCCAAAAGACGGCGGGACTCCGCGACCGCGATCATCGGGATCTTGCCTTCCAGCCCGAGGGCCTCCAGCAGTTCCGCTTCGGTGAAAGCGGGATGTTCCGCCACGAGCCGCCTCAGCGGCTCCATATACTGCTCCGACAGCACGCCGGCCGCCGTCGGGAACACGAAATGCACATCCGGATGGATGAGCTTCGCGATTTTGCCGCAGGAAGGGCACTGCCCGCAGGAGTCCCCGCCGCTGCGATGCCTGCAATACAGGTATTGCAGGAATGCGAGGGCCAGGGGGAACGCGCCCCCTCCGTCATCTTCATGGAAGAGGATGGCGTGGGGCACCCGCCCGACGTCCACCATGCCGATGAGCGCCTGCTTGACTTCCTGATTGCCCGGCACCTGCGCAAAAGTCATACTTCCCTCCACATATTGTAGCGGGCGATCTCCGTCAGGAAACCCTTCGCCGGGCCGTCAGAGAATGCCGCCAGGGCCTCTTCCGCCCGGAGCACCCAGGTCTCCAGCCGCTTGATGGCGAATCCGATGCCGTCGCGCTCGCGTACGAACGCCCGGATCTCGTCGCAGTACTCCGGATGGGCCGGGATCTCCCGGACCTTGGCGCGGATCTCCTCTTCGTGCCGGGAGCCCTCCAGGGCACCCAGCAGCGGGAGCGTGATCTTCTGCTCGCGCAAGTCCACGCCGACCGGCTTGCCCAGGGCATCCGTACCGACATAGTCGAGGATGTCATCCTTGATCTGGAAAGCCTTGCCGAAAGCATCCGCAAAGGCGCGGGCGGCCGCATATTGCCCAGCCGAAGCTTCGACGGAAAGCGCCGCGGTCTCGGCTGCCGCGCAGAACAGCGACCCGGTCTTGCAATGGATGATCCGCAGGTAGTCCGCCACTGTCGTATCTCCGGAGGAAGCCTTTTCCATCTGCAGCATCTCTCCTTCCGCCAGGTCTGTCAGCGTCCGGGAGAACAGGGGGATGGCCTCGCGGTAGTGGGAAGAACTGACGACCAGGTCCACGGCACGCGCCAGCCAGTAATCCCCGATCAGCACGGCGGCGGAAGGGCCCAGCAGGGCGGCGATGGTCGGACGTCCGCGCCGCTCCGTGCTCTTGTCCGCCACGTCGTCATGCATCAGGGTGGCATTGTGGAAAAGCTCCGTGGCAGCGGCATAATGGGCACTGTCCTCCGTCGGCAAGGCAATCGCCCTGGCAATCAGCAGGGAGATCATCGGACGGAGCAGTTTCCCGTTGTTCGACAGGATCCTGTCGTTGGTGTCTTCAAGCAGCGACACGTCCGAATGCAACTGCGAACGGATCAGGGCCAGGGTCCGGTCCCAATCCGCGCCGAGGAATGCCACTATATCCTGTCTGCTCACAGAAGTTCCGTCAGTGCTTCGACCGTCTCCGGGAAGAAGACCAGGGCTCGGGACGCCGCGTCCATCATGCCCCGCTCCACGTAGAGGTCCAGTTGTTTTTTGAACGGATCGTAGAATCCGTTCATGTTGAAAATGATCACCCGTCCGGGATAGCGGCCGAGCTTGGCGAGGCAGTAGGTCTCCGCCACCTCGTCCAGCGTGCCGATCCCGCCCGGAAGGGCAATGGCCAGACTCGTCCCTTCGCGCATCGCGTCCTTCCGCTCGGACATCCGGTCGGTCCAGATGCACTCCGTCAGGGCGGGATGCTCGAATCCTTTCATGAAGCGGGGGATCACGCCGATCACCCGCACACCATGCTTCAACGCCTCATCGCAGACATGGCCCATCGTGCCACGCCACGAACCTCCGGAGACGATGTCATATCCTGCCAAACAGGCTGCGCGGACAATACGCCGCGCAGCCTCGTTGTAGACGGGATCGATATCGGAGCTGGAGGAGCAATAAATTACTGCCCGCTTGTCCGACATGGTTTGCTAGAAGAGAAGCGCGACGGATGCCGCGATACCGCTGGCCTTGCTCTCGGCGATGGTCTTGGTCGCACCTCCGAAAGAGACATCTCCATTGTAGAGATCGCCCATGTTCCAGAAGTACTTGACGGACACCTGGACATGCTGGATCAGCTCGACACCGACACCCAGGCCGACACCATACTCCAGACGGCTCTTGATATTCTCCCAGTTGAGATCCTTCACGGCCGTACCGTTGACGGCGGCAGCGTTGGAAATCGCATAACCGACAAACGGCTCGGCGAAACCGTAAACGCGGGCGACACCCAGGTCGACGCCGGCCTGCAGCTGCACGGGAATCTCGAGGAATCCGGTCTTCATGTCAAGCTTGGTAGAACCGATGCTCGTGATGTCGAACTCCGTACCCTTCATGTTGTAGATGATGGACGGCTGGATGGCGATCAGGCCGAGGTCCAACTTGTAGGTCAAACCCACATGGTACTGCGTGATGTTCTTGCCCTGGACATCAGCCACAGCGGACTTGATGTCAGACTTGGAAGAAGTAATACCGGCCACGACGCCAAGCTGGGCATGGGCGCTCACTGCGACGAGCAGGGAAGCGACGATGACAATTAATTTTTTCATTTCCTGTTAATTATGGGTTAAAACAAGCTTATTCTACATGAGGTTCTGCAGGCGGGTGATGATCTCCTGCTTGGAGACGACACCGACCGTACGGTCAACCAGCTCTCCGCCCTTGAAATACAGCAGGGTCGGGATGTTGCGGATTCCGTACTTGACCGCGATATCCTCGCAGTCGTCCACGTTGCACTTGGCGATGACGGCCTTTCCGTCCAATTCGGCGGCCACTTCGTCCACGGTCGGGCTCAGGATACGGCAGGGGCCGCACCAAGTCGCCCAGAAGTCAATCAGAACAGGTACGGGCGATGCCAGGACCTCTCCGATATTGTTTTCATTGATTACGATTTCCATAATTGAATGTGTTATTATAACTGCATTACACAACGCAGCAACTACAAAGATAATAAATTAATAGAAAGTTTCAACACCCCACACGAAAGCACGGAGTCCCAGATCGGGCGCTTCTTCGTCCTTCTTTTTCAGTGCATCGAGCACCGGTGCCACCTTTTCGTCCTTCATCATGACGAGCAGGGCATGGTTCATCTCCGGCCAGGCATGGCTGCCCAACCGCGGGAATCCGTTGAAGTCGCCCTTCCCTTCCACGCTTTCCCAGCGGGTGAACCCGCGCTGGCCGTGGGCGGTGAGCAAGTCTACGATCTCTTCATTGTAAGCCTGGTTGTAGGCAATGAACATGGCTTTCATTTCTTGTTCCTCCTTTTTTCCATCCGGGTGGTCAATGAGCAATACAGCGTCGGGATCAGCACGAGGGTGATCAGCGTGGAGACCGTCAGGCCCCAGACCACCGTGACGCCCAGGGACCGCCACATCTCCGAGCCCTCGCCCGTGCCGACGGCCATCGGGAGCATGCCCAGGACCGTCGTGAGCGTCGTCATCAGGATCGGGCGCAGACGGCTCTTGGCCGCCGTCGTGGAAGCGTCCCGGATATTCATCCCGCGCTCGCGGCACAGGATCGTATAGTCGATGAGCACGATACCGTTCTTGACCACGATACCGATCAGGATGATGATGCCGATGATGGACATCACGCCCAGGGCCGTACCGGTCACGCGCAGTCCGAGCAGCACGCCCACCAGGGCGAACGGCACGGAGAACATGATGACGAACGGGGCCATCAGGGATTCGAACTGCGAGGCCATCACCATGTAGACCAGCAGGATCATCAGCAAGATCAGGGTAAGCATCTGCCCGAACATCTCCTGCTGATCCTCGTAGTCACCCGCGATGACCGTAGAGAGTTCGGACGGAATCTCGATGGTATCGATCACGCGGCCTGCCGCTTCCACGGCATCGCTCAGGGCAGCGCCCTTCGCAACGATGCCGGTCACGGTGATCAGGCGGGAGCGGTCCTTGCGCTCGATGGTCGGAGGCACCAGGCCCTCGACCACGGTACCGAGTTCTTTCATTTTCACGGACGTACCGGCCGGCGTCGTCACGGTGATGTTCTCCATGTCCTCGATGCTGGTGCGGAACTCCGGTGCATACCGCACGCGGATGTTGTATTCCTCACCGTCCTCGCGGTACAGGGAGGCCACGGTGCCGCTCATCGCCGCGCTGAAGGCAGCGGCAGCGGTCGTCGAGTTCAGGCCGTGCAGGGCGAGTTTGGTCCGGTCGAAGTCCATCTGGAGCTCCGGCGTGTATTCCTCGCGGCTGACGGTCACCTGCGTGAAGGCAGGATCCTGGAGCAACTTGGCCTGGAGTTCCTGCGCGACACGGTCCGTCTGGGCAAAATCATAGCCGTACACTTCCACCTCCACGGTGGAGGCGCCGCCCATGCCCATGCCTTCGGAGACCATCGCCCGGCGGATTTCCGGATACTGCGCGCAGATGCCGCGCAGCACGTCCGCGATCTCGGCCGCCGTACGCTTGCGCGTGCTGGAGGTGCCGATGTTGATGTTCAGCGAAAGGATGTGCGTACCGTTGCTCTGCATGCTGGCGAAGGTATTGTCCGTATCGGCCTGGCCGAAGGTGGCGTTGAGCACCTGGATTTCCGGCACCGCCGCGCGGATGTCCGCATAGATGCGGTTGTAGAAGTCGCGCGTGACATCCTGGGCCGTACCCATCGGCAGGTTGATCGTGACCGTGAGCCGTTCGGAATCCCCGCGGGGGAAGTACTCCGTCTTGAGTCCCGGGGCCAGCAGGGCCATCGCGGCGACGAACACGCCGGCGAATCCCAGGATCACGATCTTGCGGCGCTTGGTCGCCCAGTGGATCACATGGGCATACCCGCGGGAGATCTTGTCGATGAACTTGTTGATCGGGACGAAGATGGCGTTATAGAGCTTGCCGTGCGCCGTATCTTTCTTGAGCCAGCGGGAGCAAAGCATCGGCACGAAGGTCAGGGCCGCCGTAGTGGACACGATCATGATGATCGAGACGATCCAGCCGAGCTGGCGGAACATGATGCCGGCCATGCCGTTGATCATCGTCAGCGGGAGGAACACGCAGAGCATCGTCAGGGTGGAAGCGATGACGGAGATACCCACTTCGCCGGTGCCGTGCACGGCCGCCTCCTTGGGTTTCTCCCCGCGTGCGATGTGCGTGGAGACGTTCTCCAGGACGACGATGGCATCGTCCACGACCATGCCGATGGCGATCGCAAGCGCGGACATCGAGATGATGTTGAGCGTGTTGCCCGTGGCATACAGATACATCAGGGACGCCAGCAGGGCCAGCGGGATGGAGAGCACGATGATGAATGTGGACTTCCAGTTGCCCAGGAAGATGAAGACCACGAGCATCACCACGAAGAAGGTGATGAGGATGGTCTCGATCAGGGTATGGATGGTATTGATGATCTCGCGGGAGCCGTCCACGATGGTCGTGATCTTCACGTCGGAGGGGAGAGTCTTCTCGATCTGGGCCATCTGCTTCTTGATGCCGCGGATGACGTTGACCGTGTTGGCGCCGCTCTGCCGCTGGATCACGATCCGGGCGGCCCGGCGTCCGTTGGTATAGGACTCCTGCTCGCGCTCCTGCTGTCCGTCCGTCACCGAAGCGACATCCCGCAGATACACGGCCCGGCCGTTCGCCGCGCCGACCACGATGTCCAGCATTTCCGAAGGATCGGAAAACTCCTTGTGGACGCGCAGGGTGTAGGTCTCGGAACCGATGTCGATGTTGCCCGAAGGCAGGTTGCGGTTCTCGGAACCGATCACGGCGGCGATCGTACTGATGCTCAACCCATAAGCCTGCAGTTTGCTGGGATCGCAGTAGACCTGGATCTCGCGGCTCGGGGCGCCGCTGACGGACACCGTACCAACACCGCTCACGCGGGCCAGCGGAGTAGCCACCTTGTCGTCCAGGATCTTGTCCAGACCGGAAAGGCTCTCCTCCGCCGTGGCGGAAAGCATCATGATCGGCATGTCGGAAGCGCTGAACTTGAAGATGACCGGCATCGACACCCCGTCGGGAAGCATCGAATTGACCATGTCCAGCTTGTCGCGCACGCTGTTGGTCGCGGCTTCGATATCCACGCCGTAATTGAAGGTCAAAGTCAGCAGGGAGATATTCTCCTTGGACTGGGAGTTCAGCTCCTTGAGGTCCTCGACGCCGTTGAGGGCGTTCTCCAGGACCTTGGTGAGGTTGGTCTCGATATCCTGTGCGTTGGCTCCCTGATAGGAGGACATCACCATGATCGTATTGGAGTCGAACTCCGGGAACTGGGCGATGGACGTCCGGCTCAGGGAGAACAGACCCAGGATGGCCAGGGCGATGAAAATCAGGGAGGTTGTTACGGGATGTTCGACCGCAGAACGGTAAATGCTCATTTCCTGACCTCCACTTTATCGCCGGACTTGAGGTTGGTATGGCCGCCGGTCAGCACCTGCGTCCCTTCGTCCAGTCCGGAAAGGATCTCGTAACTCGTCCCGAAATGGCGGCCCGGGGTCACCATCCGGATCGAAACGGTGTTGTCCGGCTCCAGCACATACACGACGCGCTGGCCGGAGCCCTGCTGCTTGATCACGGCGGCATCCGGCACGACGATGCTGTCGTGGGCGCCGAAATCCACCGTCACCCGGGCATACATGCCGGGGCGCAGTTCGCGGTTCGTATTGGCCACGCGGACTTCCGCGTTGAACGTATGCGTGGCGGCATCCATCGTCGGGTACAGCCGGATGATAGAACCCGTGAAGGTCTTGCCCGGCAGGGCATCGACCGTCAGGGACACCTTGTCGCCCCGTTTGACCCGCGTGTAGTCCGTCTCGGAGACGGCGACCAGGAGTTTGACCGGGGTGATCTGCTGGACCGTATAGATGGGCTGCCCCATCGTGTACATGTCGCCGCGGTCATAGTTGCGGGCGGATATGACACCGCCGACCGGGGCACGCAGGATGGTGTTCTCCTGCAGGTTCTCATAGCTGCTCTTCGACACGTTGAAGGCCAGTTCGAGGGCTTCATAGTCCGACTGGGACACGCCCCCTTCGGCCTGGAGCTGCTTCACGCGGGCCAGCTCGGTCTCATCGTTCTTGAGCCGGAGGGCCGCCTGGTCGAGCTGGACGCGGTCCATTTCCGCCAGGATCTGTCCGGCGGAGACGAAATCTCCCACCTCGACGTTCAGTTTCTGGATGCGGCCGCCGCTCTGCGGGGCGATGTTGTTGACCACGTTGGCCTGGACCGTGGAAGAATACACGGCGTCCTGCGGGACCTGTTGCCGGACGGCGGTGGCCACGGAGACAACCGGCGTCACCGGCTCTGCCGGGAAGGCCGGGGTTTCTTCGGTTTTCTGCTGGCCGCAGGCGCTCAGAAGCGTGCAAAGGGCCAGAACCATACAGACTTGCTTATTCATGGATGTATGTTTTATTCAGTTGGACATTGCCGGAGCCGTCGATGAAATCGGCGCCGAGCGTGCTCTCGAGATTGGCCTTGGCCACCACGAAATTGTAGACGGCCTGCGAGACCCCGAGCCGGGCCTGCGTCAGGGCCAGCTGCGCATCGTTGAGGTCGGTCAGCGTGCTGCGTCCCACTTCGTAGGACTTGGACGCGATGTCATAGGCCTTCTGGGCTGTCCCGGCCGCGCTGTAGGCGGAGGAATAGCTCTTCATCGCCGTCTCCATCTGGTTGAGATACTGGCGGATGGCGATCTTGAGCTGCCGCTCGGTGTTGGTCCGCTGGATGTCCAGTTCCTGGGCCTGCACCCGGGCCTGGCGCACGGCGTTGGTACGCTGACCGCCTGCGAAGATCGGGATGGACAGGTTCAGCCCCACGAAGGAGTACGGAGACCACTTGAACTGGCTGAACACGAAGTCGTTGGTCATCGCGTTCAGGCTGTAGTTGAAGGACAGGGAGAGCGTCGGCAGGCTGGCGTAGCGCTGCGCGTTGATGGCTTCCGCGAGCTGTTCGGCCTGGAGGGCGAGCTGGCGCATCGTGGAATTGTTCTCCAGCGACAGTTCCCCGGTCTCATGCAGGTCATAGAGCATATGCTGCGCGTAGTCGTCCAGCGAACCGGCCACATCGATGTTCTCGTCCAGGCTCACCCCCATCACGGCCTTGAGCTGCCACAGGGTCAGGAGGACGGAACTTTCGGCGTCATAGACATTCGGAATGGCGTTGGCCAGCGTGGTCTTGGCGCGGGTCAGGTCGAGTTCGGAAGCCCGCTGGGCATTATAGCGCCGCTGGATCTGGTTGAAATTCTCCAGGGCGTTCTCATACGCGGACTTGTACACGGCGAAGGCTTCCCGGGCGAGCAGACAGGCGAAAAAGGCTTGTTTGACCTGTCCGACCGTCTCCAGGCGGGAACTGCGCGCCTTCTCGACGGCCAGTTCCACGTCCTTGTCGGAGATGCGGAGATTTTTCCAGAGCTGGGCGTTGATCAGCGGCATCGAGGCGGAAATACCGGCGGACCAGGTATTCCAACGGCCGACGGAGAAACCTTCCCCGGAGGAGGAAGAAGTCTCATCCTCCGGTTTCGACGGGGCGGGTGTCGGGAACGGGACGTCCGGATGCTGCTCATAGAGGGGCAGCAAGTAGTTGGTCAGGGTCTCGGCAAACATGCTGGACATGTCAAAACCGCCGCCGTCCATATACATCACCTGTTTCTTGATGGTCCGCTGATAAGAAGCGGAACCGTTGATCTGGGGATAGAGCGCGGAATACGTACCCTTGCGGGCGTATCCGGTCCGCTCGACTTCCTTGTCTGCCACTTTGACGGTGGCGTTCTCGCTCAATGCAATGCGGAGCGCATCCTCCAGGGAGAGGAGCGTCGGTGCGGCCGTCGTGTCGGCGGCCTGTGCAAAGGCGAGCAGCGGAAGGAAGAAAAGAACTACTAACGATATTGTTTTTCTCATAATATTTTTGCGCGCGCAAAGATATGCAAAATTTGCACCATCAGCGCGTCCAGTCAGCATTATTTACTATCTTTGCCAAGATAATAAGACATTTTATGCTGAATTTGCTCTACGTGCACTGGCACGTCAATCCCATACTCTTCCAGATCGGTTCGCTGGAGATCCGCTGGTACGGCCTGCTGTTCGTGTCCGGTTTCGTGATCGGCTGGTATCTTTTCAAGTGGTTCTTCACCCGCGAAAAACTGGATACCAAACTGATGGACCCCCTGCTCTATACCCTGCTGATCGCCACGATCGTGGGCGCCCGGCTCGGCCACTGCATCTTCTACCAGCCGGACTACTACTTCGGCTCCTGGCAGGGATTCTGGGAGATCTTCATGCCCTGGAAGGGCGGCCTCGCCAGCCACGGCGGTGCCATCGCGCTGCTGCTCGCCATGTGGTGGTTCTCCTCCCATTACGGGAAGAAGAACGATTTCGATTTCCTCTGGATCATGGACCGGCTGTGCATCGCGGTGGCCTTCGCGGGCTGCATGATCCGCCTGGGCAACCTCTTCAATTCCGAGATCTACGGCGACGTGACCACGCTCCCCTGGGGCTTCATCTTCGACCTGCGCGGCGAGACGGAGCCCAAGCATCCGACCCAGCTCTACGAAGCGTTTTCCTACCTGCTGCTGGGCCTGGTGATGGTCTGGATCTACAAGAACAAGCTGGACAAGGTCCACCGCGGCTTCTTTTTCGGCCTCTTCCTGGTGGGGTGCTTCGGCAGCCGCTTCCTCATCGAATTCATCAAGGAGCCGCAGGTCGAGTTCGAGCAGGCGATGGCCCTCGACATGGGTCAGCTCCTTTCCATCCCCTTCATCCTGGCGGGCATCGGCCTGCTGGTCTATGCCGCCAAGACGAAAAAACCGGCCGCGGTCGTTCATCCGCAGCCGGTCAAGAAAGAGCCCACGCACTTCGCGCGTCCGCTCAAGTAATTATTCCTGATAGCGATACCACTGGTCCTCGCCGAAGGCCTGGAGCTGGTCGCCCTGCTGACGCAGGCCGAAGAGATTGAGACTTTCGGGGGCGCTGTGGTTGAACCACAGCATGACGTTGTCGTGCTTGTCGAAAGCGATGCACAGCAGTTCAGGAATGCCGTATTCGCCGTCGTCATCGACATTCCACACGCTGAACTCCCCTTCGTTGGGATCAACCTCGGTGGTCATGACATAGGTGGCTTTGACCTTGCCTCCCTGCGTCCAGGCGATGACGACCATCGCTTCGCCGTCCCTGATCTCGAACTCGAAGATGCCCACGCGGCCGTCTCCTTCACGCAAGTGCCCGATGTAGCGGGACTGGCGGAGTTTGCGTCCGTAACGGGTCTCCATCTGCTTCTCGAGCGCGGCGCTCATCGACTGCTCCTTCTCGCCCCATTTCCAGCGGCTGAACGCCGGGAAACGGTGGAATGCGGCAAATTCGCCATCCATGGCAAGGCCGATGATTTCCACGGCATCATACCCGCGGAACATCGCTTTCTTGACGGCATCCGGCACGCGCATCTCAAAGAATATGCCCTGCATCCCAGCGGCATGGAAGGGGCTGTAGCCCCATTTCTTGCTCTCGTCCTTCAGCTGGTCCTTGACGAAGGTCAGCGGCGCATAATTGTGCTTGAAGAACATCCACCTGGGTGTATTGTAGTCCCAGTCATAAAGCTCCTGCTGGATGATGTATGACTGGAAATCCTCGCTGGGATAGACATACTTCGGCAGATTGTAGTCGGTCCGCCAGACGTAACGCATTCCGCTGCGGTAGAATGCGGACGGTTTCACATACTGGGTATCCCTGTAGTAGGTCACATCCGTCACCTCCCGCTCGCCGTAGAGCGCCTTCTCGCCGAAACCGGCCACAGGCAGGACTTCACCATGGTCCGACACGGCCTTGGGGAGCGTGACGTTCCCCTTGTAGATGCCGCCCGCACAGAGTTCCAGGGCTGTACCCTCGGCAACTTTCTGATAGACATAGCCATTCACATCGACCACGTAGCCGTAGTCCAGCTCGTAATCGCCGCCCAGGGACATGCCCATGCCGAACGGGGAGGCCCCGGCATTGAAGTGGTCGATGATGGTCAGCACCTCGGGGGAAGGAATCTTCACCTCCATTGTGTAGTCGAAGTTGTCATCGACCCAGTTGTAGGAGAAATCCCGGCCCTCGCCGGTCTTTTCAAACCAGGTCCCGCCCTCGGGCTTCAGGGCGGCCGTATGGCCGTCCGCGCGGGCCAGGAAGGCATTGAACCAGACGCCCTTCTCGCTGAATATCACGACAATCTGCCCTTCACGGGCCATTTCGCCCTCGTCGGGTTTAACCACCTTGCGGTACACGCCACCGAAGGCGCCGTCCACCGTCTGCTCCTGTGCAGACAAAGCACCGGCGGCGCACAGCAGCGCCAGGCCGGCGGTCAGAATACGTTTAATCATCATAAATCGATTTTTCCAACAGTCTCTCGTCCTGGAACGTCAGTCCGGACGGGAATGCGTCCGAACCGGCCAGGCTGATCTCATAGGAAAGCCCGCGCTCCGCCGCCGTGAACGTGCCGGAGAGGGGCTTGTAGTCATACTCGAAGCCTTCGTCCCCCATGTTCATGCGGGAATAGCGGCTGAAGCTGAATTTCTGCACGCTGTCTCCGGCCTCCTTTTCGAAGAACCATCCGGCATAACCCTCCTGCGGAGCATATTCATCCCGGCTGATGCAGACGAGGTTGTAGTTCCAGTCGGGCGAGAGGGTGGCTTCGTAGATGTAGCGCTCGTCCTTGGAGTAGTAGGTTCCGTAATTGACGAAATACGGAATCTCCGTACGGCCGCCGCGGGCATCCAGGGCATAGATGGTCTCATATTCGTAGAAGGTCTCGCCGGATTCTTCATCCTTCCAGGGACCACCGCCGCCGCTCTCGAAACCGGTCACATCCTTGAATCCCGGCAGGACACCGCTGAGCTCCGGGCCGCCGTGATGAACCGCATAAAAGACGCTGCACATCTTGACGGTGCCGTCCTCCATCAGGGCGCAGATGACCGGATTGTAATCCTGGCCGATCGTCCCGAGGAACACTCCCTTGCACACGCCGTTGATACCATAGATAGTATTCTCGCCGTCATTCAGGCGGAAGTTGTCCTCATCGAACCCGATGTTGGCAAGCGGGGCATACGAGATGGTCAGCACCGGAGCGCCCGCTTCCAGGCGGACGCGGATCCCGAGGTTGTTCCCGTCAAAATCCTCACCGTAGTCGAATTCGGTATAGCCCTTCAGCGGCTCAGGAAGCGGCAGGGAAATATCACGCACGCCCTGCTGCGCAGCCTTCCGGAGTTTGCCGGACTTCCGGTCGAGCGCCGGCGAATACGTCACGCTACGTCCCTGATTGTCCGTACAGACGATCTGGGTATTCGGCTCCTCCCAGTTGTTGAGAAGCAGGATCGGGCGGCCTTCTTCGCTGCGATAGAAGACAGCGGGGCCGTCTTCCGGGATGTAGCTCCCCGCCTCGTTGACGGCGAGTGTCGACATCGGATCGCGCGGGACGACCAGGTAAATCTCCCGGCCCGGTTCGGTATCGACCTGCTTTGCTTCTACGATCTGCGGGAATGTCTTGGTCAGCCGGGGATAGGAAGGAGACTGCTCGAATTCCCCGAAAGAGTCGTAATAGCCCAGGAAGGCCACGGCGACGATGTCCTCGTCCTGCCAGGCGAACTGCGCCGCCTGCTGTCCCTTGCCCTTGCAAGCGACAAGGGCCGGCAGCAACAAAGCTGCCAGCCCGAGATATAATGATTTCTTCATGCTATTCGGCATCCGTCTTGGGGACTTCCGGGGCAGCGGGGACCGTCTCGGGTGCCGCCTCAGGCGCATTCTTGCTCTTGTAGATGAGGAATGCGACAAGCAGGCAGATCACCACGGCCAGCACGATGGCAACCGCAGGCCGCCAGACCACCCAGGCCACCAGGATCACCAGCAGGGCCCAGATGAAACCAACGACACCCGTCACCAGGTTGACACCCAGCTGGCCGACCTTTGCAAGCGGCGGGAGGACCTTGAGGATCGTGACGACGATGCTGAACATCGCGCGCAGGGCGGCGATTACGAGCAGCACGCCGAGAAGGCGGAAGAGCCAGAGGACCATCTTGTTGGAAGCCTTCTTGGCTTCGTACATATTGTCCAGCGAGCGGTTGCCCATGGACAGGACGTAGATGGACTTGCCGTTCTTGTGCGTGTAGGGCTCGAAGCTGTTGCCCTTGGCCTTGGCGAGGATGGAAGCATCACCGCCATCTGCCTGCATGAAGGTCACGCGGACATCACCCACGGCGGGAGCCTGCGGATCTCCGTAATACAGGACATTGTCATGGATGAAAGTATCCACGCCGTCGGCAAGGGACTCGGGGAGGTTGACCTGCGTATCGGCCGGAATCATCTTGACAAGGTCTTTGGGCAGGACATAGCCGCCGAAATGGACCTGGTCCGCAGTAAACGTCGCATCTGCGATATTGGTGCGGACGCTGTTGGCATCCTGATAATCAGGATCGTGGAACTCCCGGGAATCGACAGGCGAGCTCACCCACTCTTTCGAGTAAGTGTAGGTCGTGGTCGTCTCCTCGCTTCCGCCGATCTTGTCCTTGCTCTCGGACGAGGAGTTCTCCACCCACTGGTAGTACTCCGCTTCCCGCACGAGGCGGATGGCGTTGACCTGGATCCCGTACTGGGGATCGGTCAGGATTTCGTCCGACACCGCGTTGGCGGTGGCATGGATGGCCTTGCCGTCAAGGGCAGGGTCCACCGTGCTGACGTCCGCAACGTCCACGCACTCTTTCTTGAAATCGTCCAGGGCCGTCGAATTCTTCTTCGCATTGCCCTCATTCCACCACAGCAGGGCCGTGGCAGCGACAAAAAGCACAAGGCCGGTGATGATTCCCCGCAGGGAACCGCCGAGGCGCTTGCCATAACTTGTCTTGGTAACTTCTTGATAGGCCATAATCTATAATTTTGAGTTAGATTGCATGTTCTTACAAAGATAAAAAAAACCAGCACAAAACACACATATTTTACGGATAACGACAAAAAAACAGCCGCTCCCCCGGTTTCAGGGGAGCGGCCGCCGTAAAAATCCTGCTTAACCGCGGATGGCCGCAATACCCGGAAGGTCCTTGCCTTCGAGGGCCTCGAGCATCGCACCGCCGCCGGTGGAGACATAGCTCACCTTGTCGGCATAGCCCATCTGCGTCACGGCTGCAACGGAGTCGCCGCCGCCCACCAGCGTGTAAGCGCCCTTCGCGGTAGCCTCGGCGAGGTCTTCTGCGATCTGGAGCGTACCCTTGGCGAAGGTCGGCATCTCGAACACGCCGACGGGGCCGTTCCACAAGACGGTCTTGGAGCCGAGGATGACTTCCTTCCAGCACTTCAGCGAAGCGGGACCGGCGTCCATACCCTCCCAGCCCTCGGGGATGGCATCGGACGGAACGACCTTCGTATTGGCCTCGTTGCTGAAATCGTCGGCCACGACGGTCTCCGTGGAGAGATAGATCTTGACGCCCTTCTCCTTGGCCTTGGCCAGGATCTCGAGCGCCTGGGGCATCAGGTCGTCCTCATGCAGGGAACGTCCGATCTGTCCGCCCTGGGCCTTGATGAAAGTATAGCCCATGCCGCCGCCGATGATCAGGTTGTCCACCTTCTCAAGCATGTTCTCGAGCACGGCGAGTTTGGAAGAGACCTTGGAGCCGCCGATGATGGCGGTGAAGGGATGGCGTGCGTTCTTGAGCACGTTGTCGATCGCCTTGATCTCGCCTTCCATCAGATAGCCGAACATCTTGTCATTGGGGAAGTAGTCGGCGATGAGGGCGGTGGAGCCGTGGGCACGGTGCGCCGTACCGAAAGCGTCGTTGATATAGCAGTCGGCATAGGAGGCAAGGGTCTTCACGAACTCCTTCTGGCTCTCCTTGACGGCTTTCTTGGCAGCCTTCTTCTCCTCGTCGGAAGCGTCCTCTGCGAGTCCGCGGGGCTTGCCTTCCTCTTCGGCATAGAAGCGGAGATTCTCGAGCAGCAGGGCCTCGCCCGGTTTGAGGGCGGCCACTTCAGCCTGCGCCTTCTGGCAGTCAGGGGCGAACTTCACGGGAGCGCCGAGGCACTCGGCCACGTGGTCCACGATGTGCTTCAGGGAGAACTTGTCAGCTACTCCCTTGGGGCGTCCGAGGTGGGACATGATAATCAGGGAACCACCCCCGGCGAGGACCTTCTTGAGGGTCGGCATGGCCCGGCGGATGCGGGTGTCGTCGGTGATCTCGAAATTCTCGTTGAGCGGAACGTTGAAGTCCACGCGCACGATCGCCTTCTTGCCGGCGAAATCGTAGGAATCGATGTTTTGCTGCATAGTGTATAAGAGTTTGTTGATTTGTCCGAAACGCAAAGATAGTAATTAATTTTGTCATTTCGTCCCCTCCCCTTCTTCTGCTCCGGCCGGGGCCGCTTCCGCCCTCATCACCCCACCCCTGTCGTCAATGTCCCCGTTTGACGGACATTGACAGCACGCTGTCGGATCAGGAGTATTGGTTACAGCAACCCCCGGCGAGTCACCTCCGCGATCAATGCGGGGGAAGTGTGGACGTCAAGCTTGGCCAGCAGGCGCTTGCGGTACCAGACCACCGTCTCATAGCCCACCCCGAGTTCGTCGGCGATCATCTTGGTGCTCTTGTCCTGCATCAGCAGCCGGACGACGTCCTTCTCGCGGGGCGTCAGCTTGAGCTCCGGCGCAGCCGTCCCCGATTCGGGACGCAACTCCTCAATGGTCTCCTCCAGCACGGCCGATGTCTCAGTGAGTTCTTGCTTTGTTAGTCTGAGACGACGGACCAGAAGCGTGCCGGCCAAAGAGAGAAGAAGGACCAGGAATGAAACGATGGCAAGCATCCGGGCGCTGCGGTAGAGTTCCTTGTGGGCGGCGTTCATCACGGCCAGGTTGTTGGCGCGACTGAAGGCTTCCTCCCGTTCATGATTGCCGAAGTATTCATCCGCTTGTGTAAGGTACTCCAGCGCCTTGGCGGTCTTGCCGGATTCCTGATACCAGCGGCCCAGGCCATAGAGGGCATGGGCGATTATCAGGGAGTCTCCGGACTGCTGGGCAAATTTCAGTCCCAATTCATACTCCGGCTTCGCTTTCTTGAGGTCTCCGGCATCAGCGTAAACCTCGCCGATGTTTCGGTGCAACGTGGAGCAATCTTCCCACCATTCCCATTTCTCGAAGACTTCACCGGCCTTGCCATAGTAGTATGCGAACTGCTCCAGCGAATCCTGTACGGCGTAGAAATTACCCAGTGTGCCCCAAAATTGGGACTGCATGGCCTCCAGGTCGTGCTTGTCCGGATTGCTCCAGTTCGCTTCCTGGATGGCCAGTGCATCACCTGCTTTGCTGTAATAAATCCGTGCGCTGTCCAGTTTCTCACGTGCCCAGTAATGTTGACCCATGATGATGGATGCGTCAAAGACAGTTCCATCATCGCCGTCCTGTTCAGCGTTCTCTATCGCCAGGGAGGCATAGTGCATACTGCGCAGCGGTTCCAGCTGCAGATAGCCCAGTGCAGTCCGATAACAGGTCCTGCGGTATTCATGTCGCTGCTCAGGCGTGGCCACGGACAACTTGTCGGGTGTCCACTGGGCGACAACCCGCTCCAGTGAATCCAGATTGTGCCCCCTGTGGTCTGTGTAACCCCAGGCGACCACGGGAGACAATAATAGAGCAAGTAGCAGAATCCTTTTCATACCTGCAAATTTACTATATTTTCGGCAGATGGGAAGCGATGTCAGAGACATCCACCTTGGTGGAGAAGGCCTTGACCGTCGTGGATTCGCCCTTCGGATTCTTCTGGTAAAGGACGGCGCCGGTCTCCGTATCTACGTAAACCGTATTTTTCTTATTCTCCCAGACTTCCACATTTCGACCGGCATAGGTCTTGGTCTCTCCGGTATTGTCGAAGTAGTCGTGGACATAATCATAGCCCATAAAGACACCGACTTCCTTCAGCCATTTCTCCAGCATGTCGTCGATGCTCTTGTCGGGATGGGTATTGTATCTCCGCTCGGCAGTGCTGTAGGAGCCCACCTTACCGTCCTTGTTGTAATAGACGTAGTATTGGGTGATCCCCGATGTGGAACGGCTCTGGTAGAAGCGGTCTCCCTTGCGCTTGATCACCCAGCGGGAGTTCATCATCTCCGGGCGTTCCACCGTGATGCTGAAATCCTTCTTCCACCAGCGCTGGGCCTCGCGTCCGGCTTCCCAGGCAGCCTGTTGGGCTGCTTTCTCTTCGGCCTCCTTGTTGCGGGCGATGGAATCCTCGTGTGCCCTCAGTTTGTCGGCCTCTTCCTGCCTCTCCTTATTCTGCTCGGCCAGGCCGCCAAAGATGGCCTTCAGCAACTCCTGGGCTACTTCCTCATCGGTTTTACCCTCGGTGTCCAGAACGTCGCCAAGTACGCTACCGTCATTGGTGCTTTCCGGTTCCGTCACTTCTTCCGGGACAGTCTCCGTTACCGCCTCGTCCGGTTCAGACGGGATAATAGAAGCCTGACGCTTCTGTGGATTCCAGTTGCAGGCGGCCACAAGAAGCGTCAGGGAAATCAAGGTGAGTGGAAATGAGCGCCTCATTTCACAGAATCCTAAGGTTCTAATCAACAGACTTCTGATTCATCTTCACAGTCTTACCCTTGAAGGTGAATTCCATCTTCTTACCATTAACGGAGAATGTTGCGGTATCAACGGGCTTGCCGTTGTCTTCAAGTGCAATACTGCCCTTGCCATTTTTGTAGGTATATACTCCGAACAGGTTTCCGCTGTCGAGAAGATCTCCGTCATCATTGCATTTTGTAAAATACAGGGATGCTCCACCCTCAGTATTGACAGTCAGACGATAAATGTCGTGCTCGTCCTCATAAAACCACTTGGTCCTCGCAATGGATTCTGGGGAAGAGCCTTTGTCTTGCTGAACAGCCTGAGCGGCAGGTTCGCCGTTGTTGTTGGATTTTTTGCTGTTGTTGTTGCCGCAGGCAACCATCGTGGACATAGCCATAATGCACAGAATGATAGTAATTTTATTCATAATGATAAAATTATTGGTTTTGCATTGCTTTCATAAGCGCCCCGAAGGCATCGGTCATATCGGTCTCCTTGTACCCGGCAGGAATCTCGAACTTCTCCTTGGGCTGAGGGCCTGGGACGATATTGCGGTAGTTGAGCTTGAGGGACTGGCCCGTAAGCGTTTGGAGGGCGATACCCCACTGGGGATGTTCCCACACTTCACGGTCGCTATTAACGGTATTCGGGACAGGCTTCCCGTCAATGGTCGCAGCCTGCGCCGTATTGGCATAGGCTATATAGTGGATGCACTCCACGCCGTCAATCACTTCCGGATCGAGCATCTTCTTCTCAACCTCGGTCTTGACGGCGGTTTCCGAACCCAGCCACTGGGTAATCTGCTGGTCCATTCCGGCACCGCCGCCGGTCTTGGCGGCATCCTCCAGAGACAGGACGGTGGCCATCTTCTTCTGGGCGTCCAGGATATACACCTTGTTGTTCTTGATGATGAACGAATTGCCCTTTACGGACTCGTTATAGACCATTGAGCCGTCAATGAACTGATGGGCCGCAAGGACATCATTCTCATACACGTCGCAGGAATACTGCGTGAGTTTCCCGCCGAAATTAAGGTTGGAACCGGTCTGGGTCTGCTTCCCCGGAGTTGCGGGAGGAGCCTGGGGAACCGTTTGAGTTTGGGTGTTATTCTGGTTGTTGTTCTTGTTCCCGTCCTTCTTGCCTACATTCCCGTTCAACACATCGTTCACGCCCTTTTCAACCTTGTTGCCGATGTTCTGCTCAGCGGCGTTCTTGGCCCTCTCTCCCAGCTTCTTCAATAAACTTTGTGCGTTCGCGCTCGCGCACGTCAGCGTGACAGCGGTAATGAGTAGTACGATTCTTTTCATATCGATTGGAATTTAAATAAAGTCGCTTGATTACAGGATCTTCTGCTCCATCGCCTTGAACAGGAGCCCGGCCATGTTATGGACCTTGAATTTCTTGTGAAGCCGCTTCCGGTACCACATCACGGTGGGGGGCTTGAGACCCAGCGACTCGGCAATCTTGGTCGATGTGTACCCTTTGGCCAGCAGCCGCAGGACATCCAGTTCCCTCCTGGTAAGGGACACTTTTTCGGGTGTGATTTCGTCTGCCATTTGCCTGCATCATTTTACAAATATAAAGTTCGGCCTTTTAGAAACACAAATCAATCCCATAAATATGGGGGTTTGTCGGTTTTTTGGGTGATTTTCGCCCCCTGTGGTCCGTGTAGCCGAAGGCGGCCGCGGGAAGCAGGAGGCACAATATGTAGAGTAATCTTCGCATAATCGCAAAGATTCGAATTATTTGACGGTATATCCCGCCAGCGAAGTCACGTTCTTGGAATAGTCTGGGGTCGTGGGATTGAACGTCTGACATTCGAACATCACCTTATCGAAGTTGCTGGAGCTGCCGGACATAGCGGTACGGGATTTCAGGACCGCGCCGGTCTCCTTGTCCACTACGAAATGGCTGGAACTGGTGCTGGTGACGCTACCGGCCGAAATCGTCTTGGAGCGGGTCACCTCATAGGCGTCACGGCCCAGGAATTTGACGGTAGCCTGTTTAGGGTCGGGCTTGGGATACTCCTGAAACAGGGAGGCCAGAACTTCATCCCTTTTCATCTGAGCGAGAAGGGCGCCCGTGGCATCGGCATAGGTCCCGCCCTTGACGGACTTGGAGGCCTCGTGCTTGCGGGCGTCCAGTTTGTAGTAGAACACCTGGCCGTTCTCAAAGACATAGGTAGCATCGGTAGGCCCCATCAAGGACTCCATATGGATATAGAGTTCGTTGCCCTTGCGGGACACGGTGATGGTCTTGTCCAGGCTCTCGTTGCGGGCATTGTTGCCGCTGTATGCGTATTTGACGTAGCTGACCGAGAAATCCTGCGCATACCAGGGATCCTGCGCACGGGCGCCAATCGCCGCAATCAGGGCGGCAAGGCCGAGTATCATCCGTTTCATGGCTGTTCTATTTTAAAGTTTCAGTGTGGAATCCGTCATATCATTGGACCATACGCGGTAGTTCAGATTGAACGTCTTGACCTGCATGGTGTTCTTTACGGCGCCGCCGTTGCCGCGGCCCTCATACTTGAGGCAGCAGCCGGTGGACGGGTCAACCCAGTACTTCATGGTGACACCGCCATACCCGTCAGTGTCGAAGACCCAGCAATTCACGCCGCACACCGTCTCGTTGCCGACATAGAACTCGCTTAGGCTGCTTGCCGGGTCGGTCTTGAGGCTGTTCCAGAACTCGCTATCGGCAAAGGTGTCCAGCAGCGCCAGGTTCTCCCTCGCTTCCCACTCATCCGGATCCAACTGCTCATTGTCCACCTTCCCGTGGTCGAAGCCATCTTTTTCCAAATACTGCTTGCACTCGCGGGAGGCCAGATTGTAATACATCCAGTATTCAATGTCGCCTCTTTTGTCGAGGCACTTTTCTATCTGTTCAGAGCCGATCTTGGCATAGATGATCGAGCCGGTGTGGATATAGTAATGGTCCTTTGGAGGATTGTACTCATATTTTCCGGTAAACGCCGGGCCTGTTTCCTCGCCGCCGCCATTGGGCTTGCCGCCCGCCTTTGCGACCACGGTCACCGTCCTGTAATACAAGGTGTTGCCGAGAACGGCCAGCGCCTTGGTGGTCCCAAGCGCGACACCTTTCAACACGCACGTATTGCCATCCTCTTCGAGCTCCAGCACGTCATCGTCGTTATCATCCAGCGTGTCGAAAACCACCTCCGCTCCAGCGGCGAACTTGGTCGTCCAGGCGAAACGCTCTCCCAGGCCGATGGTCAGGGCCGGTTCCTCGATTTCCCTGGGGTTCTGGGCGAACCCCGCGGCGCAGATCAGGAGCGCCGATAAAGTCAAGATCTTTTCCATATCAATTGCGCGTTAGATTATTTTCTGCTCGATGGCCTTGACAAGGAGCTCCGCCGTGCTGTGGACGTCGAACTTCAGGTGAAGCTGCTTGCGGTACCAGACGATGGTCTCGGGCCGGACGTTCATTTCGGCCGCAATCCGGGGCGTATTATAACCCCGGGAGAGGAGCTGGAGCACCTCCAGTTCCCGCTTCGCCACGTGGATCGTACCTGCCTGTTTGTCCTCAACCATCTTTTCGTGAAAAGTCAAGGGCAAAGTTCGGGAGTTTCAACAAACGAAAAAACCCCGTAATTACGGGGGTTATAGCGGAAAAATGCTGATTTTTACCGGGTCATCCGTACCACGATGGACAGCGGCAGGGCTTTGTCGAACTTGTCGCGGAGCGCCAGCTCGCCGCTCTCCAGCGAGACGGTCCGCATGGCCTGCCGGACCACCGTCTCGCCCAGCAGGGCGGAGTAGCCGTTGGAATAGAGGTTCAGCACCAGGAAGGCATCCTGCGGGGAGAGGATCTCCCCCACGGTGCGGAGCATCTCGAAAAGGCATTCGTCCAGTTTCCATTTCTCGCCGTCCGGGCCGTGCCCGTAGGCGGGCGGGTCGAGGATGATGCCGTCGTAGCGGTTGCCGCGGCGCGCCTCGCGCCGGGCGAATTTCATCGCGTCCTCCACCACCCAGCGAATGCCATCGAGGCCACTGCGTTCCATGTTGCCGCGGGCCCAGGTGACCACCTGCCGGACGGAATCCAGATGCGTCACGTCAGCCCCCGCGGCCCTGGCGGCGAGCGATGCCGCGCCGGTATAGGCGAAAAGGTTGAGCACCCGCGGGGCGCGGCCGAGCTTTTGCCCGAGCATGCGGGTCTGCCTGTAGATATAGTCCCAGTTGGGCGCCTGCTCCGGAAAAACGCCGACATGCTTGAAGGAGGTCAGCCCGAGGCGCAAGTCCAGACTTGCGCCTCGCCCTGAAGGGCTTGTTTCACGGGGGGCGTTCCCCCCGAAACCCCCTGAGTCGCTGCGCTCCGACGGCAGCGTATACCGGATCCACCACTGGTCCTCCATCTTCTTGAGGCGGTTCCAGGTGCCGCTGTCTTCCTTGCCGGCCTTGCCGAACCCGGCGCCGGGGGTAAAGGTCGTGTGCGAAAGCCGGCGCCATTCCGCCTCCGGCAGGGATTTGTCCCAGAGCGCCTTGGGTTCCGGCCGCGCCAGGACATATCCGCCGAAGCGCTCCAGCTTCTCGCCGGCACCGCTGTCGAGAAGTTCGTAATCTTTCCAGTCTTTAGAAGGAAACTCCGCCATCGTTGTCCGTTAAGATGCTTCCACGACCTCCGAGGCCTGGTCCACCAGCGCCACGAGGCCGTCCGTCAGTTTTTTCGCCAGTTCGGCATCGCCGCCCTGCTTCATCACGTCCGCCAGGAAGTAGATATACTGCCCGACGAGCTCGAACTCATCCCGGGCCCAGTCATAGAACTCGATATAGAACTTGGCGCTGGACAGCAATTCCGCACCCAGTTGCGCGGCCAGCTGGCGGGCCTTCTCGGGCTGGCCCAGCTTGTAGTAGTCCTCGGCCAGGGTGACGACCATGTAATCATTGCCGGAGAAGCCGACCGGGACCGTTTCCAGCGGATAATGCTGCATCAGCTCGCAGCACTTGTCCACCATCTCCAGGGCACGGTCGTTCTCGCCTGCCCGCATGAAGACGTCCGCACAGGTCACGAACATGCTCCGGATGGACATCACGCCCAGGTGGGTATACTCGTTCTGGTAGTCGATGAAATAGTCGTCCCGTGCCACGGCATCCCAGCTGTAGACCTGCGTCATCTTGCGGTAGAGCTCGTCCGTATCCACGAATCCGGCCTCCGTGCTGGTGGTCTTGTTCTTGATGGGGACGAACTTGAAGGAATAGCCGCAGTACTCGAAATACTCCTTGATGCCGATGTTCAGGTCGCCGCCCATGTTGAGCAGGTGCAGCGGGCGGTCCCACTCGTAGCCGGACAGCAGGTCCAGCATGAAGAGTTCCGGCTTGCTGAGATAGTCCTTGTCCTTGGAAATGGTCAGCACGATCGAATCCGGGATCTGCGCAGCATATTTGGCGTCCAGAATACCGTACTTGATAACGTTCTCCCTGTTCACGGGAAGCACGATTTTGCGCGAAGGGATGTAGTCCACCTTGCGTCCGCTGGTCATCGGGGCCTTGATCTGGGGATGCTTGAAGACGGCCATCACATCCTGGATGGACATCTCGCGCTCCTGGGTATCATAGATAGGGATCCACTCGTTGGTGCCATAGAGATACTGGTCCGGCCCCACGGTGAGCGGCAGCGGAGCGGACTCGTTGACCGCCCATTTCATCTGGTCGATATGCCAGTCGGTACCCAACAGCGAAGTGTTGCAGATACGCACGTCCGTCCGGACGTTCTCCACCTCCTGGGCATACCACAGCGGGAAGGTATCATTGTCCCCGTGGGTGACCAGGATGCCGTTTTCCCCGACGGAATTGAGGTAATTGCGGGCCATCTCGACCGCCGTGCGGCGGTTCGAACGGTCGTGGTCATCCCAGTTCTGCGCAGCCATCTGCACCGGGACGAGCAGGCACAGGCCTGTCAGCACACCGGCGGTCAGGGCGCTGCCGCGGCCCTTGCGGGCCTCGTCGATCCAGCTGTACAAGGCAGCCACGGCCAGTCCCGCCCAGGCACTGAAGAAATAGAAAGAACCGGCATAGGCATAGTCGCGCTCCCGGACCTGGTAGGGGGGCTGGTTGAGGTAGAGGACGATTGCGATACCCGTCATGAAGAACATCAGGAAAGTCAGCCAGCAGCCCCGCTTGTCGCGGTCGAACTGGAAGAACAGGCCCAGCAGGCCCAGCAGCAGGGGCAGGAAGAAGTAGTGGTTCTTGCCCTTGTCCTCCGAGAGGATGGCGGGCGCGTCGGACTGGTCGCCCAGGCGCAGGTCATCGATGAATTTCACCCCGCTCTCCCAGTTGCCGTGGAAAATATCGCCCGGGTTGGGTGCATGGATCTGGTTCTGGCGGCCGACGAAATTCCACATGAAATAACGCCAGTACATCCAGTTCAGCTGATAGTCGAAGAAATAATAGAGGTTGGCCCCCAACGACGGCTTGCGGGCGGCGGCGCCGGGAACGCGCCTGCCCTTGCCCTGGGTATAGGTCTCGTAGAACTGCTCGTAACTCCCGTCCGGGCTGGTGCTCCACATTCTCGGGAAGAGCATCTTGCCGGAAGGTTTGTAGACCGCTTCCACCGGCCCCTCCACCTTCTTGTATTTCCCGTCCAACGGCGCCCAGTAGGGCCGCGTCTTCAGATCATACGGTGCCCCATAGTACTGGCCGTAGACCAGCGGCGTGGAACCGTACTGCTCGCGGGAGAGGTAGCGGACCAGGGTGAAGGCGTTGTCCGGCTGGTATTCGTTGGTCGGCGTCTTGGCGCAGGAACGGATGATGTCGATGCTGAACACGGAGAAGCCGATCACGATGGTCGTCGTGCAGAGCAGCACCGTATTGAGGAAGACTTTTTCTTTCTTCAGGGTGCGGAACAGTCCCCAGAAGAGCAGGGCGAGCAGCACGGCCAGGAAGAAGGCAGCGCCGGTGTTGTACGGCAGCCCGAGCACATTGACGAAGAAGAGGTCGCAGTACGCCGCCAGTTTCGGCAGGTACGGGATGAACAGGAACACCAGCACGCCCAGGATCAGGGCTCCCACCAGCAGGATCTTGACCAGTTCCCAGAAAGTGAAGGGACCGTCTTCCCGCTTCCGGTAATAGTACATGAAGACCAGCGCCGGGATCGCCAGCAGATTGAGCAGGTGCACACCGATGCTCAGGCCCATCAGGAAGGCGATCAGCACGATCCAGCGCAGGGCATGCGGCTCGTCGGCCCGGTCATACCAGACCGTCATCAGCCAGAATACCACGGCCGTGAAAAGGGAGGACATGGCATAGACCTCGCCCTCGACGGCGGAGAACCAGAACGTATCCGAGAATGCATACACCAACGCCCCCACGAGGCCGGAGCCGAAAATGGCGATGGCCTGCCCGCAGGTGAACGTCCCGTCCGCACCCGGCCGGACCAGCCGCTTGGCAAGCCAGACGATGGTCAGGTACAGGAACAGGATCGTCAGTCCGGAGCACAGGGCGCTCAGCGCATTGACGAGGATGGCCGCATGCATATTGTCCCCGAACAAGGTGAAGAAACGGGCAAAAAGCTGGAAAACAGGATTTCCCGGCGGATGGCCCACTTCAAGTTTATAGGAAGAAGCTATGAACTCGCCGCAGTCCCAGAAGGATGCGGAGGGTTCGATGGTGAGCAGGTATGCGACGGTGGAGACCACGAAGGCGGCCGCTGCACAAAGCCTGTTCCACAAGGTAAATTTCTTACTGTCCATAAACTGCAAAGGTACAATTAAAAATCCTTATCTTTGCAAAAATTATCCCAACGATGGCACAACAAGACTGGAAAAGCCGTTTGGGCGTCGTGTACTCCACGAACCCCGACTTCCAATATCAGACTGCGCAGGAGGCTCCCGAAGCGGAGACGCTCCCGCCCCGCCAGCAGCGTCTCACGGTCCGCATCGACCGGCGCCAGCGCGCCGGCAAGCAGGTGACGCTCGTCGAGGGATTCGTCGGCCGGTCGGACGACCTGGCCGCACTGGCGAAAACGCTCAAGACCAAGTGCGGCGTGGGCGGCACGGCCAAAGACGGAGAAATCACCATCCAGGGAGACCTGCGCGACAAGCTCGTCACCCTGCTCACGGGGATGGGCTACAACGCCAAACGGGGCAACTGACCGATGGAGGAAGTCTTCAGGGGAGGCACGCTGGACATGTCGTCCGGTCCGATACCCGGACTGGACGCGTTCCCTGCATGGGGTGACCTGCTGACCAACCGGATCCTCGCGGTCATCGCCATCTTCACCCTCCTGACCGGGCTGCCGGATCTGTTCCGGCTGGCCCCGCAGTTGCTGTACAGTTTCGACCGGCCCCGCGGGGCCGCCGCGCTCGAGCACAGCCTCGGGATGGCCCGGATCCGCAACCTGACGGCGCTCGCCTGCATACTTCCCTTCTGCCTGATGGCCGACCGGTATGCACTCCTGCGTCCCGCTTTCTGGACACACATCCCCGCACCCTGGAGCGCTCCCGCCACGGTAGGGCTGTTCATCGCTTTCCTGCTGGTCCGGGAGATCTTCTACCTGATCTGCCGCCCCCGCAGACTCAGCACCGAATCCTACCTGACGCTCAAGCACAATCCCTACAATTCCTTCATCCTGCTGACCGCGCTGATGCTGGTCAGTATCGGCATCCTCTCCGTTCTTCTGCACCTGACGGATCCGGCCATCCAGACCGTCCTCCGGGTGGAAATTGCAGTGATTTACCTGTTTGCGCTCCTGCGGTCAGGACAAATTTTAGGGGGTTTCGGTATCGGATTCACAACTATTTTGTATCTTTGCGGGCTTGAAATTATACCCGCTGCCTTGATGGTAGCAGTTGTGATGTTTTTTTGATCAATTTGCAGCAAGATGAAGATTCTGATTTCCCAGCAAGTCCCGTCCAACCTCTCCTCCTATGAGAGTTTGCAGAACAATCACGGAGCAGAGCTTGTCTTCCAGCCCTTCTTCCTCATCGAACCGCTTTCAGCCAGGGAATTCCGCGCAGAGCACATCAATCTTCCCGATTATACGGCCATTGTATTCTCCTCCCGGCACGCCATCGACGCCTATTTCAAACTGTGCGACGAAATGCGTTTCAAGGTTCCCGAGACCATGAAATATTTCTGCTCCACGGAAGCCGTGGCGATGTACCTCCAGAAACATATCGTATACCGGAAACGCAAGATTTTCTATGGCACCGGCACCCCGGCATCCATCATCGCCCTCGTCACCGCCAAACACAAGGGAGAGAAGTTCCTGATCACCACGACCGAAGGTTCCGACACGACGCCGATCTCGACGCTGTTCTCCGCCGCCAAGCTGGACTTCACCGTCTGCGTCCTGGTCAAGCCCGTCTCCCAGGATCTCCACGGACTGGATCTCGCATCCTTTGACGTAGCCGTCCTGTGCAATCCCGCCGACGTCGCATCCCTCCAGGAGAACTTTCCCGATTTCCGGCAGGGAGACCTCAAGTTCATCTCCTTCGGAAAGGCGGTCGTCCGCTCGCTGGAAGAAGCCGGCTTCCAGATCGCCCTCCAGGCCCCGACCCCCGAGGCCACATCCATCAGCAAGGCTGTCGAACTCTATATCCAGTCCCGATAAATGACGCTTCCGCAGGGCCATACCCTCTCCAAGGAGGAAAGGCTGTGCGGCAAGACGACCGTCTCCGCACTGATTTCCCAAGGGAAATGGGGCGTCACACCCCACCTGCGATACTGCTGGGCGGCCGGCCGGGAAAGCGGTTGCAACCGGCTGATGGTCTCCGTCCCCAAGAAGTTCTTTAAACGCGCCGTACGGCGCAATCTGCTCAAGCGCCGCCTGCGCGAGTCCTACCGGCTCCAGAAGGAGCTCCTCACCGCCGGCGGCGTGGACCTGATGCTTTCCTACAGCCACCCGGAAATCGCTGACTTCCAGACGCTTTTCGCGGAAGTCGGGGAAATCCTGCAGCGCATTTCTTCGAAACTCTCCCAGCCATGACCTTCGGCGAGACCGTCAAGCGGGTGCTTTCCGCCCCCTTCATCCTGCTGATCAAATTCTATCAGCTGTGCATCTCGCCGCTCAAGCCGCCGACCTGCCGGTTCACGCCCACCTGCTCGCAGTACGCTCTGGAGGCATTCCGCAAATACGGTCCGCTCAAGGGGTTCTGGCTGAGTCTCAAGCGCATCCTGCGCTGCCATCCCTGGGGCGGCAGCGGCTATGATCCGGTGCCGTAACCGCATTCCCGTCAGATCCGCAGGACCGCGTCCGCGCGGGCGACAATGGAGTCCCGGTGGGAGATGAACAACAAGGTCTGCCGGCCATGGAAGCGCTCGTACAGACGGTCGAGCAAGGTATTCTCCGTGTCAGCATCGAGTGCAGAAGTTGATTCGTCCAGGATGATCACGCCACCCTCCTGCAGCAGCGCACGGGCGATGGCGATACGCTGGCACTGCCCTTCGCTCAGGCCCGAGCCTTCTTCGCCGCAGGGGGTATCCAGACCCGAAGGCAGGTCGAAGACGAAATCCGCAACGGCGATATGCAACGCCTCCCGCAACTGCTCTTCGTCAGCATCCGGGCGGGCCAGCAGCAGGTTTTCCCGGATGGTCCCGCTGAGCAGCGAGTTCCCCTGCGGAACATAACGGAAATTGCAGCGCACGCCCGGCCCGGCCGAGAAAACGCCTTCCGTGCCATAGATTTCCACGCTTCCCGCCACCGGACGGAGAAGCCCCAGCACCAGGCGGCTGAGTGTACTTTTTCCCGCACCCGTAGGACCCATGATCACGGTCATCGTGCCCGGCGCGAAATCATAAGAGAATCCGGACAGGATGCTGCCGGCGCGCTCCGGGAAGGAAAAGTCCACCTCGCGGAGCCGGATCCCCGGCACTCCGGAGAGCCGGACCGGCGCTTCCTGCGGCTCCTGCTCCAGGGCCTGGAGTTCCATCAGGCGCTCCACGGAAGTGGAAGCATGGATGAATGCGGGAATCTGGCGGGCCAGTTCGGCGACAGGTCGCTGGACCTGTCCGACCAGTTGTAGGAACGCGGTCATCATGCCGAAAGTCACGGCGCCGCTGCGGATCCCGAGCACGCCCCAGAGGAACGCCGCGGCGTAGCCGCCCACGAATCCGCAAAACATGAACCCGCGGGCGACGGCATTATATTTCAAGCGGACGACCGTCTGTCCGAGCACATCTTTCTGGAGGGCCCCCAGGCGGGTCAGCACCCGTTCCGTGCCCACCAGCGTCAGAACGACCAGGCGTTTCTGCAGGTTCTCCTGCATCAGCTGCTGCACCTCCGCCTCCTGCTTGCGGATCCGTTCGGTCAGCGCACGCAGCGTACGGAAGAACATCCGCGAGCCGATCACGGCGGCAACCATCAGGACCAGCAGCACCCAAAGCAGATTCGGCGCCATCCACATCAGATAAGCGGAGGCCGCGACGAGCTGGACCATCGTCAAGACCACATCCGGCAGGCGGCTGCACAGCAGCTCCGTGACCACGCGCACATCCTCCTCCAGCCGGTTGACGGCATCGCCGCTGCGGAAACGCTCCCGTCCGGTCCAGGTACTTCCCAAAGCCCGGGCGAAGGTATCGGCGCGCAAATCATTGCCCGTTCGGGCGGTATTGTAGCTCTCCCAGGCTCCGGCAGCGACCGAGCAGGCCAGCTGGAGGAGCATGATGCCCAGCATGATGCCGATATGCACGCCAAGCGGGGCTTCCATGTCGCCCGTAGCGATATCCACCAGGCGCTTGCAGATCCAGACGAAGCTGAGTGAAGCGGCGATCCGGACCAGCCCGATACACACGCTGAACAGGCCGCGTCCCCATGCGGGGCGCGCCATCGACGCAAGGCCATGGAGGACTTGGCGAAGAGGAATCATCCCACGAGTCCCGCTTCAATCCACTTGTCGAGCAGCTTCTGCGAATCACTCCGCGCCGTCTGAGCGTCCACGTCATAGCGGTCCGTCAGCAGGGCCACCAGGTCATCCAGGTCGAAGTCCTTGCCCTCGACCTGTTCCCACAGCCAGGCGGCAGTCTCGTTGAGGGAGATAATCTTGCTGTAGTCGACACGCGCGGCCGACTCGGAAGTCACGATGTGCTCTCCGCAGAACGTGCGGAGCACAAATCCATCAAGCAGTTTCATATCAATCTTCTATAAATGGCCAATATATATCGCCGGACGGGCTTGAGCGCCCGCCAGACGCGCCCCTTGCCGGGGCTGCAGCGGCGGCCGTCCGGACGGATGATTTCCACGACGGTGCCGATCACGTCGGATGCCATGCAGGATTCCGTGCCGCGGATGTTCCCGTCACCCATCAGCGTCAGGTGCGTCCCGGAGACGCCCAGCACGCGGTGGAGCACATAGCGGCCGCCGATCCGCGCCAGCACGATGTCTCCGGCGGCCATGCCGTCCTGCCTGCGCAGCACCACGCGGTCCCGGCCGCCGCGGATGAAGGGGAGCATGCTGTTTCCCGTGGGCGTGATCACGGCCTCCCGGCCTTCGTCCAGGACGGCTGCCACCTCCTCGAGGAGGATGTCGTTGGGAACCGTCAGGCTATTCATCGACCGTACTTTGGCAAAGCCGGGCGGCAGCTTCGTCCGGCAGGCAGTCCAACTGATAGCAAGGCACCCCCTGCACCACGGCGGCAAGGGTCTCGTGCTGGGCATCCGCGATGCTGCGGATCGGGCGGAAACCCGAGCAGGAAGCCATCACGGAAGCATAAGCGCCCACTGCGCCCAGCCGCTCGATGCGGTTTTCCGGCGCCTGACGGAGACGGACGATAGCGCCCACGGGGACATCCTGTGCCTTGTAGCAAGGAGTCTTGCCGCTCCACGGCGTGCCGAACACGCGGACGGTCCCGTCCACGACACGCACCACGGGGTTGTCGTCGTTGAGCAGCTCCGTGCCCGCGATGTAGCGGAGCCAAAGGCGGCTGTGGGTGCTTTTGCCGGTGCCGCTGTGTCCCAGGAAGAGGAAGCCGCGCCCGCCGTGCATGACCACGGAAGCATGCATCTCCAACGCCCGGAACGGGGCAGAAGCAAAAGCGAACATGAACATCAACGCATTGTTGATCGCAAAAATCTGGCGCTCCAAGCTTCCGCAGACCGACAGCTTCCCGAAACGGAAATCCGCACCAACGGCAAGCTGTCCGCAAACCGGAACGGTATTGACCGGAGCGAATTCCACCAGATACCCCGCGCCGTACCGGAACAGGTCCACCACCGGCTCTCCCGGCACATCCGGCGACTTGTACAACACCTCCCGCTCTCCCCGGAACGCATCATCCGCCAGCTGAACCGTGAAAAACTCCGGCTGCTGTCCGGGGTGCATCGGGGATGCGGTTATATCGAAAGGAGCGTAATTGTCCAGCTGGCCCCAGGCCGGGTGGATGTCCGGCATCTCCAGCGAGAAGGTCAACCCCGCCACCCGGTAACGGCGCACCATCAGGAATCCAGCTTGAGCACGGCCATGAAGGCACTCTGAGGCACCTGGACCGTACCGATCTGGCGCATCCGCTTCTTGCCCTCCTTCTGCTTCTCGAGCAACTTGCGCTTGCGGGTGACATCGCCGCCGTAGCACTTGGCGGTCACGTCCTTGCGGACCTGCTTGACCGTCTCGCGGGCAATGATCTTGGCGCCGATGGCCGCCTGGATGGGGATGTCGAACTGCTGGCGCGGGATCAGTTCCTTGAGTTTCTCGCACATCCGCCGTCCGAAGGTGTAGGCATTGTCCTCGTGGATCAGCGTGGACAGGGCGTCGGCGGGCTCGCCGTTGAGCAGGATGTCCAGCCGGACGAGCCGGGCCGGACGGAAATCCATCACATGGTAGTCGAAAGAAGCGTAGCCCTTGGAGATGGTCTTCAGCTTGTCGTAGAAATCGAAGACGATCTCGGAAAGCGGCATGTCGTACGTGAGTTCGACCCGGTCGGCCGTGATGTAGTGCTGGCCGATGAGCGTACCGCGGCGGTCCAGGCACAGTTTCATGATAGGTCCGAAGAACTCGGACTTGGAGATGATCTGCGCGCGGATATAAGGCTCTTCGATATGGTCGATGAGCGTCTGGGGCGGCAGCCCGGAAGGATTGTGAACGTCCACCACTTCCCCCTGGGTCGTAAAGACCTTGTAGGAGACGTTGGGGACGGTAGTGATCACGTCCATGTCGAATTCGCGGAACAGGCGTTCCTGGACGATTTCGAGGTGCAGCAGGCCCAGGAAGCCGCAGCGGAAGCCGGAACCGAGCGCCAGCGAACTCTCCGGCTCATAGACGAAGGAGGCGTCGTTGAGTTGGAACTTCTCCAGCACGGCACGCAGTTCCTCGAACTTGTCGGCCTGGACGGGATACATGCCGGCAAAGACCATCGGCTTGACTTCCTCGAAGCCCGCGATGGCCTCCGTGCACGGACGGGACACATGGGTGATGGTATCGCCCACCTTGACCTCCGTGGCGCTCTTGATGCCGGTGATCACGTATCCGACGTCTCCGCAGCCGATCCCCTCCGTGGGGATGAGTTTCATCTTGAGGATGCCGACTTCTTCCACCTCGTAGTCCATCCCGGTGGCGAAGAATTTGACCTTATCGCCCTTGCGGATGGATCCGTTCTTGATCTTGAAGTAAGCGATGACGCCGCGGAAGGAGTTGAACACGGAGTCGAAAATGAGCGCCTGGAGCGGCCCCTGCGGGTCACCCTGCGGCGCCGGGATTTTCTCTACGATGGCATCGAGGATGGGGGCCACGCCTTCGCCCGTCCGGGCGGACACCTTGAAGACATCCTCCGGATCGCAGCCCAGCAGGTCGCAGATCTCGTCGGTGACGACTTCCACCTGGGCGGATTCCATGTCGATCTTGTTGAGGACAGGGATGATCTCCAGCCCATGGTCGATGGCCATGTAGAGATTGGAAATGGTTTGCGCTTGCACACCCTGCGAGGCGTCCACCACCAGGAGGGCGCCTTCGCAGGAGGCAATGCTTCTCGAAACTTCATAGGAGAAGTCCACGTGGCCCGGAGTATCGATAAGGTTGAGTTTGTACTCCTCTCCCCGGTACCGGTGGATCATCTGGATGGCGTGGCTCTTGATCGTGATGCCTTTCTCCTTCTCCAGGTCCATGTCATCCAGCACCTGGTTCTCCATATCACGCGCCCCCAGGGTACTGGTGAGTTCCAGCAGGCGGTCCGCCAGCGTACTCTTGCCGTGGTCGATGTGGGCGATGATGCAGAAGTTCCGAATGTTTTTCATCTATCTCAGAAGAGTTTGTTTACCTGTGCGTAGACATTCTCCGCGGTGTAGCCGAGCTTCTCGTCGAGCACCTTGTAAGGAGCGGAGAAGCCGAAGGACTCAAGGCCCCAGATGGTGCCTTCAGACTCGGGGACGAGGCCCTGCAGGGTGACAGGCAGGCCTGCGGTCATACCGAATTTCTTGACACCGGCAGGGAGGACGCTCTGCTGATACTCCTTGGGCTGCTGGCGGAAGAGGCCTTCAGACGGGACGCTGACCACGCGGACCTTCTTGCCGTCGGCACGGAGCAGCTTGGCACCGGCCTCCAGGGTGGAGACTTCGGAACCGGAAGCCACGAGGATGACATCGGGGTTGGGATCAGACCCGGCAACGATGTATCCGCCCTTGGCGACCTGACTGTAGTCATTGCCTTCGGGGAGGTTGGCGATATTCTGGCGGGAGAAGAGCAGGGCCGTCGGCGTGGCGGTGTTGGCCATGGCGATCTTCCAGGCCTCGGTGGTCTCCTTGGCGTCGGCCGGACGGAGCACCAGGACGGAATTCCTGCCGTGGTGGTTCTTGAGCTTCTCCATGAGGCGGATCTGGGCCTCCTGCTCGACGGGCTCATGAGTAGGTCCATCTTCGCCCACGCGGAAAGCGTCATGGGTCCAGATGAACTTGACCGGGATCTCCATCAGGGCGGCCATACGCACGGCCGGCTTCATGTAGTCGGAGAACACGAAGAAGGTACCGCAGGCAGGGATGACGCCGCCGTGCAGGGCCATACCCATGCAGCAGCAGGCCATCGTGAGCTCGGCGACACCGGCCTGGAAGAAGGCACCGGAGAAGTCACCGGCCTTGAAAGCGGTGGTCTTCTTGAGGAAACCGTCGGTCTTGTCGGAGTTGGACAGGTCGGCGGAAGCGCAGATCATGTTCGGGACCTGCTCTGCGAGCGCGGAAAGGCAGGCGGCGGAAGCGGAACGGGTGGAATCGTTGTCCTTCTGGACAACCTTGCTCCAGTCGATCTCGGGAGCCTTGCCGCTGAACCAGTCAGCAAGCTGGGCGGCCTTCTCGGGATTGGCGTCGGCCCAGGCCTTCTCCTCGGCCTTGCGCTCTGCGGCGATGGCGGAGAGCTCCTTGGCGCGGTTGGCATAAAGCTCCTTGACGTCGTCGAAGATGGCGAACGGATGCTCGGGATCGCCGCCAAGATTCTTGACGGTGTTGACGAAGGCACCGCCGCCGAGCGGGGCACCGTGCGTCTTGCAGTTGTTCTCGTAAGAGCTGCCGTCCTCCTTGAGGGCGCCCTTGCCCATGATGCACTTGCCGATGATCATCGTCGGCTTGCCCTGGACCTTCTGGGCGGCCTCGATGGCCTTGCGGATCTGGGCGACGTCATGGCCGTTGATCTCGATGACCTCCCAGCCGAAAGCGCGGTATTTGGCAGCTGTGTCTTCGTTCATCACGACGTCGGTCGTGGTGGAAAGCTGGATGTCGTTGGAGTCGTAGAAGACGATGAGGTTGTCCAGGCCGAGGATGGAAGCGATGCGGGCACCGCCCTGGCTGATCTCCTCCTCGATACCGCCGTCGGAAATATAGGCGTAGATGGTCTCGCGGGAGAAGGTGGGGTTGCCGGTGTGCGCGGCAAGGAACTTGGCGGCGATGGCGGCGCCGATGGCCAGGACGTGGCCCTGCCCGAGGGGGCCGGAAGTGTTCTCGATACCACGCTCCAGGTTGAGCTCAGGGTGTCCGGTGGTAGGAGAGTCCCACTGGCGGAGGTTGGCAAGCTCGTCCAGCGTGAACTTGCCGGCCAGGCAGAGCTGGCTGTAGAGCATCGGTGCCATGTGGCCCGGATCGAGGAAGAAGCGGTCACGGCCGGCCCAGTGGGGATCCTTGGGATCATACTTGAGATACTCGGAGTAGAGCACGTTGATGAAATCGGCTCCACCCATGGCTCCGCCCGGATGACCGGATTTGGCCTTTTCGACGGAGGCGGCAGCCAGGATGCGGATGTTGTCCGCTGCGTGATTGAGGACGCTGATAGGATTGACCATAATCTGTATAGTTAGTTAGTTTGTTCTAAATCGTACAAATTTAGTCATTTTTTCCAAAGCCACGACACTACTCCGGAAGAACTATCGTATCTTTGCCATCAATATGGAATGGCTGGAGAGTCTGGGCCTGTTGGGGCTGTTTCTCGGAAGTGCGCTGGCGGCATCGATCGTGCCGTTCAGTTCGGATGTCCTGTACATCGCGATCCTCGCCAGCACAGGGCAGTCTGTCGGCTGCCTGGTTGCCGCCACGGCGGGCAGCTGGCTGGGCAGCCTGTTCACCTACTACCTGGGCTGGCTGGGGAAATGGGAATGGATCGAGAAATGGTTCAAGATCACCCGGGAGAAACTGGAGCAGCAACAGGCGAAAGTCCAGAAATACGGCGTCTGGCTGGCCCTGTTCAGCTGGGTACCCATCATCGGCGATGTCACCGTGCTGGCCCTCGGCTTCTACAAGACATCCCGCGGATGGACTTTCCTGATGCTGCTGATCGGCAAGGCCCTCCGCTATCTGTTCTGGAACCTGATCGTCGGATTGTTCTAAATAAAGACGATGATGTAATAAAGCATCACGGCCGAAGAGATCAGTTTGATCCCCGTGCCGGAGAGGAAGCCCAGGAAGGCTCCCAGCGAAGACTTGAGCGAGGCGCCGGCATCCTTGCCGGCCAGGAGCATTTCCGCCAGGAAAGCCGCCAGCAGCGAAGTGACGATCATTCCCCCGGGCAGGGGGAAAATCAGTCCGGCCAGCAACCCCAGGACCGCACCCCAGGAAGCATATTTGCTCCCGCCGGTCAGTTTGGTGAACCAGGCGGGGACGATGTAGTCCAGCACCGTCACGACGACCGTGACGGCCAGCAGGACGAACAGGAGCGTCAGGGACATCGGCTCCCCCGCCTTGTCGGTGCCGCCGAAGAAATACATGAGCAAAATGCCCACCCAGCTCAGCGGAGGCCCGGGCAGGCCGGGAACGATGCTGCCGATGATCCCGACGACTCCGAGGATCACGGCAATGACTATCATCACGGTATTCATACCCCAAAGATACAAAGAATCCGGATTCCGTTGCATTCTCCCGGATTTTATTATCTTTGTAGACAGATATATCAAACACTTCTCACCATGAGCGAAGAACCCAAAAAGAAAGCGATGGACCTTGACGGAGACGGCAAGGTGACCTTCGACGAAGCCGTGCAGTACACCAAGGAAAAGGCAGCCGAACTGGCCGGAAAGGCCAAGGTCAAGGCGGCCGAGATCGGCGAGGAAGCCAAAGAGAGATTCGCCGAACTGAAAGAAGACGCTGCCGACGTGGCAGAAAAAGCCAAGGCCAAAGCCGCCGAAATCGGCGAAGAGGTCAAGGACCTCTACTCCGACACTGTGGAGAAATTCCGCAAGAAAGACGGAGCGAAAGAGGCTTAAAACGGAAAGGCCCGGGGGTGAATCCCGGGCCTTTCCGTTGCTGGTCGTCTGGATCAGAAGAGGAAGCCGATGCCGGCCGTAAAGCAGTTGTTATAGACATTCTGCTCGCGGATCAGGCGGCTCAGGCCCAGGGCATAGCCCACGCGGACCTGCACAGCGCCGGCGAGCGTGATGCCCACGCCGAAATCCCACTGGGCATTCACCCGGATCAGGCCGTGCATGGCATCCACCGGGTTGGTGTTCGTCACGAAGGTATCGCCTTGGTAGAGATTGCCGAACAGGCCGGCATTGACCACGGGGCCGCTGAAGAAAGAGGCCATCAGGCTCGGACTCAGCTCGAACGAATACTTCACGTTGAGCGGGACGGACAGATAATGCTCCCGGATGAACTTGGGCGTCATATTGGCATCATTCTGCGCAGACTGGTAATAATAGTATACGCCCGGCTCGAAGGTCAGCCCCGCCAGCGCTGAGAAATAGAACTCATGGGTCACCCCGGCATAGAAGCCGCGCAAGGGATGGGAAGACAGGAAAGAAGAGCAGTCCGCTCCCCGGAAACTGGTCGTGGCATAGCCGAAATTGGCATTCCACTCCGCCTGGGCGGAGGCAACGGTCCCGCCCAGCAGGGCGGCTGCCAGCGCAAGGACAATCTTGAACTTTCTCACGGCGATCTGTTTTATCTTTTTTACAAAATTAGAAAAAAAACGGATATACGCCACATTTTCGTAATTTTGCACCCATGCATTCCTTCACAGAGACCCTTCTGGCCTGGTATGAGGCTTACGGGCGGGACCTCCCCTGGCGCCATACCCGCGACCCTTATGCGATCTGGCTGAGCGAGATCATCCTCCAGCAGACCCGCATCGCACAGGGACAGGCCTATTGGGAGCGTTTCATGGAAGCTTATCCGGACGTACGGTCCCTGGCGGCCGCCAGCGAAGATGAAGTCCTGCGGCTCTGGCAGGGACTCGGCTACTACAGCCGCGCCCGCAACCTGCACGCCGCGGCCCGGCAGATCGCGGAACTGGGGCATTTCCCGGACACGCTCGAAGGGATCCGAGCGCTCAAAGGCGTCGGCGACTACACGGCCGCCGCCATCGGATCGATCGCCTTCGGGCTTCCGGCCGCCGTCGTGGACGGCAACGTGTACCGCGTCCTCTCCCGGCATTTCGGGATCTCCACCCCGGTCGGCAGCACAGCGGCGAAGAAGGAGTTCACGGAGCGTGCCCAGGCACTGCTGCCGCCGGACCGCGCGGCCGATTTCAACCAGGGAATGATGGACTTCGGCGCCATCCAGTGCACCCCGGCTTCTCCGGCCTGCCTGACCTGCCCGCTGGCAGACAGCTGCGTCGCTCTTGCCACCGGCCAGGTAGAGAACCTGCCGGTCAAGGAAAAGGGGCCCGCCGTGCAGACCCGCCGCTTCGACTATATCTATCTGCGTTTCCAGGGCCGTACCGCCATCCGCCGCCGGGGTTCCGGGGGTATTTGGCAAGGATTATGGGAGCCTTTGGTCTGCGACCAAAGGCTCCCGGCTCCCGCCGATGACGGGGGATGTTTCCCCCGACACCCCCTCGGTCGCTTCGCTCCGAGTGCCTGCGACCAAGGGATTCCGGATGCCGAACAAGGAACCGGCATTTTTCCGAAGGGCTTGAAGGCCCTTCGGAAAAACGTGAAACACCAGCTGACCCACCGGACGCTGCTGGCCGATTTCTATCTGTGGGAACCGCAGGAAGAGCCGGCGCTGCCCCCGGGATACATCTGGATCGAAGAAGCGGAACTTGACCGCTACGCCAAGCCCCGCCTCTTTGAACTGCTGCTGGAAACGGTTTCCCGCAACGGCTAAAGCGGTCCGAACTCGGTCTGGCCGCCCGTCCGGACTTCCGTCCGCTGGGGCGCGCGGCGCGGCTCCACCGGGCAGGTGAAATCCTTCAGTGCCGGCACGGGAGCCGCAGGATTGAAGAAAGGCGTATCCGGCAGGAGGAACTCCTGCAGGCCCAGTCCGTTCTCCCGGATCCCCTTGACAATGCACAGCGAGAACAGATAGGCGCCGTAATTATCGGTGTGCGTACCGTCAGAATAGGCGGCAAGGGCATCCTGGCCCAGCACCGTGACGATTTCCCGGCTCATCCCCCAGAGGTCGATATAGGCGCACTCGCCCAGTTCCGCACCCCGGCGGGCATTCACCCCGTAGGGGGTCATCAGTTCCGTGGAAGTGGCGGTCCGGCGGTCGATCTTGGTCATCGGCGAGACGATGACCGGGATCATCCCGTGCCGCTTGGCTTCGAGCGCCATCGTCGCCAGGCCCCAGACATAGTCTTTCTCCGGATCGGAATGCGTGCGGACCCAGTCTCCGGCATGGTCCTCGGCATCCCACATCGGATCGTGTCCCTTGGACTTCTCGTCGTTGGTACCGAGCTGGATCAGCAGGTAGTCTCCCGGACGCGCGCTTTCCATGATCTTGTCCCAGCGGCGGCCGAAACGGAATCCCTTGATGGTCATCCCGCTCTCGGCATGGTTCGAGACCACGACGCGTCCGTCGAACCAGCGGGGCAGATACTGGCCCCAGGTGCCGCCGGAGGGCTGGTCGGTGACCGTGGAGTCGCCGATGATGAAGACGGTGACGACATCTTCCGCCGCCGGCTCGATCTCCAACGCACAGACGGCCGGCAGGCTGTCGTGGAACTGCAGGGTAAGCTTGTCATCCCAGGTCAGGGTCTTGACCTGTCCGGTCGCATAGTCCAGTTCGCGGGAATTGAGTTTGATCGCGTTTCCCTTCGACAACTGCGGCGTCCGGACATTGACATTGAAGGACACGGTCTTGACCTCGCCTTTGCCGGTCTGGACGCTTTCGAGCATCAGGCGGCGGACTTCGGACTTGACCGTCGTCCGGGAAGTCCCCTGGGGATCGCCGAGCGTGAGGGTGACCTTGTAGTTACCTTCCGGCAGTTTGACCGAGAAACGGAAAGGCTCGGCGGAGGTGACGAAGTCCCGCGTCAGGGCCGTCCCTTTCTTGCGGACCACATCCGTGACCGCAGAGCCGGGCTCGAATCCATAGCCGAGCGCCTCGGAATAGAGCGACGCAGCCGTCACGGCCACATAACCGTCTGCCGCTTCGGCGGAGCCGAAATCAAAACGGCAGCTCTGGCCGGACAGGGTCGGCATCCCGGCCAGGAAAACCGTACAACAGATAATGAAAGACAGGAAACGATGCATAGATATTGGTATTGTGTATTCTAAATGAAGATTCCGTCCCGCATCGTAAGGGTGCGGTCGCACAGAGCAGCCAGCTCGGGGTCGTGCGTGACGATGATGATGGTCTGTCCCCATTTTTCGCGGAGCGCAAAGAACAGCCGGTGGATCTCCTGCTTCGTGGCGGAGTCCAGGTTGCCGGTGGGTTCGTCGGCGAAGAGGACGGCCGGGTCGTTGACCAGGGCGCGGGCGATGGCGACCCGTTGCTGCTCGCCGCCGGAGAGTTCGGCCGGTTTGTGGTCCAGGCGGGCCTCCAGCCCCACTTCACCGAGCAGGCGGACGGCCTTGGCGCGCGCCTCCTTCATCGGCACCCCGGCGATCAGCGCCGGGATCAGGACATTCTCCACGGCGGAGAATTCCGGCAGCAGGTGGTGCGCCTGGAAGACGAATCCGATCCGCCGTCCGCGGAAGGCGGCCAGCCGGTCTCCCATCAGGCGCAGCACGTCTTCTCCGTCGATCTGCAGGCTGCCGCTGTCCGGCGTGGACAGGGTGCCGAGGATCTGCAGGAGGGTGGATTTGCCGGCGCCGGAAGGTCCCATGATCGCCACGATCTCGTGCGCGTCCGCGCAGAAATCGATTCCCTTCAGGACCTCCAGGTTCCCGAAGGATTTGTGTATTCCTTTCGCTTCGATGATCATAATGCAACCTTAAATATAGGAATAATTCCGGACAATTTTGTTTTTTCCGGCATCAGAACTAACTTTGCACAAGAATCCTTCGGGGTCGCAGGGGGCGGCTTAGCCCCGGAACAAGTCGGCATCAGCCGACCGGCCGGCCCCGGGTATTTGACCGAAGGGCAAATACGGAAAGGGGTTTATGGCCGCAAGGGGTCGCAGGGGGCGGCTTAGCCCCCTTAATACGGGGTGTGGCGCAGTTGGCTAGCGCATCTGGTTTGGGACCAGAGGGTCGAAAGTTCGAGTCTTTTCACCCCGACAAAAAAGAATCGCCGGACCATTGGATCCGGCGATTCTATTCTATTTGGGCCCAGCCCCTACAGATTCGGGTTGCAGGACTTCCAGTCGGACACCGGCGGGATGATACCGAGGGTAATGATCTCGTCGCGCATCTTGCAGAGGTGCTCGTAAGAAGCGCGGAGGTCAGCCAATTCCTCCTTGGTACCGGCGGGAGCGCAGAAATGCACGCCTTCGGCATCGATCACGGACGGCATCGCCATCATCACGTTCTGATACTCGGCATTGTTGACATAGCAGCCGGCAGGCCAGGTAAACTTGTCACCGCCCATTGCAGCCTCGATCATCTTGACGGCATTATAGGCAGGGCTCTGGAAGGAGCTGCGGCCGCGGAGCTTGATAATGTTGGAGCCACCCTGGACCGTGTTGTGCTTGATTTCGGCCCACCTCTCTGCGGAGAGGTTCTTCTCCGAAAGCGGCGTACCGTCAATCATGGCCTTGGAGGCGAAAACAGCCATCGCCTCACCGTGACCGCCATAGGTGTAAGCGCCGGTCACCTTGCACTGCTGGACGCCGAATTCCTGGGCGAGCGCCTCCTGAAGGCGGGTGGAATCCAGGGCGGCAAGCGTGGTGACGCACTCGGGACGCAGACCGGAGTGGAGCAGGACCACCAGGCCGGTCAGGTCAGCCGGGTTGAAGATAACGACGATGTGCTTGACATCCGGGCAGTATTTCTTGACATCTTTTCCGAATTCTTCCGCGATCTGGCAGTTGCCCCGGAGCAGGTCCTCGCGCGTCATGCCCTCCTTGCGGGGAGCGCCGCCGGAAGAAATGATATACTTGGCATCCTTGTAAGCAACGGCGGGGTCGGTCGTCCAGGTGACGTTGGCACCTTCGAAGGCACAGTGGTCGATCTCGGCTACAACGCCGCGGAGGCCGGGCTCATACACGTCATACAAGCACACGTTCGGAGTAAGTTTAAGCATCAGGGCTGTCTGGGCCATGTTGGAGCCGATCATGCCTGCGGCACCGACAATGACCAATTTTTCGTTGGTAAGATAGTTCATATTGATTGTATAAATTGACGTCTTTCGGAAAAGTCTCGCAAATATACAAAAAATCATTATCTTTGCGATGTTATAAACTATTTATGGCCCTATATCTTATCAAAGATCTGGACGATGACTACCACTCGCGGGTAGGCGTCTGGCAGATTACGGAGACCGAAGAAGAGCTTCGGGCGCTTACCTCCATCCCCTCCGACGAACTGGAGGAAATTTCCTACATCAGAAGTGAATCCCTTCGCAAACAGAAGCTGGCCGTCCGCGCCCTTCTGGATGCGCTTTTCGAGGAGAAGGTGTACCTCAGCCACCACGACAACGGCAAGCCGTACATCGAAAACTCCGCGATGAATATCAGCATCACGCATACCAGCCGCTACGTGGCCGTGATCCTCAACCCGACAGACGAGGTGGGCATCGACTGCGAATCGCTCGACCGCGACTTCTCGGCCGTCAAGAAAAAAGCCCTCTCGGAAGAAGAGATCGAGGAAGTCGACGAGATCGACGAAGAGCAGCGCAATGAGCAGCTCGCCATCTACTGGTGCGCCAAGGAAGCTGTCTACAAGAAGATTTCGCAGTACGGCGTGGACTTCGCGGAGCAGATCGAAATCGAGAATTTCCGCATGCGCGGCGAGGGCGAACTGGAAGCCACCTTCACCGACAAGGACGGCTTCGAGGAGGAGCTGACGCTCGAATACATCACCTTCGACCGTCACGTCCTCGTCTGGGTAGTCGGCTAGGACTTCGGCCTGAGCCAGTTTTCGGGATTTTCCGGCGTTTTCTCTTTCCAGACCTCGAAATGCAGCTGGGTCTGGCCGTCGATCATGTCCACCCGGCCCAGGACCTGTCCGGTCCCGACATGGTCGCCCGCCTTGACGTCCACCTGGCCGAGCTTGCAGTAGAAGGTGAAGTAGCTGCCGTGCTGGACCAGCACGCAACGGCCGTAGCCCGGCATCACGATCACGTGTTTCACCTCCCCGTTGAAGACTGCCCGGACCTGCGCGTCGTGGGACACGCCGATATTGACGCCGTTGTTGGCCGGCATCACCAGCGTCGTGTACACCGGATGGTTGTGCCGTCCGAAAGTCTCGACGACCGGGCCGTCGGCCGGCCAGGGCAGTTTGCCCTTGTTGGCGGCGAAGTCTTCGGACAATTTATAATCGATGGGAGCCGTGTCCTTGATGACGGTCCGGTTGTTCTTCCGGGCCTCTTCTTCTTTGCGGCGGGCTTCTTCGATCGCCTGGGCGATGATCCGCTCGATCTCCCGGTTGAGCGCCTCGACCTGCTTGCGCTTGTTTTCCAGCTGGCGCTGGTAGAGGTTTTTGTCTTTCTTGAGGCTGGTCACCAGTTCGTCCGAGCGCAGTTCTTCCTTGCGCAGGCCCTGCAGTTCCCGCTCATGCTCCTGCCGGATCGCATCCGCCTCCTGGCGCAGCGCGGCGAGCCGGGAGATCTCCTCCTCGATGCCCGCGCGGACTTCCCGGATCTTGCCGGCCTGCGAATTCATCTGCCGGGACAAGTCCCGCAGATAAGTATAGCGGCGGGAAGCCTGCCCCAGGTCCTTGCTGGACAGCAGGTAGGAATACCACACGCGGGCGTCCCGATTCTTGTAGGCATTCCGCACCAGCCGGCGGTAGTACTGCTCCATCGTCTCCAGCCGCTGCCGCAGGCGCTCCGTTTCCTCCTGCCTGACGGCGATGGTATCATCCAGCTGCCGGATCTCCCGGGCGCTCTCCTGCACCAGGCTGCGCCGCGTTTCGATCTGCTTGCGCACCAGGGTCAGTTCGTTGAGGGCGTTCTGGCTCTTGGACGCATTTTCCTTGATCTGGCGCTCCAGCTGGGCGATTTCCTTCTGCAAGGCGGCACGGCGGGACTCCTGCCTGGCCGTATCCTGCGCCTGCGTCCCCAAGACGCCGAGCAGCAAGGCGGAAAGAGCCGCCAGTATGCGGAGCCGCCGGATCATTTGTTCTTCTGTTCTGCCAGATTCTTATAATAGAAGGCAAGGTCCTTTTCCCCGAGCGCCTCGAGGACCTTGGAATAATGCTCGAGGACCGTAGCGCTGTCCTTGCCGCCGTAGAGCATCGCGTGCTTGAAATACGGTTTGGCCTCCTTGGGACGCTTCAGCAGATACAGCAGCCAGCCGTAGGTATCGAGATAGGTCGCGTTGTCCGGCTCCAGCTCGACGGTGCGGGCACTCATCTTGAGCGCCTTGCGGAGCGACTTGCCCTCCAGCGATAGATAGTAGGCATAGTTGTTGAGCACGGAAGTCCGGTCGGGGTCGGCCTTCAAGGCCAGTTCATAGGTCTCGTATGCCTTTTTCTTGTCCCCCATCTGCTGGTACCAGACATCTCCGGCGATGGAGAGCGCCTCGGCAAGATGGTCCCGGTTGTCCTGCGCACGGGCCAGGTCGGCCATGACATCGCACTGCCGCAGCACCCCTTCCCAGTCCTGCTTGATATAAAGCATCCGCAGTTTCAGCAGCTGGATGTCGTAATCGTCGGGATGCATGTCCCGGTCGAGGTCCACCAGCCGGTTGATCGTATCGCCCCAGACCCAGTAGAAAGGAGAGTCGATATTGTCCATCATCACCGTCAGATAGTTGCTCTTGACCTGCGGACGGACGTTCTCGTTGCGGATGAACGCCTCCAGCCCCGTGAAGAAAGCGGGGAAATTGCCCATCCGGCGGAGCAGTTCGGTCTTCCCGAGCTGGGCCGGCGCATATTCCGGATCCAGCTCCAGTGCCTGGTTGTAATAACGCAGGGCCACGGAATCCTGGCGGGCGGCCACTTTCGAGTCGGCCACCATGGACAGGGTGTTGGGGGTGTTGTACAGCCCCGGATTCATCTTGATCAGTTTCTCCACATACCGGCCGGAGCTGATCTGGTCCTGCCGGGCATCATAGAGCGATGCCATGGCGTAGATATACCAGGTGTTGGTCGAGTCGGCCTGTACGGCCAGAGAAAGATGCTGCTCGGCGGCATCCAGCTCCCGGAGGGCCATCTCGCTCAGGCCCAGGTAGTAATTGACCGCATCATCCGCCGGATCCTCCCGGTTCAGCTCCTGGAGGATCGCCTTCGCTTGGGCATAATGCCCTTCGGCATATTCCGCCGCCGCGGTCAGGAACCGGTCCGTGCTTCCCGTCTCCTGCGCCCATAGGGAGCAGCCCAGCAAGAGCATGGCCGTGTATAGAATGAGCTTGCGCATAGTGGACACAAAATTATGTATTTTTATGAGAAAATTTGGCTATTTTCGCATGAAATATTTTTTCGGGCAGCAGGATGCAACTTTTCGGAAACAAAACGCATCTTAACACTCGGGAAGCAGAATGGATCGAAGGGGCGAAGCACGGCAACCGCCGCTGCCAGAAAGCCATCTACGACCTCCTGTCCGCCAAAATGTTCGCAGTTTGCCTGCGTTACATGGGCGACCGGGATGCCGCTGAAGATATCCTTCAGGATGGTTTCGTGGCCCTTTTCTCCAAACTGGACAGCTATTCGGGAGAAGGCTCTTTCGAAGGCTGGGCCCGCAAGATCTTTGTGAATACTGCACTGATGAGTCTCCGCAAAAAGGACGCGCTCAAGAATTCAGAAGATGTGGATGCCGCCTGGAACATCACCAGCGACGACCCGACCGCCATCCAGCGGATCGGCTACAATGACCTGCTGAAAATGATCGCCGCGCTCCCGCCCGGATTCAGGACGGTCTTCAATATGTACGTCATCGAAGGTTTTTCGCACAAGGAGATCGCCGAAGCGCTCGGCATATCAGAGACCACTTCCCGCTCGCAGTTGCAACGTGCGCGGGTATTGTTGCAGACAAAGATTAAAGAAAGGTATTAAGATGCAGGACAAGCATTCCAACGATTTCGATCTCCAGGTGAGATCGATGCTGGCAGACGCCGGGGTGAAGCCTCCCCGCCGCGTCTGGAAAGGCGTGTCCTCCCGTCTGGATGCCGCCGCTGCCGCCTCCGCCCCCGCGTGGGGCTGGATGAAGTGGGCAGGCATGAGCCTCGCCGCCGCTGCAGTGGCCGCCCTGGTGTTCTTCACCGGCACGCACGATCCTATTCCAACCAAAATTCATAACCAGGAGCAAGCATTGCTTGCACAAGCCGGCGATCCAGCCGGTGCTCCGGCCGTGGCCGAAGTACCGGCTGCCGTCCCGGCCGGAGAGACGGACGGCGTCGATGCGTCCTCCGTCCCGACCCCCCGGCGCGCCGCGACTCCGCGTCCCGCCGCCCAGCCGGTCATGAGTCCGGAAACCTCCGACGTTCCTATTGACACGGAGGTTTCCGCTCAGGCCGTTGCGGAGCAGCCTGCAGGCGGACAGGAGACAGCCGCCCCGGAGAAGACATCCGTCACCACTGCCCGGAAGCAGGTGCAGCCGGAACGGACCGTTGCCGCGGATCCGTTTGCCGAACCCGCCCCCGTCCGGAAAGCCTTCAAGCCGCGGACTGCGCTCTACGCCCAGGGTGCGGTCGGCAGCAATGATTCCGACTTCCTTCCTGCCAGGGCGATGATGGCTCCGGGCAAGTCCACTGGCTTCACGGAACTCGGCAGTTCCTCTTTCGGCGTGCCCTTCACCCTCGGATTGGGCGTACGGATTTATCTCCTGCCGCGCTTCTCCCTGGCCACCGGACTGGATTATTCCCTGCTGACCCGGAGTTTCACAGGATGTTACGGAGACCTCTCCGGGAGCGTCTCGCACACGCTCCAGTATCTCGGGATCCCCCTCAACCTTTATTACGACATCCTTTCCTCAGACAAGATCAAGTTCTATGTCTATGGAGGCGGAGAGGCCGAGTACTGTCTCTCCAACAAATACCGTATCTTTGCCAATCCCGACATCATCCGCAGCTATCCCGTGGAGGGTCTCCAGTTCTCCGTCGGTGGCGGTATCGGTGTCGAGTTCGCGCTGGGACGCCGCCTGGGCCTGTACCTGGACCCGGGCCTGAACTATTATTTCCCATGCAACCAACCTAGGAATATCCGGACGGACAAGCCGCTCCTGCTCAACTTCGATGCAGGTCTGCGCTTCAACTTCTGACGATAAAAAACAGCAAAAACAGAAAAAAACGTATTTTTGTGATGAACGGCCCCGCGAAAAGATAAGATTCTTTCCGCGGGGTTTTCATTTATTCCTTTTCTTTGCAGAAAAAAACTATGAAAACCCATGTTCTTTTTCTGCTTCTGGCAGCCGCCGTTTCCGGCTGCATTCCCATGGAGGATGATCTTATCGGGGGCCCGAGCCGGACGGAGACCGGGCGGGACGGCCAGACTCCGGCACCCGGACGGCCAACGGATGTCCCCAAACCTTCCGCTGCGACGGACACCATCCTTTATTATACAGCCGTCCGGTATCCGGCCTCTTATGACTGGCAGCGGGATACCGCATACGGCAACTCCACGTTCGAACTGTTGCTCTGCCGCAACAACACGACCCTGCTGACGCTCCCGTCCGGCCCCCAGGCCCCATTCTGCCCGGACCCGGACCGGCATCACATCCTGAACGGACACCTTTATACGGAACGGATGCTCGGCTCCGAGACGCTGATCGGGCGGGACGGAGAGGAGTTGTTCCGGATCGAGGGCCGGGAGTTCCTGGTCGGGCTGCTGGAAGAGGGGGATGACCTGCTGACGCTCTCCCGTCCGGCATCCGGGCACGGGTTCTCCTACCGGCGGAACGGAAAAACCCTCCTCACGCGCCTGGAAGGCACCCCCTACGGGAACCTCACCGACCCGTCCTACGGACCGTCCGGCGCACTCTACCGGGACAACGGGCAGGCTGTCTTCTTTTTCCGTTCCGGGTACGTGAACCACGTTGTCCATTACCTGGTCCGGGACGGCGACGAAATCCCGCTGGACAACATCCTCCCCACGGCGAACATCCTCGACATCAAGCTTCACGGCAGCAGCATCTTCACCCTGTCCCCCAGTTTTTTCAAACATCTGATGTACGAGGGCCGGGTCTGGCCGGAAGAGAGCGGATATTCCATCACCGGGCGGTTTTCCGACGGGAAAGGCGGGTACATCCAGGGGCTGCTGCCGGTCGCTTCGTGGACGACCTTGATTCCGCTCTGTACCGGGGATTTCGCCTACCTGTACCACAGCCCGGAAGCGACCTATGCTGTGAAGGAAGGTCCTGACGGAAGCGTCCGCTGGTTCACGCCGGAAGAAGAATTCCGGAGCGAGGCGCCCTGTTATCTATTCTCCGCCGCCTGCGCCACGCTCGCGGGCCGGCGTTTCGTGATCGCACTGAATCCGAAAAACATCCACGAGCCGCCCCGTATCCTGAATGGAGACCGGGTGCTGGATACGGGATTGTACGGGTATGTGAGCCGCGTGGCGCTGGAGATCAATCTTCCCAACTGAGCAGCCGGGAGCCGTCCGGATTGACGGAGATCTGCACTTTGAGCGTTTCTTCCGGCAGCAGGGGTTCGATGTTCTCCGGCCACTCCATCAGGCAGAGCGCCCCGCTGTCGAGGTAATCGTACAGCCCGATATCCAAAGCCTCTTCCAGCTTGCCGATCCGGTAGAAATCAAAATGGAAAACCGGCTCCCCCGTCCCGGTCCGGTATTCATTGACGATGGCGAAAGTCGGGGAACTGACCGCGTCGGAACGGACGCCCAATTGGCGGCACAAGGCTGTGGTAAACGTGGTCTTGCCCGCCCCCATCGGGGCGTAGAAGGCCACCAGGCGGCGATCACCCAGCCGGCGGAGGAACTCCCCGGCGGCCGCATCGATCTCCGGAAGGGAGGGAATGACAATTTGTTGCAACATACCTGGCAAAGATACGAAAAACTATGATACACTCATGCTGACACACATTCACGGTGCGAAATGCATCGGGATCGACGCCGTCGAGGTCACGGTGGAGATCGACATCGACCGGGGGATCGGGATCCACCTGGTCGGACTGGCCGACGTGGCCGTCAAGGAGAGCCTGCTGCGCACGACCACGGCGCTGGAGGCACTGGGATTCCACATTCCCGGCAAACGGATCGTCATCAACCTGGCGCCGGCGGACCTGCGCAAGAACGGCAGCGGGTACGACCTGCCCATCGCCGTGGGAATCATCGCCGCCTCCGGACAGCGGGACCTGCCCCGCGCCGGGGAATTCATCCTGATGGGGGAACTCGGGCTGGACGGCAGCGTGCGCCCGATCCCGGGTGCGCTGCCCTTTGCCGTCATGGCCCGCCAGACCGGCTATGCAGGCATCATCCTGCCGGAAGAATCCGCGCTGGAAGCGGCGGAGTTCCAGGATATGCAGGTCTATGGCGTGGGCGGGCTCGGCGACGTGGTACGCATCCTTGAAGGACAGGAAGACTGCCGGGACCTGCTGATCTGGAACACGGACCGCTGCCGCAGGCTCCATCAGGCCCGCAAAAGGCGCGGACGGGCGGATGCCGGCGTGGATTTCGCCGACATCATCGGCCAGGAAGGGGCCAAGCGCGGCATTGAAATTGCCGCGGCCGGCGGGCACAATGTCATCATGGTCGGGTCGCCAGGATCCGGGAAGAGTTCGCTCGCCAAGGCGATGGCCGGTATCCTGCCGCCGATGACGACGGAGGAAGCTCTCGTCACGAGCAAAATCTACTCCGTAGCCGGGAAAGCCAGCGCGCAGGACGGTCTGGTCCGGATCCGGCCGTTCCGCGCCCCGCATTATTCCGCCTCGCTCCCCGCCATCATCGGCGGGGGCGGAGGCGACAGCATCCTTCCGGGGGAGGTCTCCCTCGCCCACAACGGCGTGCTCTTCCTCGACGAGATGGGACAGATGCCCAAATCTGTCCTGGAAGCACTCCGGGGCCCGGTCGAGGACCGTTGCGTGAGCATCTCCCGGCTCAAGTCCAAGGTAGAGTTCCCGTCCTCCTTCATGCTGGTCGCCGCCTCCAATCCCTGCCCCTGCGGCTACTACGGGGAAGGCGACCGGTGCATCTGCACGCCGACCCAGCGGCAGAACTACCTGGCCCGGCTGTCCGGCCCCATGATGGACCGTATAGACATCCATCTGTGGCTTCATCCGGTCCCGGCGGACCGCATCATGCGGGCGCGGAAAGCCGAGCCGAGCGAGGCCGTCGCAGAGCGGATCCTGAAAGCGCGCAACCTCCAGACGCACCGCTTCGCCGGAGAGGACATGAGCGTCAATGCCGGAATGTCCCTCAAGCAGATCGAACGCTACTGCCCGCTCTCGGAGGAATGCAAGTCGACCCTGGAAAGCCTGATGCTCAAGATGGGTTTCTCGATGCGGGCGTACTTCCGCATGATCAAGGTCGCACGCACCATCGCCGACCTGGAAGGCAGCCCGGACATCCGGCCGGAGCATCTGCTGGAAGCCGCATCCTACCGCTTCCTGGACCGGCAGAACGCGCTGAATCTTAGATAGTCGTGTGTGCGGGAACGGAAAAATGCGTATCTTCGTAAGGTAATCAGAATCACACCCGCCATGCGTTTTCCCTTTTCCGCCGTACTTTGCAGCCTGCTGGCCATCTCCGCCGCGGCGCAGACCCGCATCACCGACCTGCGCGTCCAGGACACGCACGAACCGCTCGCCATCGAGGACCGGCACCCGGTCTTCAGCTGGAAAATGGAGTCCGGCGTGCGCGGCGCACACCAGACCTCCTATCGGATCCGCGTCGAGCGCGAAAGCGACGGCAGCACGGTCTGGGACAGCGGCGAGGTACAGGACGGCCGCTCCGACAACATCCGCTATGCGGGCGTGGCGCTCCAGCCGGAGATGGGCTACCGCTACGAAGTTTCCGTCCGGGACGGCGAAGGCGCGGTCCACACGGAAGCCGCACGCTTCGAGACCGGCCTGATGAATCCGCGCATTTCCGCCTGGAAAGGCGCCGGCTGGGTGGGAGGCCCGCAGCTCAAACTGGACGCCGCCTCGCAGGCCGTGTACCGGATCCGGACCCGTTTCGAGATCCGCCGGGGCACTGCGGCCGCCCTCATCCTCGGAGCGGATGACTTCCGGCTGCGGCACGCCTTCTTCAACGGCTACGGCATCGCCTCGAACAAGAGTTATTTCAAAATCGAAGTCGAACCCGCCCGCAAGGAGATCCGCATCTTCCGGGTCGGGTATTTCCCGGGCGACCGGGCGGACCGGCCGCTGACGGTACTCAACCCCGAAAACTGCCCGCAGGGCAACCTGGACCGGGTCTTTGCAGACCGCTCCGTCCATGACTTCGACATCGATGTCGAAGCCAGCGAGATGGCCTTCTACGTGGACGGAACCCCCGTGGTCACGGCTCCGCCCCGGCGCGGGAACGCCGATCCGCTCATCGTCGGGATGACCGGCCGCGCCACCCGGGCTTCCCGCGTCCCGGTGAGCCAGATCGGATCGGGCGGGAATTACCCCTCCTTCCCCAACCTCTGCTCCGTGGGCTTCGCCTCGGAAGAAGGTTGCGAGGTGAAATACACGGATTACCAGTTGCTCAATGCCGGGCAGAGCGAAGACCGCGTGGTCTTCGGCCGGGAGCATTACGGCATTTTCCGTGACCTGCCGGGCGTACGCGTGGACGGCGGCAGCATCACCGTCAGCGGACCGGTGCTCGCCTGGGCCGATCCTTCGCACGGAGCGGAGACGATGCTGCGAAGCGAGTTCCGTCTCGAAAAGCCGGTACGCTCCGCCCGCCTGTATGCGGCGGCGATGGGCATCTGCCGTATCTATCTCAACGGACGGCAGGTCGGATCCGACTGGTTCGCCCCGGGCGACAGCCAGTACCGCGAGACGATGTGCTACCTGAAATACGATGTCACGGATCTGCTGCGCAGTGGCCGCAACGCCATCGGCGCCGAGCTTGCAGGCGGCTGGTATACGGGGTATGTAACTTTCTCGCCGGGCAATTTCAACTTTTTCGGCGACCGGGAAGCCCTGCTCACCCGGCTCGCAGTGACCTATGAGGACGGCTCGCGCGAGTCTTTCGTCTCCACGCCGGACGGCTGGAAAGTCTGGCAGGACGGTCCGGTGCGCCTGGGCAGTTTCTTCATGGGCGAACGCTACGACGCGCGCAAAGCCCTGCCGGGCTGGAGCGAGCCCGGATTCGACGACAGTGCCTGGAGTCCCGCCGTCCGGGTGGCGCCGCGCGACTGGATGGATTTCGACATCGTGGCCCGCTACGACGAGCCTGTCCGCGTTCGCGAAACGCTCACGGCCCGGCGGCAGATGCCCGTCCACGACGACTGCACCTTCATTTATGATATGGGCGTGAACATGGTCGGCGTGCCGGAGATCGACATCCCGGCAGGCTGGCTCTCCGAAGGCGACGTGGTCACCCTGACCTACGGCGAACAGGTCTATCCCGGGCTCAAAGGCGACAAGAAAGAGTATATCCGCCGCTTCGGACGCCAGGGGCGCAACATTGCCGGGCACATCCTGTATGAAAGCAACCGCGCGGCCCTGGATGCCGATTTCTACATCGCGGACGGTCCCGGCGCGGTCACCATCCGCCCGCGGGACACCTTCCGGGGCTATCAGTATATCCAGATCCACATTCCCTCCCACAAGGGGGCGCTGCCCGTGGAGAATGTCCGCGGCCTGGTGCTCTCTTCCAGCGAGATCCCGACGGGGCGCTACCATGCCGTCACGGCGGATGGCCGGACCGGGGAACTGGCAGACCAGCTGTTCCGAAACATCCAGCGCAGCCAGCTCGGCAATTTCCTGACCCTGCCGACGGACTGTCCGCAGCGCAACGAACGGATGGGCTGGACCGGCGATGCGCAGGCCTACACCCGCACGGGCCTCTACCAGGCGGACACCCGAAATTTCTTCCGTCAATGGATGGTGGCCCTGCGGGCGGACCAGGGCATTGGCAGCGACACGGAGGTACCGGGCGGCATCGGCTCCACCGTGCCCACGTACAACCGCGCCGACGACACCTCCTTCGCCAACGGCACGACCTGGGGCGCCGCCGTCTGCCAGGTGCCCTGGCAGCTGTACAACCAATACGGAGACACGCAGGTGATCGAAGAGAACCTGGAGACCATGATGGACTGGCTGAACGGCATGGCCTTCTACCGGCTCAGCGAGGAATATCCTTACCTCTCGTCCAAAGCAAGCGGCCTGGCAGACCATCTGGCGCTGGACAACCGCACGCCGCCGGACCTGCTCAACAATGCCATCTATATCCACATGATGGAGGTCACGGCCATCATGGCCGAGGCGGTCGGACGCACGGACTGCGCCGCCCTGCTCCGCCAGCGCCACGACCAGGCGAAGGCCGACTGGAACCGGGCTTACGTGGATCCCGCCACCGGCAAGACGCGGGGCCTGCGCGGGCGGACCATCCACACCCAGGCCTCCTACGCCACGCCGCTGAATTTCAATGTCTTCGATGATACCAACAAGGAAAAGGCCGGGCACTGGCTCTCCGTCCTGGCCGCGGCTCCCGCCACCAGCGGCCCCACGCCGGAGGAGGAAGAGGCTCAGAAACTCATCGTGGAAGATGTCACCAGCGCCTTCGGCGTGCTCGGTTCCGGCAACACGGATTTCAATTTCAAACCCTACACCATCAGCACCGGCTTCTCAGGCACGCCCAACATCCTGCCGGCCCTGAGCCGGGCCGGATACAGCGAAGAAGCCTTCCGGATGTTCTCCTGCACGGATTATGCCTCCTGGCTGTATCCCGTGACCTGCGGAGCCACTTCCATCTGGGAACGGTGGAATTCCTACGATGCCGCCTTCAGCGAACCCAACCAGAACAGCATGAACTCCTTCAACCATTTCGCGCTCGGCGCGGTGGGACAATGGATGTTCGAGTACCAGCTGGGCATTGCCTCTGCTTACACCGAAGGGGAAGCGGGTTACAAGCATTTCATCCTGCAGCCTTCCGCGGGCGGAGATTTCACCTCACTCGAAGGCAGCTACGATTCCCACTACGGACGCATCCGGAGCGCCTGGACGGCGGAAAAGGGGGTGATTATGTCTTACCGCTGCAGCGTCCCGGCCAACACCACCGCCACGCTCTACCTGCCCGTCACTTCCGGCGCGGTCAGCGGGTTGGGCTCGGTATCCGGCGCCCGCTGCATGGGCGTCTGCACGCATCTCGGCCACCCGGCCGTACGCTACGAACTGGTCTCGGGAGACTGGTCCTTCACCCTGGATGACGGGCGCATTTCCGTCAATCCGCTTTCGGACGCTGTCCGCTAGCGGATCGCCTGCAGATTGTTCTTCAGCTGCTCCACGCTGCTGGCCCCGATGATCACGGAAGCGACTTCCGGACGCCGGAGGATCCAGCGCAGGGCATACTGTGCAAGGGTGAAGCCTTTGGCCTTCGCTTCCTCATTCCACGCGCGCAGCTGCGTGAGGAGTTCCGGCGTCAGCACGCTTTCGTTGAGGAATTTGCTGTGGCGCATCCGGGAGTCCTCCGGGATGCCGTTGAGATAACGGTCGGTCAGCAGGCCCTGGGCCAGCGGGGAGAAGGCGACATAGCCGACGCCCGCTTCCGCCGCCTGCGGCAGGATCGCATCCTCGTGTCCGCGTTCCAGCATGTTGTAGCGGCCCTGATAGACAAGACAGGGTACGTGCGCCTCACGCAGGTAGGCGTAGGCGCGCGCGGCCATCTCGGGCGGATACTTGGAGATGCCCACGTAGAGGGCCTTGCCCTGGCGGACGATATCCACCAGCGTCTGCATCGTCTCCTCGAGCGGGGTCTGCGGGTCGGGGCGGTGGGAGTAGAAGATGTCCACATAGTCCAGCCGCATGCGCCTGAGGCTCTGGTCCAGCGAGGCCATGAGGTTCTTGCGGGAGCCCCATTCGCCGTAGGGGCCGGGCCACATGTCGTGGCCGGCCTTGGTCGTGACGATGATCTCGTCGCGGTGCGGCCGCAGGGAGGCATGGTAGATGCGGCCGAAGGTCTCCTCGGCGGAACCGTAGGGCGGACCGTAGTTGTTGGCGAGGTCGAAGCAGGTGATGCCGTTGTCGAAGGCTGTCTCTACGATGAAGCGGCACTTCTCCGGGTCGGCTTCCGCGCCGAAATTGTGCCAGAAGCCCAGGGAAATCTCGGGCAGCAGCAGGCCGCTACGGCCGCAGCGACGGTATTTCATCGCCTCGTAGCGGGGCTCGGTCAGTTTGTAATTTTCCATACGCAAACAAAGGTAGGGAAAATTCTTTGAAAATTTCTTCAAAAAAATTTGGCGCTTTCAAAAAAGTGGTTTACCTTTGCAGTCCCTTTCCGAGAGGACTGGGAAAGATCATTGAAAATACTGGAAGATAAGTACAAGCAAGTACCGAGAAACTAAGAATCGAGAGCGTTGATTTCTTTGGAAATTGATAGAGTGTCGGGAGAGAACTAGAAGTATAAAGAATATACAAAGAAGAGTTTGATCCTGGCTCAGGATGAACGATAGCGGCAGGCTTAACACATGCAAGTCGAGGGGCAGCGGGTTGTAGCAATACAATGCCGGCGACCGGCGAAAGGGTGCGTAACGCGTGAGCAACTTGCCCGTATCCGGGACATAAGCGGTGGAAACGCCGTCTAATTTCCCATAACAACGAGGGCCGCATGACCCATGTTTGAAAGATCCGTCGGATACGGATGGGCTCGCGAGACATTAGCTAGTCGGCGTGGTAACGGCACACCGAGGCGACGATGTCTAGGGGTTCTGAGAGGAAGGTCCCCCACACTGGAACTGAGACACGGTCCAGTCTCCTACGGGAGGCAGCAGTGAGGAATATTGGTCAATGGGCGCAAGCCTGAACCAGCCATGCCGCGTGAAGGAATGAGGCCCTATGGGTCGTAAACTTCTTTTGTGGTGGAGCAATAAGGCGTACGTGTACGCCGATGAGAGTACCCAGCGAATAAGCATCGCCTAACTCCGTGCCAGCAGCCGCGGTAATACGGAGGATGCAAGCGTAATCCGGATTTATTGGGTTTAAAGGGTGCGTAGGCTGTTCGACAAGTCAGGGGTGAAAGCCCGGCGCCTAACGCCGGAACTGCCTTTGATACTGCCGAGCTGGAATACGGATGCCGTGGGAGGAATGAGTAGTGTAGCGGTGAAATGCATAGATATTACTCAGAACACCGATTGCGAAGGCATCTCACGAATCCGCTATTGACGCTGAGGCACGAAAGCGTGGGGATCAAAC
>JAFTCB010000013.1 GCA_017454905.1 Bacteroidales bacterium
CGGAGACTGTGTACGCGATAACCAACGCTAATGATCATATCCAGATTATAGTAGGACACGTTGTAGTTTTTTCCGTCTGCGGCAGTTGTTGCAAAAAATGCAACAACTGAATCCGGGTTCAGTTCACCGCATTCAAAAGCGTCCCTGATGTGCCGCGAAATGGTGGATTTATTACGCTGGAAAAGCGTAGCCATCTGGTCTATCGTGAGCCAGACGGTCTCGTTTACCAAGGTGACTTCAATCTTGGCAAGGCCGTCGGCAGTCTGGTATAGGAGGATCTCTCCAGTATTTGGCGTATTGCTACTCATGGCACAATTCTATTTCTACAAAGATACGTGAAAGCTTGTGAAGGAGCAAATCTTTGCAAGATTGAGGCGCTCTGTTAGAAAGTTTTACATTGTTGTCCCATTGTTTTACCCAAATTATGAAAATTATTGCAACTCTTTGACTTATAGCAAGTTCTTGACTTGCAATGTAAGTTTCCTAAACCTAAAATAGTGGTTCGATTCCACTCAGGGCTACGAAAGAAGCCAGGCTCTCAGGCCTGGCTTCTTTCGTAGTCCCTATTTTTGTTGTCTCCCAATAATCTGCGGCAAAGAGTTCTCTACAATGGTAGGGATAATAAAAATGTTGGTAGCGTTCCATCCAGTGTGTCTGGAGTAGGGTCTGCAATTTAAAGAACGTTCAAAGTTACATCATTTTTCTTTTACCTATCTGGACACACTTTTTGGGACATTATCAAAATGTTGCACGTAAACAATACTTTATCAGGAAATGCTGTTTGTGCGCAACAAATATGAGGCTATTCGCATTCAGAACTCCCGGACCACCGGACGGCCTTCCAGCCAGGCGATCATGTTGAGGACGAGATAGTTCCAGTTCTGGAAGCCCTTATTCATGACAGGGGCGCCGGTCTCCGGGTCGTAGTACTCGTGCAGGGCGCCCTCCTTCTTGAGGTCTTCTCCGAAGAGGGCTACGGTCTTTTCGGCCATCGCACGGGCCTCTTTCGTGAAGCCGTAGTCCGCCAGGCCGCGGAACACCATGTAGTTGGAGATGCCCCAGATAGGCCCCTGCCAGTTGGAAGGATTGTGGGTGGCGCGGACGTTGTACATCTTCTCCAGCCGCGAGAGCGTACGTACGCCGTAGGGAGAGCAGAAGGTCCGCTCGTCCAGCAGGTTCTCCCGGACCATCCGGCGGGCCTGCTCCGGCGTCGCGATGCCGGCCCAGAGGGCCATGAAGCCCGTCCAGCAACCGATGCGCTGGATCAGGCAGGGATAGTCGCGGGGCGCCCCGGCGTGCAGCACCATCTGCGTGCCGAAGATGTATTGCGGTTCACCCGTGAAAGGGAGCAGGTTCAGGTCGCAGGAGTAATACATGCCGTCCTTCTCATCCCAGCAGTATTCCCGCACGGCGTCACGCAGCGAGTCGGCCTGGGCTGCATATAGCGCGGCGGCATCCCCGAGGCCCAGCCGGCCGCCCAGATAGCTCATGGCGCGGAGTTCCTTGTACATCAAGCAGTTCAGGTAGATGCTCGCCGAGGATCCCTTGGGCCGGAAGAAGGTGGAGGGGTCGTTGTCCACGCCGATGGCGAGGTCGTCCTGCCAGTAGTAGAGGCCCGTCGCGGCGTGGCGATGATGGTCGTGGTAGTTGCGGAGGAAAGCCTGCAGGCGGGGATATCCCTCGTGCAACCATCCGGCGTCGCCGTCCGCCTGCTGCACCAGGAAAGCGGCATGCTGCGCCAGGCAGGGCTTGTGCATGTTGGTGGCGTGGATGTCTGCGGGGCGGATCTTGCCCGGATCCGTGTCCGCGCTGAGGACCATGGGCATGTAGCCGTCTTCCGGGGAAGTGTAGGCCAGGTAGTTCAGCACGCAGCCCTGCTCATACACCAGGGCCTCCTGCCGGTCCGCCTCCGTGCCCACGTCGGCAAGCGTCTGCCGCAGGGCGATGTCGGACAGCCATGAATCCCAGTCCCAGAGGACGGCATCGTACTGCTTGCTCCCCGGGGTGATATAGGGGTACTTCAGGGCGATGCCTGACGGCTGGCGGAACATGTCCTTGTAGTCGCCGTAGATGTGCTGCTTGATCAGCTCGCGGTACTCGCGGGCAGCCCGGTCCGGCCCGCCGGAACAGCCGGACAGCAGCGGCAGCGCCGCCAGGAGGCTGAGTATCAGGAGGGTTTTATGCATGTCGTTGTCGTTTTGAGGTTTGGTTCGAAGCCGATGCTACGGCATCGGCTTCAGGCCCTCCCAGCGGACATCCCAGGTCCCGTCCTTGGGGAATCCGGGATTCTCGACGGGGCAGCCGTCCCAGCCGGCACACATCATGCCAACGGCCAGCAGCAGGCCTCCGTTGCCCGGGAGGTACATGCGGAGCCGCTCCGTGCGGTAGTTGTTGCCGCCCGGGAGCAGCAGGTCGCTGCGGTTGTCCATGGTGATGGCGCGCAGGGCCACGTCGGGACGCAGCAGGCGCGTGGCGTTCATGGCAAGGGAAGGATAGTTCCAGCTCCAGCTGCCGCGGGTGAAGTCATAGTACTGCGCGGCCCGGTCGAGGGTCTTCATCATCCCCTCTTCGGTGAAAAGCCGGTTGGCGGGCAGCACGCCGAAGGCGAGCAGGTTCTCGCTGGAAGTCGCCCGGACGTATTCGCGGTCCGGCTCCATGGGCGTGAATGCCAGCTCCCGCGTGCCGCGCTGCGCATTGATGTAGCCGCCCGGAGGGGCCGGGGCCGCCAGGGAGCGGGGGATGACGCCTTTCTCGAAGTCCGGCACGCCGGGGCCTTTCTCCGCGGGCAGGTAGATGCCGTCGGGGCTGGTGGCCAGCGGGGCGAGTTTCTCCAGGAGGGTGTCCCATTCCGCCACGCGCTCCTGCCCGAGCCGCTCGCGCCACAGTTGGGCGACGCTGATGCCGAAGTGCAGGTAGGAGAGCTCGAAGGCCGGGTTGACGGTGTAGTCTTCGTTGTAGCTCTCGTTGGCCCCGCAGGCTCCTTCGATGTTGTAGCGGTCCTGCGCTGCATCGTAGGTCGGGAAGGCGGCGAGCATCTGTGCGCTCTGCTGGACCAGGTCGTTATATTCCTCCAGGAAGGCGCGGGAGGGTTCGCTGCGGTAGATGAGCTCCGCCATGTAGATGGGATGCGGCTGCTGCCAGAGCAGGAAGGATCCCACATCCGAGGGGGCTTCCAGGGCGGAAGGATCGGTCATCTTCATCCAGCGCACCCCCGGGAAGCCCTGGCGCGCGGCGATCTCCCGGGCGACGGGCATGGCGCTGTCCTTGTACCAGGCGAGCTGGCGGCGGAGCAGTTCCGGCTGGTTCCAGAGCGCCCAGTGGAAACTGTGCCACATGACCATCTCCAGGTGGAACTTGCCGAACCAGGAATTGTAGGTGAGCCCGGTCTCTGCCGGCGGGAAGTGCTGGGCTTCCTGCACGCGCATCAGGTACTGGGACTGCACGACGCGCTTCTCCAGCAGGGGAGCGCGCGCGTCGGTGCAATGCGAGAAGTCGATCACGCCCGTGGTCTTCCAGTAGCTGTTCCAGAGCTGCCGGGCCGCTGCGGCTGCCGTCCGGAAGTCCGGGGCTTCGGCGGGTTGCTGCGAGAAACGGACGCAGAATTCCCATTCCCCGGCTTCCGGGGTCAGGGTCAGGCGGTTGGCCCCGGTCTGCGCAAGCGCGGCCTTGCCGCTCCAGCGGAGGGACACGTAATAGACCACGTCGTCAAGCGTGCGTTTGAGCAGCGCTTTCCCGTTCTCCTGCGAGACAATTTCGGTGCTGTGCTTGTCATCGGCGCACCAGTCTGAACCGTCGTCGCTGTGCTGCCCGGTCGGGTAGGGGAAACGGAGCGTGACAGGCAGCGGCTGCCCCGCGGTCACATGCGCGGCCAGCGCATCCGTCCCTTCGCCCCCGCTCACGGACTCGACGCGGACGGGGATCCCTTTCCAGGAGAAGGAAGAATGCAGCACGCCGTCCCACATGTCCAGCGTCTGGTCGATGCCTTCAATCTCTTCGGGCGCCATCCCTTCGAAGCCGATGTTGCCGAGGTGGAGCCGGTGCGGGTTCTCCCGGATCCAGGTAGCGGCGTCCTTGCCGCGCTGCGTCAGGGTGTAGCCCTCCTGGACGGCGTAGATGCCGTGCGGGTGGCCCGGCAGGGGATGGTCCTCGAGGGTCTCCGCCTGGGTGTAGCCTTCCGTGTTGGGGAAAGCGTGCCAGCCCCATTCACTGTAGGTGCCCAGCGACAGGCCGTCCTTGCAGAATTCGGGGAAGGTCTGCAGGCCCGTGGCGTCGAGCGTCAGGGTGAAGGTGCCGTTGCCCAGGTTGAGCGAATTCAGGGGCGCAAGGGCGTCGATGCGGGGATTGTTGCGGGTGACGAGTGCCTTGCGGTCGATTTTGCCGGATGAGCACGAAAGCAGTGCGAGCGCCAGGATCAGGGCGGCTGCTGCGCGGAACGGTCGTAATGTCATAATTGGTCGGATGTGTATGGACAAAGATAAGATAAAAAACGTATATTTGAAGATAGAACCAACTGTCTTACCGTTTTATGAGAAAAATCTGCATCTTCTTCCTCCTGCTGTCCTGCACCGCCCTTTCCGCCCAGGATGTGACCTTCCCGCAGGGACAGCTCCCGTATGACAACCCCTATGCCTTCGGGCAGGACCTTTCCTTCGTGCTAAACAACGAGCGGCGCGGCGGGGTCTGGTACGACACTGACGGCACGCAGAAGAGCCCCTGGCAGATCTTCCGCGACCATGGCTACAACTGGGGCCGGCTGATGATCTGCAACGAGCCATCCCGTCTCGGACAGACCCTGGACTATGTGGTCGAAGGTGCACAGAAACTCAAGGAACACGGCATCCATTTCGCGCTGGACTTCATGATGTCCGACGGCTGGTCCAACCCGATGACCCAGCCTACCCCGTCCAGCCTGCGTGACATGACCCATCCGCAGCGGGTGGACGCTTTCTATGCGTATGTCCACCATGTGATCGCGACGCTGCGCGCGGCGGGAGTCCAGCCGGAGATCGTCCAGGTGGGCAACGAGATCAGCAACGGCGCATTCTGGCCCGAGGGCCGGGTTTACTATGGTGAGGAAAAGCGTGCCCAGAGCCACTGGAAGGAGTTCACGGACTATCTCAAGGCCGGCATCCAGGCCATCCGCGATGTGGATCCTGCCATCCGGGTGATGCTGCACCTGGACTTCGGCGGCGACCTGGAGATGAGCGAGGTCTTCTTTGACAAGATGCAGGAATACCAGGTCGCATACGATTGTATCGGCTTCTCCTTCTATCCCTGGTCCCACGGCACGCTGATGGACCTGCGCGACAATCTCTATTATGTCATCGAGAAATACCGCAAGCCCGTCTATGTGATCGAGACCGGATTCTACTCCGTGCCGTCGCAGTATTTTGAGCGCAAGGGCCTCCGCGCCCCGTTCCCCGAGACCCCGGAAGGGCAGAAGCGGTGGTTCCAGGCCGTGAACGAGATCGTCATGGCCGCACCGCACAATCTCGGACGCGGCGTGTTCTGGTGGGAGCCGATGCAGCGCGGACGCGGATGTTTCGACGACCAGACCCACGTGGCGAAGCCCATCCTGGAGGCTTTCGAACAGTACGCCTACCCGCTGGTCCGCACGGACGGCAATCCCCGCATCTGGGACTTCGAGGAAGGAGAAAGACCGTAGTCCTCATTTCCAACGACTTACAAAATAACCTTCGGCATTTTGGCCGAAGGTTATTTTGTAAATAATTGGTAATCAACAGTAGCTGTTTACAGCGGGAAGAGGTAGAACCGCCGGTCTGGCTTGAAGTCCACCATCCACTGGTCGAAGAGGATGTGGTCGTCGACGGCCGTGAGGGTGAGCGTATGGGCTCCGGCGCCGAGTTCGACGGGGACGGAGACGACAGCCTGGCCGCGCATCACGTTTTCCTTCCAGCGGTCGCTGCGGTAGGGCTCCTTGATGGAGACGACCTGCGGCGCGCTGCCGTCCACGCTGACGCTGAAGCGGATGTCGCCCTTGTCCAGCGCCTGGGTCGGGATCACGGCCACGCGCACGACGGCCTTCCCGGACCCTTCGGTCCGGAAATCATAACGCAGGGAAGCCCCCTTCGGCACGGGAACGGCCCGGCCGCTGTGGCCCAGGCTCTGCACCGGCCGCACGGGCACGGTGGCGGCGGAGAAGTCGCAGGCGTTGGCGGCGTGGTAGTCCCGGCCGACGGCCTGCACTTCGAGCGCATGCCATGCGTCGCCGTACGCTCCCCATTTCGCGATCTCCGCGTCGGTGAGCGAGACCGGAAGGTCCGGTGCCCAGTAGAGGGGCAGGTCGCGCGGATGGTCGCACATCAGGCCGCGCCATTTGCCTCCGGCAAGCTCCTCGTTGAACTGCCGGGTGCGTTCCCGGATGTCCCGGTAGGCCTTGAGGCTGAGGGCGGCGGCCGCCAGCTGGACGGTGTCGGGCTTCCAGACAAAGGGCGCGTAGGTCGAACGGGACAGCTGGCGGGCGCGCTGCGCATAGAGCATCTTCTCGGCCAGGGATTCCGCTCCGCCGACCGGGTAGCGCACGGCGGCGAACCAAGCGTCGCGGCTGCGTTCCGGGACTAGGGGCGTCGCGGCTTCAATCGCCCGGCGCACGGCGCGGAAACGGTCGATATAGCGCTGGGCTTCATTGCCGAATTCGTTGAAACTGAACTCCGTATTGACCGGCTTGGAAAGTCCGCCGGGATAGTGCTTCGTGTCGGAAAGTTCGACTTGGCTCCAGCCGAAGAACTCCGGATGGCGCATGGCGCAGAGCCGGTAATACTCCTGCATCGCCGGTGCGACCCGTGCGGCTGCCGCCTGCCCGAACTCGCGGGCAAGCCAGCGCTCCAGGTGGTCCGGCACCGTCTCCGGCTGCACGTTGTTCACGTTCCAGGCCAGGTCGAGGAAGAATTCCAGGTCGTAGGCGGCTACTTTGGGATCGTGGACATTGGCGACCCAGAGTTTGCGGACGTTGTGCCGGTACGCCTCCATCATCTCATGATAAACCAGGCCCGGCTGGGCCGTGGACAGCCAGAGGTTGTCGTGGGGCCGGCCGGCGTAGCTGAGGTGGTAGTAGACGCCGGCGCCGCCGCTGCGCGCCTGCTGGGCGGTGTCGGACAGGCGGGTCATATTGCCGTAGTTGTCGTCGCACCAGACGATGGTGACGTCGTCCGGAAGACGCAGGCCGTTCTCCATGATCTCCAGGACCTCCTTGTAGGGCATGAACATCTGCGGGATCTTTGTCAGGTCCTTGTCGATGTACTTTTTCAGCAGTTCCCGCTGGTCGTCGATGACCTGCTGCAGGGCGGCGGTCTTCTCGTCCAGCGTAGCGCGCTCCAGACCCTCCATCGAGCCGTCGTGGATGCCGCGCATCCCGATGGTGAAGAGATTGTCGCGGTCCACCTCCTGCAGGCGCTCCGTCCAGTAGTCCAGGACGTTCTGCCTGTTGGTCAGGTAGTTGTAGCGGCCGCGGGTGGCCTCGTCCCACTCGCCGACGTTGTTGCGCAGCAGCGGCTCGCAGTGGGAAGTGCCGATCAGGATGCCCAGCGAGTCGGCCATCTGCCGCGCACCGGGGACCTGGAAGAAGGCGGTCGTGCCCGGGTGCATGCCCGGCCACAGGGTGTTGGCGCGCAGGCGGAGCAGCAGCTTGCAGATCCGGCGGTAGGTGTCGGCGCTGATGGTGAGGCCGTCCGCCTGCGGCGAATAGGTCTGCGCGCTCCAGGGGCGGAATGCCCAGTCTTCGTCGTTCAGGAACAGGCCGCGGTATTCCACCGAAGGATGCTGGAAGGTGCTCCAGCCGTCCGGGACCTCCAGCCGGTCCTTTTTCTCCGGACGGGAGTCTCCCCACCAGATCCAGGGGGACACCCCGGCCAGCCGGGAGACTTCCAGCACGCCGTAGGCCGTTCCGCGGGCGTCTGACCCGACGACGACAAGCTGCCTGCCGGAAGTGCCGACGTAAAATGCTTCCTTGACGAAGCGGAGCGAGTCCGCGATGGCGGCGGGTACGCCGAGGCGGGTGAGGTTGGTGCGTTCCCGGTCGTATTGGATGATCCGGAGCGTGGCGCCGGAACGGGCCGGCTGCGGGCGCACGCCCGTCACCTCCTGCAGGTCGCCCTGCAGCATTTCAACGGCAACGCCGACCACGGGGTCGGCGTTGCGGGAAACGGTGTAGGTGAGCGGACTTCCGCCACTGAACCACAGGAACGCCAGAAGGATCAGCGTTCTCATTTAGGCTACCTTGACTTTGAAGATGGCTTTGTGGATCGTGCCTTCGCCGATGAGCGGCGCATGGGCCGTGTCGGGATCGAAGGTGATGGCTTCGCCCACCTTGACGGTCACGGTCGTCCAGTCCTTGTCCTTGTAGAAGAGGATGTCTTTTTCGGTGTTGAACTCGCCGTCCGGCTCCACGCATTCGCGGCGGGGCTTGACGCCGAAACTCTCCTCCTTGGAGAGGGGGACCTGGATGTCGATGTACTTGTCGTGCACTTCGAGGCGGGCCTGTTCCGGGGTCTTCATCTGGGAGTCCACGATGTTGACGAAGAGGTTGTCGCCGTCGAGCATGTGCTTGCCGTTCTCGAGCTCGGAGAGGTCGGTGTCGGCGATATACTGCAAGGCCTGCTGGTAGTATTTGTTGTTGTCGAGATCCATAAGGCTAGAAGTTGAAGTAGTTCTTGGCGTTGTTGTAGGAGATGTCTTCGATCATCTTGCCGATCTGCTCCATCTCGGAGGCGGGGAGCTTGCCGAGTTCGACGTCCTTGCCGACCACGTCGCAGAGGATCCTGCGGAAGTATTCGTGGCGCGGGTAGCTGATGAAGCTGCGGGAGTCGGTGAGCATGCCCACGAACCTGCTGAACAGACCCAGGACGGACAGGGCGTCCATCTGGCGGCGCATGCCGACTTCCTGATCGAGGAACCACCAGCCGGAGCCGAACTGCATCTTGCCGGGGAAGGTGCCGTCGTTGAAGGTGTAGGCCATGGTCATCATGACTTCGTTGTCCTTCGGGTTGAGGCAGTAGAGGATGGTCTTGGCGAGCTTGCCCGCGGCGGTCAGCCGGTCGAAGAAGCGGTTGCCGGCAGCGGCGATCTCCTGGTCGTGGATGGCGTCGAAGCCCGTGTCGGGACCGACCTTCGCGAACATGGCGGAGTTGTTGTTGCGAATGGCGCCGATATGGAACTGCTGGGCCCAGCCGGCCTCGGCGTCCATGCAGGCCTGGTCGAAGAGGAAGGCGCTGCGGAACTTCTCCAGCTCCTTGGCGTTGGGCGCGATGCCCATGAGGACCTTCTTGAAGATGAGTTCGATCTCGATCTCCTTGTAGTCGCAGGAGTAGAAGTTCTCCAGGCCGTGGTCGGAGAGCTTGCAGCCCATCGAGGCGAAGAAGTCATGGCGCTTCTTCAGGGCTTCCTGCAGGTCGGCGTAAGAGTCGATCTCCATGTCGGCGGCTTCACCGAGTTTCTTGAGGTATTCCTTGTAGGACTTGGGATCCTCGATGGCCATGGCCTTGTCGGGACGCCAGGCAGGGATGACCTTGGTGCCGAACGGGTGCTCGGCGATCATCTTGTGCCAGCGCAGGTCGTCGGCCGGGTCGTCGGTCGTGCAGACGGTCTCCACGTTGAACTTGCGGATCAGGGCCTGGCCGCGGAATTCGGGCGTGGCGAGCTTGGCGTTGCACTCCTCGAAAATCTCACGGGCGGTCTTGGGCGAGAGGAGCTTGTCGATGCCGAACACGCGGCTGAGCTCCAGGTGCGTCCAGTGGTAGAGCGGGTTGCGCATGGTGTAGGGCACGGTCTCGGCCCACTTCTCGAAGGTCTCCCAGGCGCTGTACTTGCCGCCGGTCAGGTAGTCCTCGGACACGCCGTTGGCGCGCATCGCACGCCACTTGTAGTGGTCGCCGTAGTGGCCGTCCACCAGCCAGAGCTGGGTGATGTCGCGGAACTGGATGTTTTCGGCGATCTGCTGGGGCACCAGGTGGCAATGGTAGTCGATGATGGGCATTTTCGCCGCATGCTCATGGTAGAGCTTCCGGGCCGTAGCGGTCGAAAGCATGAAATCGTCGTTGATGAATGCTGACATATGGGTGATGGTTTATTAGTTTTGATTGTATTCGAATCCATCAAATATAGGAATAATTAGTCACAAAGCCAAAAAGAAACCCGCACCGGTGAGGTGCGGGTCTCTTTTTTATCGTCACCTGCCGGTGTAACCAGCAGGTGTTGTTCCGATTACTCCTGCGGGAGACCGTAGCCGTTGGTCACCTGGCCCTTGGACTGCTGGATGGTCGTCAGCGGGAGCGGGTGGTACACCATAGGCACAGAGCAGTAGTCGATACCGGAGAGCATGTTGTAGTCCCAGAGGGTGCCTTTCTCCTTGACCATGTCGATACCCCAGTCGGTCTTCTTGTAACCGTCGGCCTCGAGGGCGGCAGCCTCGGCACCGGCCGGATCGATATACTCGAACAGGCCCTTGATGGCGAGGTTGTGCTTCTCGCCGACCACAGCGCCGCTGGAGGAAGTGGTGGTGTAGTCATAACCGCCGCGCCAGCCCGGGGTGAGGGCGGGATTGCTTTCGTCGCGGTTGTAGGTGTTCTGGGCTTTGTTGTTGCCGGAGAGATCCACCTGCTTGGTCCAGATGTAGTTGGAGATGGTGCGTCCGTTCTTGAAGGTGTAGTAGCCGTCGGCCTCAAGGCCGGCGATGACGGTCTTCAGTTCGGCACGCATGGCCTTGGCGAGTTCGGTGAACTTGCCGGCGCGGACCTCCATGTACTTGATGTCTCCTTCACCCAGCGCTTCACGCTTGGTCTCGGCGATCACGGCGTACTCATCGATGGTGCCGGGATAGTTGCCCAGGCCTGCGCGGGCACGCAGCTGGTTGATCAGGGTCCCGGCCTCGCTGGTCTCGCCGAGCTGGACGTCGACCATCGCGAGCTTGAGCATCGCGGTCGGGACGCGGTAGAACACATAGTTCATGCCGGAGTTGCGGCATGCGGTCACGTACGGGGTCTTCATCTTGTTGATGTCCCACTTGTTGATGCCGATACCTCCTTTGAGACGGGAACCGGAGTTGAGCGTCAGCATGGCCTCGGAACCCTTGCCGTCGGAACCGGTCACGACGGCGGAGGCATCCCAGCGGAGGTCGCCGTCTTCGAAGATCTGGTAGTAGGCGGTCGGGATCACGCGGATGCCGCCGAAGACCTTGCAGCAGGCGGCGTTCTTGGTGGCGCCGTCGGACGGGCGGCCCTGGGAGTAGGGACGCTCGGACTGGAGCGGGGCCTGGTTGCCGACCTCATAGTAGGACTCAGGGGAGACCTGCATGTCCATGATGTACTGGAAGCCGCGCTGGAACGGGTTGCCCAGGCCGCGGTCATCGGAGGTGATGAGGCGGGCGGTACCCTTGGCGTCGCCGGAGATGACCTTGCGGAAGTAGGTCTGGGCCTCCTGATAGTAGGTCCTCCAGTTGGGATGACGGGCGTAGATGGCCTTGTGGGTGGCATCGCTTTCAATCTGGTCCACGAAGGAGATGCCGCCGTAAGGGGCGTTCTCGTCAGCACGGAGGGTCTGGAAACCACCGGCGAGGAGGTTGGCCTCGGCGATCAGGGCGTTGGCGAAGGTGCGGGTCATGCGCTCGGCCTGGAGGCCGCCCTCACCCAGGTAGTACATCTTGCTCTCGACTTCCTTGAGCTTGGCGATGCAGGCATCGAGGATTTCGAAGCGGGAAGTCAGGGGATAGCCCTCGTCCACGACGGAGTTCTCGAGTCCGAAGGGCACGTCGCCGAAGTGGCGGACCAGTTCGATGTTGGCCCAGGCCCACATCGTCCAGGCCTCGCCGTAGAGCTGGGTCCAGTCGTTCACGCCGCTGGCACCGGTCACTTCCTCTTTTTCTTCCAGGATCTTGCCGATGCGGGAAGCGCGGGCGAGGACAGTGAAAAGGTTGTTGTACTGACCGTTGGCGTCGGTGATGGGGACTTTGTCCACATCCAGGAAGCCGGTACGGCCGTTGCCGGAGTTGTACTCAGGATAGTATTCCGCGTCGGACTGGGAGTCGTTCCAGTTGTAGTTGCCGCCGCCGGAGACACTCAGGATGGTGCGGTAGCACTGGGAGAGGGTCTTGAAGGACTCGCTGACGGAAGAGGTCACGAAGTCATTGTCCATCTTGTTCGGCGAGGAGACGCTCAGGAAATCCTTGCACTGGGTCAGCATGACGCAAGCGGCAAGGGCGATGATGGCGTAAAGTATCTTTTTCATATTCTTCTTTCCGTTAGATCATTAGAAGGAGACATTGACACCGAGGACGAAGGACCGTGCACGCGGGTAGGCGCCCCAGTCGATGCCCGGAGTCGGATAGGCGGCGCCGTTCATGTTCTGGGCGGTGCTGACTTCCGGATCGAGGCCGGAGTATTTCGTGAGGGTGAAGAGGTTGTAGATCGTAGCGTAGACGCGGAGGCTGCTGATGCTGAGGGCTTTGGCGAAAGCGCTGGAGCTCGGCACGGAGTAGCCGGCGGTCAGGGTGTTCAGACGCAGGTAGCTGCCGTCCTCAATACCGAGGGTGGAGACGATACCGTTCTCATTGGTACAGACAGGCCACTGGGCGTTGGCGTTGAGGGCCTGCAGGGCGGCGGGCTCATGCACGCGGACGAGCTGGCCGTTCTGGATGTCGTAGATCTTGAAGCTGTCCTTCATGAAGCCGAGGTGGTTCTCGTAGAGACCGGATTCCTTATAGCCGTTGAGGGTGGCGAGCTTGGTGATGTTGTAGATCTTGTTGCCGACGCTGAAGTTGAAGTAGGCGCCGAAGTCCCAGTTCTTGTAGTTGGCCGTGAGGTTGAAACCACCGGTGAAGAGCGGGTTGGTGTCGCCGATCACGCGATAGTCTTCGGTATCCACGATGCCGTTGTTGTCCTGGTCCTTGAAGCGCGGGAGGCCGGGATAGGCGGTCTGACCGGAGGGGACATACTTCTGGGTCTCATACCACTGGCCGGCGATGTTGCCGCTGAGGTCGGGGATGCCGGCTTTCAGGGTGTAGATATTCGTCGCGGCATCGTAGTCGAAGTCGCTGATCTGGTAGAGCCCCTCATAGACAAGACCGCGGACGAGGCCGACCGGCCGGCCGACATACAGGCCGAAGTCATTGCCCGGGTTGCCGGAGTGGAACCAGGAGGATCCGTAGATCGGGGTGACGCTTTCGGAGAGCTGGTCGATGTTGTTCTTGTTGAAGTTGATGTTGCCGCCGAGGGTCAGGCCCCAGTCGCGGGTCTGGACGAGGATGGCGTTCAGGGAGAGCTCGATACCCTTGTTGGAGGTCTGTCCGATGTTGGCATAGGTGCTGCTGAAACCGGTGATGGTCGGCAGGGTCATGTTCATC
>JAFTCB010000014.1 GCA_017454905.1 Bacteroidales bacterium
CCCGCCGACGACCAGCAGCAGGGCCGAGGCGATGAAGAACCGGCCGATCCGGTCTTTGTTTTTCGTCAATACGTCAATCAGTTCCACCAGCGCATACAGCAATACCAGGATCGCCAGATAGTATGTGATCTGCTGATGGTTTGCCTTGATCTGCATGCTCAGGGCAACCCCGAAGAGCACGGCCCCGAGGAGCGTTTTCGCAAGCCACCGGCCCTTCACCTTCGTGCTCCGGTACGTATAGACCAGCGCCGCCAGCACCCACGGGAAAAAAGCGATTGCCTGCATTTTGGTGTTGTGCCCTACCTGGATGATCTGGAAATTGTACGAGCAGAACGCCACGGCCACGGCGCCGCCGAGCGCCAGCGGCCAGCTGATTCCGAGGGACAGCATGAGCAGGAAGGCGCCCAGCAGGGCGATGAACAGGTACGTCGCCGGACGTTTTCCGGCAAGCAGCAGGTTGTAAAGGGGTTGCGTGTAATCCCCGCCATTCTGCGTGGAAATGGCCGTCGTGGGCATACCGCCGAACATCGAATCCGTCCAGTACGTGGGATCATCCGGATGCGCTGCATTCCATTCCGACATCTCATGCGACATGCCGATATAGCCCGAGATGTCGCTCTGGTTCACGATCTTCCCCTGCAGCACCTGCGGCACGAAGCCGTAGCTGAGCCCGAGGAAAAGGACGATGGCGCCGAGGGCGATGACGGCATTCTTCAACAGTTTCTTATCCATGTCTTACTTGTTTTCGTTGGTTACCCGCTCCAGCAGGGCGGCGAGCTCGCGGGTAAGGCTGCGGCGGGAAAAGCGGGTGATGTCTCCGGCCACGGGCGGGACGCCGCCGGCCTTGTGCTGCTCCCACGCCGCGTCGATGAAATCCCGCATCGCTTCCAGGTTGTCCCAGTCCGCGGTGACCCCGGCACCGGTATCGGCGAGGACGCGGGCCATGGCTCCGTCTTCCTGGCCGATGCCCAGGACCGGCCGTCGCGAAGCAAGGTATTCGAACAGCTTGCCGGGCAGGATGGGCCGGTATTCCGGGTCGTTGCGCAGCGGAAGGATGAGGATGGACGCGGCGAGCTGCTCGCGCACGGCCGTCAGGTGGTCGCAGTAGCCCAGGTCCACAATGTTATCGCGGAGCCCCGCCTCCTCGATGGCGGCATACACCTCGCGGTCCACCTTGCCCACGAGCCGGAGCCGGAGCGCCTTTTTGAAGTCCGCATCGGCCCAGGCCTTGATTCCCAGTGCCTTCCAGAGATTCAACGGGTTGCCGTCGGCAGCGAAAAGGCCGGTGTGGACGATGTTGAAAAGACCGTCCGGCTCGACCGGCTGGTCGAAATCGCCGCCGTCATAGCCGTTGGTGATCATCGCCACGGGCGTTTTCGTCTGCGCCTGGAACTCCTCCTGCACAAGCGGCGTGACGGCCAGCACGGTGGAGCATCCGTCCAGCACGGACTGCTCCATCGCCCGGAGCCGCCGCCAGGTACGGCGGGTCATCGGCAGGTGCTTGAGGTAGTACATCCGGCTCCACGGGTCGCGGAAATCGGGAATCCAGGGAATGCCGAGTTCCTTGTGGAGCCGCTGGCCGATGAGGTGCATCGAATGGGGCGGCCCCGTCGTAACGATCACATCGACAGGATGTTCCTTCAGGTATTCCTTCAGGAACCGGACGCTCGGGCGCACCCAGCCCACGCGGGGATCGGGCACGAACAGGTTACCCCGGATCCACAGCGAGAGACGCTGCTTGAAGGACTTTTTCCCGGAAGAGATTTCCGTCACTTTGCCTTTGGACGCGCCCGCCGTGAGGGTTTTCATATCCGTCGACGCGCCTCTTCCCATCAGTTTCCGATAAATGCCATAAGGTTCGGTGATGGGACGGCGGAGGATTTCCGCCTCATGCGGAATCTCGGTCTCCAGGGTATGGTCGATGGCCGTATATTCCGGATTCTCCGGTGTATAGATGACCGGCTGCCAGCCCTCCAGGGGAAGATATTTCGCAAACTTCACCCAGCGCTGGACCCCCGATCCGCCGGACGGGGGCCAATAATAGGTGATGACCAGGACGCGTTTCATAGCTTACAAAGTTAAGTAAAAAATCGTATCTTTGTATGTTCCGAAAAAGCAGACAGA
>JAFTCB010000015.1 GCA_017454905.1 Bacteroidales bacterium
AAGCCGAACTCCGCTATGCGTAAGGTCGCGCGTGTACGTCTCACGAATTCCAAAGAGGTCAATGCCTACATCCCGGGTGAGGGACACAACCTGCAGGAGCACTCCATCGTGCTCGTGCGCGGTGGCCGTGTCAAGGACCTCCCTGGTGTACGTTACCACATCCTTCGCGGTGCTTTGGATACTGCCGGCGTGGAAGGACGGACCCAGTCCCGCTCCCTCTACGGCGCCAAGAGGCCGAAGTAATTGCCGAGGGTGGTTTAATTTTTAATTTTTCACAACAATGAGAAAAGCAAAGCCTAAGAAGAGGATTCTACTTCCTGATCCTAAGTATCACGACACGCAGGTTACCCGTTTCGTGAACAACCTTATGTTGCAGGGGAAGAAGAGTATCGCGTATTCTATTTTTTACGATGCCATTGACATGGTAGGCGAGAAGATGAAAGATTCTGACAAGGCTCCTCTGGATATTTGGAGGAAGGCGCTCGAGAACGTGACCCCGCAGATCGAGGTCAAGTCCCGCCGTATCGGCGGCGCCAACTTCCAGGTGCCTACCGAGTTGCGCCCGGAGCGGAAGATTTCGCTTTCTATGAAGAATATGATATCCTTCGCCCGCAAACGTTCCGGCCGCTCGATGGCTGAAAAACTGTGTGCAGAGATCATCGCTGCTTACAATAATGAAGGTGGTGCATTCAAGCGCAAAGAAGACATGCACAGAATGGCTGAGGCCAACAAGGCCTTCGCACATTTCCGCTTTTAATTGAATTGGTTAGTTAGTTAGATGGCAAAGAGAGATCTCAAGTACACGAGAAACATCGGCATCATGGCCCACATCGACGCCGGCAAGACCACCACGTCCGAGCGCATCCTGTTCTACACCGGCAAGACCCACAAGATCGGTGAGGTCCACGAAGGTGCAGCGACGATGGACTGGATGGTACAGGAGCAGGAGCGGGGTATCACTATCACTTCTGCCGCCACCACTGCGTTCTGGCATTACGGCGGGGAGACCTATCAGATCAACCTGATCGATACTCCCGGCCATGTCGATTTCACCGTGGAGGTCGAACGTTCTCTCCGTGTCCTGGACGGTACTATCGCAACTTTCTGCGCTGTCGGGCGCGTACAGCCTCAGTCCGAGACTGTGTGGCGCCAGGCGGACAAGTACCATGTGCCGAAGATTGCCTATGTGAACAAGATGGACCGTGTCGGTGCTGACTTCCTCGCCTGTGTCGAGGAGATCAAGACCAAGCTCGGTGCCACCGCAGTTCCCATCTGCCTCCCGATCGGGGCGGAAGAGAATTTTGAAGGTATTGTTGACCTGATTTCCCGGAAGGCGATTGTCTATAAGCCCGGCGAAGAGCTGGTGAATTATGAGTACAAGGAGGTTCCTGAAGACATGCAGGATGCCGTCGCTTTCTGGAGGGACAAACTGCTCGAAGCCGCCGCCGAGTGCGACGATGCCCTGATGGACAAGTATTTCGAGGCCCCCGAATCCATCACGGAGGAGGAGATCGTGAATGCGATCCGCAAGGGTACCATCGCCATGCAGATCGTTCCGGCCTGCTGCGGCTCTTCGTTCAAGAACAAGGGTGTCCAGTTCCTGCTGGATGCCGTGATGCGCTATCTGCCTTCGCCGCTGGATATCGGCGACACGAAGGCGACGAATCTGGCGAACGACCAGGAAATCGCGCTCAAGCCCGACGCCACCCAGCCGTTCTGCGGTCTTGTTTTCAAGATCGCGACCGACCCGTTCGTGGGACGTCTGGCATACATCCGCGTGTATTCCGGTCATCTTGATGCCGGTTCCTACGTCCTGAATTCCCGTTCCGGGAAGAAGGAGCGTGTGGCCCGTCTCTACCAGATGCACTCCAACCACCAGAACCCGATCGAGTTCGTGGAGGCCGGAGACATCTGTGCGGCGGTCGGCTTCAAGGACCTCCGTACGGGTGATACGATCTGTGCGGATGATCATCGCTATTCCCTGGAGTCCATGGAGTTCCCCGATCCCGTGATCGGTATCGCCGTGGAGCCCAAGACGCAGAAGGACCTCGACAAGCTGGGCGTCGCGCTCGGCAAACTGGCCGAGGAGGATCCCACCTTCACCGTCAAGTCCGACCCGGATACGGGCCAGACCGTCATCAGCGGCATGGGTGAGCTCCATCTCGACATCATCGTGGACCGTCTGCGCCGCGAATTCGGCGTGGAGATCAACCAGGGCGCACCGCAGGTCAACTACAAAGAGGCGATCACCGCTTCCGTCCAGCATCGTGAAGTATTCAAGAAGCAGACGGGCGGCCGTGGTAAATTTGCTGATATCATCGTCGAGATCGGACCGGCGGACGAAGGCGTGCAAGGCCTTCAGTTCGACAACCAGGTCAAGGGCGGCAACGTGCCGAAGGAGTTCGTGCCCTGCGTTCAGAAGGGTTTCGAATCCGCGATGGCCAACGGCGTCCTGGCCGGCTACGAGGTACCTTCCCTGAAGGTCACCCTCCTGGATGGATCCTTCCATCCGGTGGACTCCGATCAGCTCTCTTTCGAACTCGCCGCACGTATGGCGTTCCGTCACGCGTGTCCCAAGTGCAAGCCTGTCATCCTGGAGCCTATCATGAACCTCGAGGTGGTCACGCCTGAGGATTATATGGGCGACATCGTCGGCGACCTCAACCGCCGCCGCGGACAGATTGTCGCGATGGACTCGACGACCAACGGAGCCCGCATCGTGAAGGCGTTCGTGCCGCTCTCCGAGCAGTTCGGTTATGTCACCGTGCTCCGTACCCTGTCCTCCGGACGCGCCACGAGCACGATGTCGTTCGACCACTACGCCGAGGTCCCGCCCGCAATGGCCAAGGACATCGTGGAGAAGAGCGGTTACAGGATGCCGTCTGACGACGAATAGTATTGAATTGAAAAAAGCATTTTGATATGAGCCAGAAAATTAGAATCAAACTCAAGTCTTTCGACCACATGCTCGTGGACAAGTCCGCGACCAAGATCGTCGAGACCGTGAAGTCCACCGGTGCGAAGGTGAATGGCCCGATTCCCCTCCCGACCAACAAGAAGATCTTCACTGTCAACCGCTCCACCTTTGTCAACAAGAAGGCCCGCGAGCAGTTCGAGCTCGACTCTTATCGCAGACTTCTCGACATCGAGGAATCCAACGCCAAGACGGTGGACGCCCTGATGAAGCTTGAGCTCCCCTCCGGCGTGGAGGTCGAGATCAAGGTCTGAGACTGATCCGCACACAGAAATGAATATGCAGGATCGTCCCCAGGGGACGGTCCTGCATTCGGTCCCTTAGCTCAGTTGGTCAGAGCAGCTGACTCATAATCAGCGGGTCGTCGGTTCAAGCCCGGCAGGGACCACGACGCGAAAGCGCCCGCCGTCCGGCGGGCGCTTTCGCTGTGTGTTTATTTTACTATCTTTGCCGGAGAACCCGATAACACAAATCAGTTTACACCATAGTATTCATGAAAAAGATTCTGATTCTCGCTGCAGGAGCTGTCCTGCTGCTTTGCGGCTGCGCCAACGACACCCGGAAGGGCCCCGTCACTACCGGGGATGATTGTATCGTCACGACGACGGCCGGGAAGATCATGGGCTATAACGATGCCGGCATCTACACTTTCAAGGGAGTGCCCTACGCCAAGGCCGGGCGTTTCCTGCCGCCGCAGGACCCGGACCGCTGGGAGGGCGTCCGGAAGACCCAGGTCTACGGGCCCCAGGCGATGCAGGGGCAGGACATGCACTGGGGCGGCAACCCCGGCGATTATGATTTCGGTTTCGAATTCAAGAACGAGAAGAGCTCCGAGGACTGCCAGGTGCTCAATGTCTGGACGCCGGCCCTGGACGGACAGAAGCGTCCGGTGTTCGTGTGGATCCATGGCGGCGGCTACGCATCCGGGTCCGCCATCTTCCTCCCTGCCCAGGAAGGAAGGGCCCTGGCGGAAAAGGGGGATATCGTGGTCGTCACCGTCAACCACCGGCTCAACATCCTGGGCTACCTGGACCTGACCGCCCTCGGCGGAAAATATGCGGAATCCGTCAACCTCGGCCAGCAGGACCTGGTCAAGGCGCTTGAATGGGTCCACAATAACATCGCAGCCTTCGGCGGCGATCCGGGCTGCGTCACCATCGGCGGCCAGAGCGGCGGCGGTGGCAAGACCTCGACCTTGATGGCCATGCCGGCGGCGAAGGGCCTTTTCCACCGGGCCATCGTCCAGAGCGGCTCCACGCTTCGCCAGCAGGAGCCGGCCCAGAGCCGGGCCCTGGGACTCGCTGTCATCGAGGAACTGGGCCTCACCCCCGGACCGGACGTAGACCTGACTCCGTTCTCCTATGAGGAACTGGTTGCTGCCGGCAACCGTGCGGCCCGCAGGACCGGGCTCGGCGGCCGTTTCTCCCCCGTCGTCGATGGGAAATACCTGGTGCAGCATCCGTTCGATCCCGTTGCTGCCGAATGCAGCCGGGACGTCCCCATGCTGATCGGATCCAACCTCAACGAATTCTGCTACACCAACAACATCCCCCTCACGATGGAGCAGGTCAAAGAGCGGCTCGGCCAGCGGATGGACGAAGAAAAACTGCAGGCATACCTCCGGGATTTCGAGGCCGTCTATCCGGGGCAGGAGCCGAAGGAGCTGGTCAACACGGATTTCGGCACCCGCGCCAGGGTCATCCGGCAGGCCGCCGTGAAGCAGGCCCAGGGCGGAGCCGATGCCTACGTCTATCTGTTCGCCTGGAAATCCGCCGTTAACGACGGCGCGCTGGCCGCCTGCCACGGGATGGAACTCCCGTTCATGTTCAACAACATTGCCAATCAGCGGGAGATGACTGGCGGCACGCCGGAAGCGTACCGGATGGCCGACCTCGTCAGCAGCGCCTGGATCGCCTTCATCAAGACCGGCGACCCCAACTGCAAAGGCCTTCCCCGCTGGGAACCCTTCAACCCCGCGGAGAACCCCACGATGGTCTTCGACAACGTCCCGGCTCTCAAGAAGAACCACGACGCCGCCCTGCTCCGGTACTTCTAGCATCCAGTAAACTTTAGACCGATAAATCATCATCTGCCGTGAATCATTACGAAACCATCCATCTGGAGGATTATTTCCAAAGCGGAGAAGGCGGGACCGCCGTCTCCTATACGCATAAGACCCGCCCTTCGCTGGCGAAACTCTACAATCCCGGTTTTGAGGCCGAAAGGGCCGTGGAGGAATTCCGGACGGCCCGGACCGTCTTTGAGATGGGCATCCCGACGCCGGAGCCCTACCGTCTGGTGACGGACGGGGTGCGTTACGGCGCCGAATACGAACTCGTTCCCGGCAAGCGTTCGTTCACCCGCATCATCTCCCAGGAGCCGGACCGGCTGGAGGAGATGTCCCGGACTTTCGCCCGGGAGGCGAAAGCGCTTCATGCCATCCCGGCCGATACGACGCGGCTCCGCTCCTACAAGCAGGCGATGAAGCGTTTCTATGAGGAGAAGGACCTGGTGCCCGCGGACTTCAAGCGCCGCGCGCTCGCTTTCCTGGAGAACGTCCCGGAGTCCCCGACTTGCCTGCACGGAGACCTTCACATCGGCAACATCATCACCGACGGCAAGCGCACGTTGTGGATCGACGTGGGCGAATTCAGCTACGGTGTCCCGGAGTGGGACCTGGGCATCCTCTGGACCATGACCCAGAATATGGACAAGGCCCGGGTGGAGAATCTTTTCCATGTCTCGCCCGAGACCATGAAGGCGCATTGGGCGTTCTTCCTTCCGGCCTACCTGGGTACGGACGACGGGCAGGTGCTGGACGCTTTCACCAGGCGGCTCTTCCCTTATTATGCGGTCAAGGTGCCCTATGTCTATGACATGGCCTACCATGCGCCGCTCCCGGATGCGTCCTTCCAGCGGATCGGTCCGATGCTGCCGTAAGGCCGCCGAGCGAGCCGATCGTGTCGGCAAAATAGCAGCCGATGCCGATGGGGGCCAGTTTCATGACCAGCGCCACCAGCCCCGGCATCAGGACAGGGACGGACCGTAGTTGCGCCAGAAAGTGCTTTTTGCCATGACGGACTAACGGTACTCCTCGTACTCGGGCATGGCGAGCTGGAGGAGGAATTCCTTGAGCTTCTGCTCGTCGCGCGGACAGATCATCAGGACATCCTCGGTGTCGATGACGATGAAGTCGTCCAGGCCGCGGAGGGCCAGCAGCTTGTCGTCCCGGGTGGAATAGACGATGTTGTCGGTGCAGTCGCGCAGCAGGCGCCGGCTGGTGCGGTTGAGGGCGTTGCCCTGCTCGTCGTGGTAGGCGAGATATTCGTACAGGGAGTCCCAGTTGCCGATATCCGCCCAGCGGAAACGGGCGGGGTAGACCCAGGCGTTGTCGGTCTTTTCCATCACGGCATAGTCGATGGAGATGCGGGGCATGTCCGTGTAGATGCGCTCCAGGAAGGCTTTTTCCCCTTCCGTGCCGATGATCTCCCGCCAGCCGTTCCAGAGCTGGGTGATCTCGGGGGCGAGGCGTTCCAGCTCCCGCCGGATGGCATCGGCCCTCCAGACGAAGATACCGGAGTTCCAGAGGAACTCGCCGGTCTCGATGAAGACGCGGGCCAGGTCCTCGTCAGGCTTTTCCGTGAAGGTCTTGATCTTGACGGGACGGCTGTCTTCGGGCCGTGCCGCCATCTGGATGTAGCCGAAGTTGGGATCGGGCCGGGTCGGGATGACGCCGAGCGTGATGAGCACGTCCGATCCTGCGGCATAGGTCAGGGCGTCCTGCAGGGTCTGGTTGAAGGCCTCGTGGCGGGCGATGGCGTGGTCGGCCGGGGTGATGATGGTGACGGCCGCCGGGTCGCGCTTCAACAGGGTGTAGGTGGCGTAGGCGATGCAGGGAGCCGTGTTGCGGTTGTACGGCTCGAGCAGCAGGTTCTCTTCGCGCAGTTCCGGGAGCTGCGACCGGACCTGGTCGCGGTAGCGCTCGAGGCTGACGACGAGGATATTCTCTTCCGGGATGACCGCCTTCATGCGGTCGAAGGTGCGCCGCAGGAAGGAGCGGCCCTGGATGCTGAAGTCCAGGAACTGCTTGGGCTGGCTGGCCCGGCTGATGGGCCAGAAGCGGGATCCGACCCCGCCGGCCATGATGATGCAATAGTAGTGGTTATTAAGCATATAGTGGTATGAAGGCTTTGGGATAGTATTCGACATCAAAGTCTGCGCCAGAGCCGTAGAAAACTACGGACATGACGTCAAAAAATATTTCGAGGTCGGCGGGGAGGTTTCTCCGCTCCTCGGAATGGAGGAAGGCCTGCGCGGCCGCGACCATGCGGCGCTGCTTCTCCCTGCCGACATTGCGCTGGGGCTCCGCCATGACGGGAGCCGTGCGGCTCTTGACCTCCACGATGTGGAGTTCTTTCCCCAGCAGGGTGATGATGTCGAGTTCGAGATGGCCGCCGCGCCAGTTGCGGGCGAGGATCCGGTGGCCGAGACGCTGCAGATACAAGCTGGCTTCTTCTTCGCCTTTTCGGCCTACGGTAGGTTTGTCTGTTTTCATAGTTTGACGATGGTTACGCCGGTGCCCCCGTTGCGGATGTCTTCGTCGCTGACGCTCAGCCCCGGGATGGTCCGGAGGTATTTCTGGATCTCTTCGCGGAGGACCCCCGTGCCTTTGCCGTGGATGATGCGGACGGAGCCGATGTTCAGCATGATGGCATCGTCGATGTAGTGCGTGACGATGTCGAGTGCGTCGGAGAGGCGCTCGCCGCGGATGTCCAGCTCCGGGGAGAAGGCGAGCTTGCGCTCGGTGATGGCGTTGTCCACCTTCTGCTGCGCGGGACCGAAGGTCTTGCGCGCCGCTTCGCGGAATTCGTTCGAGGAGATGCGCTCGACACGGTCCGGCGCCATGGTGCTGGTGATGTTGCCCACGATCACGGTCACGGCTTTGCTGCTGATCTTGGAGACTTCTCCCACCATGCCGTTGTCCTTGATGCGGACTTTCTCGCCCACCTTGAGGGGATCGGTCCGGACGGGCTCCTCCGGGGCGCCTTCTTCCTTCTTCTTGCGCTTCTTCAGTTGGGTGAGCTTGCGGTCGATGTATTCGTCGCGGGTTTTCTTTTCTTTGGTTTTCCGCTGTTCGAGGGCGCCCAGGAAGCCCTGGAGCTCCTGCCGGGCGGCTTTGGTCTCTTCTTTCCCGGCCTGGGCCTCCTTGATGTCGCGGATGGTCTTTTCGACCTGTTTGCCGGCACCCTTGACGATCCGCTCCGCTTCTTTGCGGGCTTCGTCCAGGATGCTCTTCTTCTGCTGCTGGATGTCTTCGAGCTCGCGCTGGTAGCGCTCCGTCAGGCCCTCGAGGGTCTTGTCGGTGTGCTTGATCTTCTGGAGCCTCTCGTCCAGCGCGCGGCGGTTGCGGGCGATTTTGCGGAGGTTCCGCTCGATGCCGACGAACTCCTCGCCGGCGCGGGCCTCGGCGTCCTTGACGATACTCTCCGGGAGGCGCATCTTGCGCGCCAGCTCGAAGGCGAAGGAGTTGCCGGGCAGGCCGATTTCCAGCTGGAACATCGGGGCGATCCGGGCGGCGTCGTAGAGCATGGCGCCGTTGATGACGTGCGTGTCGGCTCCGGAAGCGTAGAGTTTGAGGTTGGTGTAGTGCGTGGTGACCACGCCATAGACGCCGCGGCGGTCGATCTCGGCGAGGATGGCTTCGGCGATGGCGCCGCCAGCGGCCGGCTCCGTGCCGGCACCGAACTCGTCGATGAGCACGAGCGTCTTGTCATCCGCATCCGCGAGCAGTTCGCGCATGTCCGCGAGGAAGGAGCTGTAGGTACTCAGGTCGTCTTCCAGGTTCTGGTCGTCGCCGATGCTGACGGCGATCCGGTCGAGGACCGGCAGTTCGGAACTCTCGGAGGTGGGGATGAGCATGCCCCATTGGAACATATACTGAAGGAGTCCGACGGTCTTCAGGCAGACGGACTTGCCGCCGGCGTTAGGTCCGGAGATGACCAGAATGCGTTTCTGCGGGGTCAGGGTGACGGTCAGCGGGACGATGCTCCGGCCTTCCCGGGAGAGGGCTTTCTCCAGCAGCGGATGCCGGGCTTTGCGGAGCGACAGGCTGCCGTCCGTGGAGATCACGGGCATCCCGGCGACCATGTCCAGCGCGGTCTGCGCCTTGGCCATCAGGAAATCCACTTCGCCGATGAAGGCGGCGCTGGCGAGCAGGTCCGGCAGATAGGGCCGGAGGAAGTCGGAGAACTCCAGCAGGATCCGGCGGATCTCGCGGATTTCTTCGAAACGGAGCTCGCTGATGTCGTTTTCGAGCTCGATGATCTCGGCGGGCTCGATGAAGGCGGTCTTGCCCGAGGCGGAGACGTCATAGACGAAGCCCTGCACCTTGCGCTTGGCGGAGGTGCCGACGGGGATGAGGTATTTGCCGTCGCGGATGGTCACGTCCGCGTCGTCGTCCACAAGACCCTCTTCCTGGGCCTTGCGCAGGATCGCGCCGGCCCGCTTGGAGATGGCGGCCTCCTTGCTCTGCAGGTCGCGCCGGATCTCGAACAGGCGGTCGGAAGCGGAGCTCTTGATATCTCCGTATTTGTCCAGGATGCTCTCGATGCGGCGCTGCACCTCGGGGAAGGACCGGACGGGCTTGGAGAGTTTCTCCAGCTGGGGATAGATGCCGCTCTTGATGCTTCCGAAGAAGTGCAGGATGCGGCGGAGGGTATCCGTGACGGTCTTGAGCTTGCCCAGGGACAGGACGTCGATGCTGGAGCCTTCGTGCTCGAGCGCGGACAGGAAGGGGATGGCATCGATGTAGCCCGTCGTCGGGAAATTCTCCTCGAACATCAGGATCAGGCGCATCTCGTCCGTCAGGGCGAGGCGCTGGCGGATGACGCCTGCGTCGGTGGAGAAATGCTCTTCGGCAACGCGCCCGGAAGCATAATCCGTCATGCACCGGTCCGCAATGCTCTTGCGGATCTTGTCAAACCCCAGTTTGCTTTCCAGTCGTGCGTCCGTCATTCCGTTTTCTCTCCGAGCAGCAGGTTCAAGGTGTTGATGGTATCCACGGGGGAGATCTGTCCGCCGCGGACGAATGAGATCCCGCCGGTCTCCTCGCTGACGACGATCACGTCGGCGTCACATTGTTCGGAGATGCCGATGGCGGCCTTGTGGCGCATGCCGTAGCGGGCGGGCAGGTCGGTGCGTTCGGTGATCGGCAGGGTGCAGCGCGCGGCGATGATGCGGTTGCCGCCGATGACCATCGCACCGTCGTGGAGCGGGGAATTCTTGAAGAAGATGTTCATGATCAGCCGGCGGCCGATCTCGGCATCCACGGTGTCTCCCGTGGCGATGATGTCTTCGAGGGAATTCTTGTGCTGGATCAGGATCAGCGCGCCCGTCTTCTGGGCGGCCATCTCCCGGCAGGCTTCCGTGATCTCCTGGAGCGCGCGGGTGTCCACGCGGCGGGCCTGCAGGCCGGGGAAGAGTTTCTGCAGGAAGTTGCGCTGCTCCAGGGTGGTCCCGGCCTTGCGGCCGAGCGAACCGAGGAAGCGGCGGACCTCCGGCTGGAAGATGACGACCAGCGCGACGGCGCCCATGTCGATGAGCGTGCCCAGCAGGGAGGAAATCATTTTCATCCCGATGGCTTCCGCGATCACGCGGACGATCACGACCAGGATGATGGCGATGAAGATGTTGATGGCGGTCGAACCGCGGATCCACCTGAAGACCAGATAGATGAGCGCTGCGACCATCAGGATGTCCAGGATGTCGATCCAGGAAAAATGCAGAAATTCCAACATCTTCGTAAGCTTTGCAAATACAAAGATAGATGAAAATCTTGGAAATCAAGTGTTTGTAAATTGAGAAAATAGTTGTATATTTGCAGCCCGCAAAAATGCGCGGGAACTTATAAAGTGTTTATAAACAATTAATTAACAAACCAATGCCTGGATTAATTGGAAAGAAAATCGGAATGACTTCCGTTTTCGGTGCCGACGGTAAGAACATACCGTGCACCGTCATCGAGGCTGGTCCGTGCGTCGTTACGCAGCTCCGTACAGTAGAGAAAGATGGTTATGCCGCTGTACAGCTTGCCTATGGCGAAACCACAGAGAAGCACACCAGCGCGCCCCTGATGGGGCATTTTAAAAAGGCAGGAACCACTCCCAAGCGCAAGTTGGTCGAGTTCAAGGCCGACTTCGAGGGAGAGCTGAAACTCGGAACCACCTTCACGGTGGCCGACATCTTCACCGAGGATGTCCGCTTCGTGGATGTGACCGGTACCTCTAAGGGTAAGGGTTTCCAGGGCGTTGTGCACCGTCATCATTTCGCCGGCGTCGGCGGACAGACCCACGGCCAGCACAACCGTCTGCGTCACCCCGGTTCCATGGGTGCATCCTCCTGGCCGTCCCGCGTCCTCCCCGGAATGCGCATGGCTGGCCACATGGGCAGCGAGCGCGTGAAGGTCGAGAACCTGCAGGTGCTCAAGGTGCTTCCTGAGAACAATCTCATCGTCGTCAAGGGTTCCGTCCCCGGAGCCAAAGGTTCTTATGTAATTTTGGAGGCTTAGTGTTATGGAATTAGAAGTTTTGAAAATTGACGGTACCCAGTCCGGCAAGAAGGTGACTCTCGAAGAGAACGTCTTCGCTATCGAGCCCAACGACCACGCCGTCTATCTCGACGTCGTCCAGTACCTGGCCAACCAGCGTCATGGCAATGCCAAGACCAAAGACCGCAGCGAGATCGCGCACAGCACCAAGAAGCTCGGCCGCCAGAAGGGCGGCGGCGGTGCACGTCACGGCTCCCTCAAGGCCAACATCTTCGTCGGCGGCGGCCGCGTTTTCGGTCCCCAGCCGCGTTTCTATCATAATAAGTTGAACAAGAAAGTCAAGGCCCTTGCCCGCAAGTCCGCCCTGACCTACAAGGCCCAGGAGAACGCTATCATCGTCCTCGAGCCGTTCACGATGGATGCACCCAAGACCAAGGAGCTCCTGAACATCACCAGCGCCATCAAGGCCGGCGACCGCAAGGTGCTCTACGTGCTCCCTCAGAATTCAACCAACATCTATCTTTCATCCCGCAATCTCCCGCAGGTCGATGTCATCTCCGTTGACGAGATCAACACCTACGCGATCATGAACGCCAACACCCTGGTGCTTGTGGACGGCGTGCAGGACATCCTTGCCGAGCGGAACATGCGCTAAAAGTACACGAAGATGGGAATTATCATTAAGCCAATCGTTACCGAAAAGCTGACGGATCAGGGCGAAAAGTTGAACCGTTACGGCTTTATCGTGGATCGCAAAGCCAACAAGCTTCAGATCAAGGAGGCTGTGGAGAAGATGTACAATGTCTCCGTGGCCGATGTCAATACGGTGAATTATCACGGCAAGCGCAAGAGCCGCTACACCAAGGCGGGTCTGCTCCGCGGCCGCATGAATCACTTCAAGAAGGCGTACATCACCCTCGCCGGTGAGGACAAGATTGATTTCTACGCTAACATTTAAGGGAGGAACAGACAATGGCAGTTAGAAAATTCAAACCGGTTACTCCCGGTCAGAGAAACAAAGTGATCAGCACCTACGAGGAGATCACCGCGAAGAAACCCCAGAAATCATTGCTGGAGCCCCTTAAGAGCACGGGCGGACGCAACAACACCGGTCAGATGACCGTGCGTTACATCGGTGGCGGCCACAAGAAAATGTACCGCATCATCGACTTCCGCCGCGCCAAGGACGAGTGCACCGCCACCGTTCAGACCATCGAGTATGATCCGAACCGCAGCGCCCGCATCGCCCTCGTACAGTATGAAGACGGAGAGAAGAGATACATCATCGCTCCGAAAGGACTCAAGGTCGGTCAGGTGATCGCATCCGGCAGCGGCGTCGCTCCGGAAGTCGGCAACTGCCTCCCTCTGAGTGAGATTCCTGTTGGTACCCTCGTACACAACATCGAGCTTCGTCCCGGCCAGGGTGCCGCCATGGCACGTTCCGCCGGTACTTTCGCACAGCTCGCCGCCCGCGAAGGGACCCACGCCGTGCTCCGTCTGCCCTCCGGCGAGACCCGCATGGTGCTCGTGTCCTGCCGCGCCACCGTCGGTGAAGTTTCCAACGCCGACCACAACCTGGAGAGCCACGGCAAGGCCGGCCGCCGTCGCTGGCTGGGCAAGCGCCCGCACAACCGTGGTGTCGTGATGAACCCGCACGATCACCCGATGGGTGGTGGTGAAGGCCGCGCTTCCGGTGGACATCCGCGTTCCCGCAAGGGTCTTCCTGCAAAGGGCTACAAGACGCGTAATCCGAAAGCATCTTCCAACAAGTTCATCATCGAGAGAAGAAAGAAATAACAGGAATTAACTTTTGAGATTTATGAGTCGTTCATTAAGAAAAGGTCCCTATATCCATGAAGCTCTGGAGAAAAGAGTTCTTGCTATGAATTATGGTAGCAAGAAGAAGGAAGTGGTCAAGACCTGGTCCCGCGCCAGCATGATCTCTCCTGACTTTATCGGCCATACGATCGCTGTTCACAACGGAAACAAGTTCATCCCTGTTTACGTGACCGAGCAGATGGTTGGCCACAAGCTGGGCGAGTTTGCCCCTACCCGTAACTTTAGAGGTCATTCAGGTAACAATAAGAAGTAATCACTATGGGAAAGCGTAAAAGACTTATGGCCGAGCGCCTCAAGGAGGCGAAGAAGGTTACAGCTGTTGCGAAGCTGAATGATGCTCCCACCTCTCCCCGCAAGATGCGTCTGGTGGCCGACACCGTCCGTGGCGTCGAGGTCAACCGCGCACTCGATCTTCTGAAATTCTCGAAGAGAGAGGCTTCTGTCCGTCTCGAGAAACTTCTCCGCAGCGCCATCGCGAACTGGGAAGCCAAGAACCCGGACCAGAGCAAAGAACTGGACAATGGCAACGTGTACGTCAAGACCATCATGGTCGACGAAGGCCGCACGCTGAAGCGCATCCGTCCGTGCCCGCAGGGCCGCGCCGGCCGCATCCGCAAGCGTTCCAACCACGTCACCGTCATCCTCGATGTCAAACAACCAGTGGAGAATAAGTAATCATGGGACAGAAAACTAATCCTATCAGCAACAGAATCGGTATCACCCGGGGTTGGGACTCCAACTGGTGTGGTGGTAACTATGCGGAGAAGATCGCCGAAGATTACGAGATCCGCAAATACCTGAGCAGCCGTCTGGCCAAGGCCAGCCTCAGCCGCATCGTCATCGAGCGTACCCTCAAGCTCATCACCGTCACGATCTACGCAGCCCGTCCCGGCTTTATCATCGGCAAGGGCGGCACCGAGGTCGACAAACTCAAGGAAGAGCTCAAGAAGGTCACCAAGAAGGATGTCCAGATCAACATCTACGAGGTGAAGCGTCCCGAGGTGGATGCCAACATCGTGGCTGACAGCATCGCCCGCCAGATCGAGGGCCGCGTGTCCTATCGCCGCGCCATCAAGATGGCCATCGCCAACACGATGCGCGTCGGTGCCGAGGGCATCAAGGTCCAGATCGCAGGCCGCGTCGGCGGCGCCGAAATGGCCCGCAGCGAGATGTTCAAGGAAGGCCGTACGCCGCTCCATACCTTCCGTGCCGATATCGACTACGCGCTGGCAGTCGCCAACACCAAGGTCGGTACCCTCGGTATCAAGGTCTGGATCTGCAACGGTGAGCGCTATGGCAAGCAGGACCTCACTCCTGCCGCCCTCGCCGCCGCCAATGCACAGGCTACCGGTCAGAACCGTGGTGGCCGTGGTGGCGACCGTCGTCCCCGCCGGGATGGCGACCGTGACCGCCGCCCGCGTCGCGACAACAAGTAATTGATTGATTTATATCAAGAAAATTGCTATATTTACGGCCGGTTTCGGGGTTCCCGAAACCGGCTTTTTCTTGGCAACAAGTAGTGTATAAGCATATGAAGAAAACCCTTATGTTTGCAGCTGCAGTGCTGGTGGCACTGGCAGGCTGCGCTCCCAAGCAGACCAGCGAAGAAGTGCTGGACGCTTTCCAGGCGGATATCGAGCAGGTGATGAAGGATTACCGCGCCGCCGCCGAGGCCGTCGACGCTGATGAAGCGCTCACGGACGAGCAGAAAGAGGCGAAGTTCGATGAACTGCAGGAATCTACCATCGGCAAGCTGGCCTCCACCGGACGCGACTACCTCAAAAAGCACTCCGGTGACACCCTGGTGGCCCCGACCGTGATCGGCAGCATCTACTCCTACCTGGAGGATGACGAGCTGGAAGAGCTGATCGCTCCCCTTAGCCCGGAGGTCCGCCAGAACCGGATCGTTTCCATGATCTCCGAGGACCTGGCCCGCAAGAAGGCTACCGCCGTGGGCAACAAGTTCACCGATTTCACGGTGGACCATGTCGCCGGCGTGGACAAGCAGGGCAACCCGGTCTATGAGAAGAAGAGCCTTTCCGACTTCGTCGGCAAGGGCAAGGTGATGCTCGTGGACTTCTGGTCCCCCTGGTGCCCGCCCTGCAAGGCGGAGATCCCCAACATCAAGGCCATCTGGGAGAAATATCACGGAGATGATTTCGACGTGCTGAGCGTTGCCGTGTGGGAAGAGAGCCGCAAGATGGACTGGCACAACACCATCGACACCGCCGCCTTCTACGGCATGAAGTGGCAGCAGCTCAACAACGGCCATCAGGAGCCGGCCGCCCTCTACGGCATCAGCGGCATCCCGCACATGATCCTCTTCGACAAGGACGGTACCATCCTCAAGCGCGGGGATGACCTGCGTGGCGAAAAGACGGCGAAGGCCGTCGCCGAAGTCCTTGGACGTTAGGCAGAAAATACAGCTTCTTCCGCATTCCCCGGGCGTCTACCGCTATTACGACGCTGCGGGGAATGTGATCTATGTAGGCAAGGCCAAGGACCTGAACAAGCGCGTCGCGCAGTATTTCGTGGATCCGGCCCGACTCAACATCAAGACGCGCGTGCTCGTGTCCCGGATCGCGGACGTGCAATACTCCGTCGTGGACACGGAAGCGGACGCCCTCCTGCTGGAGAACAACCTGATCAAGCAGTACAAGCCGCGCTACAACATCCTGCTCAAGGATTCCAAGACCTACCCCTGGATCTGCGTGACCGGGGACGAGTTCCCCAAGGTCTTCCTGACGCGCCGGGTGCTGAAGAACGGGTCCCGGTATTTCGGGCCCTACAGCTCCGTGATGCATGCCAAGACGCTGCTGGAGTTCTTCCGGGAGACCTATCCGCTGCGCAGCTGCAACCTCAAGATCACCTCCGACGCCATCCTGCGCCGCAAGTTCCGCCCCTGCCTGGAGTTCCACATCGGGCGCTGCGAGGGCTGTTGTGTCGGGGGCGTGTCCCGGGAGGACTACAACGCCTATATCGACGAGATCGTGCGGCTCCTGACCGGGGGCGTGAACAGCATCATCCGCGACTACAAGGCGCGGATGACCGCCGCGGCCGAGGCGCTGGATTTCGAGGCGGCCCAGGCCTACAAGCAGCGGATCGATGCCCTCCAGAAGCACTACGCCAAGTCCATCATCACGGCGGCCGGGGACCGGGACGTGGATGTTTTCTCCCTGGAGTCCGACGGCCAGGAGGCCTTCGGCAATTTCCTCCGCATCCGCGGAGGGGCCATCATCCAGTCGCTCAACCTCGGTTTCAAGATGAACATCGAAGAGGACCGGGCAGCGGTGCTGAGCGAGTTCCTGGCCGAGATTTCATCCAAGTTCGGCGCCCTGCGTGGCGAGGTGATCGTGCCCTTCCTGCCCGACGTGGAGATGGAGGGGGTGGACTTCAAGATCCCCGTGCGCGGGGACAAGCTGGCCCTGCTGGAACTCAGCACCAAGAATGCCAAGGAGTTCCGCGCCAATGCACTCAAGATGCGCGAGCACACGGATCCCGACGAGTATAAGGCCGCCGTGCTGGAGGAGCTCCGCAAGGCCCTCGGGATGAAGGAACTGCCGGTGCACATGGAGTGCTTCGACAACTCCAATATCCAGGGCACCAATCCCGTGGCGTCCTGCGTGGTGTTCCGCAACGCGGAGCCTTCCAAGAAGGACTACCGCAAATTCAAGATCAAGACGGTGGTGGGCGCCAACGACTATGCCTCGATGAAAGAGGTGGTCAACCGCCGCTATGCCCGGATGCTCGAAGAGGCCCCCGACGACCTGCCGCAGCTCGTCGTCATCGACGGCGGAAAGGGGCAGCTCGAGTTTGCCTGGCAGGCCCTCTGCGAACTGGGCATCCAGGACCGCCTGACGGTGGTCGGCCTCGCGAAACGCCTCGAGGAGGTGATCCGGGTCGGGGATCCGTATCCGCTGTTCCTGGACCGCAATTCCCGGGCCCTGAAGGTGCTGCAGCAGATCCGCGACGAGGCGCATCGCTTCGGCATCACCTTCCATCGTTCGCTGCGCAGCAAGGCGGCCATCCAGTCCGCCCTGCGGGAAATCAAGGGCGTGGGCGAGCAGACGGAGCAGCGCCTGCTGATGCATTTCGGGAGCGTGGCGCGCATCGCGGCCGCCCCCGTCGAACAACTGTCCGCGCTCGTCGGCCCCGCGCTGGCGGCCCGGATCCATGAACAACTGAACAATGGGTAAATCGGAGCAATTCAACAAGTGGTTCAATGCCTTCATCCTCATCGGGATGGCGGTGGTGACCGTGCTGGTGCTGGCTTTCAAGCTGCGCGACGCGCAGGACGGCCAGGCCCTGCTCATCATTGCGGCCGCGGGGTCCCTCTGCGGTGTGCTGGCCAATGTCCTGTCGGCCAACGGGCGCATCCTGACTTTCCTCTTCGGCCTGATCGACGTGACGGTGTACGGGGTCATGTGCCTGACAGGCGCCAAGTACGGCAACGCCGCGCTGCACCTGCTCTACTTCCTGCCGATGCAGGTCGTGGGCTTCTTCCAGTGGAAGGGCCGCGGGGCGGACGGCAAGGAGCAGGTCCGGGCGCGCCGGCTGACCGGCCGCGGCTGGCTGCTTTGGGGCGGCATCTTCCTGGCCGGCCTGGTGGCTGCCTACTTCATCCTGTCCGCTCTCGACAAGACGGAGGCGGCGGGCGCCGTGCGCTGGCTGGTGCTGATGGATGCCCTGTCGATGATGTGCAACCTGATCGGCCAGTACCTCCTCTCGACGGCCTATATGGAGCAGTGGTTCTTCTGGATCGGAGTCAACATCGCCTCCGTGCTGATGTGGGTGCTGACCCTCAGGCAGTCCCCGGATTCCTCCTATGCGCTGGTCTATGTAGTCAAATACAGTTTCTATCTGCTCAATTCGCTGAACGGTTTGCGCATTTGGTTGAACCTGAGCCGGGGGGAGCGGTAGGTGTTTGGAATTCTAATTTATTTTTCGTTACTTTGCACCAATTAAGCCGTTTGAAAGTACTAAATAAACCTTAATATCAAAAATCATTATGGAATACGCAGAAATCGTAGAAAAAGTGCGTGCGATCATCGTCGACAAGCTCGGCGTGGAACCTTCCGAGGTGACCGAGACCGCCAACTTTACCAATGACCTGGGCGCTGACTCCCTCGACACCGTGGAGCTCCTGATGGAGTTCGAGAAGGTGTTCGGCATCAAGATTCCCGATGAGGAGACCAGCACGATCGCGACCGTCAAGGACGCTTGCGATAAGGTCGCTGAGAAGCTCGCCGCTTAATTCCGGAAAGAAAATTCTCTTAACCAAACCGGCCAGGATCCGTAAGGTCCTGGCCGGTTTATTATTCTGCCGCAGGGGCTGGTCACTGCTCGTCCGGGAGGGCGAAGGTCAGCTGGAGCATCGGGACCTTGTCCCCGGCCAGCGGACCCCGCAGCTGGGCGCGGTAGAAGCGGTCGATATCCAGTTCGATGGTGTAGGAGGTCGAGACCTGGGCCTGGCTGGCCATCTGGGCCATCATCGCGTAGTTGAGGTAGTTGCTGTAGTAGCTGCCGTAACCGCTGCCATATCCGCCATAACCGCCGTATCCGCCGTACATGCTGTTGTAGTAGCTGGAGTAGGCCATGTAGTTGAGCATCTCCTGGGTCTCCTTGCTGGTGGTGCTGACGTTGAGTTCCTCTTCGCGGGCCATGATGAGCAGCCAGATGTCGTAGTTGCCCGCCAGCAGATCCTTCGTACTGGTCTTGTCGGTCTTGCTCTCATCGATCTTGAGCACCTCCTGCATGTGGTAAGTGATATCGGGAGAGTATTGAAGCAGTCCGCGGTCCACGTCGCCCTGGTCCTCGTCGGCGGAGCTGGCGTCGGTCAGGCCCATGAAGGAAGTGTAGTCGTCCCGTGTGATCCGGCAGGTCGGGGAGAGCCGGTAGGGCCAGAACTCCATCTCCTGGTAATCCTCCGGGAAGTCGAAGGGGAAGATGAGGGTGGCTTTGTTGATGACGGCGTCCTTGGGGTCGCCTCCGGCGGCGCTGATGGCCTGTTCGACCTGCTTCTTGAGGCTGCGGGCCGAGATGACCGGCTTGAGTCCGCCGCCGCCTTCGATCCAGATGGCCTCCTTCGCATCGCCGACCCGTTCGCGGGTCTCATGCCCGGTCAGGTTGAGGGCGTACTGCGGGAAGGTGCCCGTGTAGTTGGTCAGCAGGGAGTCCAGGTCGAAGAACCCGGTGGCCCCATAATAAAAGGTAAGGGAGGTGTCCTTGCGCTTGCCCTCGAACTCCGCGGAGTAGTACAGCGTGGCGTAGTTGCCCATGATCATCGAGTAGTTCGCATCGTAGGTGAGCTGGACGTCCAGCATGTTGATGCGCCCCCCTTCACCGGCGGGGGTATCGGTCTCGATGTAGATCCCCGGGAACTTGGCGAGGTACGCCTTCATGCTCTGGATGTCGTCCTCGGTGATCTGGAGGTACTTCTTGCCGAATTCTTCGGAGAAGTCAAAGGCCAGGGAGTCCGAGCCGTTGTAGACCGGGGTCCCTTTGGTGATCTGGTTGAGGCTGTGGCCGACTGGCGTGTTGCAGTCGGAGTCCTCGGCGGGATCCAGCGGCTCCACGAGTTCATAGACATGGACATTCTGCAGGATGTTCTCCTGGGTTTTGTCGTAGAAGGAGAGCGTGTCCCGTGCGGCGGCGAAGTGGAAACGGATGAACTTGGGGTTGTCGCCGATCTCGAAGTCGTCCTCGTCTTCGATCAGCGGGATCAGCGTGAAGGCGCTGCTCCGGGTGGTGAGCCCGTACTCAGGTTCCCGGATGGCTCCGATGGTAATGCGGGAGTCGGAGTAGCCGGACAACTTGTCGGCCATCTGCATCGAGATGCCTTCGAGGGGGATTTCCACCGTTTTGAAATGATATGTTTCCGTGGCGGGGACAAAGGCTCCGCCGAGCGTGCTGTCGGTTTCCACGCAGGAAAGGCAGCAGAGAGCTGCTGCCGCCAGGATCGGGAAAATGGTTTTCATCTTAAAGTTCATCGTAAAAACTGCAGTACCCGTCAATGTAGCTGCCGTCCTCGAGGGACTTGCGGCTGAACGTCAGGATCGGAAGGCCGAGGGACTTGCAGTATTCCACAATCTCAGGTTCGACATGTTCCGCACCCAGGATGACGCCGTCTGCATACTGGACGGCCGATTTAGCAAGATTTATGCCAGTGGGGTCGGAGAGGAAGGGGAGGGCATCGCTGCCCAGTCCGCCGAAACGGGCCTTTTCCGCGAAATTCGGATGGAACGGGGCCGTCGGGGTATCGTCATAGAGGGACAGGACCACCTTGCTGGAGGAGAAGATGGGATCGTCCTTGTAGGATTTCTTGAGATAGGCGGGGACCAGGTGGGAGATCCAGCCCTGGCAGTGGATGATGTCCGGGGCCCAGCGGAGTTTCTTGACGGTCTCGAGGACGCCGCGGGCAAAGAAGATCGCCCGCTCGTCGTTATCTTCGAAGAATTTGCCGGAGGCGTCGCAGAAGGTCTGCTTGCGGCGGAAATAGTCTTCGTTGTCGATGAAATAGACCTGGATGCGCGCGGAGGAGATGGAGGCCACCTTGATGATCAGGGGACGGTCCACGTCTTCGATGATGATGTTCATCCCGGACAGCCGGATGACTTCGTGCAGCTGGTTCTTGCGTTCGTTGATGCAGCCGAAGCGCGGCATGAACGAACGGATCTCCCGCTTGCGCTCCTGGATGCCCTGGGGTAGATAACGGCCGACGCTAGCGATATCGGATTCCGGGAGATAGGGATATATCTCGGAATTGACAAAAAGGATTTTCTGCTTAATACCGCTCATAACTACAAAGATAAGAATTTTTTTCCAAATCTTCGTCTTTTCACTATCTTTGAGGTCTAATTTGGTGGAATATGCCCCGCAAGGAGAAGAAGTTGATCCGGAAGCGCATTGTCAATGCGTACCTATCCAGCGTGATCAGTATCAGCCTCGTGCTGCTGCTGACCGGGATTGCCGCCTTGCTGATCGTCAATGCCGGCACGGTGTCCAGATTCCTCAAGGAAAATATGCAAATCTCTGTCCTGCTGCAGGATGAGATCACGGATGAGCAGGCCGAGGCGTTTGCCGGAGAATTGGCGGCGCTGCCTTATGTGCATTCGGCGAAGGCCGTTTCCCGCGAGGAGGGAGCGAAGGAACTGCGGGCGATGCTCGGGGAGGATTTCCTGGACGTGTTCGAGACCTCGCCCGTCCCCGTCTCCGTGGATGTGACGCTGAAAGCGGAATATGTGCAGAAGGACAGCCTGGCCAAGGTGACCCGTGCCCTGGAGTCGTATCCCGCCGTGGAGGAGGTGGAGAACCAGGCGTCGCTGATGGAGGCCCTGACGACCAATCTGGCCAAGATCTCGCTGGTGCTGGGCGTCTTCATCCTCCTGCTGCTTTTCATCTCGTTCGTCCTGATCAACAATACGGTCCGGGTCAGCGTCTACACGCGCCGCTTCACCATCCATACGATGAAGCTGGTGGGCGCCACGCGCGGGTTCATCCGGGCTCCGTTCATCCGGGCGGCCGTCCTGCAGGGACTGGCTGCATCGGTGCTGGCCATCGGGATGCTGTGGGCGCTGATGGAGGCATTCCGCCGCTCCTTCCCGGAGCTGGCTTCCATCGTGGATCTGAAGCAGCTGCTGTATGTCTGCGGCGGTATCGCCGTCTGCGGCGTACTTTTGTGTGTCGTGTCTACCTTCTTCGTGGTGAACAAGCTCGTCGCTGCGTCCAAGGATGACTTATATTATTGATTATGGAGAAAATGGCTATTACCCGGAAAGGGTTGACCCTGATGCTTGCGGGCCTGATCGTGATGGTCGCCGGTTACATCCTGATGATGGGCGGCGGCTCTTCGGATCCGCAGGTCTTCAACTATGCTATGTTTGACTTCCGGCGCCTGGTGGCCGCTCCCGTGGTCATCCTGGCCGGCATCGTCGTGGAGATTGTCGCCATCGTCGGCGTGTTCAAGTCTGATAAGAAATCGTAGCGCGGTATGGAGTGGTTTGAAGCAATCATCCTCGGCCTGGTCCAGGGCCTGACCGAGTTCCTGCCTGTCAGCAGCAGCGGACACCTGGCCATCGGCAAGGCGCTGCTCGGCGTCGAGCCGTCGGGCGACCTGGTTTTCGAAGTGACGGTCCATGCGGCGACGGTCCTGGCGACCATCGTCGTTTTCCGCAAGGAGATCTGGAAACTGCTGTGCGGACTCTTCAAGTTCAAGTACAATGACGAGACCGACTATATCGCCAAGATCTGCGTGTCCATGATCCCGGTGTTCGTGGTCGGCATGTTCTTCAAGGACAAGGTGGAAGCCGCGTTCGATTCGCTGGCGGTGGTGGGCATCTGCCTGCTCGTCACGGCCATCCTGCTCACGCTCTCCGACATTCTGTCGCGGAAGAAGGTGGTGCAGGCGGGTGCCGGCGACCGGCGGAACGGCATTTCTTTCTGGCAGGCGTTCGTGGTCGGCCTCGGCCAGGCCTGCGCCGTCCTGCCCGGCCTGTCCCGCTCCGGCACGACCATTTCCACCGGTCTGCTCTGCGGCGTGAAGCGTGAGAGCATGGCGCAGTTCTCTTTCCTGATGGTCCTGGTCCCGATCCTGGGGGAGACCTTCCTCGACGTGGTCGGCGGTGAGATGGCGGCGTCCTCCGTGGGGATGCTGCCGCTGCTGCTCGGATTCGTGGCCGCTTTCTTCTCCGGCCTGTTCGCCTGCCGGGTGATGATCGCCCTGGTGCGCAAGGCCCAGCTCCGGTGGTTCGGCCTGTACTGCGCGCTGGCGGGTATCGCTGTCCTGATCTTCCTGGCGTGATGGCGGAGCGGCAGACCATCTATTTTGTTTCCGATGTGCATCTGGGCCTGTCGACGGCGGATCCCCGGGAGCGGGAGGAGCGTTTCCTCGCTTTCCTGAAGGGCATTCCGGCGGAATCGACGAAGGCGCTCTATCTGCTGGGGGACATCTGGGATTTCTGGTATGAGTACCGGGATGTGGTGCCCCGCATCGGGAGCCGGGTGGTCGCGGCGCTCATCCGCCTGATGGACGAGGGGGTGGAGGTCTGGTTCTGCCCGGGCAACCACGACATCTGGACATATTCTTATTTCGAGAGCCTGGGGATGCACCGTTTCGACCAGCCGTTCCATGTGCGGCTGGGGGAGAAGGATTTCTGCCTGGGACACGGGGACCTGCTGGGTGGTGCCCATTGGAGTTATGCGCTGATGCTCAAGATTTTCCGCTGCCGTTTCCTGCAGCGCCTGTTCAGCACGCTGCATCCCTGGCTGGCGTTCCGTTTCGGCCTGGGCTGGTCCCATTCCAACCGGCGCAAGCATACGCCGTATCATTTCCGCGGTGCGGAGGAGCCGCTGTACCGCTTCGCCGTGGCGGAGTCGGAGCGGCGGCACGTGGATTATTTCGTTTTCGGCCATTTCCACGATGCGGTGGACCTGACGCTCCCGACGGGGGCGCGGCTGATCGTGCTCAAGGACTGGATGGAGGGTGGGATGCCTTGCGGCGTGTTTACGGGTTCTTCTTTCGAACTTCGGACTCCAGGGTCTCCTGCTTGATCACCACTTTGACCGGCGGCTCCATGAAGATGGAGAAGTAGAAGGCGTTCCACTGGCCGGAATCCCATATCTTGCAGAGTTCTTCGATTTTTGCGTCCTCACCTTTGGTGGGGTCGTAGCGGGTTTTGAGGTTCTGGGAAAAGATCCGGGCTACGAGTTGCCAGAAGTTGGCTGCGAATCCGTTTTCGTAGGTTTTGATGATGCTGAATGCGCTCATCCCGCATTCGCGGTCGACCAGGCGCATCAGGACGAGGCCCTGGTTGATGGTCATATTGCGGATGTCCTTTTCGAAGATGCGGAAAAGCTCTTTTTCGACGTCGTTGATGTAGCGGTTGCGTTCGGAGCGTTTGCTCGCGTCGGCGGCGAGGGTGCTGTCCACCTGCGCCATCATTTTGCGGCCGACGAGGGCGTAGGGGTAGACCTTGTTGAAATTGTAGACGAGCTTGTAGTATTTGCGCCAGTCATTGTCGCGCATCCGGCGCCCCCGGGGGAAGATCCAGACCGGGTCGAGGGTTTCCATGAAGACGGTGTCGCCCTGGGGGGTGACTTCGAAGTACATGGGGACGCCGCGTACGGGGCGCCGGGCTTCCCGGACGGCGTCCATTCCTTCCTGCCGGGTGTCCTGGGCGCCGGCGGGTGCTGCCGGCAGCAGCAGGAGGGCTGTCAGGACGGCCAGGACCGGTATGAGTGCGTTGCGCTGCATCTTCAGGGTGCAAAGTTAACAAATTTCGTGCGCCGGAGCGCGAAACGCGGAAAAGCTTCCGGGATCTGTTTTCCTTTTCAAGTTAGCTTGTTTCGGACCGTGTCGAAAATGCGTGGAAAAAGTTTTCAACGGATGTTGCAAGTGATTGAATAATCAAGCGTTGAGTGGTTGGATTCCGTGTCGAAAAAGTTTGAAATATTTTCCAAAATATGATGTTATTTCAAGAATTTTTACTAAATTTGCAGTCCCAAAAATTGGCTTCTATCCGCGTAAGACGCTGATTTTCAGGAGATTTAATAGATTTTATTTTTAAAAGTAATACTGAGATGTTACAACCTAAGAGAACAAAGTTTAGAAGGGAACAGAAGAACCGCATGAAGGGCAACGCCCAGCGTGGCAACCAGCTCGCTTTCGGTTCCTTCGGTATCAAGACCCTTGAAAATTGTTGGCTTACCGCCCAGCAGATTGAAGCTGCACGTCAGGCGATTTCCCGTAGGATGAACCGTGAGGGCCAGATCTGGATCCGCGTCTTCCCTGTGAAGCCGATCACCAAGAAGCCGCTCGATACCCGTATGGGTAAAGGTAAGGGTGACCCGT
>JAFTCB010000016.1 GCA_017454905.1 Bacteroidales bacterium
AGGCGACAATCACAGATGCCAGGATAAATAATATCGCGAAAATAGACTATCTTCGCGATATCATCGTAAACCGATATCAGGACTTCTTTGTCCTAACTACTTATTGTTCAACATCGGTAAACTTATATCAGGACTAGACAAAGTGGACGGCTACCATCTGCCAGGTGTAGGAAGGGAATGGAAGGATCCCCTGTTCGACCAGATAGCGGACCAGGGCGTCCCGCTCGAAGATGCCGTTGCCCTTGTCTTGCTCAGCGAAGGGCGGAATTCCGAAATAGAAGGTCTCCCCGTCCGTGGCCAGGAGACGGGTCATGATGATCTGCGGCCAAAGGATGGTCTGGGACCCGTTTGCCTTGCTGAGCAGGCACCAGGTGGACCCTCTGGCGCCGAAGAGGGAGAAGCAGATCCGTTTCGGGGTCATGTGGACATTGCTCACCAGTTTGTAATAGTCGCTGTCCATGATGTCTTCGAACCTGTCCCAGGGATCACCCCCTCCCTGCAGGGCGTAGCCCTGCGGCAGGTACTTGGGCCCCAGGTCGAAGGAGAGGACTTCGCGGATCCGGCCATCCTCGAAGACGGGGCAGGATGCGTAGGAGGATTCCGGGACCAGGATGTAACGGCCGGGGGAGATCTCCGTGACGGCGCGCAGCATCGAGAAAGGAATGTTGAAATCGGTCAGCAGGAGCTGGCGGCTGGTCACGGCACCGGTCTTGTCGTAGGACCACAGACACCAGGCGGGATTCTCCGGGTCGATCGAGGACCCGGGAGCATCGAACCCGGTGAAATACAAAGCGAAACCGCCATCCTGCAGCGGGATGATCCCGGTCGGTGTCGATGGCATTTCCGCCGGGACGGTCTGTCCGAGGAATTCGCCCGTCGCGGCGCTGTAGCGCAGGACGCCGCCGCCCCGGTAGGAGGTCATGCAGAGCACCTCTGAGTCGGAGACATCCAGGCAGAAGTCCTCGACGGCCAGGTATTCGCCGGGGCCGCGACCCGACCGGCCGATCTGCCGGAGTTCCTTGCCGTCGCGGCTGAGGCGCCATACGGCGCTGCCGTTCAGGAAATAGAAGGCGTCCTGGCGGAGGAGCGTCTTGAACGGCGGCACGGCGAAGTCTTGCGCTCCGTCCGTGGGGCAGAGCGTGGCGCTGGCAATATACGGCGTCAGGTCCTCGACCGTACGGGCCTTGGCCATCGGGGCGATCACACGGTCCGGGACCATGTCTCCCGCCGTTTTCGGGGCTTGGTGGCAAGCCGTCAGCAGCCCCAGGACCGTCAGTACGGCCCATCTGGTGTAGTGTATGTGCATATCTTCCGGAGTTAGACCCTGGGTTTATGGATGATCCTGATAATCAGCGAAACCAAGTAGATCAGCAGGCCGTAGATGATCGGGATCGTGCAGCATTGCAGGCCGCCGAACAAAACGCCGGGACTGATTGCGCCAGCGGTCTGCCCCAAGGTGTCAAAGGCATTGTACAAGCCGAACAGCACGGAGAGGATGGCCACGACCGGAGCGGCAAGCCCGATCTCCTTGACCCAGCGGGGGGCCTTCCAGGCCGCAAGGAGCAGCGCAACCAGCAGGATGGTGAGCAGGCTCATCCAGAAAGGGCCGCCCTGGGAGAAGAGGTCCGGGAGGGTCGCCCCTTGGGGCTTGGCAGCCTGGAGTGCTTCGGGCGGGGTTTCAAACTGAAGTGGCAGGAGGGTTTTCATGATCATCATTTATATAGGGACTCAACTGATACAAAGGTACATATACTGACTGTAAAATGAAAGGTCGAATCCCCCTGTCGGCCGGTGAAAACCCCCTGTCGGCCGGCCGGCGTATGGGAAGGGTGGCGAAAATTCCTTATTTTTGCCCTGTCATGAAGAAAGCGCTCTGCCAGACCGGATACTATGCCGTCGCCGTTGCCCTGGTGGCGGTGATCCTGCTGAGTTTCGGCTACCGCTTCGGTGAAGCCCTGTTTGTCGGGACCATGTTCTTGCCCGGAGCCCTGGCGGCCCGGTGGCTCTATCCGAAGATTGCTTTCACGCATCGTTGGGAAGGAATCCGGGACGGCTTGTTCGTGACGGCCGGCCTGCTGGTCGGAGAGATCCTGCTGGTGATTCTGGCCCACTGTTTCATCAGACGTTTCCGGACGGGGCCCCATGTCCTCTACGTACCGGACGTCGCGGATGCGCTGCTCAATCCGGTATTCCTAGCCCTGATCCTGCTGGTCCTTGTGGCCGGGGACATCTGGCTGTCGCGCCGACTGGAGCGGAAATACCCGGCCGCCGAGCAGCCGATCCGCTTCGTCTCCGACCGGCACGAGGTCTCGCTCCGTCCCTCGGAGATCCGCTACGTGGAGTCCAACGACGACGAAGTCTGGGTCCACGCCACGGAGGGCCGGAGCTACCGCAACAAGACCGGCATCTCCCAGTGGGAAGCGCTGCTGGGGAAAGGTTTCCTGCGGATCCACCGGGCCTATCTGGTCAACCGGGCTTTCATCACGGAGTACACTGCAGAGACCGTGACGCTGGCAGACACCACCCTGCCCGTGTCGCGTAAGTATCGCGAGCGCGTGCGCAGCCTGGCAGGAATGTAAATTTCCCTTCCGGAACGGGACAATTTCCGTGAGAAATATTTATCTTCGCTTGAACCAATAATTAGCTGCAAGATGACAAAAGTCCTATCCTTCCTGATGGCCTGCGCCGCCGCAGTGCTGATGGCCTCCTGTGCGCCCAAGCCGGGCAGCCTGGAGATCTCTTTCAACTATACCAAGCAGGCCGGTCCCGGCTCCAACCAGTATGCCGTCTGGATCGAGAATGCCGAGGGCCAGGTCGTCAAGACCCTCTTCGTGACCGAGTTCGCCGCCAAGGGACGCAGCCGCGACGGCTCCAAGCCGCAGCGCGGCTACACCTACCGTACCTCCTGCGTGCCGACCTGGGTCAAGCACGTGGGTGCAGACAACCTGACGGACGAGCAGATGGACGCCTTCACCGGCGCCACGCCGGCCGAGAGCGGCGTCCAGACCTTCACCTGGGACTTCACCGACCAGGCGGGAGCGCCGGTCGCCAAGGGGACCTACCGCTTCTATGTGGAAGCCACTTATAACGGCGCCAGCGTCGTGACGCACACCGGCACGGTCGCCTACGGCGCAGCCGCGGCGGACCTCCCGGTCGAGGTCTCCTACACCGCCGCCTCGGAAGACCGCAAGGGCATGATCTCCGAGGTCCGCGTCCGGAAAATGAAATAAAACCGGCGCACAATTGATAATCAGCGATTTACGAATTAACCTTCGGAGAAATCTCCGAAGGTTAATTCGTAAGTGATTGATTGTCAGATTCGCCGGTCAAGCCGGGAATGACGGGAGGTCAAGCCGGCGAAAGACGGGAGGTCAGACCAGCGAGTGACGGGACGCGGGGCCGGCGGGTGCTACTCCCCGACGTGGAAGGCGACGCGGAGGTCTTCGACTTCCTTATCGGTGATCGGATGGAGTTTGCCGACCGGCGTGGCGAGGATCAGCGACTTGGCAGCGAACTCGGCGACTTCGAGGCGGTCGAAAGCGTTGATCAGGCTGTCGGAGGCCACGACCACAGAGTCATTGGCAAGCATCGCGCAGGGACGGTTCTTGAAGACCTCGGCGACCTTGCCCGGATCGGTGACATGGGCGCCGAAGGGGAATTTCGGAACATCCTGCAAGAAAATCCAACTCTCCGGAATGGTCCGGACATTGAATTCCGCTTCCGTGGTGCAATAACCCATCAGGGACGGGCACTGCGTAAGGATGATCGCATTGACCTTGGGATTGCGGCGGTAGATCTCGTAGTGGAGTGCCGTAGCGTGGCTCGGGGTCTTGCCGGCCTCGGCCATACCGTCCTTGATCTGGACGAGGTCCTCCTCGTCAATGTCCCAGCGCTGCACACCCGGAGGCGTGATCACGAAATCATTGCCGCGCCAGCGCATCGAGACAGTACCGTAGGAACTGCTCATCAGCTTCTGGTTGCAGGCGCGACGCACCATCCGCACGATCTCGGATCGCAGAGCGCGCTCGTCGGACGGATGTTCCACATTCATGAAGTGCTGGTAGTCGCCCACCAGATGATTCTCATGGAAGAGCAGCTCCTCCTCGGTGAGGTAGTGCGGCTCGCCCAGGGTCTTGGCATTGAGAATCGTGCGGGCGCAGAGTTCGAGGGTCTCGAAACGCTGGTAAGCGTCGGCGATGTCCTCGCCGCAGAGCACCACACCGTGATTCTCCATGATCACGGCCTTGTAGTCCGGATTCTTCTTGAACTCGCCGGCGATCTTCTCGCCCAGGGCGGCGCTGCCCGGCACGTCATAGGGAGCAAAACCGATGGGGCCGCAGACATTGCGGGCCTGCGGAAGGATGCTCGTATCCGGAATCTGATGCACGATGCTGAAGGTCACGAGTCCCGGAGGATGCGCGTGGATCACGGAATGCATCTTGGGGCGGATCTTGTAGATCGCTTTGTGGAAGGGGTACTCGGAGGACGGGCGGTGCGGGCCGACGATGGTGCCGTCCGCCTTGACGCACATGATGTCCTTGGCGGTGAGGGAACCCTTGTCGATACCGGCCGGGGTGATCCACATATCGCCATTCTCATCCATGATGGAGAGGTTGCCGCCGGAGGTCGTCGTGAGACCGCTGCGGTAGATCCGGCCGATGATCAGCGCAAGCTGTTCCGCCGGGTGCATCAATTTTGTGTTAAGTTGTTTCATATCGCTTGTGTTTCCGTGTGCAAAGGTAAGCAATCTTGGCCAAAAAGGCGAAATATTAAACGCCGAATATCAGTGCCAGCAACTCCGGCGTCCCGACGCCGTCGAAATAACGGGACGGATCCGCCTGCGCCAGGACGCCCTGCAGGACGCTGCGCTCGAAACGCAGGCCCGCCAGGCGCTCCGCCAGTTCCGAGGCCGGCAGGCCGCCGAGGAAATCTCCCCCGAACTCCACCGCCGCCAGGATACCGTGATCCAGGGAAATCCGGACCTCGACCGTCCCGCAGGCCAGGCGGCCGCTGCGGACCAGGTCCGCGGCCTTCGACTGGCCGTATATCCACTCCCAGGTGGAGAATTTTCCGTCGGAAATGCGCTGCACGGCGGCACGCCGCTCTTCCCCGAAGGGAAGCTCCCCGTCGCCGGCCGAAAGGATTTCCTGCAGGGCATCCTGCAGGCCGTCCAGGGAGGAGAACTGCGGCAGGAAGTCCTTGAGATTCGCCACGCGGCTCTTGACGGATGCGATCCCCTTGGCCTCCAGCTTGGAGCCGGGGACATCCAGCACATGCGTGAGCGTGTCCAGGTCCACGTCGTACATCAGCGTCCCGTGGACGATCTGCCGGTCATGCCAGACGCGGCGGGCATAGCCTGAAACCTTGCGGCCCTGCACGTAGATATCGTTGCGGCCCGTCAGCTCCGCCGGCACGCCGAGCAGGCGCAGCGCGTCCGCCACCGGCTGCGGCGTTACCTCCTTCCCGATCAAGGTATAATTTAGGTTCTGCAGATCGTGATAGACGGCACCGCCGCCCGTCACCCGGCGCGCCAGGCGGATGCCATGCGCCTCCAGATAGCCCAGGTTGACCTCGCTGTACGCGTTCTGGTTGAGCCCGATGATGACCGAAGGGCGGTTGCGCCACAGATAGAAATAGTTGTCGTCCGACAAATACTGCTCCAGGCAGTACTCGTCGAACGACATATTATACCAGGGGTCGGTCGAAGGGTTTTTCAGGAACCGCATGCGCTCGCCCCTCCGACTACATCTCGTTGCCGACCTTGCGGGCGCGCTCCGGCTTGTCGAGGTTGATGCCGTCGCTGGAAGCCACCTCCACGAGGATGTTCCAACCTGCGCACAGATAGACATACGGCTGCATCAGGCCGGCATCCGGGACGATGATCGTCCGCTCGAACGGGGTCTCCTTGGTGTCGATCGCGACCACGTGCACACCGGCGCCCTTGAAGACGGTCTGGAACTTCTCGTACTCGGCCGGGATCGGGTTGACCAGGAACACGATGTCGCCTTCCTGCATCACTTCCTCGATACCGTGGACGGCGTAAGTGCCCTCCAGGAAATCGCTCTTGCGGCGGGTAATCTCGTTGGTCTTGAGGGTCAGCTCCTCGGCCACGCCGTCGTTATAGCCGCTGAAATAGATCGTATGGGCACCCTTGACCCACTCCACGATCTCGGCGGGGATCTTCTGGGTCAGCGCGGTCTCCAGCTGGGCCGGGAGATCCTTCAGGGCCGGCTTCATGTCCTTGCCGGCGAGATGCCAGAAGATGGATTCGCAGAACAGACCCTGCTCGATCACGCTCTTGGTGGCGGCGACCGCCTCCTCCCAACCGCAGCCGAGCACATGGCCGTCCACGCAGGCCTGGCGGATCGGCGTGTCCGGATTGGCGCTCAGGGCGAAGGTATCCTTGTGGCCCGCGGCCTGCAGTTTCCTGGCCAGCATCAGGGCCTCCTTGGTACGGCCCGAGTTGGAGTCGATCAGCACGGTGTAGTGGCTCAGGTCATACTGGCCGGCCTGATGCGACCCGTCGATCTGCACGTTCACGTCGAGACCCATCGTCATCGCGACGCGACGGCTGTTCTTGGCCGGGAGCAGGCGGGAAGAGCCCTCGCCGGAGAACAGGATCTTACCGGTCTTGCGGACGGAGTCCGCGACAAACTTGGAGCAATCAGGATCGAACTTCGCCACGGTAGGGACGGTTCCCATCATCTCCTGCACCAGATAGTACTGGGCATACTTGCTTTCATTCAGATTCATAGTAATTTTTTGTCAATTAAATACGCAGACGCAACTCCTCGAGGCGCTTCAGGTTGGTCTCGGTCTCCGAACGGATCTGCCGGACGAAGCTGTTCTCTTCCAGCGGTCCGATCGCGGCGGTCATCTCCTCGGCATTGCGGTAGGTGGCCTGACGGAAAGGATTCTCGTAATCTTTCTTCCGGGTCTGGTAGACCTGGTCGCAGATGTAACGCTGGATACGCTCTTCCTCGCGGATGACCTGACTCCAGGCCGCGGCGTCCAAATGGTCGAGCCCCATCAAATCGCACAGCGAGAGATAGGCATGACGCAATTTGTCGACGGGATAGCGCCTCCAGATGTCATTGTACCGCTTGTGGATGTCCTTCCAGGACGCCAGTTTCCCGCTCCGGATATCGGCGCGGAGACGGTCGAACTCGGTCTCCGTCATCAGCTGGCCTCCCAGGTTGATCCACTCGCGCTGACGGCGGCTCTTGAGAAATGCAGACAGGGAGGTGAAAGTCTCTCCGGGATTGGCTTCCAGGTATTCCATCGCGTTGGTCATGGCATAATGCACGAGCATATCGCCATACGCGTGATACGCACGCCAGGGCCTGCGGATGAGGACTTTCCTTGAACTCTTCTCCATGCCTTCGCCGAAAATCTCAAGGGCGTCAACGGTCTTGGAGTCTCCGTCGAGCAATTCGCGGCCCTTAGCCCGCAGCTGCTCTTCTTTGAGGTTGTCGAAGGGAATATTCTCGTTCCGGTACCACGCCTTGGCCGTCCAGAGTTCCAGCAGCGCGCGGGCCTGGATGACCTCCTCCATGCTGTCGGGGGCGAAGGTATCGAATTCGATGTTCTGGGTCTTGGTGATCCGCTTGTCGCGGGTCTTGTATTTCCAATTGTTGCGCGCCAGCGCATACATGTTGTGGCTCCACCAGAAGGCCGGAGCGACTTCCAGCCGGTCCTCTTTGGCATTGTTGCTCAGCAGCGAGAACGGGAGGGGGATGTTCAGTTCGGCCGGATAGTCGGCTTTGGCGAGCAGGGTGTAGCTGGCGAATTTGCTGGAATGCTTGATGCTCGAGCACAGGCCCGGCCAGAAACCACGGCCCGCCACGACCTCGTTGTCGTTGGTGCGGCTGTTGTGGTTGGAACCGATGGTGGCGCCGGCCGCCATGTTACTCTGTCCCTTGACGCACGCGGCGATCAGGAAGGAGTTGTTGTGGTGCTGCTCGTGCGCCGGGAAGATGAGGTTGTGGAGCACCTCGCAGCAGGAAATGGTGCTGTTGTCCCCGAGGACGGAGTTGATCAGGCGCGCGCCGAACTTGAGGGCGCTGTTGTTGCCGATGACGAAGCGGATGGCCGTGCAGGAATAGAAGACACGGCTGCCGTATCCCATGATGCCGTTGACCATGATGACGTTTTCGCCGATCTGGGACGGCTCCTTCTCGGAGGAATTGATGGTGATGTTCTTGAGCTTGCTGGCGCCTTTGATGTAGCAGGCGGGGCCGATCTTGGCATCCTTCAGGATGGAGGAATTCTTGATCACGCAGCCCTCGCCGACCGTCCCGTAATAGCCGCGGTGGCTGTCCACCGAAGCCTGGGTCATCTCCCGGAGCCGCTCCTGGAGCGGGGCGTCGTCGATGTATTTGGCCCACATATAAGCGTCGGCCGTGGTCATCCCGTCGAAAGGATACACCGCCCGGCACCCGGTCTCGTTCATCACTTCGATCGTCACGCGGACGCTCTCCGGCTCGCCGTCCTTGACGATGCCGTTGCCGAACTTGGAGTGGTCCGTGGTGCACATTTCCTCGATGTTGAACAGCATGCAGCGGTCGCCGATGATGTAGTGGCTGAGGTAGTGCACGTCGTGGATGGCGCAATCGTCTCCGATGTCGCAGGAGTGGATCGAGGAGTTGGTGATGCCGATGGGCAGGCGCAGGTCATGGAACTGGAGGCCGTTCTCGCTGACGCGCCCGATGCGCACGGTACCGTAGAACTTGTTGTTCTTGAGCATCTGGGGACGGAACTCGTCGGTGACGAAGATGGTGTCCCAGCTGGAAGCCGTGTTGTCATTCTTGACCAGGCGCTCGATCTCGTCGCTGGTGAGGTGCCGCCAACCGCCGCGCGGCTTGCGGACCTGGCGGTTGCGAAGATAATATTTATCCTTCCCTTCGGGAAGATACACCGGGTCGATCCAACCGTTGATGAGCTTTTCAGGAGGCAGAACGGTAACTTTTTCCATATGCGGGGAGATTTCGTTTAATCCTTCAAATTTACGGATTCCCGCTTTTTTCTCAAATAGTTACCCCGCAAAAAATGAAAAAAAACTACTGCTCCCGTCCGCCGCAAAGCGCCTGCACCTGCGGGACCAGGTAGCGTTTCAGTTCCGGAAAGACCGGAAGGTGCCGCCCGGGATAGTCCACCCGGCGTCCCGGATAGTGCCTGGAGAACTCGGGGCCGCAATGCACCATCTCGTCGGCATCCGCGAACATCCCGGTCGTCAGGGCGATCTCCTCCGGACCGAGGTCATCGAATTCGACGCGCTCCAGCGCCTCGTAGCCGGCACAGATCTCCTCCGTCACGAAGAAACTCTCCGCGCCGTCCCGGCGGGGGGAAAGGTACTTCACCTCCCCGATCATCGTGCGGAGCAGCCGGGAGACATGGAAATCCGGATTAACCAGGATCTTGCGGCGGCCGCGCAGCTTCTGGGCCCAGAAGCCGCCGAGCGAGAGCCCGACCACCAGGTCGGGGTCGCACTCGGCGCACACGCGCTCGAGGAGCGCGAGCGCGGCCGCCGGCTCGATCGGCACGTCCGGGGCAATCACCTCGCAGGGCTTCAGCAGGATCCGCAGCGAATCCGCCATCTTGTAGGCGCCCGACGACGCCAGACCGTGGATGAACAGCACTTTCATGAACGCAAAGATACAAAATAATGGTGGTCTCGCCATCCCGGCGAGACCACCACGCAATTCTAACCTAAAATTAAACCTATGAAAAAACTATTCGGTTTAATTCAGTAGCAAGTTCTGTGCCAGCGGGGCTTATTCCGCCAGTTTAATCGTCACGATTTTCACATCCTGCACCGGGCAGTCGCGGTTGTCCACCTGCACGGATGCGATCTTGTCGATCACGTCCAGGCCCTCGATGGTCTCGCCGAACACGGTGTAGTCGCCGTCCAGCTGGGAGCAGGCGCGCTCGTCCTGCACCAGATAGAACTGGGAACCGGAAGACTCCTTGTAGGGGTTGACGGCGTCGCCGCGGCGGGCGGCGGCCAGCGCACCCTTCTTGTGGGTGTACTCCGGCACGAACTCAGCCGGGACCGTATAGTCCGGACCGCCCGTACCGAAACGGGACTTATTGGCGGCATCCTTGGTCAGCGGGTCACCGCCCTGGATCATGAAGCCGTTGATGACACGGTGGAAGAGCATCCCGTCATAGTATTTCTCCAGGGCGAGTTTCTCGAAATTCTCACGGTGTTTCGGGGTCTTGGCGTAGAGCTTGACCTTAATGACACCCATCGAAGTGATGATGTCGAAGACCGGTTCTTCCGGCAGTTTGGCGATTTTGTCCATGGTTCTTTGCGTTTGTTCCGCTGCGGCAACAGAGTCGGCGGCGGCCTTTGTCGCCTGCTCGGCGGCTTTCTTCGCGGCATTGTTGCCGCATCCGGCCAGGAGCGCCGCGGCGCCGAGGCAGCAGAGGGAGATTGTCAGGAAATGTTTCATATTGCTTTTGATGATTTGATTTCGCGCCAGGCGATCAGGGCGTACACGCCGAGCAGCACCGTCCCGGCCGCCAGCTGCACCCAGACGGGCAGCGTATGCAGCCAGAAGGCATGCAGGGCAAACATGGCCCCTGCGATCAGGACGAACTTGCCGATCGCAGGCAGGTCATAGGGGATGGGGTAACGCTTCTGCCCGAGGAACCAGCTGAGCAGCATCGACACGCCGTAGCCTGCAAATCCGCCCCAGGCGCAGGCCCAGTAGCCGATCTTCGGCACGAACAGCACGTTCACCCCCACCATCACCGCCACGCCAATGGCGCTGATGATGGCGCCCCACCAGTTCTGGTCCGTGAGTTTGTACCAGAAGGAAAGGTTGAAATACACGCCCATGAAGATCTCCGCCATCATCACGACCGGGATGACCCCGATGCCCTCGCGGTAACCCGCACCCACGAAACGCTGCAGCACGGGCATGTAGAAGACCACCGCCAGGAAGGCCAGCAGGGTGAAGATGATGAAGTATTTGGTCCCGTCCGCCAGCGTGGCGGGGGAATTGTGGTCCTTGTTGTCCGCGAAGACGATGGGCTCGTAGGCATAGCGGAAGGCCTGCGTCAGCAGGGACATGATCATCGCGATCTTCACGCAGGCACCGTAGATGCCCAGCTGCACCATCCCCTCCTCGCCCGGCATCAGCTTCGGCAGGAGGATCTTGTCGGCCACCTGGTTGAGCACGCCCACGAGGCTCAACAGCAGCAACGGCCAGGAATAGCCGAGCATCTGCCGCGCCAGGGCCTTGTCGAAGCCGTAGGCGATCCCGCGGATCTCCGGGATGAAAAGCAGCGAGACCAGCGTCGTACAGATCAGGTTTGCCACGAAGATCAAGCCCACCCCGTAGCTGAACTGCTCGTAGAGGCCCCGCAGCGCGGGAATGTCCGCCATCACCAGGAAGATGAACAGGTTGAGCAGGATACTCGGAATGATGAAGGCGAATTTCAGCGCGACGAAGCGCAGCGGCCGGCGCTGCTGCCGCAAGCGGCTGAACATGATGGCCTGGAAGGCATCCTGTGCCGTGATCAGCGCAAAGATGGCGACGTACTCCGGATGGGCCTCATAGCCCATCGAACGGGAGATCGGATGCAGGAACAGGAAGACCACGGCCAGGAAACCGAGCCCCACGCCGCCCACCATCCGCAGGGCGTTGCTGTAGACCATCTTGTCATCCAGCATCGTCTTGCTGCCGAAGCGGAACAGGGTCGTCTCCATCCCGAAGGTCAGCAGCGCCAGGAACAGCGCCGTATAGGCGTACAGGTTCGTCACGATCCCGTAGCCGCCGCTCTCCGCCGCAATCTTGTAGGTATAGAGCGGCACCAGCAGGTAGTTCAGGAACCTGCCCACGATACTGACCAGCCCGTACAGGGCGGTATCCTTCGCCAGACTCTTCAGATTCATACTTTTGTCATGTCCGGCTTGACCGGGCATCTCTAAAATACAAAGATAACAAAAAAACCGGCCGAAGCCGGTATTTTCGTTATCGAGGAGCAGAGACTGGTTACGGGTACTTCACCTCAGTCTCCCGGCCTTGTTGTACTTGAGCCGCCCGCCACGAGCTTTCTGAGGCATAAAAGAAAAGATAATAATCCCCCGCATTTAGCGTAAAGGAGACCGTAGTTTGTCCAGCCCGGAATGTATGTTCCTCGATTCTGGCTCTGTACGGTATCTGACTCGGATTCTCACTTACATAAGGATAAACCCAAACGCTGATCTCTTGACTTGGGACATTATTAAGTTGGACGGTAAGGGTCCCCGTGCCATCCGGCAGCTTCGAACAACTGCAAAGCAAAAGCCCGGCGACAACACACAATACCATCCAACTCCTTTTTCTAATCATTTCTTTCATTTGTATGATATTTATTTACTCTTTTCTTTAATTCCGCGTCTGGCAACTGGCCTCTTCCGCCAACCAGGTAATCCTGTAATTTGAATGTTTTTTAAAATGTTTAATTGTTTGACAAAGATACGGTCAGCGTTCCGAGTGACATCTGACGCAAGGGCTATCTACCTGCTCCCTAAAAATGGTTGGCTATCAATTAGTTATTTTTGTTCTTTTTATTTCAGAGGAAAAGAAAATCTTACGAATGGTTCTCGGCGGATCTTTCCGGCCACGCTAGCGGAACCATTCCAGATAGCGGGACTTCCTCGGTGAGGATGATTTTGAGATTTCCGACTTTATCCGGTGTTTGCGTGCATAGAGTGCATCAATATCAACTCCCATCAGCACACTGATAGTCTGCATGTCCAATCCGGCAAATACATAGCCTACCAAGTAATAGGCTGGCTGACGCATCTTCGGATAATCTGCCCGGAAGTCGGACATGATGTTATCCAAATGCTTGTTTAATAATTGCTCGAACACCTCGTGGTCCCCGCCCCTGCCGGTAAAGTCCCAAATGATCCGGTCCAGGCGGCGCAGAACAATCCGGTCTGAAGCATGGTTCTTGTCCAATAGTCCCTCCTCATAGTCCGCACAGATTTTGCCAAGTGTACTGAAATAATCGTGAAAAAGACGATTCAGTTGTTGCTTCAGCACCGTCTGCCCCTCTCCCGCATTGGCCAACTGGCGGTTGACAGCCTCTATCGTCTGCTGGAGCCGGGCATTGTCCCTTTGTTGCCGTCGGATTCTCTGCCGGGAGAAGGCGATAAGCATACCAACAACAAGACAAAAGAGAAGAATGACACCCCAAAGAATTTGTGTCCGCCGGCGGGTTTCGTGTTGTGACACAAGGGCGTGATATTCAAAAAACTCTTTTTGAGCCGCCAACGTTGAATGGTTAAGTTTAATTCTTACCAACGAATCTTGATAGGCAACGACCGCTTGATAATCATCCAGGGCCTCTTTGTAGTGATTCGCGTCAGCCTCAACAAGACTTTCCCAGAATAATACTCTTTTGTCTTCCGGGAATATGTCTTCAAGTTGCCGGAAAAGCGATCTCGCCCTATCTCCTCCTCTATTTCTAGACAGACAGAAAGCATATGCGGCCCAATGATTGGCAGAGGGCAGCATCCCGGCTTTGGCAAGAGATTCCTGAAACAAATCAATGGCATTCTCAGCATTGGAAGAACTTCCCCGCACTAATGCCAAGGCATAATCAGCACGGATTTGCGCTTCATATTCTTCCAAACCTCCCGGAAAAGATAATAGTTGAATATAAATAGGAAATGCCTTTTCCCACATCTGCTGATCTACGAGAGTGAGCGCTTTCTTATACAACGTCTTCTTGGCCAACACCGAATCCGGCACCTGCAGGAAAGCCTCATACGCCCGGTCCAGATAGGGGAACGATTCGCTCTCCTGGTAGGTCGCAGCGTAAGTATCAGCGATTGCCTGGTTGACGAAACCGATGTATTTATTATCTGTCGCTCGATCCGTGAGCGCCAGTGCTTCCGTGTAAGTTACGATCGCCTCTTGATACTCTCCGGCATTATATTGGAGCCGCCCAAGGTAATACAGCGTCTTAAGCTTCTCGTCAGGAGTTCCACGGCGTTCGTAATACGACACGGCCGGAGCGAGGATGCTGTCGGTCTGGAGGTCGATATAGCACTTGTCCAGCGCCATCGAATGGAGCAATGCCATTCTGGCGCGAAGGGGACGACCGCAGACGGCCGTGCTGTCCAGCGCCCGGAGCACCATCAGGGCGCTGTCCGGACGCTCGTTGATGTAGGTCTCCACATCATCAAGTGCCGCTACGGTGCGGCTGCGCAGCCCGGACCCGCAGGATACGAGCAGCATAGCCAGGCACAATGATAAACCGACTCTCCAGAAAGATATCCTCTCCATAGCGGATACAAAGATAAAACAGTTTTTTATTTCAGGAGTAAATCCAGCGGACTGCGCCCCGCGTCCAATCCGTGGGCCCGCAGGGAGCGGAAATGGGGGTAAAATGCGCCCCGCATCCATCCATTTGGGACGCGGGGCGCACTTGGGGTAAGATTCGCCGGTCGGAGCCGGCGAATGACGGGGAATTAGTCGTTGAGGGAGAAGCGCTTGAAGGCGACGATCTTCGCATCCTTGTCGGCGGCGGCGAGTGCCTGGGCGACGGTCTTCTTGTCGTCGGCCATCTGGTACTCCTGCTCGGTCAGGGTGTTCTCCTTGAGGAACTTCTGGACACGGCCGTTGGCGATGTTCTCGATCATCTGGGCCGGGAGGTTCGCAGCCTTCTCGGCGCCGACGGTCTTGATGATCTCACGGGCCTTGTCAGCCTGCTCAGGAGTGATCCAACCCTTGGCGGTGTTGGACTCGATATGATCCTCGCTGTCCACGTGGGCAGGATTGATGCCGGCCTTCTTGAGGGCGGCGTCAACGGCCTTCTGGACCTGCTCTTCCTTGGTCTTCTCGATGGCGACCTTCTTCTCGTTCTCAAGCACCTCGGCCGGGCAGTCGTCCGGGGAGATGGAGACGGGGTTCATGGATGCGACCTGCATCACGATACCCTTGGCGAGTTCTTCGGGAACTTCCTTGTTGAAACCCACGAGGGCGCCGAGCTTGCCGTTCAGCGTGTGGATGTACTGGGCCACGAAAGGAGCCTCCACGATCGCATAGTAAGCAAGGACATGCTTCTCACCGGTCTTGCCGGTCTGGGCCTCGACTGCCTCGGCCACGGTGTAGCCGTCAGCCATCTTGCAGGCCTTCAGGCCTTCGAGGTCGGCAGGGCAGTTGGCGATGGCCACGTCGGCGATCGCGTTGGCGAGATCCTGGAAATCAGCGTTGCGGGAGACGAAGTCCGTCTCGCAGCCGAGGCAGACGAGGATCGCCTTGCCACCGGCCATGCGGGCCTTCACAGCACCTTCGGAAGTCTCGCGGTCAGCGCGCTTGGCGGCCACGAGCTTGCCCTTCTCGCGGATGATACCGATGGCCTTGTTGAAGTCGCCTTCGGCTTCCTCGAGCGCCTTCTTGCAGTCCATCATGCCCGCGGAAGTCATCTTCCGGAGTTTCATTACATCTGCAGCAGTAATTGCCATAACTTTCTCGTTTTAAATATGTCCCGGGCCGGAGCCCGGGATAATCGGTTTATAATGGAACGGTTATTCGGCCTCTTCGGCCTTGTCTTCGGCATCCTTGCCGCCCTTGCGGGCGCGGAGCTTGCGGGCTGCGGGCTTGGCGCCCTCTTCCACCACCTCTTCGGCGACCTCCTTGTCCTTCTCGAGCTTGCGCTCGTCAAGGCCTTCCTGGATAGCAGCACAGAGGATGTTCATGATGCACTCGATGGACTTCGTCGCGTCGTCGTTGGCCGGTATCACATAATCAATCGGGGTGGGATCGCAACAAGTATCAACCATTGCGAATACCGGGATGTTGAGACGGTTGGCTTCTTTGACTGCGTTGGCCTCTTTCTGCACGTCGATGACGAACAGTGCGGACGGAAGGCGGCTCATGTCGCGGATGGAGCCGAGGTTCTTCTCGAGTTTGGCTCTCTGGCGGTCGACCTGGAGGCGCTCACGCTTGGCGAGCTTCTCGAAGGTGCCGTCCTCTTTCATCTTGTCGATGGTGGACATCTTCTTGACGGCCTTGCGGATGGTCGGGAAGTTGGTCAGCATACCGCCGGCCCAGCGCTCCGTGATGGAGGGCATGTTGACCGCGGTGGCCTTCTCCTTGACGAGATCCTTGGCCTGCTTCTTGGTGGCGACGAAGAGGATCTTGCGGCCGGACTTGGCCAGCTGCTTCATCTCCTCGGCAGCCTCATCGATCTTGCCGATGGTCTTGTGCAGGTCGATGATGTGGATTCCGTTCTTCTGGTCGAAGATATACGGAGCCATCTTGGGGTTCCACTTGCGGGCCAGGTGGCCGAAGTGAACGCCTGCATCAAGCAATTCCTGGAAATTTGTACGTGACATTTTGTTTGTCTGTGTTTTGTTTTTTGCTAAACTGTCCCCTTGCGGGGTCTCTTTTCTTCAAGGCGGAGTAGCGGAAGATCCGGTCTCCGGCCTTTTCCGCAGCGTGGCAACTTCCCATCTCGACCCTCACGGGCACCGGAAGTTTAGAACCACGGCTGTACCGTAAAACGGGCAGTAACTAACGTTTACTGAACTGGAAGCGGCGGCGTGCACCCGGCTGACCCGGCTTCTTGCGCTCGACCTCGCGTGCATCGCGGGTGAGGAAACCGGCGGCCTTGAGCGCAGAACGGTAAGCTTCACGGTCCAGCTCGCTGAGGGCGCGTGCGATACCGAGACGGATGGCCTCAGCCTGACCTTTGGTGCCACCACCGACGATGGTGACCTTCACGTCAAACTGACCCTGCGTAGCGGTAACTTCGAACGGCTGGTTCACGATGTAGCGGAGGGACTCGAGAGCGAAGTAGTTCTCGAGGGGACGTCCGTTGACCGTGACATTGCCTGCACCGGGAGTGAGATAAACGCGAGCGACGGCTGCTTTACGTCTTCCAAGGGCGTGTGTTTGTTCCATTTGCTCTGTTTAAATTTCGTCCAACTTGATAACTTGAGGGTTCTGGGCCTGATGCGGATGCTCCGGACCTGCATAAACGAACAGGTTGCCGAGGAGGTCAGCACCAAGACGGGTCTTGGGGAGCATACCCTTCACTGCTCTCCTGACGAGTTCGGCGGGCCGCTTCTCGAGGATCTCCTTCGGGGTCGTGAACCGCTGTCCGCCGGGATATCCGGTGTAGCGGGTGTAGACCCGGTCGGTCATCTTCTTGCCGCTGAGGGCGACTTTCTCCGCATTGACGACGATGACGTTGTCACCGCAGTCCACGTGCGGGGTATAACCCGGCTTGGTCTTGCCACGGAGGACAAGCGCCACGCGGGAAGCGAGACGACCAAGTGCGAGATCAGTCGCGTCAATGACGACCCACTTCTTGTCTACTGTCGCTTTGTTAAGCGAAACAGTTTTGTAGCTTTGTGTGTCCACTGTCTTGATCTTTAATTAGTTAATAAAAATTGCGATCCCTACACAAAATAGGGACCGCAAAGGTAGGAATTTTATTCTGAAAAAACAAACAGGACTACAGCGTGGCGCCCCAGCCCCAGTTGGCCTGCCAGAAAGCGTTGACCGCGGTGGCGACGAACATGAGGACGATCAGGGTGGCGACGATCACGCCGATCACCTTGACGCGCTTGAACCAGGTCTTGCCATTCCAGCCGACGGTCTGGAACATGCTCCAGAAGCCGTGCACGAGGTGGAACCACAGCGCGCAGAACCACAGAAGGTAGATGGCGAGGATCCACCAGTTGCCGAAGGTCGTAACCAGCAGATAGTACGGGTTGTTCTCGAAAGTACCGATGCCGAACATCTCCGGGAGCTGCATCTTGGCCCAGAAGTGGGTCAGGTGGAAGAACAGCACGCCGAGGATCACGATGCCGAGCACGAGCATGTTCTTGGCGGACCAGGAATCGACGGCAGCCTTGCTGGCCACTTCGTAACGCTTCCAGCCGCCGCGGGCCTTGATATTCTCATAGGTCAGCCAGCAACCGTAGATGATGTGGACCAGGAAACCGAGCGCGAGGATCGGGACCATGATGTCGATGACGGGCGTGGACATGAAGTCGCAGCCGAGTTTGAACAGGCCGTCGCCCTTGCTGAACAAGGCCTCATCGGCAGCGGCGAGGCCGAACTTGCCGGTGAACGAGTCGATGACGGAGAAGAAATTGATCGTCCCGTGGAGGAGGAGGAAAATGATCAGGAAGGCTCCACTCACCGCCTGGATGAATTTCTTGCCGATAGAAGAGTTGAATATAAACATCGTGTTTGGATTTATTCCGGTCTAGACTGCAAATATAGCCCGAATCTTGCAAGTTTCATAATTTTCCAATAAATTTGTTTTCCACAAAGAAAACACCTATGAGAGTACTGCTGAAGCTTAGCGGAGAGAGCCTGGGCGGCCCCGCAGGCAAAGGGATTGACGAGAAATACCTCGTCCGCTACGCCCGGGAGATCGTGGACGCCGTCAAAGCCGGCCACCAGGTAGCCATCGTCAACGGAGGCGGCAATTTCTTCCGCGGCCTGCAGGGCGTCGGCAAGGGATTCGACCGCATCACCGGAGACCGGATGGGCATGCTCGCCACCGTGATGAACGCGCTCGCGATCGCCGGTGCCATCCGCAGCCTCGGCGTGGAGGCGGAGGTGTTCACCGCCACCCCGATGCAGCCCGTAGCCCACTATTATAGAAAAGAAGATGCCGTGGCCGTGCTTGAGCGCGGCGGCGTGGCCCTGATTGCCGGCGGCACCGGCAACCCCTTCTTCACCACCGACTCCGGAGCGGCCCTGCGCGCCCTCGAGATCGGGGCGGACGCCCTCCTGAAGGGCACCCGTGTGGATGGCGTCTATACCGCCGACCCGGAGAAGGATCCCACCGCCACCCGCTACGAAGAACTGACCTTCGAGAAAGCGCTTGCCGACAAGCTCAAGGTGATGGACCTGACCGCCTACGCCCTCTGCGAGCAGGGTCCCGTGCCCATCATCGTCTTCAATGTCGAGCAGGACGGCAACCTCACCCGCCTGCTTAACGGCGAGAAGATCGGCACCGTGGTGCACGCATAAGACAGACAATAACCAAGTACGAACGAAGATATGTTGACAGACAGAGCCAAGGAAATCCTGGACCAGACCGGTTCCAAGATGCAGGAAGCCCTCAACTTCCTCGAAGAAGACCTCAAGACCTACCGTGTCGGCAAGGCCAATCCCGCCATATTCAACGGCGTGACCGTCGACTACTACGGCACCCCCACCCCGCTTCACCAGGTCGCCTCCATCTCCGCGCCGGATGTCAAGACCCTCGCGCTGCAGCCCTGGGAGAAGAACCTCATCCCCAAGATCGAGAAGGCGATCATGGATGCCAACCTCGGCCTCACCCCGCAGAACAACGGCGAAGTCATCCGCTGCACCGTCCCGGCCCTCACCGAAGAGCGCCGCAAGGACCTGATCAAGAAGGCCAAGGCCGCCGGCGAGAACACCAAGGTCGTGGTGCGCAACGCCCGCCGCGACGGCATCGAGATCCTCAAGAAAGCCCAGAAGAACGAAGGCATGTCCGAGGATACCGAGAAGGAAGCCGAAGCCGAGGTGCAGAAGATCACCGACAAGAACGTCAAGCACGTCGACGAGATCGTCGCCGCCAAGGAGAAAGAAATCATGACCGTATAGCCACCATGTCAGCAAAACGGATTCTCACCCTTGCTGCCGCCTGCATCCTGTTGCCGGCGGCAGTTTTCGCCCAGACGGAGCAAGAATGCGAGTTCTTCCGCATCCGCCTGGAGACCCTGCTGGACGACTTCTACGATGACACGAAGATCGACCAGTTCGCCTTCACAGACGTGGACGGGGACGGACACACCGACCTGGTCCTGGCCAGCAACGACCTGCGCCGCACCACGGTTTACTCTTCCGCCCGGGAGGACAGCTCCCAGCGGCCCCTGGCCCTCACCCAGGAGATGGCGGCCAGGCTCAAGGACACGGACCAGACTTTCTATCAGCCGGTGTGCTATCTCCGGCAGAGCCTCGGCGAAGACGGGGAAGACCACCTGACCCGGCTTGCGCCCCGCTTCATCTGGAACGCCGGCTGGTCGGACGACTACACGACCAACTACTTCTCCTACTCCACCAGCACCGAGGAGCTGGAGTCGGACACGCAGCGGGACCAGTACGACCGCCTGGTCTTCAAGAACCACGTGGGCAAGGTGCATCATACGGGCGTGGACATGCCCGAAAACGAGAACTATGAGGCAAGCCCCGTCTGGGTCCTGGACAACCCGGAAGACATCAAGACGATGTTCCGCGGCTACAAGGGCGGAGAAGCGGCCCCGCTCCTCTTCAAGGCCGGTTTTGAGCAGGACATCAACCTGCTGAAATTCTCCCGATGGAAGGCCCCCGAACCCGTCAAGACGGTGGGAGATGACATCAAAGACATCATCCTCTCCTACTACCGCGGCGAGAAGATCGCCGGCATCCGCTATGTCGCGGACTGTACGGACAACGAGCGCATCTGGTACCGGGTCGTCTTCACGCCCCGCAGCCGCATCGGCCACTATGCCCTCGTCTGCATCGCGGAAGGGTCCGTGGCCTCCGTCTGGGACGAATACGACGACCTGGATGAATTCGGCGCCGGCCCCTCCGACGTCTGGTACGGCGGCTCCCTGAAGGAATTCTGGGGCTGGAAGGGCATCGAATTCATGGCCATGTGGGGCTCCCCCGCCGGCCTGGAGATCGCCGTCCGCTGGCACTCGATGGAGGGCACCCACTACAGCATCCTCCGCGAATACGGCGCCAAGATGGAAATCGTCCGCGACGGCTACGAGTACGTCATGGCCTACTGATCCCGGGTAAAGCACCCGGATCCCCTGTACAAACAAAGGAGGATGACTAATAAGTCCGCAGGACTTTGAGGTCATCCTCTTATTATTAAACAAATACCGTTTCAGATCCCGGCGATCAGCTCCGCGAAGGTCTCCCGCTCTTCCTCCGTGAGGAAGTCCACGGTGATCGGGACCTGCAGCAGACGCTCCTTGACGGAGGCGGGCATGGCGCTGAAGTCCAGCAGGCGCTGGGCGTCCTTTTCCGTGGTGAGCACGGCGGCGGTCGGTTCGCGCTTGACCGCATCCTGGATGCGGTTGATATCGTTCCACGCGAAGCGGTGATGGTCCCGGAAGGAGAAGCGCCTGATGAGCTTGTAGGTGTCGGACAGATGCGCACGGAGCGGGCCGTCCCCAGCGATGCCGGTCACCAGGATGGCCTTTTTGGCATAGGTATAGCGGAGTTCAGCGGCGGGATACACGCCCTCCGGCTGCCCGTAGTGGATGGTCGTGAAGAGGACCAGCTGGCGGCGGCCCCTGGGGTTCATCGCATCGCAACTGGAGGGCAGATAGTCGGAGAATCCCGCTTCCTGGACGAATTTCGCTTTCGAGAGGTCGTCCAGCTCCGCCGGGCATTTGGTGACGATCACGGCATCCGCGTCGAAGATACGCTCCGGCAGGTCGCGCAGGCGCCCCAGCGGCAGGAGCATGTCCTTGTGGACAGGGCGATTCCAGTCCACGAGCACCACGGTGCGGGTCGCCTTGAGTTTGCGGTACTGGAAGGCATCGTCCAGGACGATGTACTCGGCGGCCGGAAACTCCCGGTTCCAGCATTTGCGGGCCACCTTGGCGTCATTCAGCTTGGCAGGATGCACCAGCAGGTCGCATCCCTCGACCCGGTCCTTGTCCACCGCAACGGTCACCGCCGGGAATTTCTTCTTGATCTGGAGCGGTTCGTCGCCGAACACTGTGGCCGTGCCGTCCGCCATCACCTGCTGGAAGCCGCGGCTGTCGCGCTTGTAGCCCAGGGAGAGGACGGCAAGCTGCTTGCCGGCCCAGGTCTCGCTCTGCTGCAGCATGCGGAGCACCATCTCCACGTGCGGGGTCTTGCCCGTGCCGCCGGCGGTCACGTTGCCGATGCAGAGCGTCGGCACCTCCGCCGCGTTCTGCCTGCGCCCCGGCCGGGAATAACGGCGGTCACGCAGCTTGAGGACCAGATAATAAGGGAAAAGGAGGATCTTGTCAATCATATTGCTGTTCAATGGAATCGAGGATGTCCCGGAGCTCCTCCAGGTCGAGGGTCGTCACCATCCGCATGCGGGTCTGCTTGAAGTCGGGCAAGCCCTTGAAATAGCAGGACAGGTGGCGGCGCATCTCGTAGATGCCGCGCGGCTCTCCCTTGAAAGCGAGTGAAAGGGCCAGGTGCCTGCGGGAGAGCGCCACCTTCTCGGCGACGCTCAGCGGTGGCATCTCCTCGCCGTGCTCCAGGTAGTATTTGATCTCCCGGAAGATCCACGGATGGCCGAAGGTCGCCCGGCCGATCATGATGCCGTCCACGCCATAGCGGTCGAAAGCCTGTTTCGCCGACGGGCCGTCCGTGATGTCGCCGTTGCCGATGATGGGGATATGCATCCGGGGGTTGGCCTTGACAGCGCCGATCAGGCTCCAGTCCGCCTCGCCCTTGTACATCTGGCAGCGGGTACGGCCGTGGATGGTCAGGGCCTGGATGCCCACGTCCTGCAGGCGTTCCGCCAGTTCGACGATGATCTTGGAATTGTCGTCCCAGCCCAGCCGGGTCTTGACCGTCACCGGCTTGCCGACGGCTTCGACGACAGCCTTGGTGATGGCTACCATCTTGTCCGGCTCGCGCATCATCCCGGAACCGGCCCCGCGCCCGGCGATCTTGCTTACTGGACAGCCGAAATTGATGTCGATGACATCGGCTCCGTGGCCGCCGGCGATTTTCGCCGCCTGGTCGGCCATCCGCGCCGCTTCCACCATGGACTCGGGGATGTGGCCATATATCTGGATCCCCACGGGGGCTTCTTCTTCGAGCGTCCGCATCTTGGCGATGGTCTTGGTGACATCCCGGACCAGCCCGTCGGAATTGACGAATTCCGTATAGACCATGTCGGCCCCCTGTTCGCGGCAGAGCACGCGGAACGAGAGGTCAGTCACGTCCTCCATCGGAGCCAGCAGCAGCGGGCGTTCGCCTAAATCCAGGGATCCTATCTTCATCAACTGCAAAAATAATAATTATATTTGTAAACAAAGATTCCGGGTCAAGCCCGGAATGACAAAGAAGACAGCAATGCCTGAAAGAATCGAGATGCTGCGCGCCCTGATGCGCGCCAAGGGCTGGGACGCCGTGGTGGTCCTCGGCTCGGATCCCCATTGCAGCGAGTACCCCGCGGAACGCTGGAAACAGGTCGAATGGCTCTCCGGCTTCACCGGCGAGGCCGGCGACCTGGTCGTCACCCTCGACCATGCGGGTCTCTGGACAGACACGCGCTATTTCATCCAGGCGAAGCAGCAGCTCGCCCACACGGGCGTCGAACTGCACAAGATGCGCGTCCCGGAGCAGATTCCCATCCCGGAATGGCTCGGAATGGCACTCGGGGACGACGCGCTGATTGCCGTGGACGGCCTGTGCGCCGGGGCGGATTTCACGAAATCCCTGCCCGGCACCGTGATCAGCGTGCCGGATCTGCTCAGCCGCTTCTGGACGGACCGGCCGGCGATCCCGCAGACCCCCGTCGTCACCGTGGACCCCGGCGAGAGCCGCGGGCAGAAACTCGCCTGGATCCGCCGCTTCCTGGAGAAGAACGACTGCGACGGCATCCTGCTCACCGCCCTGGACGAGATCGCCTGGATGCTCAACGTGCGCGCCTCGGACATCGAGTACAACCCGCTGGTGATCAGCTATCTGCTTATCACCCGGGAGGATGTCGTCTGGTATGTGCTCAAGCAGGAGGTCGAAGACCCCGACTCCCGGGGCACATTCGAGCTCCTCGCCACCGAAGGCATACGCCTGCTGCCTTACGAGGACGTGGGCCTGCTGGCCTCCGAGTTCCAGGGGCGCCTGTATGTCGACGTCTCCACCCTCAACTACCAGCTCTACGACAACCTGACGGCCGCCGGCATCCCCCTGGAAGAGGGCATCAGCCCGGTCGGCGCACGCAAGGCGGTCAAGAACGGGGAGGAAATCGCCGGCATGCGCAAGGCGCACCTGCAGGACGGCATCGCCATGGAGCGCTTCCTGTACTGGCTGGAGAAATCGGTCGAAGCCGGCCGGGAGATCACCGAATGGGACGCCGCCGTCAAGTTGGGACAGCTCCGCGCCGACCAGCCGGACTACCTCGGCGACAGTTTCGAAACCATCTCCGCCTATGGTCCGGGGGCGGCTCTTCCACACTATGTCACCCCGCACTACCACGCCCCGGTAATCCGCGACGAAGGGCTCTACCTGTGCGACTCCGGCGGGCAATACAACTGCGGCACCACGGACATCACCCGCACGGTCCCGATGGGGCGCTGCAGCGCCCTGGAATGCGAAGACTACACGCTCGTGCTCAAGGGGCACATCGCCCTGGCCATGGCCGTATTCCCCGAAGGGACCCCCGGCTGCCGGCTGGATGTCCTTTCGCGCGAGCCGCTCTGGCGATGCAAACGCAACTTCGGGCACGGCACGGGACACGGCGTCGGCTGGTACCTCGGCGTGCACGAGGGGCCGCAGGACATCCGGCAGAACCTCAACCCCGTCCCCTTCCAGGCCGGGATGATCACCTCCGACGAACCCGGCATCTACCGGGAAGGCCTGTATGGCGTGCGGCACGAGAACCTGTTGCTCTGCACGGGCGCCGGCGAGACCGAGTTCGGCCGCTGGCTCTGCTTCGAGACGCTGACGCTCTGCCACTTCGACACCGGGATCCTGGTCCGGGACCTGCTCAGCCGCGAGGAAACCGACTGGCTGAACGCCTACCACGAGCGCGTGTACCGCACGCTCTCCCCGCACCTGCCGCCGGAGATCGCCGCGTGGCTGCGCGGCAAGACGCAAGCGATATAAGAATTGTAGACCATGTTGAAACGAATCCTGCTCACCACGCTCCTCCTCCTGTCCGCCCGCCCGGGCCTCAACGCCCAGAACAACGCCTACGGGATCGATGACGAATGCTATCAGCACATGATGGCCGCCGACCGGCTGATCGGCAAGGACGGCTTCGAGGAGCAGAACGAAGCGCTGCTCCAGGCCGCACTCAAGAAAGGGGACAAGAAAGCCCGGAACCTGTACTACGTCGAGCAACTGCGCAACCTGACCGCCCGGCCCGGAACGGATGACCTGCAGGTCCTCGCGGCCCACGAGCTGCTGAAGCAAATGTCCCGGGAATTGGGCTACGAGCAGTATTTCTACCAGTCCTACCAGACCACCAAGAACTACTTCTTCAACAAAGACCAGCGGATCAAGTCGATGGAACTGATCCAGGAGATGCAGCGCACGGCCGCCGCCGAAGGCAGCGAATACGGCATGTGGGTCTCCGAGAAAGAGCTGGCCTCCTTCTACCAGATCTTCGGGGCGGGACAACTCACACGGGATCACCTGCGGAAGCTGATCCGGATCCATGAGACGTCCGAAAACCCGACGATCCGCCGGCAGAGCATCTGCCAGTCCTATCTGGACTACGCAGCCACGTTCTCTCCGGATCTCGACTCCGTCAAGTTCTTCGTGGACAAGGCCTGGGCGGCGGCCCGCAGCACCACGGATACCATCCGCTGCAATCGTGACTACGCCAAGATCGCCGCCATCGCCGGCAACGCAGCCGCCTACCGCCGCTACCGGGACGCCTGCCTGAGCTCCGGGAATCCGGCGGCCATCGGGCGCTACACCCCGCCCATGTTCGAGGCGATCGACGCGCTTTTCTCCGGGACTTATGTCCGGGAGGCGAGGACCGCCAACAAGCTTCCTGCCGAAAACGCCCGGATTATCGGAAGCGTGGCAGAAAGCCAGGGCCGCTTCGACATCGCCGGAGACATCAAGGATTACTGTCTGAACGTCCGGGAGAACGACATGGGAAAGATGCTGGACATGAACCTCTCCGAAATGGATGCCCGCTACGGCAATGACTTGCTCGAGGCCAGCCTGGCCGAGAAATCACGGCAGGTGGAGCGGACCACGCGCTGGATCATGGTGCTGGTGGCGGTACTTCTGCTGGCCGGGCTGCTGTTCTTCTATTTCCGCTTCCGCACCCAGCAGAAGGCCCTGGAGAAGGATGAGAAAATGATCGCCGACTTGCAGGCCGCCAACGAAAAGGCCCGCATCGCCGACGAGACCAAGACCCGCTTCCTGCAGAACATGACCCACGAATTGCGTACGCCGCTCAACGCGATTACCGGTTTTTCGCAGCTCCTGGCCCTGCCGGACGGGACTTTCCCGCCCGAGGAGAAAAACGAGTTCTCCCAGCACATCCTCAACAACACCTCGATGCTGACAATGCTCCTGGACGACATCATCCAGTCCTCCGCGATGGATGCCGGCGGCTACAAGGTCAACATCGGCGACGCCGAGTGCGAGAGCATCTGCCATTTGGCGCTCAAGAGCGTGGAGCACCGCCTGCAGCCGGGCGTACAACTGGAATTCTGCCCTGCGATGGCGCTTCCGTTCCACTTCCAAACCGACCCCCTGCGCGTCCAGCAGCTGCTCACCAACATGCTCACCAATGCCTGCAAGCACACCCGGGAAGGGGAGATTCGGCTGGGTTGTTCGCTGGATGAGGCGGCGGACAAGATCCGCTTCAGCATCGAGGACACGGGGCCCGGCATCCCGGCCGACCAGGCGGAGCGCATCTTCGAGCGCTTCGTCAAGCTGAACGAATTCGTCCAGGGGACCGGACTGGGGCTGAGCATCTGCCGCGAGATCGCCGGCAAGCTGGACGGCCGCGTCTGGCTCGATACTTCCTATACCGGCGGCGCCCGTTTCCTGCTCGAACTCCCCTTGCATAGTCATTCCCAGCAATAATCCCCATGAAAATCCTCTTGACTTTATCGCTTATGCTACCTCTCTTCGGCTGCCTCCAGATGGGGACCCGCGCCCGCGGCAACAACGAGAAGCCTGACGGGGCCGTTATCTCTTATAAATACCAGCGCGTCATCACCATGATCCACCCGACCACTTGGTACGAGGTGACGCGCGATGCCGCCGGGACGGTCCGCATCGCCTGGTCGGCGAACTGCGAACCGGACATCACGGTCATCCGGGGACCGGAGGATTTCTTCGACCAGGTCGGCGAGATCTGCCGGGAATACAAACTGCACAGGCTGAAGCAGAGCTACGTGCCACGCATGAAGGTGCTGGACGGTTATATGTGGAACGCCAGCATCCGTTTCGAAAAAGGCTCGATCTACACAGGCGGGAGCAATGCCCAGCCGCCCGAAAAGCTCCGGGAAGGCCTCAATGCCATCAACAGCTACATCCAGTCCATCATCGATACCTCCACCGAAGCTGACGTCCTCGAACGCAGCCGGCACGAATAAAATATCCCATTGCCCATGAAAAGAATTCTATGGCTTACCTTATCGGTCCTGCTTGCCCTTGCGGCTTGCACCCGCCAGAACCCGGATTCCGGACTGGAAGAGGAAGGGGATGATTACATCACCCTCCACTACGTGAAATGGGCCCGCCAACCGGTCACCTGCCGCCTGGGCGGCGCGGAAGAAAGCGCTCCTGCAGGATTCTCCGCCCCGACCGCCGACCAGTTAAAGAAACTCATCAGCGTCTACAGCAAATATTATGGCAGCTATAAAGGCATCAAGGGCGTCCTTTTCAGCGCCAGGGACATTAACGGTTTCGTGCCCGCCATCGTCGCGGACGACGGCCGGGTCCACGATGCCGACTACAACCGGTACACCTTCACCGACGAGCACCTGGCCCATGCGGTTTTCCTCCCGGTCAATGACGGCTGGGATGGTTACTACTGGGGCAATTGCGACGGCATCCACTACAACTACATGCATTTCAGCATGATCGAGATGAAGACCGGCAGCGTCGTTTTCGGCGGCGGCACCGGCGCCCGGTTGTTCACCCTCGAAGGCGGCATGCTTCCCGTGAAGGACTGAACGATCACGCCAAACAGGAAAACGAAAAACCCATCTGCGCATTGCAGACAGTTTTTTTCGTGCCCCAAGCGGGAATCGAACCCGCACGGCTTTAAAGGCCACTGGATTTTGAGTCCAGCGCGTCTACCAATTCCGCCATCAGGGCATTGGGGTTTGCAAAGGTATTCAAAAAACGCGATTTATCAAATTTTTGGTGTATCTTCGCTTTCGTATGGAGAAGAAAAGCATCTATGTCATCTACGACCGGAATGTAGAGGCTTTCGCGCTGAAACTCGCCGAAGGACGCCCCGCCCTGGCCATCACCGCGGACGAAGAACACAAGACGATGGATACCGTCCTGGAGATCTGCCGCTGGCTGCTTGCACAGGGCGCGAACCGGGACGCGATCGTCTGGGCCGTGGGCGGCGGCGTGACCACCGACATGGCCGGATTCGCCGCCAGCATCTACAAGCGCGGGATCCGCTATGCCAACTACCCCACCACCCTGCTCAGCCAGGTGGATGCCGGCGTAGGCGGCAAGACGGGAGTCAACCTGGACGGCTTCAAGAACATGATCGGCGTGACGAAATTCCCGATCTACACCCGCATCCTTCCGGAAGTCCTGCAGACCCTGCCCCCGCGCGAACTCCGCTCCGGCGCGGCCGAGATGCTCAAGACCTTCATCATCGAAAACAAGAACGGCCACTACGAGAAGGCCGTCAAGGTCCTCTCCGAGCCGGAGATCGATTTCGCGGCGCTCGCGCCCCTGATCGAGGCCGCCGCCGACGTCAAGCGCAAGATCGTGGAGCTGGACCCCTATGAGGAGAACCTCCGCCGCACCCTCAACCTGGGCCACACCTACGCCCATGCCATCGAATGGTACCAGCACACCCACGACGCGGACGATCCGCTGACGCACGGCGAGGCCGTCGCCGTCGGCATCGTACAGGCCGCCCTGCTCTCCGAGCGCCTGGGCCTCTGCAAGGAAGGCCTTGCGGAGCAGCTCCGCCGCGACCTGCACGCCTGCGGTCTCCCGACGGAGCTACCCTGCCCGCAGGAAGCCCTGGAGGACGCCCTCTGGAAAGACAAGAAAGCCGAAAAAGGCATCATCCACTTTGTCCTGATCAAGAAGATCGGCAAGGTGATAATCAAAGACCTGGATGATTTGCACCAGCCTACAGAATAAGACCTTCGAGCAGATCCTCGAGATCCTCGAAGACCCCGCGGTCGAGATGGCGGAGATCCGCCTGGACCGCTGCCCCCTCACGGACGAACAGATCGAAGAACTCTTCAGCGATTCCGACACGCCGCTCATCGCGACCTGCCGCATCGCGGAATCCGCCTCGGCCCGGGAAGCGGAGCGGCGGCTGCGCATCGCCATCGAGGCGGGCGCCCGCTTCGCCGACCTGGAGATCGAGGCCCCCGTGCAGATGAGCAAGGATTTCCAGCGGCTCTGCCGCAAAAACGGCACCGAGATCATCCGTTCCTGGCACAATTTCGAGGACACGCCGGGCACCGAAGTCCTGCAGATGGCCCTGGCCCGCTGCTTCCGCTATGGAGCGGACATCGCCAAAATCGTGACGAGCTGCCGCGACGAAGCGGATGCCGCTCAGATCGAATCCCTCTATGCCTGCGTACTGGAGGGCGTGGATTCCCTGCAGGGCCGGCTGGTGGCCTTCGGCATGGGCGAAGCCGGCCGGCAGACCCGCATCGAATGCCTGCGGCGCGGCGCCCCCTTCACCTACGCCGCCCTCACGGCACAAGAGGCGACCGCCCCCGGACAATGGTCCACGGCAGAGATGCACGCCGCCATTTACGGCGACCGCCGGGCCTACCGGGCAGCCGGTCGGCAGATGCCCGCCTCCAAGAGTTTCGCGCAGCGCGCCATCCTCGCCGCCGCCCTCGCGGAAGGGAGTTCGCACCTGCGGGGTTACAGTCCCTGCGGCGACTCCGAAGCCGCCCTGCGCGTTGCGGAAGCCCTCGGCGCCAAGGTCGTCAAAGAAGGCTCCGACCTGACCATCACCGGCATCGGCGCCCGCTGCCGCCAGCTGACGCTGGACCGGCTGGACACGGGCGAATCCGGACTGCTGACACGCCTGTGCGTCCCGGTGCTCGCCGCCGTCGGGCCGGGAGACTTTACCGTGGAAGGCCACGGGACGCTGCTGCAGCGCCCGCTGGGCGGCGCCGCGGACATCATGGCCGCCTTCGGCGTGCTGCTCGGCAACACCGGCAGCCGCGAGGGCAAGGAGATCTACGTCCCGCTCAGCGTCAAGGGGCACCTGATCCCGGGCACGGCCGATGTGCCGGGCAAGGGCGGCTCGCAGCTCATTTCCGGCCTGCTGATGGCCCTGCCGCTCTGCGACAAGGATTCCCAGCTGCACGTCAGCGACCCCAAGAGCATTCCCTACATGTACATCACGCTCGATGTGCTGCGCCACTTCGGCATCCAGACGCGCAGCGAGATGGAAGGCGACGCACAGCTGCTGGAAGCCGAGGACTGGTCTTCCTGCACCGGCATCAGCTTCAAGGTACGCGGCCGGCAGCACTACCGCTCCGCGGATTTCGCCATCGAAGGCGACTGGAGCGCCGCCGCCAACCTGCTTGTGGCGGGGGCCGTGTTCGGCTCCGCCGAGCTCGTCGGGATGGACACCAAATCGCTGCAGGCCGACCTGACCATCATCGACATCCTGGTCGAAGCCGGTGCGGTCGTCTCCCAGCTGGAGGAGGGCACGGTCTGCGTCCGGAAAGCCCCGCTGGAAGCCTTCCACCAGGACCTCAACAACGCCCCGGACCTCTTCCCCATCGTGGCCGTGCTGGCCGCGTTCTGCGCCGGGGAATCCCGCATCGGCGGTGTCGGCAGGCTTGCCGCCAAGGAGTCCAACCGGGCGGAGGCCATCCTGCAAATGCTGCAGCAGATGGGGGTGGAAGCCGGTATCCAGGGCGACGAGCTCGTCGTCTTCGGAGAATCCCTCACCGCCCGCCTGCTCAACGGACGCCTGCTCAAAGGCGGCGAATACACTTCGCGCCACGACCACCGCATGGTCATGGCGCTCAAAGTGGCCTCCCTGGGAACAGAAAGCCCCATCGTCATCGACGATGAGGCTTGCGTCGGGAAATCCTTCCCGGGGTTCAGGCTTTAATTTTCGGTCGGCTGACGCCGACTTCAATACGCTCAAACTACCGCTACTCAGCAGCAGTCTCAGCTGCAGGAGCTTCGGCTACCGGAGCTTCCGGGGCAGCCTCAGCCTTCTTGGCGCGGCTGCGGCGGGTGTTCTTCTTGGCGGCCTTGGGAGCTGCGGCGAGGGCGGCCTCGTTGAAGTCCACCAGCTCGATCAGCGCCATCTCGGCGGCATCACCCTGGCGGAAACCGGTGTGGAGCACACGGGTGTATCCGCCCGGACGGTCAGCGACCTTCGGAGCGATGGTGCGGAAAAGCTCGGAGACGGCATTCTTGTCCTTGAGGTAGCTGAACACAACGCGGCGGTTGTGGGTGGTATCCTCCTTGGACTTGGTGATCAGCGGCTCGACATAGCTCTTCAGGGCCTTGGCCTTCGCCACGGTCGTGTTGATCCGCTTGTGCATGATCAGGGAACAAGCCATGTTGGCGAGGAGCGCCTTGCGGTGACCGCTCTGACGACCAAGATGATTGATAGCTTTATTGTGTCTCATCTTTTATACGTTCTTTTTCTTGGGTTCGATATTATACTTGGTAACGTCCATTCCGAACGAAAGCTTCATCTTCTCGACCAGGAGATCGATCTCGTTGAGCGACTTGCGGCCGAAGTTGCGGAACTTCATCAACTCGGGACGGGAATAGGACACGAGGTCGGCGAACGTGTCGATGTCAGCTGCCTTGAGGCAGTTGAAGGCACGCACGGACAGGCCTACATCCGAAAGCTTGGTCAGGAGGAGGTGACGCATGTGCAGCGACTCCTCGTCCAGCTCCTTGCTGTCGATCTCCACGGTGCTCTCCAGCGACATCTTCTTGTCGTCGGTGAACAGCTTGAAGTGGTAGATCAGGATGTTGGCAGCCTCATGCAGGGCGGAGTTCGGGGAAATGGAACCGTCCGTCACAATCTCGAGGTTGAGTTTTTCGTAATCCGTCTTCTGCTCGACACGCCAGTTCTCCACGCTCCAGTTGACCTTGCGGATCGGGGTGTAGATCGCATCGACCGGAATGGTTCCGATCGGCGTGTTCTCGTCGCGAAGCTCCTCGGCAGGCACGAAACCGCGACCCTTCGTGATGGTGATCGCGATCTCGAGCTTGACGGAAGGCTCAAGCGAGCAGATGTGCAATTCGGGATTCAACACCATAAAAGAAGACAATCCTTTGGAGATATCTTCTGCCGTAAACTCCTGCTTGCCGCTGATGACGATGTTTGCCGTCTCAGTATCCACGGTCTCGACCATCCGGCGGAAACGCACCTGCTTGAGGTTCAGGATGATGTCCTGCATCCCCTCGATGACGCCGGGGATGGTCTGGAACTCCTGGTCCACACCGGAGATCTTGATCTGACTGATAGCAAACCCCTCCAAAGAGGCCAGCAAGATGCGACGAAGAGCGTTTCCGATCGTCTGGCCGTAACCCGGCTCGAGAGGCCGGAATTCGAAACGGCCGACAGTGTCGGTGCTTTCGAGCATAATCACCTTGTCCGGTTTTTGAAATGCTAAGATTGCCATATTGTTGTGGTGTTAAATTTTATTTGGAGTAGAGGTCGACGATCAGCTGCTCGTTGATGTTCTCAGGGATCTCAGCACGGGCAGGAACGTTGAGGAACTTGCCGCTGAGGGTCTTGGTGTCGAAATCCAGCCAGGAATACTTGGTCACGGAGGCCACGCTGTTCTGGATCACCTCGAGGCTCTTGGAGCGCTCACGGACGGCCACGGTGTCGCCGGCTTTCACCTGGGTGGAAGGGATGCTGCACACATTGCCGTTGAGGGTGATGTGGTGGTGGGACACAAGCTGGCGGGCGGCTGCACGGGTAGGAGCGATGCCCATACGGTACACGATGTTGTCCAGACGGGACTCCAGGAGGAAGAGGAGGTTCTCACCCTTCTGGCCGGACATGCGGGAGGCCTTGTCGTAGGTGTTGTGGAACTGGCGCTCGAGCACACCATACATGTACTTGACCTTCTGCTTCTCTTTCAGCTGGGTCGCATATTCCTTGGACTTCTTGCGCTTCGCAGCGAGACCATGCTGTCCCGGAGGATAGTTGCGCTTCTCAAAATACTTGTCGGATCCGAAAATCGGTTCGCCGAACTTACGGGCGATCTTGGTGCTGGGACCTGTATATCTTGCCATAGTAGTCTTGCTTTAAAATTAAACTTTACGACGGCCTTTAGGACGGCACCCGTTGTGGGGCATCGGGGTGACATCAACGATCTCGGTCACGATGATACCGGCATTGTTGATGGTACGGATGGCGGACTCACGGCCTGCACCCGGACCCTTGACATAGCACTTCACCCTGCGGAGACCTGCGTCGAAAGCCGTCTTGGCGGCATCCTCGGCGGCCATCTGGGCAGCGTACGGGGTGTTCTTCTTGGAGCCTCTGAAACCGCACTTGCCTGCGGAACCCCAGCTGATCACCTGACCCTGGGCGTTGGTCAGAGACACGATGACGTTGTTGAAGGTCGATGAAATATGGGCTTCGCCATAAGCTTCAACCTTGACAACCCTCTTGGATGTTGTAGTTTTCTTTGCCATAATTCATCTGGTTTTACTTGGTCGCCTTCTTCTTGTTGGCAACGGTCTTCTTGCGGCCCTTGCGGGTACGGGCGTTGTTCTTGGTGCTCTGGCCGCGGACAGGGAGTCCGAGACGATGGCGGATTCCGCGATAGCAACCGATATCCATGAGGCGCTTGATGTCCATCTGGACGGAGGAGCGGAGCTCGCCCTCGATCTTGTACTCCTCGTTGATCTCGGTACGGATCTTGGCGATCTGGTCGTCATTCCAGTCGCCCACTTTGATGGTGGGATCGATCCCGCACTTCTCGAGGATGCGCTTCGCAGAAGAGCGGCCGATACCGAAGATATAGGTCAGGCCTATTTCTCCCTGTTTGTTGTTGGGTAAATCTACACCGGCGATTCTAGCCATAATTATACTTTACTTAATTTGTTACTGATTGATTATCCTTGGCGCATCTTGAACTTGGGGTTCTTCTTGCAGATGACATACAGACGGCCTTTGCGTCTGACGATCTTGCAATCCTCGCTGCGCTTCTTGATGGATGTCTTGACTTTCATATCTATGAGTTTTTTATTTGTATCTGAAAGATATTCTGCCTTTGGTTAAATCGTAGGGTGAAATTTCAACGCGCACTTTGTCGCCCAGAAGAATATGGATAAAGTTCATGCGCATCTTGCCCGAAATGTTGCAGAGCAGGACGTGACCATTCTCAAGCTCGACTTTGAACATCGCGTTCGGAAGGGTCTCGATGACCTTCCCATCTTGTTCTATTGCTACTTGTTTTGACATTAAAAATTACACTTTAAAATTTAATCTTGCCATCTTTCTCGATAAAATCGAAGGTTGAGAGCTGCTCGGCACGGCCTTTCCGGACAACAATCGTAAGCTCATAGTGAGCCGAGTTCTTGTGGTCGGCGGTGTGGACGGCCCATCCGTTTCTGTCCAGATAGACGGCCTTCCCGCCGGCGTTGATCATCGGCTCGATGCACAGGACCATTCCGTCCACCAGGTGGGTGCCGCGTCCCGGCCGCCCGTAATTGGGCACGCCCGGATTCTCGTGCATCTCCCGGCCGATCCCGTGTCCTTCAAGTTCACGGACGACGGAAAAACCGAATGATTCAGCATACGATTGCACCGCGTATCCGATATCTCCGATCCGCGCACCTGCTACAGCCGCTGCGATGCCTCTGTAGAGCGATTCCTTCGTCACGTCCAGGAGCTTGCGGGTCTCCGCTGACACCTCCCCGACCGGGAAGGTGTAGCAGGAGTCGCCGTTGTAGCCCTTGTAGAGCGTACCGATGTCCGCGCTGACGATGTCGCCCTCCTTGAGGACATAGTCGGACGGGAACCCGTGGACCACGACATCGTTGACCGAGGCACAGATGGCTGCAGGGAAACCTTCAAAACCGAGGAAGCTGGGGATCGCTCCGTTGTCGCGGATAAAAGTCTCGGCTACCTTATTCAACGTTTTCGTTGTCACACCAGGGGCAACCGCTTTACCGACTTCGGCCAATGTCTTCGATACGATGATGGCATTCTCGCGAAGCAGTTCGATCTCTTCTTCAGTCTTGGGCTTGATCACAACCTTTCAATTTATTCAAAGAACTACATACCTGAGCGCCCGCTGAGGCGGCCGGTCTTCATCAGGCCGTCGTAGTGGCGCATCAGCAAATAACTTTCCACCTGCTGGAGCGTATCGAGGACCACACCCACAAGGATCAACAGGGAAGTACCGCCG
>JAFTCB010000017.1 GCA_017454905.1 Bacteroidales bacterium
GAGGCAGCCCAAATGTTATATTTTCTTATCGTTGTCTATCTTTCGGGCGATGGCCGGGAAGAGTTCCTGGACTTCCGCTTTGACGGTGCCGAGGTCTTTCTGTACCTGTTTGTTCTCGAAATCGAAGTCGAGTTTCTTGCGCAGGGTCTCTTCGCTGTAGCCGGTGATGAAGCTCAGGAGGCGGGCCCAGGCTGACTTGTCGGAGTTGGTGAAGTCTATGCCGAGTTCGTTGAAGAGGTAGTAGAAGAGGATGCCGATCTGCCGACCGGTGGCCTGCCTGGTCGCGCCGGGCTGGCCGGACGGTATGGCGTGGGTGTTTCCGGCATCGTCCCCGGCTTGTTCGGCCTTGGTTTCGGCAACCAGGATGTCGTACCGGGCGGTCAGGATGCCGCCGAGGATGTCTCTGAGGCTTTCCCGTTCGCCGAGGAAGGTCTGGATGAGTGCGTCCAGGAAGCGGGGCCGTTCTGCGGCAGGCTTGCTCTCCAGGGCGCGGTCCACGGACTCGAGTACGGAGTGCGCGATGGCGTAGTTGGTGAGCATCATCCGGGGTGTGGGCGGCATCGGTTCCTTAAGCTGCTGCAGCGACGGGATGGAGGCGATGAATGTGTCGGCAAAGAGATAGTCATCGGCGTGGAGCAGGATCCAGTCTTTGTATTGACGGAGCTGATCTTCATTCAATGCGCCGGAGGCTTCTGCAAGGTATAGGACGGCGGCGATGACGGCGCAGCGCTGGGCGCCGGTATGGGGGTGGCAGTCGTAGGTCTGCCGGGTGATGGTTTCCGTCCGGGGGTTCCGGAACTTGCGGGTGGGCTTGAGACGATGGTGGTAGCTGTCCAGGAAGGGGGCAAGGTCATCGGCCGTGTGGAGCTCGTCAAGGATGGTCTTGGCGCAGTTGCAGAGGGTTACGGATGGAAAGTCGGATTCGAGGAAGCGCATTTCGGGGTTGAGGCCCCGGCTGTATATCTCAAGGAGCAGACGATAGAGGGCCACGTATGCCGGGCCCTGGGCGATGACGTCTGCGACGGTTGTGAAGTGTCGTATGATTCTCATAGGCGTCTATTTTTCTGTTTTGATTCCTATCTTGATGGATTCCGCGGCCTTGCGCCTTTCCTCGTCCACGATGTCGGCGTAGATCTGCGTGGTGGTGACGTTGGAGTGCGTGAGGAGTTTGGAGACGGTGTAGATGGAGGTTCCGTTGCTGGCCAGGATGGTGGCGTAGGTGTGGCGGAAGTTATGGAAGGTGATGTGCTTGTCGATGCCGGCGGCTTTTACCCAACGGGCGATGCGGCGGTTGAGGGTGCCGCGGTGGAGCCGGTCGAAGATGGGACCTTCCCTTCGTTCGCCCAGGAGGCTGTAGGCCTCTTCGTTGATGGGGATGACGGCGTAGGCGCCGGTCTTTTGGGTGATGACTTTGAGGGCGTAGCCCTGGTCTGGGGCGATGATGACGTTGTCCCAGGTGAGGCTCTCGATGTCGGAGATGCGGAGGCCGCAGAGGCAGGC
>JAFTCB010000018.1 GCA_017454905.1 Bacteroidales bacterium
CTCCACGCGAATATCGAGGACGTCTATTATCTTCGTGTCCAGAGCCGTTCCGACCAGGGGCCACTGGCCGATGTCCTGGCGGCATTGCCCTGCGTGAAAAGAATCGGATTCAGCCAGGGGGCTCCGGGCGCCCGGACGGGCGGACAGTTTTCGCTGACCCGCGACGGAAGCGAGATCATGTACCGGACCTTCAAGATGGACAGCACCGCCTTCGACATTTTCCATTTTGAGAAACTGAAGGACTTTGAGGCGCCCCAATTCAATGCCGTTTGGTTTGGCGAGGCGGCTTTTGCGGCATCGGGATTTGACGACGAGTATCACGACATCAGCCAGACGCTGTCCCAAAGGACGCGGGGGTGTGAGTATGTGGCCGGCGTGATCAAGGATTTCCCGGTGAATCTGTCCAACGCCGGAACGGAAGATTATCTCTTCGTGTCCGTCATGAAGCGTGAGGACTTGATGTGGGGAGGCTGGGTCATCGAGACCGTCGGTGACCGGGCGGAGGCGCGGAAAGCAATCAGACAGGTATATGAGGACTGGAGCCGGACCAATATCGCCAGCGTGGCGGACAACGGTTTCCTCACGGAAAACTATCGGGAAGCGCTCCGCCCTGCCCGCAACAATATGCGCCTGCTGGAACTGTTTATGCTGCTCTCTGTCTTGATTTCCCTGCTGGGCCTGCTGGCCATGAGTACCTATTTTGCCGATGAAAAAGCCCATGACATCGCCGTGCGGAAGGTTTTCGGAGGCACGGTGGACTCAGAGACCTGGCGGACGATCCGGGACTATATGATTCTGGTAGGCATCGCCTGTATCATCGGCATTCCGATTGCGGTCTATGCCGCGCAGGAATACCTCAAAGATTTCATTTACAGGCTGGAAGGATATTGGTGGATTTTCGTGGTGGCCGTGCTGCTCACCGGGCTTATCGCGTTTGTCTCTGTCATCTGGCAGGTATTGAAGGCAGCTAAGACCAATCCGGCTGTAGAATTGAAAAAAGAATAACATTTTTTCTTCATAGCATTGCAAATCTTTATGCATATTGGTTGATATACTGGATGATCCCTCTGACGTGTAGGCCGATGATGGCTCGGCGGCCGGGGGCGGATTCGAGGAAAGCGATGTCCTGGGGGTTGAAGTGTAAAGATCATTTACAGGAAGTGTAAAATTATGTTACACTTCCTGTTTTGTATTATTTATTAATCGATTGTCAATCAATTAAATAACAATACTGGCACGGGGCATGCAGCGCAGAGGGGCAAAGGCATTGAATATGAAAAAGACCTCTCTGATATTGCTCCTCCTGCTCTCGGCCGTCCTCCGGCCCGCCGCCGCGCAGCAGCCGATGACCCTGCACGACTGCATGGAGTACGCCTTGTCGCATGCCACCAAACTGCGCATCCGGCAGGCCGAGACCGGTGACGCCCGCATCGCGCGGCGTGACGCCCTCCTGGCGGTCTTCCTGCCGAACATCAACGGCAGCACATCCGCCTACTACAACTTCGGCCGCAACATCGACCCGGAGACCAACACCTACATCAACACGGTCTCCTTCAACAACGGCTACAGCCTCTCCGCAAGCATCACCCTGTTCAACGGCTTCTCCGCCGTCAACAACCTCAAGATCTCCCAGACCTCCCTCAAGATGGGGAAGACCCGGGAACTGCAGGCCGAGGCGGACATCTGCCTGGCGGTGATGGAGGCCTACTACAATGTGCTGTATTACCAGAAACTGCTCGAAATCTACGAAAGCCAGGTCGCCACGGCGGAACAGCTCGTGCAAAAAGTCCGGCGCCAGGAGGAACTGGGCCAGAAAGGCCATGCCGACGTGGTCCAGCTGGAAGCCGACCTGGCCGACCGGCGCTACGACCTCGTGAACACGCGCAACCTGCTGGCCGACCACCGGGTCAACCTCGAAGACCTGCTCTTCTGGCCGGGGGACGAACCGCTGGTGATTGACGACGGCGTGACTGCGCTTGTGCCGCAGCCGGCAACGGGGGACAGCGGCCTGGTGGACTACGCCCTGGCCCACAATCCGGCCGTGCGGCTCGCGGCCTGGACCGTCGAGAACGCCCGCCTGGAACTCAACACGGCGAAATGGCAGATCCTGCCCAGCGTGAGCCTTTCCAGCGGCTGGAGCACCAGCTACTACTCCTACCAGGGCAACCAGACCACACCATACTTCGACATGCTGCGCAGCAACGCCGGTGAGTACATTGCCATGTCCGTCAGCATTCCGATCTTCAACCGGCTCTCGCGTCAGTCCAACATCGCGCGCCGCCGCAATGCCCTCGTGCGGGCCACTGCGGAGTACGACCAGAAGCAGCGTGACGTGGAGTCCGAGGTGCGCCGGGCCGTGCAGGACCGCGACGGCGCGGAAGCCGCCTATGAGCAGGCCGAGCGCAAAGCCGAAGTCCAGCAGGAGGCCTACGCTCTCAACACCCGCAAGATGGAGCAGGGACTGATCTCCCCGCTGGAGTACCAGACGGCGGCCAACAACTACCTGCGCGCCGGCGCCGACCGGCTGAACAGCCTCTTCAAATTCCTCATCAAGCAGAGCATTGTCCGCTACTACGGCGGCGAAGAATATATCAACCAGTAAAAGAGATGGCCGGTCAGGCCGGCTGTAACAAGTCATGCCCGGTCAGCCCGGGCATCCTATAAGACAGAAGAATATGGACAAGATTATCGAAAAGAAGAAAGGCTGGCGCCTCGCATTCACCAGGAAGGCGCTCCCTTACTGGCTCGGCGGCGTCGTGCTCGTCTTCATCGGCTACCTCATCCTGCGGCCGGATACCCAGACCCTGCGCGTGGCAGGCGATGCCTTCACGGCCAGTACGGTCCAGCGCGGCGAATTCAACGACTACATCCGGGTCAGCGGGCAGGTCCACCCGATGACGACCATCCAGCTCTCCCCGCAGGAAGGCGGCATCGTGCAGCAGATCCTGATCGAGGAAGGCTCCGCCGTCAGGGCCGGCGATCCGATCCTCGTGCTTTCAAACGACAACCTGGACCTGCAGATCCTGAACTCCGAGGCCGAGCTGGCCGAGAAAGAGAACATCCTGCGCAACACCCAGATCCAGATGGAGCAGCAGAAGCTGGATGTCCGCCAGAACGTGCTGGAATACGGCACGCAGGTGGAGCGGCTCAAGCGCGCCTACGAACAGCAGAAAGCCCTATACGACGAGAAACTCATCGCCCGGGAGGAATACCTCAAGGCCGAAGAGGACTACCGCCTGGCCCGCTCGAAATATGCCCTTATCAGCGAACGCTCCAAGCAGGACAGCCTCTACCGCGGCACCCAGATCAACCGGATGGAAGAGTCCCTGGAGAACATGCAGCTGAACATGCAGATGATCCGCAAGCGCAAAAGCAACCTCGTCGTCAAGGCGCCGATCGACGGCGAACTGGGTCTGCTGGACGTCGTGCTCGGCCAGTCCGTTGCTTCGGGCACCAAGATCGGCCAGATCAACAGCGTGGGCAGCTACAAGGTCGAAGCCAAGATCGACGAGCACTATATCGACAAGGTCATCCCCGGACTCGAGGCCACCTTCGAACGCCAGGGCGAGCAGTACTCCATGGAGATCCGCAAGGTCTATCCGGAGGTGCGCGACGGCAAGTTCCAGGCGGACTTCAAGTTCACCGGCGTGCAGCCCGACAACATCCGCACGGGCCAGACCTACTACCTCAACCTCCAGCTCGGCCAGCCCGAGGAAGCGGTCATCATCCCCCGCGGCACCTTCTACCAGAAGACCGGCGGCAAATGGATCTACGTGCTCTCCGGCGAGGGCAAGGCCGTCCGCCGCGAGATCCGCATCGGCCGCCAGAACCCGCAGTACTACGAGGTGCTCGAAGGCCTGGAGCCGGGGGAGCGGGTGATCACCTCCTCCTATGATACTTTCGGCGACGCCGACGTGCTTGTATTCTAATTTTCCCTAACTTTGCAGTAAGCATGGAAAAGAAAGGCAAGATCCTCGTCGTGGACGACAACCAGGGCATCCGTTCCGCCCTCGGCCTGCTGCTGCCTCCGCATTTCGCGGAGGTGGAGCTGATTCCTTCCCCGACGACGCTGGTATCCACCCTGGAGCGCTTCCGCCCGGACGTGGTCCTGCTGGACATGAATTTCTATACCGACACCAACACCGGAAACGAAGGCCTCTATTGGACCGGCCAGATCAAGCAGATGTCCCCGTTGACGGAGGTGGTGCTCTTCACCGCCTACGCGGACATCCAGCTGGCGGTGGAGGGGATGCGCCGGGGTGCTTTCGACTTCATCGTGAAGCCCTGGGAGAACGACAAACTCATCGCCGTGCTCTCCGCCGCCCGCGACAAGGCGCGGAAGGCGCAGGGGAGAGAGGTCCGGCCGGGGACAGGCAAGGCAGGCCTCGCCGCAGCCGCCAGTCCCATGTTCTGGGGCTCTTCGCCTGCCATGGAGATCATCCGCCGCCATGTCTCCAAGATCGCCCCGACCGACGCCACCGTGCTCATCACGGGAGCCAACGGTACGGGCAAGGATGTGCTGGCGGGCGAGATCCATGCCCGGAGCCTGCGTTCCGCGAAGCCGCTGGTGGCCGTGGATGCCGGCGCCATTCCGGAGACCCTGTTCGAGAGCGAACTGTTCGGGCACATCAAAGGCGCCTTCACCGATGCCCATGCCGATCATGTCGGCAAATTTGAACAAGCCGACGGCGGCACCCTCTTCCTGGACGAGATCGGCAACATCCCCCTGCACCTGCAAGCCAAGTTGCTGCGCGCCATCCAGAACCGCAGCATCACGCGGGTGGGGGACACGAAGGCCCGTCCGGTGGACATCCGGCTCATCTGTGCGACCAACATGGACCTGGAAGCGCTTGTGCGTGAGGGGCGTTTCCGCGAAGACCTCTACTACCGCATCAACACGATGCACTTGCATCTGCCGTCCCTGAACGACCGTCCGGACGACATCCTGCCGCTCGCGGAACGTTTCATCCTGCGGTACAACGAGAAATACCACCGCGCCGTCTCCGGCTTGACGCCGGCCGCCGGGGAAGCGCTGCGTGCCCACAACTGGAGCGGCAACATCCGCGAATTGCAGAACTGCATCGAGAAGGCCGTGATCCTGGCGGAAGGGGAGTGCCTGGATGTCCAGGACCTGCAGCTCGGCGAGCGCCGTGATCTGTCGGGAAGCGCCCCGGCCGGAGGAGGTGCCCAGACCCTGGAAATGGCGGAAGAACGGACGATCCGGGAAGCGATGACCCGCTTCGGCGGCAACCTGACTGCCGTGGCGAAGGCCCTGAATATCAGCCGCCCGACCCTGTATCGAAAACTCAGTAAATACAATATATGATGTCCTGGTGGCTGATCGTTTTGCTGATGGTGGCCGTCGCGTTATTCGTGGCGGCCCTCACTGCGTATTGGGTCCGCCGCCGCGACCGCAAGAAAGTCGCCTACATGCTTGACTCCCTGGAAGACGGGGAACTGAATTTCCGCTTTGTGGAAAAGAGTTCGTTCGAGCGTACGCTCAACCGTCTGCGCTGGATCTTCGAACGCCAGCGCCAGCGCAATGAGCAGGAGTCCTGGACCAAGCTGATCCGCGTGCTCACGCATGAGATCATGAATACGGTCTCGCCGATCGCCTCGTTGAGCGATGCGCTCAGCAAATATGCCGACCTGCCTGCCGAGCAGCAGGAAATGGACGTCAAGGCGGGCTTGCAGACCATTTCCGACTCTTCCCGCAACCTCATCCGCTTCGTGGAGACCTATCGCGAACTCTCCGGCGTCGCCCGGCCGTTCAAGAAGGCGGTGATGCTGGATGAACTGGTGGACAAGGTGCTGCACCTGACGGAGAAGCAGTGTGCGGATGCCGGAGCCGTCTGCAGCTACAGCGCTTCCAGCCCGGATATCCTGCTCTACCTCGATGAGGGGCAGATTTCGCAGATCTTCATCAACCTGATCAAAAACGCCCTGCAGGCCGGAGCCACGCAGATCACCATCACGGCCTTCATCGACCGGGCCGAGGAGACCCATGTGCGCTTCGCCAACAACGGGGAACCGATCAGCAAGGAGAGCCAGGAACAGATCTTCGTGCCGTTCTACACCACCAAGAAAGAAGGCAGCGGCATCGGCCTGAGCATCTCCCGCCAGATCATGAACCAGCACAACGGGACCATCGACCTCCTTTGGTCCAACAACACCGAGACCGCCTTCGAGCTCCTTTTCCGGTAACGGGGATATCGGGTGTAAAGTGCCTTTACACAAGTGTAAAAGATCGTTACAGGTTTTTTGCGCGGTGGATTGTAGAAGATTTTAATTTTCAAGTAATTACGAATTCTGGCACGGGGTTGGCTGTGCTCTCGTGCGCGTTGTGATATAAACATGAAAAGTTATCTGAAGTTCCTTTCCCGTAACAAACTGTACACCGCCATCGAGGCGGTGGGGCTGGCCGTGAGCCTGGCTTTCGTGATCCTGATCGGCAGCTACGTGGTGCAGCAGTACCAGGTGGCGCATGAATCGTCGGCGTGGGAGAGCACCTTTGCGCTGGGAAGTGACGATTTCCTGGGCCTGACCTACTGGGACAAGGAGGAGCTGGAAATGAACATCCCGGAAGTGGAGGCGGCGACGCACATGGCGCTCCTCTGGCAGCCGGTAATCCAATACGGCGGGGAGAGGCTCCAGGTGGCAGGCATTGAGGGGGATGCCGACTTCTTCAAGGTGTTCCCGCAGTACCGCCTCCTGGAAGGAAACCTCGATGACTTCGTGGGCAAGGACGACATCCTTATCAGCGAGTCCCTGGCCCGGAAGACGGGCGTCCGGATCGGCCAGACCCTCAGGATCGAAGACGCGGACCATACCATCAAGGGTATTTTTGCCGATTTCGAAGGAGCCTTCTTCATGCCTGCGGACATCATCACGAACATCACCGCCACATGGGCGGCCGAAGCGGAGAAGGCATTCAACAGCATCGGCAACTACACCACCTGGTTCCGGGTGCGGAAAGATGCGGACCCGTCCGAGGTTCAGGCCAAGGTGAAAGCCCTGCTGCACAAGAACTATGACCCCACCTGGTCTGCGGAAAGGGTGGACAAGTGGCGCGCCTACCGCATGGACGAGGCCTTCTTCTTCACCGGCAGCAGCTCCGGGCTCACCCGTACGGGAAATGCCCAGTTGCTGCGCCTGTTGACCATCGTGGTCCTGTTGCTCCTCCTTTCGGCCGTCTTCAACTACGTGAACCTGAGCCTGGCGCTTACCGGAAAGCGCGCCAAGGAGATGGCTACCCGGCGGCTCCTGGGGGCCGGCAAGACCGGCATCCTGTGGAAGTATATCGGCGAATCCGTGGCCTTCACCGCCGTCTGTTTCGCGCTGGCGCTCCTGCTGGCTGACCTGCTGGCCCCCATGGTGAACAACCTGGTTTCCTCCAGCGATCCGGACGAGGTGATGCTGGGCTTTGACTCCAGCGTACGGCTTTCCTTCATGCTTACGCCCGGCTATATCCTGGCCTATCTGGCGGGTATCCTGATCCTGGGCGTGATCAACGGCCTGCTCCCGGCTTTCGCCGCATCACGCTATGAACCCATCGACGTGATCAAGGGCACGCTCCGGCGCCGCAACAAGATGGTCCTGAGCAAAGTGTTTATCGTGGTGCAGAACGTCCTTTCCGTCTTCCTGATTGCCCTGGCGCTGGTGATGGAGGTGCAGATGCGTCACATGCTCACCCGGCCGACGCACGCTGCCACGGACAACCTTTTCTACATCGAATATTCCGCCCGGGACTACGATGCGATGAAGCTTTTCAAAGACAAAGTGGAGCAGCTCCCCTTCGTGACCCAGGCAGGCGTAGGCCGTGGAATTCCCGGCATGATTAATATGACCATGGGCGTCAGGGTGGATGAAGAACATCATGTAGACATGCCGGTCATTGTCTGCGATTCTACCTATTTCCGCCTTTTGGGGCTGGAAGTGGAGGAAGATTTCGGTCATCCGCTGGTGCATTCGCTCTGGATGAGCCGTTCCGCCTTCAACGCAGCTGCGGTGTCGGACACTTCCACCGTATTTCCCCGGCGGATCAGCATGAACGGCGCCCGGCCGGAGTTTATCGGCGGCGTGGTGACCGATTTCCCTTCCAGGCCGGCCTCGGAAGTCGACCAAAACCCGAATGGCGGGGTCATCGTCATCCGGGCCGAAGAGCTCAGCTACTCCAATAGCCTGCTGATCGGTACCACCGGGGAGGACAAGTCCTATGAGGACCGGATCCGGCAGGCTTACCGGGAATTCCGGCTGGAGACCTCCGGTGTCGAGGACCCTGCCTGGCGCTACGGCTTCATCCGGGACATCAACCGGAAGCAGTTGGCACCGGTACAGCGGACCTTGCGCCTGGTGGAACTCTTCGCCGCGCTGGCGGTCCTCATCTCCCTGCTGGGCCTGCTGGCCATGAGCACCTGGTTTGCCGATGAAAATACCAAACAGATTGCCGTCCGCAAGGTATTCGGCTCCGATGTGTCGCAGGAGACCTGGCGTTCGGTCCGCAGCTACATGCTGCTGGTGGGCGTGGCCTGCCTCATCGGCGTCCCGCTGGCCGTCTGGGCCGCCGGCGTCTATCTGGAGCGCTTCACCTACCGGATCGATGGCTACGGCTGGGTGTTCGCGGCCGCGGCTGTGCTCTCCCTGGCCATCGCCTTCGGGACCGTGCTCTGGCAGACGCTGAAAGCCGCCCGGACCAACCCGGCGACAGAACTGAAAAAGGAATAGGGGAGCGGATGTGTGTAAACAGTCTTTACACCGGTGTAAAAAACCGTTACGGAATGATACTGGATTTGATTTTGTAATAGATTGATTATAAATTAAATAGTCTAATTGGCATAAGCTTTGAGACAGAACGGTCAAGCAGAAACAAACAAATAAAAAACGATACAGATGATTACAGTCAACAACCTCACCAAAGTCTTCCGGACGGAAGAGATCGAGACTACGGCGCTCAATGGCGTTTCCTTCGAAATCAAGGACGGCGAGTTCGTCGCCATCATGGGCCCTTCGGGCTGCGGCAAGTCCACACTGCTCAACATCCTGGGTCTGCTGGACAATCCCACCAGCGGCTCCTACAAGCTCCTTGATACAGAAGTCTCCGGCCTCAAGGAGAAAGAGCGCACCAAGTTCCGCAAGGGCAATATCGGCTTCGTTTTCCAGAGTTTCAACCTCATCGACGAACTTAATGTCTATGAGAATATCGAGCTGCCGCTGCGCTACCTCAACATCAGCGCCGCCGAGCGCAAGCAGAAGGTCACGGACATCATGAAGCGGATGAACATCAGCCACCGCGCCCAACATTTCCCGCAGCAGCTCTCCGGCGGTCAGCAGCAGCGCGTGGCCATCGCCCGTGCCGTCGTGGCCGGTCCGAAGCTGATTCTCGCGGATGAGCCCACCGGTAACCTGGACTCCAAGAACGGCAAGGAGGTGATGGACCTGCTGACCGAGCTCAACCGGGAGGGGACGACCATCGTGATGGTGACCCACTCCCAGAAAGACGCGGCTTGCGCCCAGCGCACGATCGACCTCTTCGACGGGCAGATCGTCTCCGACGTCAAGAACGAATTGTAAATGAAATCCTACCTGAAATTCCTTTCCCGCAACAAGCTCTACACCGCCATCCAGGCGGTGGGCCTCATCGTGAGCCTTGCCTTCGTGGTTATTATCTCCTGCTATACTTGGCAGCAGCTGGCCATCACGCGGGCTGCCAGGGACTACAAGCGCCTGTACGCGCTGACCGGCGGGCAGGAGTGGATTTCCGCCTGGCCCGGCGAGATGGCGACCGTGCAGGACCGGGTCCCGGACGTTGAGGCGGCCGGGAGACTCCAAAATCATGGGATGGCGGTCTGGTTCGATGGGAAAAAGGCGCCGGGGAATCCTAATGTCTATGAGATCGATCCGGAGATCTTCGAGTTCCTGCCGCAGACTTTTGTCTCCGGGGACGAGCGCATCCTGCAGGACCGGAGTCAGGTCATCCTGGGCGAATCTTTCGCGAAGAAAATCTCTCCGGACCTGGATCCGGTGGGCAAGACCATCGTGATCCGCAGCGACACCTGCGTGGTCGGGGGTATCATCCGGGGGAATGACGATTCCATCCTGAAGGAAGCGGACATCTACCGCGCCTTCAAAGGGCCTGACGCGCCTTCCTCTTCAGAATTTGTCATTCCTGTGGACCTGGTCCTGCTTCGCTTGCGGGATGGGGCTGACCATCAGGCGGTACGGACGCTTATCGATACCGTGGTGACCCGGGAGTTCGCCCCGATGTACTCCGTCAATAAACCGGAGCGGCGGATGACCCTGCCGTTCCGGGAGCTCTATTTTCAGGAGACGGGAAATGTCATCAGGCATGGCAACGCCACCTGGGTGTATGTGCTGTTGGCCGTCGGGCTGCTGCTGCTTGCCTCGGCGCTCTTCAATTATATCAACCTCAGCGTCGCCCTGGCCGGCAAGCGGGCGAAGGAAATGGCCATCCGATCCACCCTGGGAGAGTCTGCAGAGAGGATTCGCTGGCGATATGTCTCGGAGTCCGTCCTGTTCGTGGTGCTATGCCTGGCGCTTGCCCTGCTTTTAGCCAAGGCGCTTGAGCCTGTGTTCAACCGCTATCTGATCGGGGATGTCCGGCTGGATGTGTCTCTCTCTCCGCTCTACCTGTGCGCATACGCCCTGCTGGCCATCATCATTGGCCTCGTGTCGGGCCTGATCCCTGCCTGGATGACCTCGCGCTACCAGGCGGTGGAGGTCATCAAAGGAGAGCAGCGCCGACAGACCAAGACCCTGTTCTCCAAGGTCTTCATCATCATCCAGAACGTGATTACCGTGGCGCTGATCTCCCTGGCGCTGGTGATGGAACTCCAATACCGCCATTTGATGGACATGCCCCTGGGCGTTGACATGGACGGGTTGTATTTCACTAGCGTGAACGGCAAGGATGTCCTGGCATCCAAACCCTATGTTGACCGGTTGGGTAAGAGCAACGGTTATCCCGGTGCTGGGCAAATGTCATTTACTACGACGGTGGAAGGGCAGAAAGTCCTGGTAGGGATTCTTCAATGCGACGGGACAGCTTTCGATATGTTCGGATTCGGGGTCGTGGAAGATTTCGGCACACCGAGGAATAACTCCCTGTGGTTCACCGAATCTGCTGCCAGGGTATTTTCCCTGGACAAAGAGAATCTCTCCCTGCCGGATGTGTTCAAGTGGGTGGTCGGAGATTCCCATGTGGGCGGGATCATCCGGGATTTCGCCATCAAGGGGCCGACTGAGGTGGATGGCAACCAGCTCGGCATCGTGTCCATCGAAAAACTGGAGGGCAACTCCACAGTCGTCCTGAAGCTCAACCGCTTCGATGCCGAAGTGCGCGCGGAATTAAAAGAAATCAGCCGGGCCGAAAGCCTGCGGTTTACGGGAGCGGAAGAATATGGGGAAAAGTATTACGGATACATCCCGGAGTTGATAGAGAAAAGCATGGAGACAACGCGCAACTTCATCAGCCTGATCGAACTCTTCATGCTTCTGGCAACCCTCATCTCCCTCTTGGGTCTCGTCGCTATGAGCACGTACTATGCCGCGATGCAGACCCGGGACATCGCTGTGCGCAAGGTATTCGGTGGCAGCGTCGCCACGGAGACGGGGCGTTCCGTGAAGGAATATCTGGTGCTGGTCGGCATCGCCGTCCTCATGGGAATTCCCATTGCCGTCTTCCTGGCCGAACGGTATTTGCGCCAGTTCTGGTACCGGATCGATCACTACGGGTGGGTGTTCGCCGCCGGGGCCGTTATCGCCCTGCTGATCTCCTTCCTTGCCGTGCTCTGGCAGACGCTTAAGGCCGCCCGGACCAACCCGGCGGTCGAATTGAAAAAAGAATAGTTACCGGATGGAAGCAAAATGGTCCAAATACCGGTTGGCTGCGGCAAGTTCCGGGAGATTTTTCTCCAGGAACGCGGCGCAATACCCAAGTGTTTCGGCATAGATACAAATAAAAATGAAAAGCTACCTGAAATTCCTGTCCCGCAATAAGCTCTACACCGCCATCGAAGCAGCCGGGCTCATCGTGAGCCTGGCCTTCGTGGTCATTATCGGCACCTCGATCCGGGACCAGCTGCGCATTTCCCGTGCTCCGGACGGACAGGAAAACCTGTACCTGCTCGGTCCGCCCTCGGACCCCGTTTTGGAATACCGGCAGGAAGAAGAACTCGCCGCGCTGCCGGATCTGCAGCAGACGGCGGCTTTCGTGCGTGCTGAAATGAATGTCCTGATCGACGGGGTGCCTCACCGGGCCCGGATCCTGCTGGCGGATGCCGGGCTGCTGGAAATGGTCCCGCTGGAGTTGCATACCGGCAGCATGGATCTTTTCAAGGCCGGCCCGGGTGTCCTGGTCACGGAATCTGCCGCCCGAAAGTATTATCAGGGGCAGGATCCTCTGGACAAGATGCTGGAAATGCGCAGCGTCTCCGGGCGTGACGAGCGGGGGGCGGAGACCGTCCTTTCCTCCATCGTCGGCGTGGTCGGAGATCCGTCCTTTACGATTCTGGATGATTTTGATTTCCTGGTCAGTTTCCAGGCACCCATTCCGGCCGTGCGGGCCTATCGTGAATCGGATTTGCGCCATACCGGGACGGGCATGATGGTCCATATGCTGGCCCGGACTACGCCCCAGGCGGATATTCAGGAAGTCTCTGCCAAGTATGTGAAGTTGTGCGGATGGTTCTTGAACAAGGATGAAAGGGAGGAACCGATGCTGACCCCGTATGAGGACCTGTTTTTCGCTTCGGAGATGCGCTCGCTGGGGATCCGCCACGGCAGCCGCCTTTATCTGGTGGTCCTTGTGATCCTGGGGCTGCTCCTGCTCGCTTTTGCTGTGCTGAATTATATCAATCTCAGTCTGGCCGCCTGCGGGGGCCGGGCGAAGGAGATGGCGACGCGCCGGCTGGTCGGGGAGTCGCGGGGATGTGTGATCCGGCGCTGCCTGCGCGAGTCTGTCCTGTTTGTACTCGTGTGTTTCGTGCTGGCCGCGCTGCTTGCCTGGGCGGTGGTTCCGGTGCTGAACAGTATCCGGCCTGTCGGGCTGACGGTCCCGTTGCGGGCGCATTTCGATGGATTCTTCCTGTTGCTGGGCCTCGTCTCCGTCCTGGGAATCGGCGGTCTGGTCGGGCTGCTCCCTGCCTTTTCCCTGGCTTCGTGGCTTCCGCTGGACGTCGTCTCCGGCCGGATCCGCCGCAGGCGGAAAATGGGGTTCAACCAGGTCAGCATCGTCGTCCAGTCCGCTCTGGCCCTGCTGCTCGTGGTGATGTCCATTACGATGGAGGTGCAGTTCCGCCATCTGCGGACGCTGGATACCGGGATCTCCCCGGTGCAGGACCTGTATTATTTCCATCCTGATTTCTATAAATCCCTGACGGGACTGGCTGACCGGCTGGCGACTTCTCCCCAAGTGGAAGAAACGTGTTTTGCCGGAGGATTCCCTACACATCTCCGCATGACGACAGTGATCGACAGAACCTATTCAGCCCAGGTCATCTATTGTGACAGTGTCGCTTTCCGGCTGCTGGGTTTCCGGGAGGCCCTGCGCTATGAGCAGCCTCATTCCGGGACGGTCTGGCCGGTCCGGAGCGCTTTCCTGGCGCTGGACATTTCTTCCGATCAGCCGGACCCGTCCCGGTTGGGCTATCTCGGAGAGGATTGTAGCATTGGCGGTATGCTGGAGGATTTCCGGCTGGCGCCGGTCAACGCAGAACTGCGGGACAATACCCTGGGCGCTGTACAGGTTACTGTACCCGAAGATGCCTCGGCCTCATCGGGCCTTTTGGTCCGTACGCGCGGCGACCACAGGGAGTTCGACCGTTTCTTCAAGGAGGCGGCGACGGAGTATTGCCGTTCGGAGCTGGGGGTGGACCTCACGTTCGAAGGAAAATACAACGAGTGCGGTTATCTGGAAGACATCATTGCACGGGATTACGACGACCTGCACCGTTTCACGCGGCTCGTCGAGGTCTTCAGCCTGATTATTATCCTGCTCTCCATGCTGGGCCTGCTCGCGATGAGCACCTGGTATGCGGACACCCATACCAAGGGGATCGCCATCCGAAAAGTCTTCGGCGGCACGATGAACAGCGAGACCCGGCGCGCCGTGCTTTCCTATATGTCGTGGGTGGCCGTGGCGCTGGTCCTGGCCGTACCGGCCGGCGTCATGCTGGTCCGGCGCTTCCTGGAGTATTATCCAGAGCGGATCAGCGGCTGGTGGTGGATTTTCGCCGTGGCGGTGCTGCTGATCCTGGCCGTTTCCTTTGTCTCCGTGCTCTGGCAGACGCTGAAGGCCGCCCGGACCAACCCGGCGGTCGAATTGAAAAAAGAATAATTTGTATCTTTGCCAAAACCATCCAACGATGCTGTCCCTGATGAGTGCCCTAGTGTCCCTGCTCGCCGTCCTGCCCTATACGACTCCGGAATATGCCGTGGAGGTGGAGCGGGATGTGGTCTATGTGCAGGCGGAAGGGTACTGGACCCATGCGCCGGTGGGGGAGAAGGGGACCGTGCGGCGCCTGATTCCGGAGCTGCGCCGCACCCGCACGCTGGATCTTGACATGGACATCTACCTGCCGGCGGCCGACAGTTCGGCGAGCCGGCCCCTGCTGCTGATGATGCACGGCGGGTCTTTCTTTGTCGGTCACAAGGAAGAGAAGGGCCAGGCGGGCTGGTGCGAATATTTCGCCTCGCTGGGCTACGTGGCCGTCTCGATCAACTACCGTCTGGGCTTCCAGCCCACGAAAAAGGATCTCACGGCCGCCGAGAAAAGGGCCCTGGAGGACGCCGATGCGGCGCTGGACTACCTGCTCTCCCGCAGGGACCTTCGCATCGATCCGGAGCGGATCTTCGCCGCCGGGACGAGCGCCGGGGCGATGCTCTCCCTCGGCCTCGCGTTCCGCCCGGAAGCCGCGCCCCGCGACGGACATCCTGCGGAGCGCCCGCACATCCGGGCCGTGGGCAATCTCTGGGGCTCCGTGCACGACCTCAAGGTGCTTGAGTACTCGGATACGGCGATCCTGTCCTTCCAGTCTCCCGATGACCCGGTGATGCCTTATGGCCGGGGCTATCCCTTCCGGACCGGGGGAAAAGGCATCCATCCGCCTTCCCAATGGTTCTCCGAAGTGATGTACGGCACGCAGGCCGTCCACGAACGCGCGCTGCAACTGGGTCTGCGCGCCGAGCACCACGCTTGCGCAGAGCCGCGCCACCGCTTGCACATCGGCGACGACGGACAGTACACGCCCCGTTTTTACGAGATCCGCGACCGTATGGCGGCCTTCTTCGCCGAAGAAATGAAATAGATTATTCTTTACTGCCGCCGAGCCACTCGCAGGAGCTGGTCTCGCCTGCAATCCAGACGACGTCGCCGCTCTTGAATTCGTAGTCGGGACGGGGGTTGGTGTGGAATCCGTTCTCGCTCAGCACGCTGATCACCATGCAGTGGTAGTCGCGCATGTTGGTGCTGCGAAGCGTCTTGCCGGTCAGGTAGGAATCCTCGTCCAGTGTGACCGGGACGACTTCGAATTCTGTATCCGGCGCTGCAGCAGGCCCGGCGGCGGACTCGGCGAGCATGGTGCGCAGGCGCTCGATCTGCTCCGTCGTACCCACGGCGAGCAGCCGGTCGTGCGGGTAGATGCACACCTCGCCCGAAGGGATGGTGATGCTCTGCGAGCCGCGTTCGATCTTGATGAGGTTGGCGCCGGTCTCGGCGCGGAACGGGATTTCCCTGAGCGGCTTGCCGACGAAGGCGCAGTCGGGGGAGACCTCCAGCAGCTCCAGGTGGACGTCGTAGCCGGCCATCTTGTCCTGCACCGAGGTCGTGACCGGACGGCGCCGGCGCTCGATCTCCTCTTTCTCGTTGAGGTTCGACAGGAAGCGCTGCTCCAGCGCATAATAGCGGTGCATCGTGCGGCGGCCGATGTAGATGAAGGCGATGCCGCCGAAGATGATGAGGAACACCGCCCAGCCCGCCAGGTGGAAGTGGCTCGCAATGACGCTGAGCACCATCGAGATGGCGAGGAAGGTGCGGGTGAGCACGAGGCCCGCGATGGGCCATTTGTTGCTGTTCTTCTCCCGGAGGAGTTTGGCGGCGGAGGCGTTGATGGAGCCGGAACTGATCGCAAGGCCGTAGAGGAAGGGGGCCATCACCAGCAGGGTCACGATCACGACCACGAGGTTCAGCAGGAACGGGGACCAGCCGGGGAACAGCCGTCCGGCCAGCGGCTCCAGGAACTGCTTGGAGCCGATCATGATGGCGATCAGGATCACGCCGTAGAGCACGACGCGCAGGAAATACGCCTTCAGCAATTTCTTCCATTCGCTCTGCTCGGCGGCGGAGGAACGGGTAGTCTGCTCCGGTGCGGCCAGGCGCGCGATCCACTTGTCGGGCAGCACGCGCAGCAGCCAGGCATGTGTCGGGGCAGCCAGCTTGATCATGTAAGGGGTCGTGAAAGTGGTGATCACGGACACGGCGATGATCACCGGATAGATGAAGTCGCGCATCACCCCCAGGCTCACGCCCACGCCTGCGATGATGAAGCCGAATTCGCCGAGCTGGGCGAGGCTGAATCCCGTGTTGACGGCGTTTTCCAGGCCGCCGCCGGTCATCAGGATGCCCGCTCCTGCGAACAGGATGTGGCTCAGCATCACGATGAGGGTGATGATCAGGATTACCCACCAGTGTTCTGCAATCACGGCCGGGGCGACCATCATACCCACGGACACGAAGAAGATGGCGCCAAACAGGTCCTTGATCGGCGCGACCAGGCGCTCGATGTGCTCGCTCTCGATCGTCTCGGCGAGGATCGAGCCCATCACGAAGGCGCCCAGGGCGGAGGAGAATCCCACGCCCTCGGCCAGTGCGACCATCCCGAAGCAGAGGCCGATGCTGACGATCAGCAGGATCTCGTCGCTGAGGTATTTCCGGGCGCGTTTCAGCACGGTCGGGATCAGGTAGATGCCCACCAGGAACCACAGGATCAGGAAGAAGGCGAGCTTGGCGAGGCCCTTGATCATCTCGCCGCCGGCGAAACTGTTGGAGACGGCCAGGGTGGACAGGAGCACCATCAGGAGGATGGCGATCAGGTCCTCCACCACCAGCGTGCCGAAGACCATCCCGGCCCAGGGTTTCTCCTTGAACCCCATGTCGTCGTAGGACTTGAGGACCACCATCGTGGAGGACATGGACAGCAGTCCGCCGAGGAAAATGCTTTCCATCGTAGTCCATCCCAGGGCCTGTCCGGCCACGAATCCCAGCACGAACACGCCTGCGAACTTGCTTCCGGCGGTCACGAGTGCGCTGCTGCCTACCTTGAGGAGTTTCTTGAAACTGAACTCCAGGCCGAGGCCGAACATCAGGAAGATGATGCCGATCTCGGACCATTGGTGGACGGTTTCCTCGCTCTGGATCCCCGGGAACCAGGAAATATGCGGACCGATCAGGAATCCGGCGATGATGTAGCCCAGGATCAGCGGCTGCTTGAGGGCCTTGGAAATGATGGTGAATATGCCTGCGGACACGAGGATGATCGCCAGGTCCCGCACCAGGTTGAGTTCTTCGGACATAGAATGCAAATGTAATAAAAAACCTGCGCAGTTGTGCGCAGGTTCCGGGGACTTTCTGCCCGATTCATTGCTCGAGGGTGGAGATGATGGCGTCCAGCGTCGCAAAGAGTTCCGGCACCGTCCCGGGGGTCAGCTTGTCGCAGACCATCCTCGAGCCGACCTGATGCGGGATGTGGGCGGCTTCCTGCTCCAGTGCGCGGCCTTGGTCCGTGAGCGAGACGAGTACCTGGCGGCCGTCTTCCTTCCCCTTCCTGCGGGACACCAGTCCTTCCTTCTCCATCCGCTGGAGGAGGGGCGTGACGGTGTTGGTCTCCAGGTGCAGGCGCTTGGCGAGGTCGTTGACAGGTTGTTCGTTCTTCTCCCAGAGCACCAGCAGCACCAGGTATTGCGGATAGGTGATGCCGAGTTTCGAAAGGAAGGGCGTGTAGGCCTGCGTGACGAGCCGCGAAGCGGCATAGAGCCGGAAGCAGAGCTGGTTCTCCAGTTTGAGCTGTTCGTGCATTAGAGGAGGGCTTTGATCTTTTCTTCGAGGGATTCCGGGGTGGCCATCGGGGCGAAACGCTCGATCCTGGAGCCGTCGCGGGAGATCAGGAATTTGGTGAAGTTCCACTTGATGGCGCTGCCGAGCAGGCCTTTGGTTTCGCTCTTGAGGTACTTGTAGATCGGGTGGGCATTGTCTCCATTGACCTCGATCTTGCTCATCAGCGGGAAGGTCACGCCGTGGTTGAGGCGGCAGAATTCAGCGATCTCCGCATCGGAGCCCGGCTCCTGGTGGGCGAATTGGTCGCAGGGGAAGCCGATGACCACGAGACCCTGGTCCTGGTATTTCTTCCAGAGTGCCTCGAGTCCGTCATACTGCGGGGTAAAACCGCATTTGGAGGCGGTGTTGACAATCAGCAGGACCTTGCCCTTGTAGTCGGCGAAGTTCACCTCGTTGCCCTTGTTGTTCAGGGCCTTGAAATCATAAATCGTTGCCATATCAGTATGTTTTAAAATTGTTATGTCGTTCACGACACAAAGGTAATGATTTATTTTTATATCGCAAGCGATATTTCAAAAAAGTGCAAAAAAATGCAAAAAGCGGTGACCGTCACGGCCGCCGCTTTTTTCTTAGGTTGTAGTACAGTTTATTGTTTAATATCCATTCTTTCCGAATGGGATAATTTCTAAAACCGTGCCAAAATCCGGATCATGCGAAAAATTCCGGATATTTTCGGCAATTTGATGCACCAGCCGGCCGAGCGCCTCGCGGCTGGCCCACGCCGTATGCGGGGTGAAACGGAAGCGCTCCGGATGCCGGACCTGCAGCAGGGGACTGCCGGCGGGCAGGGGCTCGGTGACGAAGACGTCCAGTCCGGCACCGGCGATCTCGCCTGCATCCACGGCCTGCGCCAGGGCGGCTTCGTCCACGATGCCGCCGCGCCCGACATTGATCAGGAAGGCGGTCGGTTTCATCCTGCGGAACTGCTCCGCGCCGATCAGGCCCTGCGTACGCGCGTTCAGCGGCGCGTGGATGCTGACGACGTCCGCACGCTCCAGGAGCGTGTCCAGGGGGACGCTGGGGTAGTCCTGGTTGTGGGCGGTGCCCGAAGTGGAAAAGTAGATGACTTTCATCCCGAAGGCGGTCGCCGCTGCTGCGACGCGCGTCCCGATGGTGCCCATGCCGATGATGCCCATCGTCTTGCCGGCGAGCTCCAGCGTGGGGTGCGAGATGTCGCAGAAGAGGGAACCGGCGGAGTAACGGCCGCTTTTGACGCAGTCGTCGAAATACGGTGCATGCCCGGCCAGGGACAGCAGGTGCGCGAAGGTGCACTGGACCACGGACTCGGTGGCGTAGCCGGCGACGTTGCGGACTTCGATCCCGCGGCGCGCGGCCGCTTCGAGGTCGATGTTATTGACGCCGGTGGCCGCTTCGCAGATCAGCCGCAGGCGGGGCGCACGGTCGAGCAGGGCGTCCGTCACGCGGATCTTGTTGACGATCAGTACATCGCAATCGCCCACGCGTTCGAGGGCTTCTGCCGGCGTGCTGGCCGGCCAGGTGACGAGTTCGCCGAGGGCGGCGATTTCATCGAGCGGGGAGTCTCCCAGCGTGGCAGCATCCAGGAATACGATTTTCATGGCAGGAAGGTTTTGTCCTGACAATATAAGAAAAAATACTAAATTAGCGGTCAAAAGAATGAATCCCATGCGCATCTTCCCGTTCTGTGCCGTCCTGCTGGCTGTCCTTTCCTGCCAGGGGCCCGGCTCTCCGGTTTCCTTTGTCCGCGACGACGCGGCGCACAAGGTGGAAATCAGCATCGACGGCCGCTATTTCACCACTTTTTTCTACCCGGAGGACGAAGCAAAGCCCATCCTGTGGCCGATCATGACCGCGTCCGGTGTCGACATCACCCGGGGCTATCCCCGTGCACCGCGGCCGTTCGAGAGCGTGGACCATCCACATCATTCCGGGTTGTGGTTCAACCACGGAGACGTCAACGGCCTGGATTTCTGGAACAACTATCACGCCTACCCGCCCGAGCGCAAGCCCGCCTACGGGACGGTCCTGCTCCGCAGCATCGAATCCATGGAAGGCGGCTGCCTGGTGACACTCTCGGACTGGGTGGACCATACGGGCAAGGTGCTGCTCACGGAGCGGACGACCTATGTCTTCGGGGGCGGTGCGGACGAGCGCTCCATCACCCGCACTGCCGAGCTGACCGCCGTCTGCCCGGTTACCTTCGGCGAGGACAAGGAAGGCATGCTCGGACTGCGCGTGGACCGGGCTTTCCAGCAGCCGTCGGACAGCCCCGTCCGCTATCTGGACGCCCATGGCCAGCCCACTGACGAAGCCACGGTCAACAGGGATGGCGTCACTGGCCTGTACACCAACAGCCTGGGCTTCAAGGGAGATGCGGCCTGGTCGAAGCGGGCCGAATGGACCCGCCTGGACGGGACCAAGGAAGGCGACGACATCTCGATCCTGATCATCGACTCGCGGGACAACATCAACTTCCCGGCCTGGTCCCATGCCCGCGGCTATGGGTTGTTCGCCGTCAACAACCTTGGCGGAAAGGCCATGGATCCTTCCAGCACGGAACCTGTCGGCTTCACGCTGCAGCCCGGCGAGTCCCGGACGTTCAGCTACCGGATCATCATCAAGAACGGCGGACATCTCAGTGACGTCGAGAGCGAGGCCCGGGCGCGGGCTTTCAATCCGTAATAATCAAAAAAACAGCGAAGTGATGAAGATAAAATTTTTACTGCTTGCCATCTTGCTGATTGGCGTTCCGGCCCTCCTGAGGGCGCAGGAAGAGGAAGACTGGAGTATCCCCGTGAGCTATTCCGGACAAAGGCCTGCCATCACGGACTTCGTATCGGCCATCCTGTCAGAGGAAGACCTCGGCGAGTCTCTGGGCGAAATGAAGGATAACTGGGACCTGCATCCTGTTCTCAGGCCGGGGTTCCTTACATGGGCCAGTACTCGGGAGTTTCTTTCTATCTGTATGACGGCAAGACCCGCCGGATGGAATCCGCCTACGCTGACGACCTGGGGCTTGACCCCGATTATCCCGACGGCATGGAGGTAATTGTCCATCAGCTTCCCCGTATCGGGAAAACCATCAAATTCCTGTTCTATACTATGTCGGAAACAATCTCCAAAAGCTTCACTTGGAATGGAAACAAGTTCGTGGAAGAGGCGGAATAAAAAGAAATGAGTTGGTACCATCCCGGCAACAACTCATACTAACCACATAATTAATAACACTAAAACTAATAACCAATAGGTTGATGGGCCAGAACGGTCACTTGCTCAACCCGGATACAAAGGTACAACATTATTCCGAATTTGCAAAATTTTTTTGAAAAATTTTTAATAATTTTTCTATGCGCTGATTTTCAGTGTATTATAGTTAAGAAGATTTTTACATATTGTAGACTATCCTTTTTTTTGTACCTTTAGGGCGTAAATCCGTGTACTTATGTCACCTGAAACCATCCAACTCATCGACAGCATCGATGTCACTTTAAATGCCGGTGGGATGAATACCATCAATATCGTACTGGCTTTTGTCATGTACGGTGTGGCCCTGGGGATCCATCCGAGTATTTTCGTTGAAGTTTTCAAGAAACCCAAATCCCTGATTCTCGGTATGTGCTGCCAGTTGGTCCTGCTTCCGCTGCTGACCTTCCTGCTGACCCTGGCCTTCGGTACTTCGATCAGTTGGACGATGGCCTTGGGCATGATTCTCGTGGCCTCCTGCCCGGGCGGCAACATTTCCAATTTCATGAGTTCGCTCTCGAAGGCGAATGTCGAACTGTCCGTCAGCCTGACCGCCGTCAGCACGGCCCTGGCCATCCTGATGACCCCGTTCAATTTCTGGCTGTACGGCAATCTCTACCTGCATTTCGCCAACGTGGCAGGGGAGGTGCCGACGCTCGTGATTCCGCTTTGGGATGTCTTCAAGACCATTTTCATCTTGCTGGGCATTCCCCTTACCGCCGGCATCCTGACCGCCAGGTACCTGCCCAAGGTGGCCGCGGTGCTCAAGAAGCCCCTGCAGTACCTGAGCATCCTGTTCTTCCTGGCGATGGTCGTACTGTCCTTCATGGGCAATCTCGACGCATTCCTGAAGTGCATCAAATATATCTTCCTGATCGTGCTGCTGCATAATTTCCTCGCCCTGTCGATCGGATTTGGGGTGGGCAGCGCTTTCCGCGTCCCGCGCCGGGACCGCCGGACGCTCACCATCGAGACCGGTATCCAGAACAGCGGCCTGGGGCTCGTGCTGCTGCTGGGCACCAACCTGTTCGCCGGTTTCCCGCCGCATGGCGGCACCCTTGTGATCACGGCCTGGTGGGGTGTGTGGCATATCGTCAGCGGCCTGACGGTCAGCGGTATTTTCAACTGGCACGAAAAGCGCCATCCTTTACAATAACTCATGCTTGATCAGATCGTCTGGAAAGATAACCCGCGCTACACGCGCTTACGCCATTATGCCGCCCTCACCACCCGGAGCTGTTTCCGTTCTTTCACGGTGGAAGGGCGTGAGAACCTGCCTAAGGACGGCGCCGTCATGCTAGGGCCGAACCATTGTGCCGCTTTCATGGATCCGATGACGGTCCTGGCGGGAACAGACCGCGCCGTGGGTTTCGGCGCCCGGTCAGACGTGTTCGCCAATCCGAAAACACGCTCCTTGCTGTACTGGATGCGCATCCTGCCCATCGCCCGGGAGCGCAACGGCTTGCAGGAAGTGACCAAGAATTATGAAATTTTCGACGAAATCGTCGAATGCATGGGACATGGTCTGGCCTTCTGCCTCTTCAGTGAGGGGCGCCACCGTGCCGAGCGGGGGATGCTGCCTGTCAAGAAAGGCATCTTCCGGGTTGCCAAGCAGGCGGTGGATACGCTGGACATGCCGGTGTATGTCGTCCCGATGGGCCTGGACTATGAGCATTTCTTCCGCACGCAGTGCCGCGCGGCCGTGCGCATCGGTGAACCGATAGACGTCGGGGCTTTCTTCGCTGCCCGTCCCGGGATGCCGGAAGGCGATGTGTACCGGGAACTTTGCGCGGAATTGCAGGAACGGGACCTGGCCTTGATCGGGCGCATTCCCGAACGCCGGCATGACCGCATCGCGCTCCGCATCCTGGTCTCCCTGCTGCTGCTGCCGCTTTTTGCGGTATGTGCCGCCGGCGGGATCCTGATCTGGCTGCCGCACCTGATCATCATGTCCCGGATCAAGGACAAGGCCTGGTACCACTCGGTGCGGTTCCTGCTGCACCTGATCTTCCCGCTGTTCTGGCCGTTCGACATCGGCTTCGGCCGCATCCTGGGCTACTGGCAGGACCTGTTCGAGGACCTGAAGGGGAAGAAAGCGGAATAGCTGTTCCGTATCGGGATCTACAAGATAGGGGACCTGGAGCTTCGGTTCAGCAGGTCCCTTTTATTTTATTGGATATCAGTCTCCGAGATCTTCGAATCGCATCGGAACTCCAGTCCTGGGGTGCCGGAAGCCAAGCGATTCGGCGTGGAGCCAGAGGCGGCCTCCGTCGGGGCTTCCGTAGAGGCGGTCGCCCTTGATGGGACGGCCCAGGCCGTCTGCGTGGGCGGCATGGACGCGGAGCTGGTGGGTGCGCCCGGTGCGCGGGGTGAAGCGGATGTCGATCTCGCCGCCGGGCAGGAATCCGAGGACTTCGTATTCCGTGACGGCCAGTTTGCCGTGTTCGTAGTCGACCATTTGCCGGGGGCGGTCGTAGTAATCCAGCATCAGGGGAAGGGCGATGGTGCCGCGGCGGGCATGTCCGAAGGGTTTGTCGCCGGCTGCGAGCCGTGCGCGGTAGGTCTTGCTGACTTCCCGCTCAGCGAATTGCCGCTCCAGTTCTACTTGTGCGGGGAGGTTGCGGGCGAAGACCATGACCCCGGAGGTGTCCATGTCCAGCCGGTGGCAGGAGTGGACTTCATCGTAGCGTTCCCGGAGCCATTCCAGCAGGGAGCGGGCGCGGGTGCGTCCCGGTACGGTGAGCATGCCGGCGGGTTTGCTGACGACCAGGATGTCTGCGTCTTCGTGGAGGATGCGGGGTTCCCGGAGGGCGGTGAATTCGCGGTCGAGGGGGTTGGGAGCGACATCCAGGCCTTCCAGCATGTAGCTTAGCAGGGGACCGCATTTGCCTGTGCATGAGGGATAGAAACATCCTTGTTGCCGAACTTCAGAGGCGGGGGAGGCGCCGTACCAGAATTCGCCCATCGCCAGCGGCGTGCATGCGTGGGTGTAGGCGTATTGCAGGAGCTTGGGGGCGGCGCAGTCGCCGGTGCCGCCGGGTGGGGTGAGTCCGCGGCGGGCGAAGATTTCCCGGATGGTGAGGGTCTCGCCACGGGCGTTTCTGACATGGTATTGGTCGAAGATCCAGGTTTGCAGTTCTGCGGAGGCGGCTTTGCGTCCGGGGCCCGGGGGCATGGCGGAGATTTCGGCTTCCCGCTGGCGGAAATAGCCGTCCGGGGCGGTCAGGTCGTAGATCGGGGGCACGAAGCCCGGGAGCGTTGCGCGTCCGCCCACCGTTCCGCTGAATCCGAACAGGTACTCCACCTCACCCTCCGCATTCTCCACCTTCAGCACCCCCAGCATCTTTCCTTCTTTCAAGGATTTTATCGCCTCCGCGGAAATGCCGACCGCCGGCTCGGCTTGTATTTCCGCGGAGCCGGCGTCAAGGCGACGTATAAGATCCTGTGCCGCAGCGACGATGTCGGGGTCGGGGGTGTAGCAGAAGGGATAAGTGAAGGGCGGGCGTGCCATCAGAGGAAGCGCTGCAGTTCGTGCCAGACGCGGTGCACCGGGAACCCCATCACGTTGTAGAACGACCCCTCGATCGACGAGATGCCCACATAGCCGATCCATTCCTGGATCCCGTAGGCCCCCGCCTTGTCGAAAGGCCGGTACTTATCAATATAATGGTCGATCACGTCCTGTGGCAGTTCCACGAAATGGACCTGCGTCGAGACGCTGAAGGTCTCCTCGCGGACGGCATCCCGGATCGTCACGGCGGTCACGACTTCATGCGCGCGCCCGGAGAGCAACCGGAGCATCCGGACCGCATCCTCGCGGGAATGCGGCTTGCCCAGCACCTCCCGGTCCACGATGACCACGGTATCGGAAGTGATCAGCACCTCGTCCGCCTCCAGCGGACGGTGGAATCCATGCGACTTGCCCCGGCTCAGCAGTTCCGGCACCCGGTGCGCCTCCACACCCGGATCGAGCCGTTCCTCGAAGGTGTTGCCCGTATCCACGGTGAAGGGAATGTCGAGCCCGGCAAGCAACTCCCGGCGGCGCGGCGAATTGCTGCCCAGAATGATCCGTTTCATGCTAATAGAGTTTTTCGTAGTGGTTCTCGTCGAAGACCCAGGTGCCCTGGGTGCGCATGATCAGCTCGATCCCTTCGCGGATGCAGCCGCGTCCGCCGGGGAGCTGCGTCACGTAGTCCGCAGCATCCTTGGCTTCCTGGACAGCGTCCGCGGGAGCGATGCCGAGTCCGCATGCGCGCAGGACCTGCGTATCGGGGATGTCATCCCCGAAATAAGCCACTTCGGCAGGGTCGAGGCCGTGCTGCTGGCAGAACGCATTGAAAATATCGAGTTTGCCGCGTGCCCCCAGGAAGAGGTTCTCTTCCTGGATACCCATATGCAGGCAGCGGGAACGCAGGGCAGGGGTGTTGCCGCCTGAGATCACGGCCATGATATAGCCTTTCCCGGAGGCCACCCGGGAGGCGAAGGAATCCTTGGCATTGACGATGCGGACCAGGTCTTCCGGTCTCGGTCCGACGGGGATGATGCTTCCGTCTGTCGCAACGCCGTCCAGGTCGTAGGCGATGGCCTTGATGCGCAGGATGCGGTCTTTAAGATTTTGTTCCATTGGGCGCGAAGTCTGCAAGGTTGAACGTTCCTTTCTGCTCCGGAGCCGGAGCCCCCAGGCTGATCGGGCCGAACTGGGCCTCGTAGCGGCCGATATTGTCCGCCAGCGCATTGAGCAGGCGCTTGCAATGCTCCGGTGTCATCAGGATGCGGTTCTGGACCTCCGGCTTGGCAAGTCCGGGGAGCATGGTCGCGAAATCGATGATGAACTCGCTGTGGGAGTGGCTGATGATGGCCAGGTTGGAGTAGGTGCCCTTGGCGATCTCGGGCTTCAGGTCGAGGTTGATCTGCTTCTTATTGTCGTTGCTGTCCATAGGGGAAGATTGTCGTTGGTGGACAAAGGTACGAATTTTCCCGCAATAAAACACGGAGGGCGGTCCTTGCGGGCCACCCTCCTTTCTGGATCCGGGACCGAAGTCCCGGGTCCGCTATGACGGTTCATCAATAATTGACGGCTTCTACCTGGAAATAGCTCTGCGGATGGTCGCAGACCGGGCAGACTTCGGGGGCCGCCTTGCCGACCACGATGTGGCCGCAGTTGGCGCACTGCCAGATCACGTCGCCGTCCTTGGAGAAGACCTTCTTGTCGCTGATGTTCTTCAGGAGCTTGCGGTAGCGCTCCTCGTGGTGGCGCTCGATGGCGGCGACCATCTCGAACTTCTGGGCGATCTCGATGAAGCCCTCTTCGCGGGCCTCGCGGGCCATCCGGGGATACATGTCCGTCCACTCGTGGTATTCACCGCCGGCGGCGTCCATCAAGTTGGCGGAGGTGTCGTTGACACTGCCGCCGTTGAGATACTTGTACCAGATCTTGGCGTGCTCTTTCTCGTTGGCAGCCGTCTCCTCGAACAGGGCTGCGATCTGGACGAAGCCGTCCTTCTTGGCCTTGGAGGCGAAATAGGTGTATTTGTTGCGGGCCATGGACTCACCGGCGAAGGCCTCCTGGAGGTTCTTTTCGGTCTTGGATCCGGCCAGGGAAATCCTCCTGGTTGAATAGATCGGCGCAGCGGCGGCCGGGCCGGCTGCGGCCTTCGGTTCGACGGGCTGGTAAACGCCGCCGCCCATCATCTGGACGAACTTCTCCCGGGGCTGCTTGCAGCGCGGGCAGATATCCGGAGCATCTTCACCTTCGTGGATGTAGCCACAGACTGTGCATTTGAATCTTGCCATATGGAAATCGGATTTGTTGTTAGTGTTTTTGTCTGGCTAATATAAGGAGCTTTTCCCGGAATTCAAAATAAAACTGGCGTTGAAGCGGCAGGATCTTCTCCCCGCGGGCGCGGCGGTCCGGGAGGGTGGCATTTTGTCGTTTGTGCATAGGCGGAGGGGCGTTTTTTATGTGAAAAATTACTACCTTTGTAAATTATGGAACTTAGTGCAAAATACAACCCCTCCGAAGTGGAGGAAAAGTGGTACGCCTACTGGCTGAAGAACCGGTGCTTCCACTCCGAACCGGACAATCGTGAACCCTATACCATCGTCATCCCGCCGCCCAACGTGACGGGTATCCTGCACATGGGCCATGTGCTCAACAACACGCTCAACGACGTGCTGATCCGCAAGGCCCGCATGGACGGCAAGAACGCCTGCTGGGTCCCCGGCACGGACCATGCTTCCATCGCCACGGAGTCCAAGGTCGTCGCCCGCCTCAAGGAGCAGGGCATCTCCAAGGAGGACATGACCCGCGAACAGTTCCTCGAGCACGCCTGGGCGTGGAAAGAGGAGCACGGCGGCATCATCCTGGAGCAGCTCCGCAAACTCGGAGCCTCCTGCGACTGGGACCGTACCCGCTTCACGATGGAGCCGGCGCTGTCCGATGCCGTGATCGCCACGTTCTGCCATTTCTACAAGAAGGGCTGGATCTACCGCGGCGTGCGGATGGTCAACTGGGATCCCGTGGCGCTGACCGCGATCAGTGACGACGAGGTGATCCACCGCGACACCAAGAGCCATTTCTATCATCTGAAATATTACGTTTCCGACGGGAACGGCAATCCCACGGACCAGTACCTCGTGATCGCCACCACGCGTCCCGAGACCATCATGGCGGATGCTGCGATCTGCGTCAATCCCGCCGACGAGCGCCACCACTGGCTGCGCGGCAAGAAGGTGCTCATCCCGCTGATCAACCGGGAGATCCCGGTGATCGAGGACGACTACGTGGAAATGGATTTCGGTACGGGCTGCCTCAAGGTCACGCCCGCCCACGATGCCCATGACTACGAGATCGGCCTGCGCCACAACCTTCCGGTCCTGGATATCATCGACGATCACGGCCGCCTGAACGAGCAGGCACAGATCCTGGTGGGTGAGGACCGCTTCGTGGCCCGCAAGAAGATCGAGAAGATGCTTGAGGAGGCCGGCAACCTGGTCAAGGTCGAGGAATACATCTCCCCGGTGGGCTATTCGGAGCGCACCGATGCCGTGATCGAGCCGAAACTGTCCGCCCAGTGGTTCCTCAAGATGGAGGACCTGGCCGCCCGCGCCCTGGACCACGTGGAGTCCGGCCGCATCAAGTTCATCCCTGACAAATACCGCAACACCTACCGCCACTGGATGGAGAATGTCCGCGACTGGTGCATCTCCCGCCAGCTGTGGTGGGGCCAGCGAATCCCGGCCTGGTATCTGCCCGACGGGCAGGTGGTGGTCGAGGAGACCGCGGAGAAGGCCCTTGCTGCCGCGCAGAAGATCGATCCGTCCCTGACGGCTGCCGACCTGAAGCAGGACGAGGATGTGCTCGACACCTGGTTCTCCAGCTGGCTGTGGCCGATCTCCGTGTTCGACCCGCAGCTGCCCGGGCACCCGGACCACAAGCCCAACCGCGATCTGTCCTATTATTATCCGACAAGCGACCTGGTGACGGGTCCGGATATCATCTTCTTCTGGGTTGCCCGCATGATCATGGCCGGCGACGAGTTCATGCACGATGTCCCGTTCCGCAATGTGTACTTCACCGGTATCGTGCGTGACAAGATCGGGCGCAAGATGAGCAAGACGCTGGGCAACAGTCCCAACCCGCTTGACCTGATCGCCAAGTACGGCGCTGACGCCGTCCGGCTCGGCATGCTGCTTTGCTCTTCGGCAGGCAATGACATCCTGTATGATGAGTCGCAGGTGGAGCAGGGACGCAATTTCTGCGCGAAAATCTGGAATGCCTGGCGCCTGGTCAGCAATTGGAGCGTCGATGAGGCCGCTGAGCAGCCGGATGCGGCCCGCGTGGCCGTCAAATGGTTCGACAACCTGCTCTCCCGTACGATCGAGTCAGTGGAGGACCATTATTCCAAGTTCCGTATCAACGATGCCCTGATGGCCATCTACAAACTCTTCTGGGACGACTATTGCAGCTGGTTCCTGGAGCTGGTGAAGCCGGAGTTCGGCAAGGCCGTGGACGGCCGTACCTACGAGGCCGCCGTGCTTTTCTTCGAGAAACTGATCAAACTGATCCACCCGGTGATGCCGTTCATCACCGAGGAACTCTGGCAGGCGATGGACCAGCGGCACGAAGGGGAGACCATCATGTACCAGCGTACGCCGGTGGCCGGTCCCTATGACGCAAAGTTCCTTGCGCAGTTTGAGCAGACCCGCGAGGCCATTATCAATGTACGCGCTATCCGCGCCCAGAAGCAGATTGCTCCGAAGGAGGCGCTCAACCTCTTTGTGGACGGCGAATTCAGTGCAGAACTGGTACCCGTTCTCAAGAAGGCGGCCAATCTCGGCGAAGTCTGCCCCGGTGCCGCTGAAGGCGCCTCCGTGTCCTTCCTGGTCGGGACCGTCAAGATGAGCATCCCGATGGCGGGCTTCGTCAACGCGGATGAGGAGCGGGCTCGTCTGCAGGCGGAGCTGGACCACCAACACAAGTTCCTCGCCGGCGTGCGTGCCAAGCTCTCCAACGAGAAATTCGTCGCTCACGCTCCCGAGGCCGTCATCGCGAACGAACGCAAAAAGGAGTCTGACTGCCTCACCCGCATTGAGGCACTGGAAGCTTCGTTAAGTACTCTGAATTAACCGTTAAAACAATATTGTTATGTTGATTTATCCACTCGGCGTCATCGGTCCCTGGCAGATCGTCATCATTGCCCTGGTCATCCTCCTTCTTTTCGGCGGCAAAAAGATTCCCGAATTGATGAAGGGCCTGGGCAAGGGGGTCAAGAGTTTCAAGGAAGGGATGAACGAGATCGAGGACCAGATCAATCAGGCTGACGACAGCCTGAAGAAAGATCCCAAGGACAGCGCGGAAAAGTAGCGTGGCGGAGTCCGGCCAGGAAAAGGAGATGTCCTTCTGGGACCATCTCGAAGAATTGAGAGGAACCATCTTCCGCTCAATTCTTGCCGTGTGCCTTTTCTCCGTGCTGGGTTTTATCTTCAAGCGCCTGCTTTTCGATGTCGTGCTGTTGCCGGCGTCGAAGGATTTCTTCATTTACAGGCTCCTGGGCTGGGATTTCCAGCTGGAACTGATCAACGTGGAAGTGTCCGCTCAGTTCTTCGTGCATTTGCAGGCGGCTTTCGGCGCGGGCTTGATCCTCGCTTTCCCGTATGTGATCTGGGAGTTGTGGCGCTTCATCGCTCCTGCGCTGTATGTCCGGGAGAAGAAGGCTGCCGGGGCTGCATTCCTGATGGCGACCGGGTTGTTCTATCTCGGCGTCGCCGTGGGGTATTTCCTCGTCCTGCCTGCCTGCGTGCAGTTCTTCCTGAATTATTCGGTCAGCGACCAGGTCACGAACTCGATCACGATCGGGTCCTATATGTCGATGTTCACGTCCACCGTGCTGATGATCGGGGTGGCTTTCGAGTTTCCGACGATTATCTGGATGCTTTCCAAGATGGGGCTGCTGACGCGTGCGCAGTTGCGCAAGGGCCGCCGTTATGCGCTGGTGGCCGTGCTGGTCATCGCCGCCATCGTGACCCCGGCGGACCCGCTGTCGATGATGATCGTGGCTGCGCCGCTGTATTTGTTGTATGAAATAGCCATCCTGCTATGCTCCAAGTCACCCGAGAACCCCGAAGAGAGCGAATCGGCTGCCTGAATTGGCCGGAAGCGTTCCCGTACAGGCCTGAAGTGTCTTTCGACATATCGCATTCCGGGGATTGCCTGCATCTGCATTTCCGGGTGCAGGAGGCGGCCGTGCGGGCAGTCTGTGCTGCGGACGGCGAGCATTCTTGGGAGGATTCGTGCGTGGAATTCTTCTTCGCACCGCGCGAAGACGGCCTGTATTACAATCTGGAATGCACCTGCGTCGGCAAGATTTATCTTTGCCAGGGGAGCGGCCGGCATGGCCGGGAGCGGCTTCCGGATGCACGCTGCGCGGGAATCCGCCGCAGCTGCTCGCTGGGGGAGTTGCCTTTCGGCCTGCGGGAGGAGCCTGTGGCGTGGGAGGTCGGGCTGGATATCCCGGCGGCGACCTTCGGCCTGGAGACGTTTTCCGGGCTGCAGGGGCGGGGCAATTTCTATAAATGCGGGGACCGGCTGCCGGTGCCGCATTACCTCAGCTGGGCGCCGATTGACACGCCGAAGCCGGATTTCCACCGCCCGGAGTTTTTTGATGTGATTGAGTTTATTTGGGAGGGATGAGCGAAGCGAAGTTTCGCTGCGGCAGCTGCCTTGCCGCGAAAGAAGAAGAGATATGATATCGATTGAGGATGTGACTGTTGCGTATGGAGGTTTTGTCCTGTTGGACAAGATCAATTTCCATATCAGCGAATCAGACAAAATCGGCCTCGTGGGCAAGAACGGGGCCGGGAAGTCCACGATCCTGAAACTGATCTGCGGCTTGCAGAACCCGACTTCCGGACGGATCGACCGCCCGAAAGAACTGTCAATCGGTTATCTGCCCCAGATCATGGAGCACCATCGCGGCCGCACGGTGCTCGAAGAAGCGATGACCGCTTTCGAGAGCACGGCCGGGATCGAACGCGAAATCGAAGAAGTGACCCGCGAACTGGAGACCCGGACCGACTATGAATCAGACACATACGCGGCGCTGATCGAACACCTGACCACGCTCAACGACCGCCTGGAAATGAGCCACACCGAGCCGCCGGAGGTGCAGGCACGCAGGACCCTGCTTGGCCTGGGCTTCCTGGACAGCGAACTGGACCGCCTCACGGAAACATTCTCTCAAGGTTGGAACATGCGTATCGAACTGGCCAAGATCCTGCTCCGTCAGCCGGACGTGCTGCTGCTCGATGAACCCACCAACCACCTGGACATCGAGTCCATCGAGTGGCTGGAAGACTACCTCAAAGGCCGCCGCTGCTCGCTGCTGCTCGTCAGCCACGACCGGCGCTTCCTCGACACGGTGACCAACCGTACGGTCGAAGTGATGCTGGGGCACATCCATGATTATAAGGTCCCTTACAGCAAATACCTGGAACTCCGCGCAGAGCGCATCCAGCAGCAGGTTGCCGCCTATGAGAACCAGCAGCGGATGATCCAGAAGACCGAGGAATTCATCCAGGCCTTCCGCTACAAGCCGACCAAGTCCAACCAAGTCCAGTCCCGTATCAAAGCCCTGGAGAAACTGGACCGCATCGAGATCGACGAGACGGACAACGCCCGCCTGACGGTCAAATTCCCGCCCGCACCGCGCTCCGGAGACGTCGTATTCAAGGGTACGGACCTGACCGTCGGCTACCCGCAGAAAGTCGTTTTCCGCCATGCGGAGGTGGAGATCCGGCGCGGGGAGAAGGTCGCACTGATCGGGCGCAACGGCGAAGGCAAGACGACGCTCATGCGCGTCATCGCGGGGGAGTTGGAGCCCTTCGAAGGGGAAGCCCGGCTCGGGCACAATGTCCAGATGGGCTATTATGCGCAGAATCAGGAGGATATCCTGGACAAGAACGAGACGGTCTTCTCTACGCTGGACCGGATTGCGGTAGGGGATATCCGCACCAAATTGCGGGACCTGCTGGCGCAGTTCCTGTTCCGGGGAGAAGATATCGACAAACGGGTGTCCGTGCTGTCCGGCGGGGAACGGGCCCGGCTCGGCATGGCGAAACTGATGCTGCAAAGCTACAATCTGCTGGCGTTGGACGAACCGACCAACCACATGGACATCAAGTCGAAAGAGATCCTCAAACAGGCGCTCAAAGCGTATGACGGCACCTTGATCGTCGTCTCGCACGACCGTGACTTCCTGGACGGTCTGGTGGACAAGATGTACGAATTTCGGGACGGCCGCGTGCAGGAGCACTTGGGATCGGTGGCGGAGTTCCTTGCCAAACGCAAATTGGAGACGCTTCAGGAGCTGGAGCGCAAATTCTCCGCAGAACCTGCCGCCAAGAAGGCGGATGAGCAGAAAAAGACCGTTATCGAGGTACGGAAGCAGGAAAACCGGATGGACCGGAAAAAGAAAAACCGGATCTCCTGGCTGGAATGTGAGATTGGCAAGCTGGAGCAGAAGATGAAAGAGATCGAAACGGTCCTGGCCGCTCCGACGCCGCAAGATGACATCATGGAGTTGACCCGCACTTATCTGGAATGCAAACGGGATCTGGATGCAAAGACCGAAGAGTGGGGGACTTTAATCGAGTAATTTTAGTATGAAGTTATTGAAAAATAGATTTTTACATATCCTTATCGGGATTATCGCTTTAGGAGTTGTCCCGCTTTCTGCGCAGACGGTCCGCCAGTCCGTCCGGGAGTCGCTGCCCCCTTTCAGCAGCATCTCGCTGGGCGGGGATTTCAATATGGAAATCCATTACGGCAAGCAGTTCTCCGCCCGGCTGGATGTCGAGGAACTGTTTGCGGAGTATGTCCGTTTCAATGTCGCGGACAGTACGCTGACCGTCGAACTGGACGACCGGAAAGTGCCGATGGACGTGCGGAAGCTCTTCCGCGGCAAAGACGGCGCTCCGGCCTTCCGCGTGATCGTCACGATGCCTGAATATCTCCGTTCCCTGCATCTGCACGACCGTGCCGTGTTGCTTTCAGCCGAAGATCTGGTCGTCGCGCCTTCCGCCGTGGACATCCAGGTGACCGACAATGCCCGGATTGCTTCGTTTGCCTTCGGGACCGGCCGGGTGAACCTGGATGTGGACCGGAAAGGGGATGTCCGCGTGAATGTGAGCTGCGATTCGCTCTCCGTGCGGCTCGGGGGGAGTGCCTCCCTGGATCTTGAGCAACATGTGCTCTCTTCCGCGCTGGAAGTCTCCGGCACATCCAGCCTGCTGCTTAAAGGGGCTGCGAAGAAAATGGCGCTCGGCGCCAAGGGCAATTCCAAGTCCATCCTGAACGGCGTCGTCCCGGGCGTGCGCTACCAGGTGTCCGGGTTGGCACAGGTCAATGCCGTCAATCTGGAAGCGGAGAGAGCCGAAGTTGAAATGAGCGGTCTTTGTTCGCTGATCCAGTCTGCTTCCGAAGAACTGACGGTGGATATCAGCGGCGGTTCCACCCTGTCTTTCCAGAACGCACCGGCCATCCGGATCCGGCAGATCAAGAATGCGACAATGACTCCGTACGCGGCCGGAAAATAGTCCGCTCCGGAGCAGGAAAAACCCCGAAAACAGGGGATTTTCGGGGCTAACAAAAATGTTATAGAGAAAAACTTCCTTGTTTCTTTCTTTGGTTATCAGTCTTTTATATCTTTTTCAATATATTTGGCCAAAAACTGGAGTGCAACGTTGGCAAAACGGCGGATATTGGCTGTCCGGCCCAGATCGCACTGGTATTTTTTGGTCACGGTACCGGATGGGCCGGTGACTCCGATCCATACGGTGCCTTCCGGATTGCCCCATTCGTCGCCGCCCTCGGAGAGACCGGTGGTCGCAACGGCATAGGTCGTGCCCATTACTTTCCGGACACCTTCCGCCATTGCTGACGCGACCTCGCTGCTGACCAGGCCGTGCTCCCGGATGGTCTTGGAAGGGACGCCGAGCACCTGCTCTTTGATCCGGGTTGCATAGGACGTCACGGAGCCGGCGTACCAGGCTGAGGAGCCGGAGACGGTCGTACACAGGTGGGAAATCTGTCCGCCGGTACAGGATTCGGCGACGCTAAGCGTCTGGCCGCAGGCTGTCAACAGCGCTGCGATCCGGTGTTGGACCGGTTCTCTCATTTTTGAATATGTTTAGGAGGTGTTTCAGGATGTTTCCGACGAACTGCGGGCCTTGGCGTACCAGACCGTTGCGTACCTCGATCAGGGAGGCGCCCGCCTGGAGCGCTTCTTCGGCCTGTTTCGGGGATTCGATGTGGGTGTTGGCGATAATCGGCAGTTTTCCGCGGGTATACGAGGCGATCAGGCGCACTTGATCGATGTCGCGGGCCTCCATGCCGTCGATGCCGTTCATGAGGCTGTAATCGGCTATTTCTTCGATTTCCGTGTTGGAGATCGCCTTGGGGAGCTTGATGACGATCGGTTTGTAGATTTCTTCGGCCAGGCGGGCTTCCAGGATGGGGTCCACGGTGTCCGAACTGAAGGGGGTGGATGAGAAGTCCATGACGAAGAAATCGCAGAAGTCGTAGGCCAGGGTGAAGGCGGTCAGGAAGTCGTTGTTGATACAGGCTGCGAGGATGTCTGCCTGGGGGTCGTCCTGGATCCTGCGGACGGCCCGGCGGACGCCGTCGGCTCCCATGGGGCCGATTTCTGAGAAGCTGAATCCCAGGTTGTTAAGGTCGTTGTACAGTTCTCCGTGGATGTCCAGGCCGGCGCCCAGGCCGACGGGGTTGTAGAAGTCCAGTCCGAAGACCTCGCGCTGGAGTCCGACGGGGCGGTTGTTGTGGATCCAGCGGCTGATCAGTCGTCCGCCCGGGATTTTTTCGACGAATTCGAAGTAGCGGAGGGCGATTTTGGATGCGCTCTCGATGTCCATCCGGCGGACGACGGGTCTGACCAGTATGCTGTAGAGTCCCATATCTTTACAAAGATACAGATTATTTCTGATTTCCGTCAACAGGGATTATTCAATCTCGGAGTAGGATCCGTCGGAGTAGAAAACGATAATTTTTGATATAGTACGCTGATTAATATTTGATTGCGTAATATTATCTAAATCTTTGGATAAAGTGTTTTGCATCGAAAGGGGAGTGTCCGTTACGGTTTCTGCCGGTTTTTTCGGCTCGTCGAACAGGCCGTTTCCGGCCAGGGGCGAAGGGGGAGTAATCGCCTCTACAGGTGCTTCTGAGGCCGTTTTTTGCGAGGTGTACATCCGTCCGCGCCCGGTGATCAGCCACTCCAGATTGAGCTCCGGGTAGTGACGGGCCATGCTTTCGATGAAATCGAAGCCGGGTTTGTTGCGTCCGGCGAGAATATGAGAAATGCTGGCTCGTGCGACGCCGATCGTGTCGGCGAACTGGGACTGGCTGATGTTTTCGGCGGCCAGGAACTGCTGCAGGCGCTTGTTCATTTTTCGAACGGATTTGTTTACAAAAGTAACAAGTCTTTTCGGGATTTTCAAGTGTTACAAATGGTAACTGTTGACAATATGTGGATGGATTGTTGATAAGTGAGCTGATTTAAAAATGAAGAAAACGATATACAATAAATTGGTTTATATTCTTTTATGATTTTATCTTTCTTGCAATGATAGATTTTGGGGCCGGGAAGTGGGGGAGTTGGGGGAGAATCAACATCATTGTTAACTTTATTTGAATTTTATAAAATATTGGGTTTCTTGTGCTTATTACTTTGTTTTCTAATCCATAATTTCAGGTTATCCCGTTTTCTGAACACTGTTGATAATTTGTTGGATAATATTTGTAAATTTTACAAAATAAAACCAAAGATTTACAAAAGTTAACAAGAAAACAGGGTTTGTCCGCCTCCGCAAAAAGAACTATCTTTGCGGCGCATTATGATACCGCAGATTCATATCGAAGACTTTTCCTATCCGCTTCCTGACGAGCGGATTGCCAAATATCCGCTCGAAGAGCGTGATGCGTCGAAATTGCTGATTTACCGCGATGGACAGGTGGGCGAGCGCAAATTCCGCAATCTCGCGGAGGAATTGCCGGCGGGCTGCCTGATGATATTCAATGATACAAAGGTAGTTCCGGCCCGTTTGTTCTTCCGGCGTGCCACCGGTGCGCATGTCGAGATTTTCTGTCTGGATCCGGACGATCCTGCGGAATACAACACCAATTTCGCCGCGACGGAGCGGTGCCGTTGGAAGTGCGTGATCGGGAACGCGAAACGCCTGAAAGCCGGCGAGGTCCTGACCCTGGACGCCGGTTCCGGCGCCTGGGACGGGATCGAGCCGACGGCGCGCCTGATCAGCCGAGCCGGCCAGACCGGCGTGGTGGAGTTCAGCTGGCGGGGCGGCCTGCCGTTTTCCCGCGTGCTGGAACTCTGCGGCCAGGTGCCTATCCCGCCGTACCTGAACCGGGAGACAGAGGCGATCGACCTGGAGCGATACCAGACCCTTTATGCGCATATCCGCGGGTCCGTTGCAGCGCCGACGGCGGGCCTGCATTTCACGCAGCGCGTGCTGGACGATATCGCCGCTCGCGGGATCGAGACGGCGAATGTGTGCCTGCACGTGGGGGCGGGAACCTTCCTGCCGGTCAAGAGTTCGCTCGTGTCCGAGCATCCGATGCATCGCGAACCGTTCGTGGTGAGCCGGGACCTGCTCTGCCGGCTCCGGGATTGCAGCCAGCCGGTGGTGGCTGTCGGGACGACTTCCGTGCGCACGCTTGAATCCTTATATTATGTAGGCATCAGCTGCCTGGAAGGGGGCTCTCCGGCCGACGTGGAGCAGTGGGCGCCCTATGAGCGCACGTATGCTCCGACGCGGGCCGAAGCCCTGGATGCCATCGTGCGCTACCTGGATGCCAACGGGCTGCAGGAACTGAAGGTCGGCACGCGCATCATCATCGTTCCGGGATTCCGTTTCCGGGTCGTGGATGCGATGGTGACCAATTTCCACCAGCCGCAGAGCACGCTTCTGCTGCTGATTTCGGCTTTTGTCGGCGGCGACTGGCATACCATCTACGACTACGCGCTTGCGAACGGGTTCCGGTTCTTGAGTTATGGGGACTCTTCGTTGCTTTTCCGACGCTAATTAGTTATCTTTGTCAGACACTCTGAAACTGACCGATGGAAGCGAATGACTTCGAGAATATCCGGCCCTATACCGATGAAGAGACCGTAGCGGCGATGGAGCGCGTGTCGCGCCATCCGATGCTGCCGGTCATTTCCAAGTATCTGTTTCCGGACCAGCCCGTGGGGAGCCTTGCGCAGAAGTTGCGCAGCATTTCCAGCACGGATGAATTCCAGGACAAAGTGATGATCGATGTCGTGGAGTCCATCATCCGCAACACTTCCGCCGGTTTCACTTTCAGCGGGACGGAGCATCTGGAATCGCTGGCAGGGCATCGTTTCCTGGCCATTTCCAACCACCGCGATATCGTTCTCGACCCGGCTCTGGTCCAGTATACCATGTTCCGTCAGGGCTTGCCGTATACGGAGATTTGCGTGGGATCCAACTTGCTGACAAGCAAGCTGATAGAAGATTTGATGCGCTCCAACCGCATGATCAAGGTCATCCGCGGGATCAGCGCGCGCCAGTTGTACCTGAGTTCCCAGAACCTGTCCAGTTATATCCGCGGGACGATCACGACCGACCGGGCGTCCATCTGGATCGCACAGCGCGAAGGGCGCACCAAGAACGGCATCGACACCACGGAGCAGGGCTTGCTCAAGATGTTCGACATGAGCGGAGAAGGGACGTTCGAGGAGAATTTCAAGGCGCTGAACATCCTTCCGATGAGCATTTCCTATGAATATGAGCCCTGCGACTCGCGGAAAGCCCGGGAGATCCTGCTGCGGCGCGAAGGACCTTACACGAAGAAGCCGAAGGAGGACCTGCACAGCATCCTGACGGGAATCCGCCAGCAGAAAGGACATATCCACCTGGCGTTCGGAGCTCCGCTGACCGCGGAAGAAATCGCGGAAGCGGCCCGCGCCGACAAGAACGAGCGTTATCAGGCGATCCGTCAGACGCTCGACCGCCGCATCATCGGGGGTTACCAGCTCTGGAAAACCAATTACATGGCGCACGACATGCTGCACGGCCGGTCCGAGTATCTCCGGGCCGGGCTGTATACCGACGCGGACCGGGATGCTTTCGATGATTACATCGCGCACAAACTCGGAAAACTGGAGTGGCGGCTGGACCATGCTGCGCTGCGTTACCTGTTCCTGAATATCTATGCTTCGCCGGTGGACAGCAAGAAGAACCTCTAGGGTCCCCTGCTTTCCGCTTTTGTTACACAATTTATATTATGTTAAGAAGAGGATATAACACACTCTCCCTATATTAGTATGATACTCCACAAGTTCCTCTTCTTTCTTCTTCTTTTGATGCTTGGCTGTCAGCCTTCAGCGACCGAGCAGGCTATCCGCCGGCAGCTGGAGGACTACCCGCAGTCCCGCGTGCAGGACATCTACAAGAGTTTCTGCCAGGACAACCTGGGACCGGGACATCTTATTCCGGATCCCGAATATGCCCGGACTTATCTGCGGGAAGAACTATCGGCCTTCCGGGCCGAGCTGGACAGTTCCCGCCGTGTAGCTCCCGCATACCGGTACTATCCCGCAGGTGACCGGGGGAATTACGTGCGCGTTGACCTCTCCGTGGTTATGGACGGCCTGGTTAGCGAAGAGGCGCTGCTGGACGCATTCGTGCGAAGCGCCAATGAAGGAAAGACAGTCAGCTCCGGGCAATGGGTAGCCAAGTGGAACGGCGTTGCCGCCATCCTCCGCAGCGGCTTCCCGGACATCCCTTATGCGGACAAGGATCTGCAGCGGTTGGACTCCCTCATCCGGGAAGGACACCTGATCATGCACCACAGCCCGGAATATGAGGAGACCTATCATCCTCATTACAGGATCATTTCAAAGGAGATCTTCGAATCCGAACTCAAACCCTTGATTGACCGCTGACAGCTGGTACGATGTACGCCTTGGCCGACTGCAACAATTCTTCAAGATAAGGGACATCGTGGAGAAGAACCATGTCCATGTCTTCTCGGGGAATTTCGCGATGTACGGCGACATGTCCCGAAGGGTACAGGAGGTGCTCAGGTGCTACTCCCCTTCCATCGAAGTCTACTCGATCGACGAAGCGTTCCTGGACCTGGACGGTATCGACGTGGATTTCGACAAGTACGCCAAGGAGATCTCCCGGGCCAAGGAGCTCGGTCTGCTCTGACCTACTTTTTCCTCAGGCCGTTCAAAAGCCCTTCAAGGGCATTGACGCCCTCGTTGAGGGCCTTCTCGATGTCATCGCCGGAGGCCCTGTTCTGACTGGCTTCCGTGGCTTCCTTGGAGGTCCTGCCAAGCAACCCTTCCAGTTGCTGCATCATTTCCGCCTGCCTGGACATGTCGTTCACCTCGAACTTGTAGTCCTGCGGAAGTTCAAATACCTCGGGATAGGGATTGGCCAGGTGGATGTTGCGCAGATAGGTCCTGATGCCGCTCTCATCCTTCAGGATGGCGATGCCGGTCTCCAGGTCCGTATAGGTCGTCTCGGACCATTTTTCGCTGTCGTCAGTATGGATGACCCGGCGCATATGGCACCAGCGGCCGGCTTCCGGGACGATGTCAACCTCCGCCTCCTCCTGGGCACGGCCCGATGTCATCGTCCCGGCCATCGCCTTCAGGGCCTCGGTCGGGATCTTCGTGACGGTCCTGGCCTCGTCATTGATCTTGTAGATGGCCAGGCTGTCCGGGATGGAGAGTTCCTTGAGGATTTCCCGCTGGCCGGTGGCGGCGTTCACGCCGAAACTCACGGTGAATTCCCGCCTGGACACGGCATCATAGAACACCTTGGCCAGGTATCCCTCCCGGCTGATCCGGTAGGCGCAGTAGGTGACGGTGGCCGCCGGCTGGCGGAGCTCCGGCTTCCCGCCATCGTCATTCTTCGACAGCCCGAGCGCGACCTCGGCGGGGCTGGAAGGCACATCAAAATAGGTGTACGGACTGGGCACGCCGCCCGTCCCCTGGGCACTGGCCGCACTGCACGCCAAAGCGAGCAGGGACAGCATCAAGATGGTCTTTTTCATTTCTTTGCTACTGTGTTATTTATTCAACTGCCTGTCAGCTTCCTTGACAGCCTCTTCCACCGACTTGGTAATCCCGTCGATAAAGGTGGCCTCGATGTAATTACCCTTCGGAGCGTAGATCTTGCACACCCAGAACTGATCATTCAGGCGGTAGCACCATTTGGGCTCCGCAGCCGTAAGAATCTTGCCCAAATCAGCTTCGTCCAGTGCGTGGGCCGGGTCATCATTGGAAAAACCGAAGCCCAGCACGTTCTTGCCGTCCTGGGACTTGGACTTGGTGAGAGCGTACAGTTTACGGATGTACGCCTCCACTTCTTCCTGGGTATAAGCACCTTCGGCTTTCTTATAAGTGACCCTGGCCATATGACCGGGCTCGGGCATGCCGCTGAACTCGGTTTTGGCGGCATCGTAGGGAGCGTCAAGTCTGACGTCTGAAAACTTGAAACCATAGTCGCGCTGGATCACGGCCTCGAACTGCTCGTTCGGCGTCATATCCTTGTAGGCCTTGGCGACAGGCTTTGCCGCTTCTTTTGCCGTCTCGTTGCCGGGAGCGGCGGTCTTGCTGTTGGAATTGCCGCCGCATGATACCGCGGCCAGCACGGCCGCAAACAGGAGAAAGTTCTTTAACTGTTTCATGATTCGTGTATTGTTTTCAGTAATTGATCCCAATGACTCAAATAAGACCCTGCTGGATCGCGAAACGGATGAGCATGGCCGTACTTTCAACGTTCAGCTTCTCCTTGAGTTTCTTCCGGTACCACTTGATGGTCGGCAGGGTCAGGCACAGCTCCTTCGCGATCTCCGGACTGGTCTTCCCTTCGGCGATCAGCTGGATGATCCTGTGTTCCTTTTTCGAAATCCGGATGACGTTGTCTTCTTCTGTTATCACCATAGATCCGTGGTTTTTCTGTTTGCAAATTTCGGGTGTATCCTAGAGAAAAACACCATCCCAAGGGATAGTATGCCCTATCCGTTTGGATAGAATTGTGCGTTTTTTTTGCGTGTGCCTCCGATTCTTCGTACCTTCATCGCATGAAAAGGATCCTCCTCTGCTGCATGTTCTTCTGCCTGACCGGGGCGGCGGTTTCCCGTGCGCAATACATCGATCACCGGGACCACGAACTGGACTCCCTGGAGGGTTTTGTCGTCGGATGGACAGCGGAAAGGATTGCCGCCTCGAGCGACGAGGATTGTACGGCCCTGGCGGAAGCCTATTCCGGACTGATGTGGGGATATATGCAGATCAATCCCGACCGGGGATTGTATTTCGGGCGGAAACTGCTGGCGCTGGGGGTTCACAAGGACTGGCTCTGGCGGCAGTTCGACGCCGACCGCGTCATCGGCCAGTATCACTATGCGAAGGGGCAATACGACAGCGCCTTCTTCTACTACAATGCCGCGCAGGCCGTCATCGACCGGATGCCCGGCCGCTACGAGCAGGTGAACATCGATGACGTCCAGTCCCAGCTGTATGGGACCGTCGGCAATCTGTACAATGTCCTGGATTCCATCCCCAGGGCGATGGAGTACTACCGCAAGGCCGGGGAGATCTTCGAGCGCTACGGCTGGCTGAACAGCAGCGCCGTCCTCTATCACAATATGGGCGAGACCTATCTGGAAGCAGGAGACCTCCAGGAAGCCGAAACCTGCTATGACAAGGCGCTGCAGTATGGTCGGGAAGCGGCCGACTCCCTGCAGATTGCCGAGGCCCTCTCAGGCTTGGGAGCCTTGTATCTTCAAAAGGGCCAGACCAACAAGGCGCTTCGCCTTCTCCAGGAGGCCGACGGGTACTTCTCCACCCATCAGGACCAGGAATTCGGCCACCGGATCGAAGCGCTCGACCTGATCGGCAAGGTATTGAAGGCCCAGAAGCGCCAGTTATGGGCGATGGTCGCCGGAGGTACGGCCCTTATCCTGCTGCTTGCCGGCTTCCTCCTCGTCCTGCTGCGCACCCGGCGGCTGCACAGGGAGAAGGAAGCCGCGGACGAAGTCATCGACCAGGCTCTCGAACAGGCAGCGCCGCGCATCGTCCTGGAGAAGGACGTCGGTCTTACCGACCGCGAGCGGGAAATCCTGCCTCTGCTGGCCGAGGGCCTCACCAGCAACCAGATAGCAGACAAACTCTACCTGTCGCAACCCACCATCAAATGGTACCGCCGCCGGCTGCTGGACCGCTTCGACGCCAAAAACACCACGGAAATGATCGCAAAAGCCCGCGAGCAGGGGCTGCTGTAGGCGTCCGGCCTACCGCTTCGCGGCCTTGGAATCGTCCCACTGGCCGTAGCCGATGACGATCTTCCCCTGGACCAGGTTGCCTCCCAGGGAGCAGAACGGGAACACGCAGTTCCGGCAGATGTGATTCTCCCCCTTCCCGGCGGAAGGGATTGTACTTGACCATCTCCTCCGCGGGCGTGACGTTGGGCATGAAGACGTTGGCCCCGGACATGATGCCCATTTCGCGGCCGCGCGGATCCAGCACCTCAAGCGCGGTGGCGGCGGCCATTCCGGTGGCGGTTATGGCGGAGGCACGCGGTAAACAGCACACAGACAGCAAGAAAAGAGGCCACTTTCCTGAGGCAGACGAGGCATCCCTTGCAGTTCAGTATCCGTAAATGAGTCCGTATTTGTCGTGAAGGCTCCTGAGAGAGCCGTCCGATTTCATTCTTTGAATCGTTGAATTGATTCGCTTCAGCAGGTCGTCCTTCCCTTTCTGCATGAGGACACCGATTTCTCCGCCACCGGCACCACCTAGGCCGTGGCGAAAGATCTCCCGCCTCCGGGACGAGGAATTCGACAACCTGGCCCCGATCCGCTACTGCTTCAACGTGGAGCGGGAATTCATTTGCCGTTTCCGGAAGCGTTTGATATTGTGCTGAATTCTTGTTATTTTTGCGACTTTGAAACCTGACCGTCATGAAATTATACCGGATTTTGTCCCTGGGAATACTGTTGCTTTCCGCAGCGGCCGTCTTGGCGAAGCCTGCACCTGACGAGAAAAAATCCGGCCCGGCCGTCGTGCATCCCGCACCGGGCACCCAGTGGATCGGCGACGGGATCAAGGTGACGTTCCAGACGCGCAAGCAGCATTTTTCCTATGCTGACACGGCGACGCTGGACAAGGACATCCATTCTCCCAAATCCGTGAATATCCATCCTTCGGGGCGGAAATATTATGTCAATTCGCTCGAAGGCGCCAAGACGGTGGTGTACGATTTCCTCACGGGCGAGAAAACCAAGGTGATCCGCCATCGTTTCGATGACGGAGACAAGGCCCTCTGGGCGCCTTCCAGCGGCCTTTATTCCTATGTACACAGCTACGATCACCCGGACAGCTTCGACGGCAAGCCCGTCGAGAGCACCTTCTCGCACGACGGCCGCTATCTCTGGGTTCCCTATTACCGGCGCAGCTTTGATTTCAACGCCCAGGAGCCGTCGGCGATGGCGGTGATCGACACGCAGTCGGACGAGATCATCCGTCTCTTCGAGACCGGTCCCCTGCCCAAGATGGTCGCCACTTCCCCGGACGGGACGCGGCTTGCCGTTACGCATTGGGGCAACAATACGGTGGGGCTGCTGGATATCTCCGGCGCCGAACCGGAGGATTGGCACTACCTCGACTGCCTGGTGGTAGATTATCAGCTGAAACTCAATTTCAGCCTGACGCAGAAGGTGGACCGCGACGTCAACAGCGGATACTGCCTGCGCGGGACGGTTTTCACCCCGGACGGCCGCTACCTGCTGGTCGGCTGCATGGGCGGAGGCGGCGGCATCGCCGTGATCGACCTGACGGCAAACCGTTATCTGGGCCGTGCAATGGGTGTCATGGCCAATCTCCGCCACCTGGTCATCAAGGACGGCAACCTGTATATCAGCATCAACAAGACCGGCTACATCCAGCGGATCGGCCTGGACGACTTCCTTTCGCAGGTCAGCGTGCTGGACGGCGACAAGAAAAAGACGGTCGTCGTGCACAACTGGGTCAACTGCAAGATTCCCGCGGGTGCACGGACCATCGAACTCTCCCCCAGCGGGAAATACATCTTCGCGGCCTGCAACTTCAGCAGCTGCCTGGCCATCGTGGACGCCGAGAAGATGGAACTTCTCGGCACGATTCCTGCTGACTCCTTCCCCGTCGGACTGGATATTTCCCGTGACGGGCGTTATGTTTTCACGACCTCGCAGGCGCGGAACATCGCCGGTAACGCAGTGGATATCTTCAAAATAGAATATCTGAATGAGACTTTTAAACGCTATATTGACTGGCTTCCTCCTATGCCCGGCTTTGTCGGTGACGGCCCAAGGAGTACCGTCCTCGACTGGTTTATCAGCCGCTGACAGCATCCGGGTGCAGGCTTCCGAACTGGCCGACCGCATCATCGAAGAGGCGAAACAGTACATGGGGACGCCATACCGGCGGGGCGGGAACGGCCCGAAGGTCTTCGACTGTACCGGTTTCACGAAGTTCATCTTCGGGAAATTCGGCTATCAGCTCGGCCGGACGGTCCCGGCTCAGGCCGGCGACGGCCGCGAACTGATCGGCAACCTGGCCGACCTGCAGAAGGGTGACCTGCTGATTTTCGGCGCCCGCGGCAATGTCCGCCGGCAGGGTCATGCCGGCATCTTCATCGGAATGGACAGCACGGGCACCAACTTCAGCTTCATCCATGCCGCCGTCCACGGGGGCATCATGATTTCCAACCTGAAGGAGACATACTACAAGCAGCGTTTCCTGGGAGCACGCCGCATCCTGCCGGATTTCCTGCCTGACGTGGCGGATTCCACGGCCGTGGCCGTGCTGGACTCCCTGGCGGGACGGTTCGTCCCGCAAGTGGATACCCTCCTGCTCTCCCCTGCCGACCGCAGGATCATCCTCTTCGCGGACGGCACCTGGGCGCTGGTGGATACGGCCGGCGTCGTGGCGGCGCCTGCTTCCCGCGAGCGGATCCTGCTGGCGGAAAACGGCTCCTGGCGCGCCGTTCCTTCTTCGACCGTGAAGATCCCGGATCTCAAGAAACCGGAACCCGAGCCGGCGAAGAGCGGCAGTATGTCCAAGACTACGACGGCTCCCCCGCCCCCTGCGGATGGTTCCGCCGTGTACCATACAATCGTGTCCGGCGATACGCTCTACGCGCTTGCCCGCCGCTACGGGACGACGGTGAACAACATCTGTACGCTCAACGGCATCACCACCAAGACGACGCTCCGTCCCGGCAAAAAACTCCGTGTCCGCTAATGAGGCACCTCCGGCTCATACTTGTGTTGCTTCTCGCCCTGGCTGCGAACCGGTTGCAGGCGGACAACCTGTATGCCTACCGGGATTCGGTCAAGAATGCGTACGACTTCCTGCTGTACATTCCTGACGAGTACTACACGAGCGAAAAGCCCCTCCCCTTGATCCTGAATCTTCATGGCAAGAGCCTGACAGGCAATGACTTGAATATGATTACACGCTACGGTTGCATCGATGCGCTCCGCCGTGGCCGCAAGATAAACGCCGTCGTGCTCTGCCCCCAGTGCCGCTCCACGGGCGGCTGGGATCCGGAGAAACTGATGAAAGTCGTGGAATGGGTGCGCTACCGCTTCCGTACGGACCATGACCGGCTCTATGTTTTCGGCATCAGCATGGGCGGCTGGGGGACGTTCAAATTCGCTGCGGCCTATCCGGACCAGGTGGCTGCCGCCATTGCGATGTGCGGCGGCTATACGGGCCCTGTCGAGCCGCTCTCGGAGCTCCCGCTGTGGATCATCCATGGCACGAGCGACCGCATCACCACGATATCCTATTCGACTTCCATCGTGGAGAAACTGGCCGCCATGGGCAAATCGGGACGCTTTGTCTTCAGTTGGCTGACCGGCTGCGACCATTCGATCCTGGCGCGCATATTCCTGCTCCAGCAGCCCTATGACTGGCTGTTCTCGCACACGATCAAGGACACCGGACGCCCGGCGAACCGGGACTTCAAAATCGATCCCAAGGACCTGAATGCCGCCTATATGCGGCTGGACCAGAGCCAGGCGCAGCGTCTGCGGATCAAGAATCCGGAGAAATAATCCTTAACGAATCCTGAAAAGAACCCCGATCCGGTACCAGAAGCCGGGCTGGGGGATGTTGCCGTGATCGTAGTAGGTGATATTGAGCAGGTTGTTCCCTTCGATGAAAGCGTTCCAACTCCCGGCCTCCCAGTTCAAGCGCGCATCCAGCAGCGAATAAGGCTTGTAGGCGCGCTGCCCAAGACTCTTGCCCCCCTCGAATGCCTCATAGTTCCCTACCCTGTCCTGCCAGCGGTAGGACAGGTGGAAGGACAGCCGCTGCGCGAGGTGGAAGTCCGCCTGCGGCATTGCGGCTGTAGCCGTCCGAGTGGCCATAGGAGGCCGACAGCTGGTTGTCCCAGCGTCCGGAGGCCAGGTTGGCGCGGATGCCTCCGCCCAGGGTGCCCCAGGCGCCGCTGACGGTGACTTCTTCCAGGGATTTCTGCGCGCTGAGCGCAGCGGCGGCCAGCAGCAGGCCGGCCAGGCAGACAACAATCTTTCTCACTTCATGCTTGCTTTACACGGGCGCAAAGATACAAAAAAAGCCGCTGCCGGGGCACGGCAGCGGACTTTAATGCGGGGGAACCCCTATCGGGTCCGGAGCGGCACGCTGAGCGGCTTTTTGAGCAGGGGCGTGCGGATGGTCAGGGAGGCGCTTCCGGGCGTGTCCGAACTCCGCAGGATCACCAGCGCGGTGCCCTGGAAGAGTCGGACATGGGGTTCGGTATGGATCTCGTCGGAGTAGAGGTTGCCCGAGGAGATGCCGGCCAGGCAGGCTGCGCCGCCAACCTCGAGGTCCAGTTCTTCACTGGCGGTCCAGACGCGGCGGCCGCGGCTGTCAACCGCCGTCACGCGGAGGAACTGCAGGTCCTTGCCGTCCCCTTTCCAATCGGTGACGGCAGGCTCGACGCGCAGGGCGACCGGCTTTCCGACGGTCTCCAGCTTGTGGCGGGCCACTACGCGGCCGTCTTTGCGGGAAACGGCTTCGATGTTGCCGTTCTTGTAGGGCACCCCTTCCCATTTGATGCGGTTGCGCAGCGACGGGTCGGAGATATCGTTCTGCTTGATCCCCAGGCTCTTGCCGTTTACGAAGAGCTCCACCTCGTCGCCGTTGGTGTAGGTCCAGAGGTCGACCTGCTCCCCGGCGTTGCGGTTCCAGTTCTCGCTCATGTAGGATGTCCCGACCGTCATGCCGTTCCATTCATAATTCTCGGTCGGTTTCTCGATGATGGCGATATGGACCACGGGATCCGTACTGAACATGCTTTTGATCAGCCAGGCGATGGGCTTGGGTTCAAAGGAGATGTCGAATTCGCCGTTGGCGAAACCCTTGGCCGGCCAGCCGGCGCTCTCCCCCAGATAGTCGATGGCGCCCCAGTAAGCCAGGCCGATGACCTTGTCCAGATTCATGCCGAACCAGTTGGCCGGCAGGCCGGTGGTGTTGGCTTCGCTCTGGTAGAACATCATCCGGGGATAACGCACCGCGTCGCCGGGGAAATACATGTAGCGGTAGTTGTAGGATGCGACGTCGGTCTCGAGGGCGAGATCGCACGGGATGTCGTTGGTCTCCCAGTTGCGGTAGCGCGGGTGCATCGCCACGGTGGTCGGACGGGTCTTGTCGTACTTGTGGAGCAGTTCGCGCTGGAGACGGTAGGCCGTCACGCCGTAGTCGCCGAAGGGCTCGGGATTCTGCTGGAGTTCGTTGCCGAAGCTCCACATCACCACGCAGGGGTGGTTGCGGTCGCGCTTGACCCACTCTTCGACATTCTCCTGCCAGAGGGCTTTCCAGTCGCGGCGTCCGCCGGCGTACTGCATGTTCCACTTGTCATAGAGTTCGTCCACCACCAGGATGCCCATCCGGTCGCAGAGGCGCAGGAAGGACTCTGAATACGGGTTGTGCGAAGTGCGGATATGGTTGAAACCGAATGACTTGAACATCTTCAGCAGATACTCTTCCCCGCGCGGATAAGCCGCGGCGCCGAGCGGACCCAGGGTGTGGTGGTTGGCTGCGCCTTTGAGGAGGACCTTCTCGCCGTTGAGCTTGAGGCCGAAGGCCGGGTCGAATTCGAGGGTACGGATGCCGAACGGCTCGCATACCCGGTCGCAGACCTTGCCGTCCTCGTCATAGAGGGAGACCTCGACGGTATAGAGATACGGGTCTTCGCAGCTCCAGAGGCGGGGTGCGGGGACGACCAGGGGGATCAGGTCGTAGGCGGAACCGGGCAGCCAGTTCTTGTACTTGGTCTCGGTCACCTGCTCTGCGGCAACCTTGCCCCCGGCATCCAGCAGGCGGACGCCGAACTTGACAGTCTTGACCTCACGGGAACGGAGGAAGATGGCCGCCTGGACGTCGATGACCGCCCGGCCGCCGGAGACCGCACGGGTGCGCAGGTAGAGCGGATGGCGGGTGAAATAGCCGTTGGCGGGCGTGACGACGAGATGGACGTCCCGGTAGAGGCCGCCGCCGGTGTACCAGCGGGAGTTGAACGGACCCATCGTGTCCGCACGGACCGTCAGTTCATTGGCTTCGCCGTATTTGACCTTGTCGGTGATGTCCACTTCGAATCCGAGGTAGCCGTAGTCCGTCTTGGCGATCAGTTCGCCATTGAGATACACGTCGCCGACCAGCATGATGCCCTCGAAATCCAGCACGAGGCGCTGCCCTTTCAGGCTGGCGGGGATGTCCAGCGTCCTCTTGTACCAGCCGGCTCCCAGCTGCTTGAAGGCGCGGGCGGAGAGGGTGCTGCGGAAGTTGGCTGCCAGGTCGGCCGAGTTGCCCTTCTCGTCGGCGCTTGGCGCGATCCAGGGCTGGGAGATCTGGAAGTCATGCGGAAGGTTGACGGACTGCCATTCCGCGGCATCATCGCCATAGTGGAACTGCCAGCCGGCATTGAGACTGAGGGTATCGCGGACCATCCCGTCGGCCGCCTGTGCGGCAGGCAGGAAAGCGGTCAGGGAAAGGACTGCGAAAAGATGTTTGAAATATCTCATATGCAAACGTTTAACGAGCGAAACATTGGCTCAGCCAGCGCTCGAGCTCACCGGTCCATTCGCGCTTGTAGGCGAAGCTGTCCTGGAAGCCCCAGCCGTGGCCGCCGGAAGGATAGATATGCAGGGTGGCGCCGACGCCGTTCTCGCGCAGCGCGAGGAAGTACTCGATGCTGTTGATGCAGGGGACGGATGTGTCATCGGCCGAGCACATGATGAAGGCGGGCGGGGTCTGCGCCGTGACATGCTTGACGCTGGTGTACTGGTCGATGCGCGCCTGCGAAGGATGTTCGCCGAGCATCAGGGTGGGGTTGCTGCCTACGCGCGTGACGGCATAGAAGAGGACCTGGAAGTCCGGACGGTCGGAGGCGGAGGTGAAATGGGTGGCCACCTGCGTGGCGAGGTTGCCGCCTGCGGAAGCGCCCATGATGCCCACCTTGTGCGGGTCGATCCCCCACTCCGCGGCGTGCTCGCGCAGGATCTCGATGGAACGGAGGCCGTCGCTCAGGGGCACTTCGATCAGCCCGTTGGGCATGCGGTACTTCAGGACGGCATAGGTGATGCCCAGGTTGTTGAACCAGGGGGCCATGTCGTAGCCCTCGTGGTTCATCGCCAGGCGCCGGTAGCCGCCGCCCGGGCACATGATCACGGCGATGCCGTTGGGCTTCGCCGCCGGATAGACGGTCAGCGTGGCGCGGGTGATGTTGGCCACGCGGCCGTTCTCGAGGGGTTGTTCGGGGCCGGTCAAGCCGCTGTCATTGGGGGCGCCGTCCGGCCAGACGTCCAGGACGACTGGGCCGCCTTGTGCGGCGGCGAGCAGGCAGCAGGATGCCGCCAGCAGGGAGAGGATGATTCTTTTCATATCTTAACGGTTGATTGGTTGTGTCGGCGGGAGTCAGTCCTTCTCTTTCCTGGCCGGGTCGGCATCCGGATCCAGGTTGCCCTGGAAGTCGATCGGTTCCCGGTTGCGGGAGCGGACATTCAGCGAACACCGCCCGTTGTCGAAGACCACGAGACGATAGACCAGGATGTCCTCTTCATTGTCGGTCGTGATGACGATCGTCCGGCGGTCCTGCCCGGAGGGCAGCTCCTCATAGGTACTGATGGTGCTTTCGAAATTCAGCGCCTTGCCTCCCCCGTACGGGACGTTATATGCGACGCCGAAATACGGAAGATGGGAGATGAGCTTGTCTTCATTCACGGTCAGGGAATACGGGGAGGTGACGGCGCGGGAAGCACCCCGGGTGGGGTGCATGTGGGTGATGTCCACTTTGAAACGGCGGCTGTCCAGGCGCTCTTGCACCTGCGCTTGCATACGGGCGGCTTCCTCCGGGCTCTGCCGGAGCGCACCGCAGGCGGCAAGCATACAGACGGCAGAAAGAAGGATCAGGATCTTCTTCATGGCAGATTGGGTATTGGTTCTCTACAAAAATACAAATAATTCTGATTGAATCCGTATCTTTGTCCGGTCATGTCCATTTTCGCGAAGCGCACCGATCCCGCCGCCCGCTGGCGGATCGACAGCCCGGAGGCTCTGCACCGGGCCGTCCGGGCCTGCGGCATCCTCCCCTTCTTCGAGGGTCCCGTCCCGGGCTTCTCCGTTGAGGAAATGACGCCCCCGGAGCACTGGTTCGACGGCGAGACGATGGGTCCCTGGGACTGGAAGATCTTTGCGGTGCAGCAGGGCGACATTGCCTACGGTAAATTCCTGCTGGGCGGGAAGGCCGCCTTCGCTTCGGCGGAGTGCTACCGCGACTTGCTGAACTGGCGCCGTTCCCTGCCCAAATGCGCCTTGCGTGAGAGTGACCGGAGGGCCTATGAGGCCGTCTGTGAAGCCGGGAGCCATACGAGCCGCGAACTGCGCAAGATTTGCGGGCTCAGGAAGGCGCAGATGGATGCCGTCGTGACGCGCCTGCAGTACCAGACCCGGCTGGTGACCGGCGACTTCGAGCGCGTCTACAAGGGCGAGTTCCTCGAATACCAGGGCTGGCAACTTGCCTCCTTCTGCCGTCCCGAAGACCTCTTCGAATACGATCTGGACGCTCCCTTCCGCACCCCGCAGGAGTCCTATGACCGCCTTGCCGCCCGCATCCGCGACGCCGCCCCCGCCGCCTCCGACGCGGACATCCGGAAGATGCTGGGGTAGGTCCCTGCCCAACGGTCCAATTGTTGGACCCCCAGGCGCGGCTGCACTTCCGGACCGATCAGGCCACACAGGCGCTTGAGCGTATTGACGGAAAGGTTTTGCCCGGTCCGCTCGGCAATGTCCATCGCGAGCGCGTCTAAGTCGGACGGATAGTGTAGCTCCTGGCCGAAGGCAGCGCTGAGTTGCTGCCGGAGAATCATGGGTAGGATCATAAAAACAAATAAAACGAATAATTCTTATATTTGTAAGATTTTTATACCCACAAGCATGCCAAGACACAGCAAGTTGGATATCATCCTGGAGAACCTCGTCATCGAGTCCGTAGCGGCGGAAGGCAAAGCGATTGCCCATACGCCCGAGGGACAGGTGGTTTTCGTCGGGTTTGCCGTGCCGGGAGATGTGGTCGACGTGCGTCTGATCCGCAAGAAGAAGGCTTGGATGGAGGGATCGATCATCCGCCTGGTGAAGCCTTCGGAGATGCGTCTGGAGCCTTTCTGCGAGCATTTCGGGGTCTGCGGCGGATGCCGCTGGCAGCCGCTCCCCTACGAGATCCAGCTCGCAGCCAAACAGCGTCAGGTCTATGACCAGCTGACCCGGATCGGTCACCTGAAAGTGCCTGTATTTTCCCCCATCCTGGGTTCTGAGAAAACCGTCGCCTACCGCAATAAACTGGAGTATTCCGCCTCGGACAAGCGCTGGATGACGCGTGAGGAGATCGATGCCGGCGCTCCGGCGGAGCCCGGCCTGGGCTTCCATGTCGGGAAGTTTTTCGACAAGGTGCTGGATATCCGCCACTGCCACTTGCAGCCGGAACCGACCAATGCCATCCGCCTCTTCATCAAGCGCTGGTGCCTGGAGCACGGCGTCACCTTCTACAATATCCGCGAGAACTACGGGCAGCTGCGCAACATGTTCATCCGGACGACGGATGCCGGCGCCGTCATGCTGATCGTGTGCTTCGGAGAGGATTTCCCCGAGCGCGAGGCCTTGCTGGATGCGGTCGCGGAAGCCTTCCCCCAGATTAGTTCCCTGTATTACGTCCTCAACGGGAAGAAGAACGACACCATCGGCGACCTGGAGTGCATCCTGTTCCGGGGCGAGGAAGCCATCTACGAGCAGATGGAGGGCCTGCGCTTCAAGATCGGCCCCAAATCCTTCTATCAGACCAATACGGGCCAGGCCTACAATCTGTACAAGGTCGCCCGCGGATTCGCCGCCCTGACAGGCAGCGAGACCGTCTATGATTTGTATACCGGGACGGGCACCATCGCCCAGTTCGTCTCTGCGGGTGCCGCCAGGGTCATCGGCATCGAATATGTCCCCGAGGCCATCGAGGACGCCAAGGTCAATGCCGCCGGAAACGGGATCACGAATTGCGAATTCTTCGCCGGGGACATGAAGGACATCCTCACGGCTGACTTCATCACGGAGCACGGCCGTCCGGACGTGGTCATCGTGGATCCTCCCCGGGCGGGCATGCATCCCGACGTGGTGAAGACAATCCTGGAAGCCGCACCCAGGCGGATTGTCTATGTGAGCTGCAATCCTGCTACGCAGGCGCGCGACATGGAAATGATGAGCGGACAATATGAAATCACAGCCGTCCAGCCGGTGGATATGTTCCCCCACACCTTCCACGTGGAGAACGTGTGCCGGTTGGACAGGATACAACAAGAATAAGTATATCATGGCTTTACAGATTCTGTTATTGCTGGTAGGGCTGGCGCTGATCGTTTTCGGTGCGGACTGGCTGGTGGACGGTGCTTCCACCATCGCCCGCAAGGCCGGTATCAGCGAATTCGTCATCGGACTTACCATCGTGGGATTCGGGACCAGTTGTCCCGAACTGGTCGTCAGCCTGACCGGTGCCCTGCAGGGCAATGCTGACATTTCCGTGGGCAACGTCATCGGCTCCAATATTTTCAATACGCTGCTGATCCTGGGTATGACCGCCGTCATTGCCCCGCTGGCGGTGACCAAGGCCAACGCCCGCCGGGACATTCCGATCGTGGTGCTGGTAACGTTCCTGTTTGCGGTTTTCTGCCTGTCCGGGCATGAGATCAACCGCTGGGAGGGCATCGCGTTCCTGCTGGTCTTCGCCTTGTATATGTTCTTCTGCTTCAAGTCCGACGCCGGCGAAACGGCCGGTGAAGCCGCCGAAGTAAAGGAGATGAACATCTGGCTGGCCATCCTGCTGGTGGCCGCCGGGCTGGGCGGACTGATCTTCGGCGGACAGCTCTTCGTCAACAATGCCACCGACATCGCCCGTGCCCTGGGCGTCTCCGACAAGTTCATCGCCATCACGCTGCTGGCCGGAGGGACTTCCCTGCCCGAACTTGCGACCTGCATCGTGGCAGCTGCCAAGAAGAAAGACCAGCTTGCGCTCGGCAATATCCTGGGATCCAATGTCTTCAATATCCTGCTGATCCTGGGCGCCTCTGCCGTCATTACCCCGCTTTCCACACTATCGGTTGACTTGGTCGATCTCGGTGTCATCATGCTCAGCGTCGTGCTGGTGTGGTTGTGGACCTATACTGGAAAGCGCAACCGGATCGACCGCTGGGAGGCCGTGCTGATGCTCCTGAGCTTTATCGGCTATTATATCTGGTTGTTCGTGAAATTATAAAACAGACGTGATATGAATCTGAAATTCAAACCTACCCGGTACCGCCTGATGAACGTTGCGACGGGACGGGTCTTCGATGACCGCGGATGGGACCTCTCCGATCCCCAGGGAGGAGAAAAGCCCTCGCTGGTCCGTGCTGTCTATGAACAGCAGACCTTCAACCCCCGCAGTGACTTGCGCGGCCTGTACCGGTATGCCGACTGGATGCCCATCCGCCGGACGCTGAAGCACTCCTGCGCCCCGGTCACCTACAAGTCCAAGGGGCTGGCGAAGCACCTCGGACTCGAGAACCTCTACATCACCTTCTCCGGCTACAATCCCCGGATCGGCGCCAAGATGCAGACCTGCTCCTTCAAGGAGACGGAAGCATTCAGCGTCTGTGCCCGCATGGACCGCCGTGAGGACCGCGTGCTGGTGGTGCAGTCCGCCGGCAATACGGCCCGCGCCTTCGCCCAGGTCTGCTCGGACAATGAGATCCCGGTCGTCATCTGCATTCCGGAGGACAACATCCACGACCTGTGGTTCCACAAGAAGCTGCACCGCTGCGTGAAGGTGATCGCCGTCCCGCACGGCTGCGATTATTATGATGCGATCGCCCTGGGCGAGAAACTGGCGCAGGATCCCCACTATTTCCTCGAAGGCGGTGCCAAAAACGTGGCACGACGTGACGGAATGGGCACGACGCTGCTCAGTTGCGTGGAGAAGACCGGGCGGATTCCCGATGCCTATTTCCAGGCTGTCGGATCCGGTACCGGCGCCATCGCCGCCTGGGAGAATGCCGAGCGCCTGGCGGCCGACGGCCGCTTCGGCGAAAACAAGATGCGGGTCTACGTGGCCCAGAATAAGCCCTTTACGCTGATCCATGATTCCTGGAAGGCCGGAAGCCGGGATCTCGTCGTGCTGGATCCCGTGGTGGGACGCCGCAATGCCGAGGTCATCCTGGCCAAGGTGCTGGCCAACCGGAAACCGCCTTACGGCCTGGCCGGCGGCCTTTACGATGTGCTGAAGGCGAGCGGCGGCGACAGTTTCGTCTGCACCAACGACGACATCATGTACTGGCTGCTCCAGTTCCGCAATCTGGAAGGCTACGATCTGCTCCCCGCCTCCTGCGCTGCCGTTGCCGCGCTTGCCCAGGCTGTCAAGGAGGGCAAGGTCCGGCCGGATGAGTGCATCATGCTCAACTGCACCGGTGGCGGCACCTTGGCTTCCATGGCCAAGGGCTATGTGTTCAAGGAGCCGGATCTGGTTATGGATCCCGATCTTCCCACGGAGGAAGTGATCGCCGCTGTCAGCAGCCTGTTCTAGAAATTGACGGCAATCGTCAGGTCCAGGGCGCAATAGATCGCAGAATTGCTGCGGATATTGCGCCCTGGCACATATCCGGGCCCCTCCGGGTTCGGGATAAGCGGATGGTCATAGAGAAGTTTGACTCCGGCAATCAGGTCCAGGTTGCAGTCGCTCGTGAGCGTGAGGCGGTATCCCCCGCCCAGCGAGCCCAGCCAGGCCAGATTCCCGTTCCTGGGAAAGATGTGGATGGCCGGTCCTCCCTGCACGAAGGCGAAGCCGCCATCCTCGACGGCCGTCTGGGGAAAATAACTGAAGCGGAGCTGGAAGGGAATCAGCTGGTTGTTCCTGCCTACGCCGATGTATCCGGAGAGAACCGCCAGGTTGAAGCGGTCCTGGCTCAGGTTGGTCCCGACCTGCGCCAGGAAGATGCCGTTGGATTTCCAATGCGTTCCCCGCGTGTCCTCATAAAAGCGGGAACCTTCTTCGCTGATGAAATTGTAGCTCCAGCCCCGGTAGAAACACTGGCTGTATCCCCATTCCGCACCGATGCGGAAATGGTTGAAGAACCAATTGTCCGGCATCTTGCCCGATGCGGAGACGGCTTGTATCAAGAATATGATCAACAATAGTTTCCGTCTCATCATCAGAAGCGATACATTAAGTTGAACTGCGGGTAGAACGCATGATAGACTCCGGCCTTGTAGAAACTGACCAGCAGGGCGCCGGTCTTGTCGTCCATTCGCAGATGGATGCCCGGCAGGATGGAAAAGCTCAGGTCCATCGACAGGTTGCGGGCGAAGTCGAAGCGGAGTCCGGCATTGCCCGCCAGGGCTCCCGTCCAGCCGTGTTTCCGCTCCAGCCGGCGTTCGTAAGCGCTGAAAAAGCCCTTTTCGAAGTCGTGCGTGAAGCCGAACAGCCCCCCGGCGCCGATGTGGATCCGAAAACCGTATTCGTCGTTTTCCTGTCGGTACAGGACGTAGTCATGGGTATAGGAGATACAAGCCCCTGCTTCCTGCGTCCGGCCGGACAGCATGCCGTAGAAATCGCTTCTCAGCGTCAGGATATCCATCTCCAGTCCGCCGGCAGACTCGATGACGGCCGAGATGCCGACACCCTTGGGCGATTGATACAGGCCCAGCAGCCGTTCCTGCCCCGGCAGGGTCGGGCAGAAAAGCAGCAGGGAGACGGCCAGAAGCGTCGCATGAAGGACTTTGTACACGATACGAAGATAGCCAATTTCTTTGATAATTTCCTACGAAATGATTATCTTCGCATTACTTTGTAACTAAACCTATTCCAACATGTCAGTTGAAATCAGACCTGTCCGGACACGGAGCGAATTGCGCAAATTCGTCAATTTCCCGGAGAAACTCTATCACGACAATCCCTATTATGTACCGCCGCTGGTGTTTGACCAGATGGACACGCTGGACCAGAAAAAAGGCGCAGCGCAGGAATTCTGCGATTCCGTCCTTTATATGGCCTACAAAGACGGTGAACCGGCCGGCCGCGTCGCTGCAATCGTCAACCACAAGGCGAACAAGCAGTGGAACCACAAGGAAGTCCGCTTCGGCTGGCTTGATTTTATCGATGACCGGGAAGTCTCCAAGGCCTTGATGGACAAGGTGGAAGAGTTCGGCCGTCAGCATGGGATGGAGTCCATTGTCGGCCCGCTCGGCTTCACGGATTTCGATCCGGAAGGCATGCTGATCGATGGTTTCGACCGCCTGAGCACGATGGCGTTGATTTACAACTTCCCCTATTATAACGACCATCTGGAGGCCCTGGGCTTCGGAAAGGATGCGGACTGGATCGAGTTCAAGTGTACGGTCCCGACCGAGATGCCGGACCGCTGGGAGCGAATGGCGAAGATCATCCAGGAGCGCTCCAACGTACACCTGCGCCAGCTTACACGCAAGATCATCCGCGAGGAGGATTACGGCCATAAGGTGTTCAAGTGCATCAACGAGTGCTACAAGGACCTGTATAACTTCACCGTCCTGCCTGACCATATGGCGGACAAGTACCTGGGTTTCTACCTGAGCATCCTCGACCTCCGCTACCTGTCGATGGTGGAGAATGAGAAGGGTGAACTGATCGCGTTCGGCATCACGATGCCTTCCATCGCCAAGGCGCTTCAGAAAAGCCGCGGCAAGCTCTTCCCCTTCGGCTGGTTCTGGCTGCTGAAGTCGATGTTCATCAAGCACGAGGGCACGGCGGAGATGCTGCTGGTCGGCGTCCATCCGGACTACCAGAACAGCGGCGTGAATTCGCTCATCTTCATGGATATGTTCCGCAAATACACCGAATTCGGCATCAAATACGCCGAAACGAACGCCATCCTGGAGACGAACCTGAAGAATCAAGGACAGTTCCGTGATTTTGATCCCGAATGTAAGAAGCGTCGTCGCTCTTATATTAAAAAGCTTGAATATTAAGGTATAAAACAAAAGTGTTTGAGTCATTAACAAAAATGTTACCGCCTCTTCCGGAGCGAATGCGGCCTCAAAAGTTGTCCGAATATGTCGGACAACGCCATCTGGTCGGGCCCGGATGCATCCTGCGGAACATGATGGACTCAGGCAACCTTTCTTCTTTCATTTTATGGGGGCCTCCGGGAGTGGGCAAGACGACGCTTGCCCGTATCATCGCCGGGACCCTGGACCGGGAGTTCTATACCTTGTCGGCCGTGAGTTCGGGTGTCAAGGATGTGCGTGAGGTGATCGATGCCGCCAAGGGAAAGTCCCTTTTTTCCGGCGCGGGTGCGCCGATTCTTTTCATCGATGAGATCCACCGCTTCAACAAGGCCCAGCAGGATGCCCTGCTGGGCGCTGTCGAAGCCGGGACGGTCGTGTTGATCGGGGCGACGACGGAGAATCCTTCTTTCGAGGTGATCACGCCCCTCCTGTCCCGCTGCCAGGTCTTTGTGCTCAAGTCGCTGGAGGTTTCCGACCTGCAGCAGCTGCTGGACCGTGCTTTGCGTGAGGATCAGGTCCTCCGGGAGCGCAAGATCGAGGTCCGGGAGACCGAGGCGCTTTTCCGCCATAGCGGCGGGGATGCCCGCAAGTTGCTGAATATCCTGGAGATCGTGGTGGATGCGCAGTTGGGCAAGGCTGATCCGCTTGTGATTGATAACAAGACGGTTACGGATTGCCTGCAGGAGAATATGGCCATCTATGACAAGGGCGGCGAGATGCACTACGATATCATTTCCGCGTTCATCAAGAGCGTGCGCGGGTCGGATCCCAATGCGGCGGTCTATTGGATGGCGCGGATGCTGGACGGCGGCGAGGATCCGCTTTTCATTGCCCGGCGGCTCTGTATCCTGGCGGCCGAGGATATCGGGCTGGCGAATCCCAATGCTTTGCTTCTGGCGGATGCTACTTTCCGGATCGTGCATTCGATCGGGATGCCGGAGGCGCGGATTCCGCTCAGCGAGTGTGCGATCTATTTGGCGAGTTCGCCCAAGAGCAATGCTGCCTACCTGGCTGTTGACAAGGCGCTGGGGGCTGCCAAGGCGGACCAGACGGCGGCGGTGCCGCTGTATCTGCGCAATGCGCCTACGAAGTTGATGGAGGATCTGGGTTATGCTGATGGCTACAAGTATGCCCATGACTATCCCGGGCACTTCACGGACCTGGAATTCCTTCCTCCTTCCCTCTCCGGCACCGTTTTCTACGAACCCCAGCCCAACCCCCAGGAAGACCGCCTCAAGACCTACCTCGAGCACTGCTGGCCCAAGTACTACAAGAAATAACCCTTGTCATCCCCGACCCTTCTTTGGTCATGGCCGACCTGATCGGCCATCTCCTGTCATCCCCGGTCGGAGCCGGGGATGACTATTTCGTCGGGATCGTCAGTTTCTGGCCGGCGCGGATGGCGTCGGTTTTGAGGCCGTTGGCTTTCTTGATGTCGTCGGCGGAGACGCCCGGGTACTTCTGCGAGATCTTGAAGAGCGTGTCGCCGGATTTGACGGTGTAGATGACGGTCTTGGACTGGGTAGTCGTGGTGGACTTGGAACTGCTGCCTCCGGTGCTTCCCTGCGAGATCGTCGGGCCGCCGTTCTTGTAGATGTAGAGCGTCTGGCCGATCTGGATGTTGTTGGATCGCAGGTTATTCCAGCTCTTGAGCTGGTTGACGCTCACCCCGTATTTCGAGGCGATCTTGCCGAGATAATCCCCGCTCTTGACCTTGTAGGCGATGCGCTGCTGGTTGTTGCTGCTTCCGGAAGTCTTGCTGCCGGTGGACTTCCCGGAGCTCTTCCCGGAACTCTTCCCCGTGCTCTTGCCGGATCCCTTGTCCTGCAGGACCTTGGTGTGGCTGAGCAGGGAATCCGCCTTGAAGGCATAGAGCGAATCCCGGTTGGCATCCATGAACGGACCGGTCCAGTTGTACGGGAGTTTCAGGATGTATGGATGGTCGTTGCCGGGGATGATGTCGTGGATATACTGCGGATTGAGGTTCTGCAGCACATCCACCGGCACGCCGACCACCCCGTTGATCTGCTCGAAATGCAGGTTCCTGCGGATCTCGAACGTATCCGTCTGGGCAGGCATGCCCATCCGCTGCGGAACGATACCGTATTCACGGTAATAGGTCATCGCGTACATGGCGCCCACGAAAGCGGGCACATAACCGCGCGTCTCCTTCGGCAGATAGGGATAGATGCTCCAGAAATCACGCTTCCCGTCCGCCCGGCGGATGGCCTTGGCCACATTGCCGGCGCCGCAGTTGTAGGAACTGATCGCGAGCGCCCAGTCCCCGAAGGTCTTGTAGGCATCGCGCAGGTAGCGGGCAGCCGCATCCACGGCCTTCTCCACGTCCAGGCGCTCATCCACGAAGGAATTGATCTCCAGGCCATAGGCGGAGCCCGTCTGGTACATGAACTGCCAGATGCCGCGCGCACCGGCGCGGGAAGTCGCGACGGGGTTCAGCATCGATTCGATAATGGCCATGTACTTGAGCTCCTGCGGCAGGTCGTAGCGGAGCAGGATGTCCTCGAAAATCGGGAAATAATAGGTACTCAGCCCGAGCACGCGGCCCATCTTGGACGGCATTCGCTCGGAATAGAGGATGATGTAGTTCTTGACCTGCTCGTTGAAGGGCAACTTGATGAAGGAATTCATGGCCTCCAGCCGGCGCATCATCTCCGCGTCGGAAACGTTGGACGTGAAGCGGATGGAGTCCATGTTGTATTCGTTGACCGCGTCAAAATCCGTGGCCAGGGAATTCTTGTACCAGAGGTGCAGCAGGCTGTCGGTGGTCTCGGTGGTGTACTCGATATTATCGGGAGAATTGCCCTCCAGAATGGCGATCTCCCGCTCTTCCAGGGTATTCCGGCCCCGGAGGCTGTCGAGAAGGTACTGCAGGGAATCCAGTTCCTCTTTCAGCACGGCATTCTCCTGGATGACCTGCTTCCTGTTCTGCCGGCGGCTCCGGCTGAAAAGTCCTTCGAAGGGATTCTGTGTGCTGCGCTGCTGCTGACGGGTGAATCCGGGGAAAAAACCAAGGGTATCCGCTTGGGCGGTGGTGTCCACCTGGGGCTGCATGTCTGCCTGGGCCCCGAGGGGGACGCATACAGCAGCCAGCAGACTGAATATGGTAATCAATTTCTTCATTCTCAAAAGCTTACGCCCAGTCTCAGCCCGAAGGCCGCCTGCTGGGTCACAGGGTTAATGGAAGCAAATTGGTTCTCCGGCATGATCAGGGCCGGCGCCACTTTCAGCGCGATGTCATCGTCCACCTCGAAATTGTGCATGTACGAGAAGACGTTGGCGTCAATGACCTGCAGAAGATATAGGGCGGCGATGGCCAGGACGGAATAGTCCCGGTAACGCCGGTACACGTTGCGGTAGTAAAGGGCCTGGTCCGCGGTGATCGGCCCGGTGTAGGTTGTTTCCGAGTCCGTGGCCGCGATGTAGATGGAGCGGAAACGCTGGTAATTGGTGTTGCAGTCCATGTAGTAATGGAAGGCAAACGCCATGGCTCCCAGATAGATGGGGAGCTTCCAGTACTCCCGGTTGTAGATCTGTCCCAGGCCGGGGACGAAGATCGAATAGAGGGTTGCGCGGCCCGGATGGGGGAATTCGCTGGGCCGGTAGTTGATCACACCGTCGAACAGGGTCGCCCAATAGGCGACGCCGGTGCCGATGAAACAATACTTGGCGGCATTGTGCCGTCCCTGCGTGTTGAAATAGATGCCGGCAGCAAGCGATCCGCCGATGGCGCCATACACGATCGGCAGTTTCCAGAGTTGCTTGTTGTAGATCTGGGAGCCGCCGATGATTGCCACGGAACCGGCCGTCATCGTACCGATCTTGATCTCGCTCTCATGGCGGAGGCCGCTGAAATACTCCTTGAATGAGAAGAGCACGTCCGTCGAATCCTGATCTGCGCTCTTGTCGTCATTGTATTGTTGGGAGAATGCCTCCTCCTTGAACTGGGCTGAAGCGTCCATGCAGAAAAGAGCGGCGGACAACGCCACTAAAATGCTGCAGATAAGCTTCAGGTGATGCATTAGAATTCCTTTTCTTCCAGAGCTTTGACAAACTTCTTCACTTCCTCGTCCGAATCAAAGCGGATGGTCATGATGCCCTTCCCGCCCGAAGTGCGTTTGAGGGAGATATCGTTGGAAAAATACTTCCCGACATGCTCCAGGATACGGTAATAATCCTGGGGCAGTTCCTGGGTGGGGCGGGCTGTGCGTACCTTGGCTTTGGCCGCATTCGGATCGACCTGCAGCTTGCGCACGATACCTTCCAGTTCGCGGACGGACAGGCCGTCGCGGATCACCAGGTCGCAGAGCTGCTCCTGGACCTCCGGAGAATCGACGCCGAGGATGGCCTTGGCGTGACCGGCGCTCAGCAGTCCGACCTTGATGTCGTGCTGGACCTTGGCGGGGAGTTTCAGCAGGCGGATCGTGTTGGCCACGGTGGCGCGCTTCTTCCCTACCCGCTCTGCGAGGTTGTCCTGGGTGAGCTGGCATTCCTCGATGAGGCGACGATAGCTGAGGGCGAGCTCGATCGGGTCGAGGTCCTCGCGCTGCACGTTCTCCACGATAGCCATTTCCAGCATTCCCTGGTCGTTGGCATCCCGGATATAGGCGGGAATCGTGGTCATTCCGGCGAGCCGGCAGGCCTTGTAGCGCCGCTCGCCGCTGATGATCTGGTACCGGCGCTCCGTGATACGGCGGACCGTGATGGGCTGGATGAGCCCCAGGGTGCGGATGGACGCCGCCAGTTCCTCCAGGGAAGCCTGGTCGAAGGACATTCGGGGCTGGAAAGGATTCGGCTCGATCATGTCCACGGGGATCCGGAGGATGTCGGCCGTGTTCTCCTGCCGGCCGCGCGTGCCGACGATTTCCTTGTTGACATAGCCGACCGGCTGACGCAGCTGGTCAGCATCGGGCACTTCGCCGAGCAGGGCGCTCAGGCCCTTGCCGAGGCCTCGGGGTTCTTTTTTCATACCGTTTCTCCGTTGTGCTCCAGGACTTCCCTCGCCAGGTTGAGGTAGTTGGTGGAGCCGTTGCACATGATGTCATATAGGATGATGGGCTTGCCGTGGGACGGCGCCTCGCTCAAGCGGATGTTCCGCTGGATGACCGTTTTGAATACCAGGTCCTTGAAATGGTCGCGCAGTTCGCCCAGCACCTGGGTGTGGACGCGGGTGCGGCCGTCGAACATCGTGACCACGAAACCTTCGATGGTCAGGTCGGGATTGACGCCGCCCTGCACCAGCCGGATGGTCTGGAGGAGCTTGCCGAGCCCCTCGAGGGCGAAAAACTCGGGCTGCACGGGGATGATCACCGAATCAGCGGCCGTCAGGGTATTGACCGTGATGAGCCCCAGGGACGGGGAACAGTCGATGATGATGTAGTCGTAGTCGTCCCGGATCGGGGCCAGGGCGTTCTTGAGAAGGGATTCGCGGTTGTCCGCTTCCAGCATCTCGATCTCGGCACCCACCAGGTTGATGTGGGACGGGATCATGTGCAGGCGGGCGATCTCGGTCTGGATCAGGGCGTCGGCGATGTCGATCCGGCCGATCATCACTTCGTACAAGGTACGCTGCTGGTCGTTGTCCGGGGCGAAATTGAGTCCTGAAGTCGTGTTGGCCTGCGGGTCAGCGTCGATGATCAGCACTTTCTTCTCCAGAACGGCCAGAGACGCCGCCAGGTTGATGGCGGTGGTGGTCTTTCCGACTCCTCCTTTCTGGTTGGCGATTGCGATGACTTTTCCCATAATCCTAATTGTGCTAGAAATGCAAATTTAGCAAATTATTCCTATATTCGCGGTATGTCCGAGACAAAAACCGATTGGTATTTCATTGTTAATCCGCGGGCGGGATCCGGCAAAACCATGTCCGAATGGGTGCCGGCCGAGCATCTCCTTGAAGAACGCGGTATTCCCTACGTCACAGCGATGACGGATCATAAGAAACATGCGGTCGAACTGGCCCGGGAAGCAGCCGAAGCCGGATACCGGCGGATCGCCGCCGTGGGCGGAGACGGCTCCCTGCATGAGGTGCTGGGCGGGATCTGCAACTGGTGTGCGGAGACCGGTACGCCCACCGAGGAGTTCTGCCTGGCCGTCATCCCCATCGGCTCCGGCAACGACTGGATCAAGGCCTGCCGGGTCCCGGACAATGTCGAACAGGCCATCGGCCTGCTGGCGACGGAGTCCTTCGGCTGGATGGACATCGTCCGCGGAACGACGGGCGACGGCCGCACGGTCTGGATGGCCAACTGCGGCGGCATCGGTTTCGATTCGCACGTGTGCGAGCGCGTGAACCGGCAGAAAGAGCGCGGCATGCGCGGCAAGATGATCTATCTGGACGCCCTGCGCTATACGATCTTCCACCTCAAGCCGATTTCCCTGCTCGTCCGGGCGGACGGAAAGGAGGTTTTCAGCGGCGAAGCTTATTCGCTTGCGGCCGGCAACGGCCCCTACTCCGGCGGCGGGATGCGCCAGGTGCCGCTGGCGGCCAACGATGACGGCCTGCTGGACTATATGATCGTGCCGAAGGCAAAACTGAGCACCCTGGTCCCGGAAGTGCCCCGCCTGTTCGCGGGCACGGTCCACGAGTCATCGCTCATCCTGAGCGGACGCTGCCGCATCCTGGAAATCGCTCCGCTGGACGAGGCGTCCGCGGACATCATCGAGTTCGACGGGGAAATCGAAGGACGCTTACCCCTCACGCTGGAACTCCCCGGCGCGCGGATCCGCGTCCTGCGCGGCAGGGCCTGATCAGGCTTGCAGCGCTTTCCAGAGGGCATCCTTGAGCTGCTGGAGCCCCTCTCCCGTACTGGAAGAGATAAACACGCAGGGAATCTTGCGCGGTAGGTGCGGCTTGATCATTTTTTCCAGTTCGGCATCGATCAGGTCGCATTTCGTGATGGCAAGGACCCGCTGCTTGGTCAGCAGTTCGGAATTGTACTGCTTGAGCTCGGCGAGCAGGGTCTTGTAAGCGCCGGCGATGTCTTCCTCCTCCACGCTCACCATGAAAAGCAGCACGGAGTTGCGCTCGATGTGGCGCAGGAAGCGTATGCCGATGCCCTTGCCCTCGTGGGCACCCTCGATGATGCCGGGGATGTCCGCCATCACGAAGGATTTGTCGTCGTAGTAGCGGACGATGCCGAGGTTCGGTTCCAGCGTGGTGAAGGCGTAGGATGCAATCTTGGGCTTCGCGGCCGTAATGGTGGCCAGGAGCGTCGATTTCCCGGCGTTCGGGAATCCGACCAGGCCCACGTCGGCGAGCAGCTTGAGTTCGAGGATATAGACGCCTTCCTCCCCTTCCTCGCCCGGCTGGGCGAAACGGGGCGTCTGGAGGGTGGCCGTCTTGAAGTTGTTGTTGCCCAGGCCCCCTTTGCCGCCGCGGCAGATGATGCGCTCCTCCCCGGCTTCCATCATCTCGAAGAGGACCTCGTCCGTCTCCGCATTCTTGGCCACGGTGCCGATCGGGACGTCCAGATAGATGTCCTCCCCGTTCTTGCCCGTACGCAGGTCACTGCCGCCCTTCTCTCCGTCCTCGGCGTGGATATGCTTGCGGTACTTCAGGTGGATCAGCGTCCAGAACTGCGGATTGGCCCGCAGGATGATGTGCCCGCCGCGTCCGCCGTCGCCGCCGTCCGGTCCCCCTTTGGGGACGTACTTGGCGCGGTGCAGGTGCGCACTCCCCGCCCCTCCGTGTCCGGAGGCGCAGTAGATCTTGACGTAGTCTATGAAATTGCTTTCTGCCATGGCTTGCTTGCGTTTGTCGGCAAAGATAAGACAAAAATCGGAAACCTTATCGGGCGCGTGCCAGGGGCTCGCCCATCGCGGAGGCGTCCCGGCTGCCGTCGGCACTCAGGTCAAAGACCATGAATTCCGGCGCCGCCGGCGAATAGGCCTTCCAGCCGAGTCCCGGATCCCCCGTCTTCGCGAAATTGGTCCAGCAGCCCACGACATGCTCCGCCAAGTCCCAGTCGGCCTGCGTGAACGGCCGGTCGCTGTGCTCGAGTGACTTGAACATGAACCACAGCTCCGAGGAATGGAAGGCGCCCTTCATGTCGTGCGAGCCGGCCTCGTCGTCCGGCAGGGCGTGTGCGAACTGATAGGCGTAGACGGGCTTGCCGGCGGCGTTGCGCAGCTCGCAGAAACGGCGGATGCCTGCTTCGGGATTGCCCATGTCGTCGCGCGTATAGCCGATCATATAGGGGATGTCCTTGATGCGTCCTCCCGTGGCGGCCGCATCGAAACTCTCCGTGGACACATACCCGTCCACGATCGGAGAGATCCGGAAACGGACGCCCGTCTCCGCCGCATAGCGGTCCGCCAGGCCGAAGACATCCTCCGTGGAGGCGGCGCGCATCTTCTCGAGCGTGTCGTAGCCCGCCCAGTCGAACACGGTCTTGCAGGCGTCGCCGATAACGGTCAGCTGCGATACGGCCGGCTGTGCGGGTGCGGGGACGGCTGCGGGCAGTGCGTTCACGCCTCCCCCGCTCTGGATGATCGCCTTCTTGATGATTCCTTCGGTGAGCGGTGAGCTGACGAGCGTCTTCACACTGCCGGCGCCGGCGCTCTGGCCGAGGATGGTGATGTTGTCGGGATCGCCGCCGAAAGCCGCGATGTTCTTATGGATCCACTTGAGGGCTGCAATCTGGTCCAGGATGCCGTAGTTGCCGGACACGTGGTGCGGGCTCTCCCCGGTCAAGAGCGGGTGTGCCAGGAATCCGAAGATCCCGAGCCGGTAGTTGATGGTGACGAGGACCACGCCCTTTTCCGCCCAGACTTTGCCGTCGAATTCGGGCTCATAGCCCCATCCGCCCGTGTAGGCGCCACCGTGGATCCACATGGCCACGGGGAGTTTCTTGTCCGGCTTGCCGGGCGCCGGTGTCCATACGTTCAGGTAGAGACAGTCCTCGCTGAACTCCGGATCCTCCCGGTAGAATTCGCTGGTCCAGGGATTGGACGAATCGTGCGGCGCCTGCATGGCGCCGGGACCGAAGGTGTCGGCTATGCGGATGCCCTCCCAGGGCACGACCGGCTGGGGCTCCTTCCAGCGCAGCTCCCCGACGGGCGGAGCGGCGAACGGAATGCCCTTATAGACATAAACACCCGGTACGGAGGCCTCTACGCCTTGGATCTTGCCGCCTTCGATGTCCAGGACTGGGTTGGCCGGGGTGCAGGCCGTCAGGGCGAAACCCAGCAGGACGGCTGCGAAATAAGATGGAGTGCGCATGGTATAAACGTTTTTTGCTTAGATTCAGAAATTGTATCCCAGGGACCACTCCAGGCAGTAGGAGCGGTCAAACTGGTGTGCGCGCATGTCCAGACCGGCAAAAAGGCCGCCGGCCCTGCGGAAATGGTACCGGAGGCCGATCTTCTCATATAGGACGCCGGTGTCTTCCGTCATCCCGCTGCGCTTGTAGAGATAGGCCCCGAAAACGACGTGGAAAGAGAGTTTCCGGTACCAGAACTCCTGCGTCAGGTAGAGGCCCAGGCGCAGCGGCGAATAGCCGCGGGGATCTTCCTTGCCGGTGAGGACGCGGTCTGTCCAGGCATAATTGTTGGCGGCATAGTCCGCCTGGAAGCCCAGGCCGCCGGCAAACAGCGGCGCATAGCGCCAGACCGCCTCGACACCTGCCGTGGCGCGCAGCCGGGCCGGAGCGGGGGCCTTTCCGACAGCCGGACCTCCGGCGGCGATAACGGCCTCCATCTCGACCGGGCAACTGTGCACGCCTGCGGCTGCGAATACGTTCCAGCTGAGACCCTTGCGGTATTCGGGCCGCTCCTCTTCCTTTCTCTGTCCCCGCACGATGAACTGCGTCGGCGCAAAATAGCGTCGGACACCTGCGCCCAGCGAAACCTCGTTGATGCCCAGGTTGGGCGCGCGGAGCATCCCGTTGGAATGGTGGGTCAGATATACCCCTGCCTGCAGGGACCACTGCGGCGTGATCAGCCATTCGGCGCGCAGCCCCGTCCCGATCAAGGCAAATACTTTCGAGCCGATGTATCGGTTGTATGGATTCGTATGGTAGTCGTAGGTCCGGCCGCTGAAGGCGAGGCCCAACTCCAGCAGCGGACCGAAGCGGAAAGAGCGGGTGCGCAGGAGATCGAATTCGGTCCAGCCGTACAGGTTCAGGATATCTCCGAGCCGGGAGTCATTCTTGAAGTCGAGCCCGCCCATCCGTGCGTAGGAAAATCCGAGACCGTAGCCCGGGTTGTTCCAGGCCCGGTCGAATGCGTCCCGGTCTCCGTTCCAGCCGACGGTGGCGCCGTAAATGCCGTAATTATAGCTTCCGAGCAGTTGGTCGTAGATGCCGTGCCCGTCCAGAATATGGCTGAAGCGCCCCTGCACACCGACATTCTGCACCTTGTCCGGAGTTTGTGCAGAAGCGGTCATGCCGCCGGAAAGCAAGCCGGCGACAAGGATGAGGGCAATCTTGACATAGCAGCCGATGTAAGCGTTCTCAAACATAGCGTATAGCCGTTTCGGGATGCGGGCGGCTCCGGGTCGAAGCCGGGTATCAATACGCAAAGGTAGGTATTAATATTGAATTAGCTAATTACAGAAGACCGACCAGCAGGAAAAGGAAATGCGCGATGATGCCCGCGCAAAGGCCGGCGATGGCGTGGGCGCCGAGGGCCTTGGAGATGGCCTTGCGGTAGCCGAGCGTATCGAGCATGGCGGTGTGGGTGGACAGGAAGCCGCTCCAGCACATGCCGATGGCCGTGAAAACGGCGATGGCGTTGCCGTCGAGGATGCCCGCGTCGCGGAAGGTGGGCAGCAGGCCGAGCGATGCGCCTACAGAACCCAGGGCCGTCATCGGGAAAGCAATCAGCCGCATGTCGCGGAAGCCGAACAGCCATTCGAAGATCCAATGGATTTTCTCTGCCAGCCACGGCAGGACCGGCACGCCCTGGTTGGCGGCTCCGGTGTAGCCTTCCGGACCGGCGCCGAAGGTCAGCAGGATGACCATCGTGGTGATGATCAGCACGCCGGGAATGATGGCGAGGCCGAGTTCCACGCCGTTCTTGCCACCGTCCAGGATGGCGTTCAGGAAGCGCATGAACACGCCGTCCTTCTTGGGGGCCGTGCGCTCCTCGAAGACCGTCCCCAGATCTGTCTGCTGCACGGGTGCGTCCAGCTCGGGATAGGCCTTCAGGCACATCCGCTGCATCAGCCGGGTGGAGATGACGGAGCCGCAGGCGGCCCCGAACAAGCCCACGAAGGCACCGGAGGCCTGGCCGAAACTGATCATCGTGACCATGACCACGAAGCCCATGCCGAAGGCGGTGCCGAAATTGGTCAGGGACAGCAGCTGGTATTTCCGGAAATACGAGGAAAATGTCTTGTCTTTCGCGAAGGCGATGATGGCGGGATTGTCGGAGAGAAAGGTCATCAGCGCCCCGAGTGCAGCGATGCCGGGCAGGTTGTAGACCGGCTTCATCAGCGGCCGGAGGATCCGCTCCATCAGGGCCACGACGCCGAACTCGGACAGCAGCTTGGACAGCGCCCCCGTCAGCACCGTGATGCCCATCAGGTAAAAGACCGTGTTGAGCAGCAGGTTGTGCGCCGTATTCATGATGGTGTTCAGCAGGTTGCTGCTGCCCATCCGGGCGCCGAGAACGGCAAAAACTGAAATGAGAAGGATCAGGAAAACGATTGCCTCGACCGTAGAGCGGCGGAGTGCAGAAACTGGGCGTGAAGCCATGGTTTTAGTCAGAATAGAATCATTATCAATATGTGGCAGCACAAAGATAGCGATTCTTTTCGAGTTCCCAACCGGTTTCCGGCTTTAGCTATTGTCCGCGCCGCCTGCTTTCCGGATGATCTTGTAGCCCAGTGCGGCGATGGTGATGCTCATCAGCGGCGAGATCCAGTTGAAAAAGCAATACGGCAGGTAGGTGATGGTCGGCACGTGCAGGATGGTGGACTGCGTCATGCCGCAGCTGCTCCATGGGAAGAGCGGCGAGGTCACGGTGGCCGAGTCTTCCACGCTGCGGCTGAGCAGCCGGCGCTCGTAGCCTTCCCGGTCGTAGGTATCGCGGAAGATGTCGGAAGTCAGGATGATCGACAGGTACTGGTCGGAGACAATGCCGTTGAGCGCCGTGCCGGAGAGTACGGTCGACGAGACGAGTCCGAAGCGGCTGCGGGTCAGCGGCAGGATCAGCCGGGAGATTTCGCGCAGCATCCCGCTGGCGCGCATGCAGCCGCCGAAACACATTCCGCAGATGATCAGGTAGATGGTGTTGAGCATCCCGAGCATGCCCCGGGGCGAGACCAGCGCATCCACTTCGGGATTGCCCGTGGACAGGGAAACGGTGTTGTAGATACTTTCCACCGTGCCGGCGAAGAAAATCCGCGCCCGGGACCCTTCGGCAACCTTGGCGCCGATCTCCTCGACGAGTGCGGGCTGGAAAACCGCGGCGGCCAGCGAAGCCAGGACCGTGGAGACCGCCAGCACGATCAGGGCGGGCCGCTTCCGCGCGATCATCCAGGCGGTCACGCCCGGGACGACCAGCAGCCAGGGTGTGAGGTTGAAGGTCCGGTCCAGCGCCAGCGCATACTCCTCCACCTGGGCGGCCGGGGCGCCGTCCCGCGACAGGCCCAGGACCGTGAAGATGATGAGCGTGATCACCATCGAAGGGACGGTGGTGACCATCAGGTAGCGGATGTGCGAGAACAGCGGGACCCGGTTGATGGAGGATGCCATCACGGTCGTATCGGACAGCGGCGAGATCTTGTCGCCGAAATAAGCCCCGGAGATGATGGCGCCGGCAATCAGCCCGTCGGAGAACCCCTCCGCCTTGCCGATGCCCATCAGGGCGACGCCGATGGTAGCGATGGTTGTCCAGGAACTGCCCACCATCACGGAGACGAGGGCGCAGATGACGCAGGCGGAAAGGAGGAAAATCTTGGGCGAAATGATTTTCAGACCGTAATAGATGAAGGTCGGCACGATGCCGCTCACGGTCCAGGCGCCGGAAAGGGCGCCGATCAGCAGCAGGATGACAATGGCGTTCGTGACGTCGCCCACGTTGGAGCGGATGGCCTCCTCGAAGGCGCTCCAGGGGGTCTTGTACAGCCACATCGACAGCCAGACGCAGATGCCGGTCGCCACCAGCAGGGAGACCTGCGAGGCGCCCAGGATGGCGTCGCTGCCGAAAATGCTGATGTCCAGTGCAAGCAGACCGATCAGGACCAGGACGGGAATCAGCGCAATCAGGATGCTGCCGGTTTTCTTCTTTTCCATGACGGGGTGGGATGGGGTGCGCCGGACCGCTCGGAGAACCCTAGATGGTCAGGTCTTCCGCGGTAAGCTTGGGGACATAATGGACCCCGTCGCGCCGGTAGTAATTCAGGTTGTCCCCGGGGTGCACGGGGACCAGTTCGACCTGCTCGGCCGGCTTCCCGACGGCGACGACGCAGACCGGCTCGAACGGCAGCCCGAGGGCCTCCCGGATTTCCTCGCGGTCGAAATTGCGGATGATCAGCCCGCCGAGGCCCATCTCCACGGCCTTCAGGAGCATGCTCTGCAGGGAGATTCCGAGATCGATGTCGATGCCGGGATTCTCCGGAACGGTCGAGCAGACGACGATGAATGCCTCCGGCTCCCTGCCCGGGAAGGGCAGCTGCAGGTGCAGCAGTCCCCTGCCCATCCGTATATGCGCATTCACGCGGTCCGCTTCCGGCCCCTTGACGACGGGCCGGAAACGGAGACGCTGCAGATTGACACTGGAAGCCACCTTGGGGTTGACGGCGATCATCGCCTCCAGCTGCCGCCGGTGCACGACGTAATCTTTGTCGTAGCCGCGGAAGCTGCGATTATGCAGCAGGAGCGTATCCAGGGAAGGACGCCGGGGGACATGCTTGTGTCCGGCCTCCTTCCCGAAGACTTCTTCGTAGCGCTTCTCCAGATAGTTGTCAGCCATTTACCGGATGCTGTCGACCAGGGCGAGGACGCGGGCGCGGTTCTCTTCGATGGAGCCTTTGTCACCGTTGCACTCGTAGTATTTGCCAGCCTGCTTGTAGTACTCCTTGAGCGGCTCTGTCTGGGCGTGGTAGGTGCGGATGCGGTTGGAGATGGTCTCGTCGTTGGCATCGTCGGCGCGGCCTTCGATGACGGCGCGGCCCTTGATGCGCTCGCGGATGGTCTCATCGGAGATCATCAGTGCGATGACGGCAGAAACGCTCTCGCCGCGTTTCTCCAGGATCTTGTCCAGGTCCTGTGCCTGCGTGAGGGTGCGCGGGAAGCCGTCCAGCAGGAAACCGTCCACATCCTTGATGGTGTCGAAAGCGGACTCGATCATCCCTTCGACGACGGAATCGGGCACGAGCGAACCGGCGTCGATCAGGGATTTGGCCTGGCGGCCGAGTTCCGTACCGGCCGCAATCTCAGCGCGGAGCAGTTCACCGGTAGAGATGTGCTTGAGGTTGTACTTCTGGGCGATGGCACCGGCGTGGGTGCCTTTTCCGGCACCCGGAGGGCCGAAGAGGATGTAATACTTCATCGGATTATCTATTACGTAAATGTCCTTGATATTGCGTCCGAGCTCGTTGTAGTCCAGGCCGAAGCCGACGATGAACGCATTGGGAATCTCCATTCCCACGTAATCCAGTTTGACGTTCTTGTTGTAAACCTCCGGCTTGAGCAGCATGGTGCAGATCTTCACGTCGGCCGCTCCTTCCTTGTCGAGCAGCATCTCCTTGAGCGCCACGATGGTATTGCCGGTATCTACGATATCCTCGCAGATGATCACCCGGCGTCCGCGGACGCTCGAGGTCAGTCCCATGACGTTGAGCACGGTCCCGGTGGACTTGGTCCCCTGGTAGGAAGACAGTTTGATGGATATGAGCTGGCAGTTGAATTTCAGACGCTGCAGGAGTTCCCCCGTGAACGGGATGGAACCGTTGAGCACGCACAGGATGACAGGAATATCCTTGCAGCCGCAGTAGTCGGCGTTGATGCGTTCAGCAACGCCGTCGATGGCTTCGATGATGCGGTCGTGCCGGATGTAGGGCTTGAAAGTTTTGTCAAATAGCTGGATTTTTTCCTCCTTCATAATACACATACACTTGTTTAGTCAAGTGCACGAATTTACGAATTATTTTCTATTTTTGAGAACAAACTTTATGAACTATGAAAACATTGCTTCTTTTATTTATGCTGGCCCTTTCCGGGCCATCGGGTTTCCGGCAGGCCGTCCTGGCCCTTAGCGGAGCCTCCAGCCTCGAAGAATTGTCCGAAGACGAGCTTGCACGCTACCGGAGCCTGTCCGAGCATCCCGTGGACCTGAACCTTGCCGGCCGCAGCCGCCTGCTCGCCACCGGCTTGCTGACCCCCTTCCAGGTCGCTTCCCTGCTGGACAGCCGCAGCCGGAGCGGTGCGATCCTCTCCTGGACCGAACTGGGCCTGATCGACGGCTTCACGCCAGAAATGGTCCCGGCGCTGCAGGAGTTCTTTACGCTGGGCAGTCCGGACGGTCCTCCCGGCAAGCGGGAAGACCGTCGTTTCCACCAATCGCTGACGCTGAAAGGCGGTCTTCGCATGAGCGGAGAGGCTTACGGCGGACTGAAGTACGAGGCGGCATTCGGAGAACGCTCCGTCGTGTACGCATCCCTGCGCAACAGCTATGACGCCCCGCAGACGGCCGCCGGTTCCTTCAGCGCCGCGTGGTTCGGGCGCCGTGCCCTCGGACAGGTCATCATCGGTGCTTTCAATGCCCGCTTCGGGCAGGGTCTGCTCCAATGGAGCGGCTTCCAGTTGAGCGGCTACAATACGCTGGGCGCTTTCCGGAAAAACGGGACCGGACTCTCCCCTTCCAGTTCCTTCAACCCTGCAATGCGCGGCGTGGCGACAGATTGGAATTTCGGCCGCTGGCGCCTTTCTGCTGCATATTCCCTGCGGGGAAACCAGGCCGTGGCCAACCTGACCCGGACCGGGCGGAACGTGACGGCGGGACTGACGCTGACCCCCGCGGCGGCTTCGCTGGAGTGCCGAGCGGCGCTGCCCCTCTGGAGCCTGTTCGGCGAGGTGGCCGGCACCTGGAAAGGGACTATTACCGGCATCGCCGGTGCGATCTGGAAGCCCTCCTACGGCCGGCAGCTGGGCATCGTCGGGCGCTGGCTGGGCCCGGGCAAGCAATACAGCGGCGTGGCCGCCGGCTATGAGGGCAAGTCTTTCAGCGCGACGCTTGATGCCGCCTGGCGGCCCGATACGAAGGCGCTGCGGGGCAAGAGCCTGGTGCAGTGGAAGCCGGAGTTCTCCTGGCGCGGGATGCGCTTCTCGCCCCAGTTGCGTGCGCAGGCCACCTGGCAGCCGGCTGAGCAGACGCCCCTGCGGGTGGACCTGCGCGGCGTGCTGTCCGCCGGGAGCGGGAACTGGGAGTTTTCCGGCCGCTACGATGCCGTGTTCGGGCACGCTTTCGCGTGGAACTGGTACGCGGAGGCGGGACGCCGCGGCCAGGCCCTCTCCTTCTACCTGCGGGGCGGGATCTTCAAGGTGGACCACTGGGAAGACCGCATCTATGTCTATGAGCGGGATGCTCCCGGCTTCTTCACGGTCCCGGCGCGGTACGGCCGCGGCTGGGACGCATCCGCCTATGCCGCCTGGCGCATCAACCCCCGCCACAGTCTCTGGTTGCGGTGGGAGACGGTACGGTACCCCTGGAACCTGACGGAAAAAGAAAGCCGGACCGAAGTCCGGCTGCAATATCGCTACAAGATGTAGGGATCCCCGATGCCGCCGTCGTTACAGCACGGTCAGGACCTTCTCCATCTGGATGCCGCGGGAGCCCTTGATGAGGATGACCGCTCCTGCGGCCGGATGGGCGGCGAGGTGCGCCGCGAGGGCTTCCGACGTCGGGAACCAGGCTTCCGTGCCCGGGTCCAGGGCGTCCAGCGCCTTGCGGAATTCCTCCCCGACGAGGCAGGCCTGCAGGCCGTTTTCCCGCAGTTGTCCGACGACCTTTTCGTGCTCGGCGAGCGATTCGTCACCCAGTTCGCGCATGTCGCCCAGCAGGGCGATCTTGTGCTCCGCCTCGATGAGGCGGAAATTATCCAGCGCCGCCCGCATCGAGGACGGGTTGGCATTGTAAGCGTCCACCACGAGCGTATTGCGCTCCGTGCGCATCATCTGCGAGCGGTTGTTGTCCGGGACAAAGCCTTCGACCGCGGCGATGGCATCTTCGCGGGCCACGCCGAAATACTCGCCCACCGCCAGCGCAGCGAGGACGTTGGTGGCATTGTAGGCACCGACCAGATGTGTGTGTACGGTCTCTCCACTCTTCAGGCGGATCCGCAGGAAGGGTTCGTCCGCCGTGGCTGGCAGGACCGCGGCCTCCTGGTACCGGATCCCGTATCCGAAGACATGGCAGGGCTGTTTCGCGGCCATTTCCCGCAGGTCGGGGTCGTCCTCGTTGAGGAAGATCAGCGAACCGCGATGCGCCCCGAGCCAGTTGTAGAGCTCGCCTTTCGCCGCCTTGACGCCCTCGAAGGAACCGAAGCCCAGCAGGTGCGCCCGGCCGACATTGGTGATCAGGCCGTAGTCCGGCCGGCTCACGCGGACGAGTTTGTAGATATCGTCGGGGTGGTTGGCACCCATCTCGATGACGGCCATTTCCGTTTCGGGCGTGATGCGAAGCAGCGAGAGGGGCACGCCGATGTCGTTGTTGAGGTTGCCCTGCGTGGCCGTCACGTTGAATTTGCGGGCCAGCACGGCCGTGATCAGGTTCTTGGTGGTGGTCTTGCCGTTGGTGCCGGTCAGGCCGAGGACGGGCAGTTTGCCGTCCCGGACATGCGTTCGGTGCCAGATGGCAAGGTCCCGCAGGGTCGTGAGCGGATCGTCCACGCGGATGAGCCGGCTGTCTTCCCGGTCGAAGGGGGCGTCGGCGTTGACCACCGCCCAGGCGGCGCCTGCCTCGAGGGCCTTGAGGGCGTAGTTGTTGCCGTCGAAATTCTCTCCCCGCAGGGCGAAGAAGATTTCTCCGCCACTGATGGCCCGGCTGTCGGTCGTGACGCGGCCGCCGCAGGCCAGATACTTGGCATATAATGCTTCCATGCTGTTGCTTGTTATTTGACGCCGGTGCTGCCGAAACCGCCTGCACCGCGCTCCGAGCCGGCCAGTTCGGCCGTCTCTTCCCATTCGATCACTTCGTGCCGTGCCAGGACCAGCTGGGCGATGCGCTCCCCTTTCTCGATGACGAATGCTTCCGGGCCGAGGTTGACCAGGATGACGCATACCTCGCCGCGGTAGTCCGCGTCGATGGTCCCGGGGGCGTTGAGCACCGTGATGCCGCGCTTGGCCGCGAGCCCGCTGCGGGGGCGCACCTGGACCTCGTATCCGGCGGGAATCTCCAGGAACAGGCCGGTGGGCACCATCGCCCGGCCGAGCGGCGGCAGGACGATCGGGTTCTCGTTGGCGGCCCGGACGTCCAGTCCGGCGGACAGGGCGGTCGCGTAGGCGGGCAGCGGATTGCCGCTCTTGTTGATGACTTTGACTTTCATATTCTTTTACTTGCAGGCCCTCTTGTACAGGAAGGCCGCGATGATGGTATACAGCAGGTTCGGCAGCCACAGGGCGACTCCGGGCGGCAGGGTGTCCGTATAGACGAACATCTCGCTGACCCGCAGGAAGAAGATGTAGGAGAATGCCAGGGCGATGCCGATGCCGATGTTCCAGCCGATGCCGCCCCGCCGCTTGCGGGCAGACAGGGACACGCCGATGATGGTCAGGATGATGGCGGAGAAGGGCATGGTCATGCGCCGGTTCTTCTCGATGCTGGCGTACATCACGTTGGCGTCGCCGCGCATCTTCTGGGTCCGGATCAGGTCGTTGAGCGGGCCGATCGCCAGGGTCTCCACCGTCTTTTCGTTGTTGAACAGGTCCTTGAGTTTCAGGGCGATGACCGTATCGACCTGGTCTTTGTAGTGCACGTCGTCCTTGAGTCCGGCGCTGTAATCGCGCGTGAAGACCTTGCGCAGGTGCCAGCCGTCCATGGTGCTGTCCCAGGCGGCGCTCTCGGCGCTTACCTTGCGGATCAGCCGGTGGCCTTCCATGTCTTCGATGGTGAATTTGTAGGCCGTGTTGTTCCAGCGGCTGAAGGACTCGATGTAGACGAACTGCCCCGGGGAGATCTGGTAGTGGATGTCCTTGAGGTTGTAGGTGTTGTGCGTCTTGATGAACTTCGACTCGAACTCCACGCGGGTGGCGTTGGAGTGCGGGATGACGTAGAGGTTCAGCCCCATCGACAGCAGCGCGATGAGCGCCGCGGAGGCGATGTAGGGCACCATCATCCGGTGGAAACTGACCCCGCACGACAGGATGGCGATGATCTCCGAGTTCGAGGCCATCCGGGAGGTGAAGAAAATCACCGTGATGAACACGAACAGCGAGGCGAACATGTTGACCAAGTACGGGATGTAGTTGAAGTAGTAGTCGAAGACGATGGCCTTGAGCGGGGCGTCGTTCTTGACGAAGTAGTCGATTTTCTCCGACAGGTCGAAGATGATCACGATGACGATGATGAGCAGCATCGACAGGAAGAAGGTCATGATGAACTTCTTCGCGATGTACCAGTCTATTTTCGTGATGCCGCCCAGGGAACGCATGGCTACAGTCTTTTTGTGACGCGCGCGAGTGTGTCTTCTTTCCAGGAGGCGAAGTCTCCGGCTTCGATGTGGGTGCGGGCGGTCCTGACCAGGTCGAGGTAGAAGGCGAGGTTGTGCTCGCTGGCGAGCATCGCCGCGAACATCTCCCCGGCCACGAACAGGTGGTGCAGGTAGGCCTTGGTGTAGGTGTGGTCCACGAAAGAGGCGCCGCGCGGGTCGAGTTCGGAGAAGTCCTCCGCCCATTTGGCATTGCGCATGTTCATGATGCCGTCCCAGGTGAAGAGCATGCCGTTGCGCCCGTTGCGGGTCGGCATGACGCAGTCGAACATGTCCACGCCGCGGGCGATGCCTTCGAGCAGGTTCGCCGGGGTGCCGACGCCCATCAGGTAGCGCGGGCGGTCGTCCGGCAGGAGCGGGCAGACGAGTTCCAGCATTTCATACATTTTCTCCGTGGGCTCCCCCACCGCCAGGCCGCCGATGGCGTAGCCTTCGGCGCCGAGCTGCACGGCGTGGTCCACGGCTTCGCGCCGGAGGTCGGGGTAGACGCAGCCCTGGATGATGGGGAAAAAGGTCTGGGAGTAGCCGTAGAGCGGATCCGTTTCGCGGAAGCGCTTCGCGAAACGCTCCAGCCAGCCTTTGGTCAGGTCGAGGCTCTTGCGGGCATAGGCGTGGTCCGCGTCGCCGGGGCAGCACTCGTCCAGCGCCATGCAGATGTCGGCGCCGATGATGCGCTGTGTGTCCACGTTGTTTTCGGGGGTGAAGCTGTGGCGGGAGCCGTCGATGTGGCTCTGGAAGGTGCAGCCCTCCGGGGTAAGCTTGCGGATCGGACTCAGGGAGAAGACCTGGAATCCCCCGCTGTCGGTCAGGATCGGCCGGTCCCAGGCCTCGAATTTGTGCAGGCCACCGGCCGCCCGGAGCGTATCCAGGCCGGGGCGCAGGTAGAGGTGGTAGGTGTTGCCGAGGATGATCTCCGCGCGGATGTCTTCGCGCAGGTCGCGGTGATACACCCCTTTGACGGAACCGACGGTCCCGACGGGCATGAAAATGGGAGTATGGATCCGGCCGTGGTCCGTCTCGATGACGCCCGCCCTTGCGGCGGAATGCGGATCGGCCGCTGTCTTCGTAAATTTCATCCCTCAAAGATAGTGAAATCCCGTGAAAAACTTGTATTTTTGTGAATGCAACTACTAATGAACCGACCTTTATGAACAATTCGAACATCAGCCTCAGGCTGATTCTGATGAACTTCCTGGAGTTCGCTGCATGGGGTGCCTACCTCACTTCGATGGGAAGTTTCCTGGCCGGAGCCGGTTTCGGCCCGCAGATCTGGCTTTTCTTTGCCACACAGGGTTTTGTCTCCATTTTCATGCCTGCCCTGATGGGTATCGTCGCCGACAAGTGGATCTCGGCGCAGAAGGTGCTCTCCCTCTGCCAGGGGGTGGCCGGCGCCGCCATGCTGGGTGCCGGCTGGTATGCGATGAGCTCCGGCGCGAATATCCAGTTCGGCTTATTCTATGCGTTGTATACTCTGAGTGTGGCGTTCTTCATGCCGACCATCGCCATCTCCAATTCCGTGGCCTACAATGCCCTGGAGAAGGCCGGCAAGGATCCAGTCAAGGATTTCCCGCCGATCCGCGTGTTCGGTACGGTGGGTTTCATCCTGACGATGCTCTTCGTGAATTTCGTGAAGGGTGCTGACGGGGTGCAGTTTCAGCACACCTACAACCAGTTCTTCGTTTCCGGCATCATCAGCCTGCTGCTCTGCGGCTATGCCCTGACCCTGCCGAACTGCCCGTGCAAGCCGAAGTCCGCGGAGACGCAGTCTTTCGCGGAGGCGACCGGCCTGAACGCGTTCCGTCTTTTCAAGGACCGCCAGTTCGCCGTGTTCTTCATCTTCTCGATGCTGCTCGGCGCTTCCCTGCAGATCACCAACGGTTATGCCAATACGTTTATCACCTCCTTCAAGGACAATCCTCTGTATGCCAATGCCTGGGGAGCCAACAACGCCAATGCGCTGATTTCCCTGAGCCAGGTGTCCGAGACCCTCTGCATCCTGCTGATTCCCTTCTTTATGAAGAAATTCGGCATCAAGAAAGTGATGTTGATCGCCATGTTTGCCTGGGTGTTCCGTTTCGGCTTTTTCGGTGCCGGCAATCCGGGCGGCGGCGTGTGGATGTTCATCCTCAGCTGCATCGTGTACGGCGTGGCGTTTGATTTCTTCAATATCTCCGGTTCGCTCTTTGTGAACGAGAATACCGACAAGGGGATCCGTTCCTCGGCGCAGGGCCTGTTCATGCTGATGACCAACGGTCTCGGCGCTTCCATTGGTACCTGGGCTGCCGGCCGCGTGGTCAACCACTTTGTCTACAATGCCGCCGAGCCGTCCTGGAGCACCGCCTGGTACATTTTTGCCGCCTACGCGCTGGTGGTCGGCATCCTGTTCGCCATCCTCTTCAAGGATCCGCAGAAGGTGCAGAAACAGTAGTTTATCATGAAGAAGTTTGCCTTTGCCCTATTTGCCGTGGCGCTGGCCGCCGTTGCCTGCTCCCCCGCCCCTGACCAGAGCGGCAATGCCGCCCTGGAAACGATTTTCAACCGCAAGAGCGTGCGCTCCTATACGGAGCAGGCGCTCTCCTCCCAGCAGATTGAAACGCTGCTCCGCGCTGCCATGTGCGCTCCTTCCGGGATGAACATGCAGCCCTGGCGTTTCGTGGTCGTGACCGATCCGCAGGTCCGGAATGCGCTGGGTGGGCTGAGTGCCAAGGCGTCGGCCGTGTTCGTGGTCTGCGGTGAGACGATGATGAAGGGCCGTCCTGCTGAGGAAGGTGCCGAGGCGCCGATGGTGCCGAACGGCAACTGGAATGCGGATTGTGCCGCTGCGACGGAGAATCTCCTGCTGGCTGCTGAAGCCATCGGCCTGGGGGCCGTCTGGACGGCCTGCTATCCTTATGAGGAGCGGATGAACCAGGTCCGCACCGTGCTCGGACTGCCGGAAGGCGTCACTCCCTACTGCGTCGTCCCCGTGGGCTACCCCGCCGGCGACGACCAGCCCAAAGACAAATGGAAACCGGAGAACATCCACTACGACAGGTGGTAGTCCTCCGGTAGAAGCGTTGCTGCAGACACCGATGAGCCTGAGGGAGATAGGAGAAGTGATCGGGGTCAGTGCGTTTCTTCGGCTTCGTCGAGGGTGCGGATGACACGGGCGGGGACGCCCATGGCGAGGGTGTGCGGGGGGATGTCACGGGTGACGACTGCGCCGGCTCCGATGACTGCCCCGTCGCCGATGGTGACGCCGGGAAGGATGGTGACCTGGCCCCCGATCCAGACGTCGTTGCCGATGGTGACCGGTTTCGCCCAGGCGTGGTATTCCCGGCGTTCCCGGGCGGAGAGCGGATGACTGACCGTGGAGATGAGCGTATGCGGGCCGATCATGACATGGTCGCCGATATGGACTTCCCGGATGTCCAAGATGGTGAGATTGTGGTTGCCGGTGAAATCGCTGCCGATGTGGATGTTCTTTCCGCAATCGCAGTTGAAACTCTTGGCGATCCACACGCGCTCCCCGACGGAACCCAGCATGCGCTTCAACTGGTCATACTGGGCAGCATAATCCGTCCCCTCGATCGCGTTGAAGCGCTCGCACTCCCGGATGGCCCGGGTCTTCCTGGCGACCATCTCCGGATCGTCGAAACGGTACGGCAGCCCGGCGTTGCATTTCTCCTGTTCAGTCATCACTACTTCGTCATTTCAATCAGTTGCGCGACAGGCGTGACGAAAAGGTCCATGTGCCCGTCGGCGTTGTTGGCGGTGCAGACGATGTACTGGCCGTTCATCACGAAGGCCGGATGCGGATCGGGATGCAGGCGGGACTGGTTGTCCTGCGGCATGAGTGCATCGCGCGTGGAGTAGAGCCATACGTATTTGCCGGTTTCGCGGTTGTAGAAGGCCACGCGCCACTTGCAGCCGCGCCACCAGGTCTCGGGAGCCTGGTCGGTGACGACATACTTGTTGTCCGGAGAGCAGGTATTGTGGCGGGCGCCGGGCACCTTTGCCCAGGCCTGCTGCTCGCCGGTGGCAAGGTCGGCATGATAGACGCAGTGATCCTCGGTCAGATAGCCGTGGCCGCACCAGGAGACTCCCTTGCCGTCGTCATCCCAGATCTCGTGGGACGCGAAATTGATGTCCTTCGCGGGGAGCAGTTCCTTGGAGCCCTTGCGGACCAGCCACATGCGGGGATACCAGCCGGTCTCCTTTTGGTAGGCCTGGCCGGCCTCGTCCCAGCAGCCTTCCCAGGCCACCATGGCGATCGAATCGTCCACCGGATTGACCTGGCCGTGGTTGCAGTTCCACTCAGTTTCTCCCCACTCCTCCCAGGAGCCGTCCTGAAGGTTGAGCATGCCCTGGATATAGCGGCTCTTCCCTTCCGGCGTGCGGACCTCGGTGTCGAGGAAAGCACGCTTGCGGTCAGAGGTGAGCGTGAGGTGGGTTGCCAGACGGCGCACCTCACCGAGGGCCTTCAGTTCCGCCGGGACATCGCAAAGTTTCTTCTCTTCGTGCTTGGGATCCTTGAAATCCACGCGGAAGAAACCGCGTTCGCGGTCGCCCCAGACGACATAATCCTCTTTCGTTTCCACGAACGGAGTCATCGTCGAAAGACCAAGGTCATAGACCTGGTCCGTAGCCAGGTCGGCCAGCATCTGGTGACGCGGGCCGGGGCCGCCGGGCTTCTTCTCATTGCCCTCCGTGTACCAGAAGAGCAGGAAACGACCGTCTTCGGTCATGGACTTGCAGGTGAAATAGACGGACTGGCGGTTGTCGTCGGGTGCGCCATACTGGAGCACGTAGGAGACGACGCCGGATTCCGGATCGGTGAAAGGCTTGAACAGGGAGGATTCAGCCGGGCTCTTGACCCGGGGCTGACAGGCGGCCAGCAGGAGCAGGCCGGGCAGCAGGATGCGGGATAACGGTTTCATTTTTACTAAATGATAATTGGTTGATTGTACGCAAATATAAGAAAACTATCGCAAAGGTGAAGCCCCTTCCAGATGCGGGGCGAGTTCCGCCGGCTCTACCGGGAACAATTTAGGGCTGCGGCAGCGCGGGAATCGGTTGAACCAGGGATCCTCGCTGCTGTACCAGGCGGTGCTGCGGACGCTCGGGGACCATTGGAAAGTCCGCTGGATGGCTCGGATGCGCGTCGAAGCGGCGACGGTCAGCGCCGTGCGCCCGTCGGCGAGTTGCGAAACGCAGAAATAATGGATCGTGACCCGCTGGTCTCGGTCCAGCTCCTCGGGCGTGGACTTGTGCGAGATGGTCAGGTGCCGGCCATGTTTCCCGTTGATCTCCTTCATCTTGGCGCGGAAGACGCGGCCGTGCGTGGAAGTGTCACGGATGCCGTTGAAAGCGATCCAGTAGTGGATCATTTCGTGGATGAGCGTGTCCTCCACCTCCGCCTCCGGAAGGTCATAGCGGGTGCTGATCCGCAGGACGAAGTCCTCATGGCGCACGACCTTCCCGCGCCAGTCGCGTATCGGGCGGTACTGGAGCCGGCCGATGAAACTGCGGGCGCTGCTCAGCTTGATGGGAATACGCGGAAGAGCGCCGTCGAAACACATCCGGTTGAATGTGTCGAAGCGCTCTTCCAGGTATCCGACGGTCGGGGTCATGGGCAGTTTGAGATTGCCGGTCCGGCCGGCAATGACGAAAACCGTCACCCCCGACCTGATCGGGGATCTATTTCAGGACCCCCAGTTCCTTGCCGACCTTGATGAAGGCGGCGATGGCCTTGTCGAGTTGCTCCCGGGTGTGTGCGGCAGAGAGCTGCACGCGGATGCGCGCCTGCCCCTTCGGCACGACCGGATAGTAGAAACCGGTCACGAAAATGCCTTCCTTGGCCATTTCGGCCGCGAAACGCTGGCTGAGCGGAGCATCATACAGCATCACGGCGCAGATGGCGCTCTGGGTTGGCTTGATATCGAAGCCGGCCGCGATCATCCGGTCGCGGAAATAAGCCACGTTCTCCTGCTGGCGGTCGTGGAGTTCGTCGCTCTCGTCCAGCATCTTGAAGAGTTCGATGCCGGCGGCGCAGATCATCGGCGGCAGGGAGTTGGAGAACAGGTACGGGCGGGAACGCTGGCGGAGCATGTCGATGATCTCCTGGCGTCCGGTGGTGAAGCCGCCCACGGCGCCGCCGAAGCTCTTGCCGAGGGTGCCGGTGTGGATGTCGATGCGGCCGTAGAGGTCGAAGAGTTCGGCGACTCCCCTGCCGCGCTTGCCGACGACGCCGGCGCTGTGGCTTTCGTCCACCATCACGAGGGCGTCATATTTCTCGGCGAGTTCGCAGATCTTGTCCATCGGGGCCACGTTGCCGTCCATCGAGAACACGCCGTCGGTCACGATGATGCGGAAACGCTGTGCCTGGGCTTCCTGGAGGCATTTCTCCAGTTCAGCCATGTCGGCGTTGGCGTAGCGGTAGCGAACGGCCTTGCAGAGGCGCACGCCGTCGATGATGGAGGCATGGTTGAGCGCATCGGAGATGATGGCGTCCTCGGCCGTAAGCAGCGGCTCGAACACGCCGCCGTTGGCGTCGAAACAGGCGGCATACAGGATGGTGTCCTCGGTATGGAAATAGGCGGAAATCGCTTTCTCAAGCTCGCGGTGCAGGTCCTGGCAGCCGCAGATGAAACGGACGGAAGACATGCCGAAGCCGCGCTCGTCCATGGCTTTCTTGGCCGCAGCGATCAGGCGCGGGTTGTCCGAGAGCCCGAGGTAGTTGTTGGCGCAGAAATTCAAGGCCTTGCTGCCGTCGGCCAGGGTGATCTCCGCTCCCTGCGGGGAGCAGATGGTGCGTTCGCGTTTGTAGAGTCCGGCCTCGTCGATGGCCTTCAACTCATTCTGCAAAAAGGATTGAAACTTCCCGTACATAAATTATGTGGATTTGTTAGCGTTTTCTCCTACAAATTTAATAAATTTGCACAATTATTCGCATGTAATTAATAATACTTATGAAAAATGTTCTCGTCATCGGATCCACCGGTCAGATCGGTTCGGAGCTAACGATGCAACTACGAAAGACTTATCATCAGGGACGGATCGTGGCCGGTTACATCCCGGGGTCCGCGCCTACCGGCGATCTGCTGGAGAGCGGCCCTGCCGAACAGGCGAACGTATGCAACGGCAAGCAGATCGCCGATATCGTCGACAAATACGACATCGATACCATCTACAACCTGGCCGCCCTGCTTTCCGCTACGGCGGAGCGCCTGCCCCTCAAGGCCTGGGATATCCAGATGAACGGTCTGATCAACATCCTGGAAGTGGCCCGCGAAAAGCATTGTGCCGTCTTCACGCCCTCTTCCATCGGCTCCTTCGGCCCGGACACTCCGCGCGACAACACCCCGCAGGACACCATTCAGCGCCCGACTTCGATGTACGGCGTGACCAAGGTGGCCACCGAACTCCTGAGCGATTATTATTTCCACAAATATGGCGTGGACACCCGTTCCGTCCGTTTCCCGGGCCTGATCTCCTACAAGACCCTGCCGGGCGGCGGCACCACGGACTACGCCGTCGAGATCTATTATGCCGCCGTCAAAGGTGAGGAATTCGTCTGCCCGCTGGCGCATGGCACCTACCTCGACATGATGTACATGCCGGATGCGATCAAGGCCGCCATCAAGTTGATGGAAGCCGATCCCCGCTACCTGGTACACCGCAACTCCTTCAACATCGCTTCGATGAGTTTCGATCCCGAAGGCGTTTACGAGGCCATCCGCAAGCACTATCCCAACTTCAAGATGCGCTATGAAGTGGACCCGGTCCGCCAGGCCATCGCGGACTCCTGGCCCAACAAGATGGACGACGTCTGTGCCCGCAAAGAGTGGGGCTGGACGCCTTCCTACAACCTGGAGTCCATGACCCGGGACATGATCAAGCACCTCAAGGAGAAGCTTCTCTAAGATTATTGCCGACGAAAAAGCCGGACCCTTCACGGGGCCCGGCTTTTTCGTTGCGCGGCTCAGCTTAGCGGCGCTTCTTGTGGGACTTGCGCTTGTTGCTGAAACGCTTGTAAAGCGCGAAGGCAAGGGCGGCTGCGAGCACCACGCCGATGACGATGCCCGTCATCGCATTGGCGCTCTCCCCTTTCACGCGGCTCCACATGGCCACCAGGTCCGGGGTCCGCTCGCCCCAGTCGTGTTCCATGGTGCTGCGCTCGATGTCGGAGCGGTCCGGATAAAGCACCGGATCGGCGCAGACGGAAGTGGCCTCGGGACCGAAGAAATAGGACAGGTCGATGGGATCATACTCCTCGTCGGTGAACGCTTCCATCACCTCCGGGGCGCCGCTGGCGGACACATAGCCGGTCTCCTCGACATTGCGGATCACGATGTCTGGGCGGCTCATGAAGTTGATCCAGTATTTGGCCGCCTTGACGTTCTGGGCATATTTCGGGATTACCCAACCGTCAAACCACACGGTGAAGCCTTCCTTCGGGAGGGAGTAACGCAGCTCCACGCCCACCTCGGCAGCCTCATCGATGGCCCAGACGCCGTCGCCGCTCCAGTTCAGGCTGATCCATCCGCGCTCCTGGGTCATCTGGTCCTTGCCGAAATCGGCTTCCCAGCCGGCCACGAGCGGCTTGACCTGCTTCATGAAGTTCTCCACCTCCTCGAGGGCACGGTCGGAGGAATCGAGCATCAGCTCGTCCAGCGTGACCTTGCCGCTCTTGAGGTCATCCTGATGCAGGAAGATGATGATCTGGGAGAAGACATCACGGGCGGAGTCCTTGATGAAGATCTTGTCCGCGAATTTCGGGTTGCGGATAACGTCCCAGCTTGCGGCTTCCTCGTCGGTGACATACTTGGCATTGTAGAGGAGGCCGGTCGTTCCCCACATGTATCCGACCGCGTAATCGTTGGCGTTCTTGGTGCCGCCGATCATCTTGTCGAAGCAGCTGCGGATATAGGGAGAAAGATTGTCGTCGATATAGTTGGGCGTCTGGCCGAAGTCGCGGTCGATCGGCAGCAGGAGGTCGCTGGCGAGCATGCGCTCGATGATGTAGTCGGACGGGCAGACGACATCATAATCTTCGTGGCCTTTCTCGATCTTGGAGAGCATGGTCTCATTGACGTCGAAAGTCTGGTAGATGACCTTGACCGTCTCGCCGGTCTGTTCCCGATACCACTCTTCGAATTCGGGAATGACGGATTCGTCGATGTAGTCGGACCAGTTGTACACTTTCAGGATCTGGCTGCGGTCCGGGGCGCAGGAGCCGAGGATCAGGGTTGCCGCAGCGATGAGGAGGAATGATTTTTTCATTTATTCTAACAAACTAACTAACTGACTAAGCTGTTTTTTTTGCCTTGGCCTGCCGGACGTTGATGACGATCAGCAGGACGAGGATGATCAGGAAAATCAAGGTCATGAGCGGGCGCAGCTCGGGGGTCAGCCCGCCTTTGCGCGCATCCGTGTAGATGTAGGTGGACAAGGTGTCGAGGCCGATGGTGCCGCGGGTGAAGAACGTCACGGCGAAGTCGTCCAGCGACATTGTGAACGCCAGGATGAATCCGGAGACCATGCCCGGCCGCAGCTGCGGCACGAGGACCTTCCAGAGCGCCTGGCGGGGCGTGGCGCCGAGATCCAGTGCCGCCTCGTAGATGTTCGGATTCATCTGGGTGAGTTTCGGCAGGACGCTCAGCACGACGTAAGGCGTACCGAAGGAGATGTGCGCCAGGATCACGGTCAGGTAGCCCTGGCTGATGTGCAGGAACACGAACAGCAGGAACAGCGAGACACCCGTGATGACATCCGGGTTGATCATCGGGATGTTGTTCATGAAGGTGACCGCCTGCTTCTTGCGTCCTCGGAGGTTGTGGATGCCGATGGCGGCGATGGTGCCGAGCAGCATCGAGACCAGGGCGGAGATCAGGGCGATCAGCAGCGTATTCTCCACGGCGGAGATCAGCGAACTGCTCCCCTGCATGTCACCGGTGAAGAGATTGGCGTAGAGCCGGGTGGAGAATCCTGTCCAGTTGCCGAGCACGCGACTCTCCGTGAAGGAGAAGATGGCGATGAACACCAGCGGGGCGTACAGCAGGACCAGCAGGATCCAGATATAGGCTTGGGCAAAGAACTTCTTCATATCCTAGATAAGCCCTCCTTCAGCCTCTTTGCGCTCATCGGTGAACAGCGTGGAGATGCCGATGATGATGAGCATGATCAGCGCCAGCGCCGCTCCGTAGTTCCACATCGAGGAGTTGATGTTCTCCTGGATGATGGTACCGAAGAGCTTGATCTTGTTGTTGGTCAGGAATTCCGAGATGGCGAAGGTGCTCACCGTCGGCATGAAGACCATCATAATGCCGCTGGACACGCCGGGCATCGAGAGCGGGACGGTGACCTTCCAGAACACTTCCCACGGGGTGGCGCCCAGGTCCTGGGCGGCCTCCGCGTAGGATTTGTCCATCTTGTTGAGCACGTTGTAGATCGGGTAGATCATGAACGGCAGATAGTCGTAGACCATACCGAAGAGCAGCGTCCCCTTGCCCAGGGTGATGCCGAGCATGTTGAACAGTTCGGCCGTGGCGAGGGTACGCATCAGGGCGTTGATCCACATCGGCATGATGAACAGGATGATCGTCACCGCGCTGCGGTTCAGCTCCTTGTTCGCCAGGATCCAGGCGGCGGGATAGCCGAGCAGGATGCAGATCAGCGTGTTCTCGATGGCGACTTCGATGGAGACGGCGAAAGTGCCGAGGGCATCGGAGTCGGTGAAGAACTTCGTGATGTTGGCAAGCGTGAAGTGTCCGCTTCCGTCCTGGAAAGCGTACACCAGGATCAGCACCAGCGGCAGCACCACAAAGATGGTCAGGAAGACCACATAAGGGATACTCCAGTGGCTACGCTTCATCGCTCTTGCTGATCTTGAGGTCCTCGGGGGCGATGTTCACGCCCACCAGGTCGCCCTTGTCCCAGATGTCGTTGGTGTCCACCCAGATGTGGTCGCCGTCCTCGGTGAGGATGGTCAGATGATAGTGGTCGCCCTTGTAGAGCAGGAAATGCACTTCTCCGGCCACCACACCGTCCTCCTGGTGGTCCAGCAGGTCCACCTTCTCGAAGCGGACTTCCACGCGGACCTTGTCGCCGGCGGCGAGACCGGGCTGCGGCAGGCACTCGAAGGTGGCGCCGAGCATCTCCACGTGCGTCTCGTCGGCCATCTTGCCTTCGAAGACATTGCGCGTACGCTCCTTGTGCATCACCTGGATGTCGTCAGGATCGATATAGAGCATCACCTCGCTCCCGACCGGATAAGGGTCATAGTCCTGGATCATGAGCTCGTAGCCCGTGTCCGTATCCACCCACATTTCGTAGTGGACGCCCTTGAAGGTGCAGGAATTGACGGTGGCCTTGAACTGGCACCGGGCCGGGTCCGTGGTGAAGTAGATGTCCTCGGGACGGACCACCACATCGACGGGCACGTCCTCGCCGAAGCCCTCGTCCACGCAGTCGAACTCATGCTTGATGAAGGCCACGCGGCGGTCGCGCAGCATCCTGCCTTTCAGGATGTTGCTCTCGCCGATGAAGTCGGCCACGAAGCAGTTGACCGGTTCGTTGTAGATGTCGATCGGCGTGCCGATCTGCTGGATCTTCCCTTCGTTCATCACCACGATGGTATCGGACAGCGTCAGGGCTTCCTCCTGGTCATGCGTGACATAGATGAAGGTGATGCCCAGTTTCTTGTGCATCTCCTTGAGCTCGATCTGCATGTCCTTGCGCATCTTGAGGTCGAGGGCCGCCAGCGGCTCGTCGAGCAGCAGGATCTTGGGCTGGTTGACCAGGGCGCGGGCGATAGCCACGCGCTGCTGCTGGCCGCCGGAGAGCGACTCCACGTCGCGGTCTTCGTAGTCCGACATGCTGACGAGCTTGAGCACGCGCTTGACGCGTTTCTCGATCTCGTCCTGCGGGACCTTCTGCAGCTTGAGGCCGAAGGCGATGTTGTCATAGACGTCCAGGTGCGGGAAAAGCGCATAGCGCTGGAACACCGTATTGAACGGCCGCTTGTAGGGCGGAATGCCGGAAATGTCCTTGCCGTCGAGGAGGATTTCTCCCTCGTCGGGAGCCAGGAAGCCGGAGATCAGCCGGAGGGTCGTGGTCTTGCCGCAGCCCGAGGGGCCGAGCAGGGTCACGAATTCCCCTTTGCGGATATAGAGGTTGATGTCATCCAGGATGACCTTGTCGCCGAAACTCTTGCTGACGTGCTTGAGATCGATAATATGTTCTCCTGCCATGGTCTACCAGAGTTTGAGACGGAGGTTGTAGAGGACGCCGAAACTCAGGGAGAAAGCGCTGGAGAAGGCATCATAATGGGCGACGGCGTGCAGGCGCAGGTCCTGGGAGTCACGCAGCGGGTAGAATTCGAAGGCCGCACCGATGTTGTAGGCGCGCATCGGTGTATCAAGATATCCGGTCGAGTTGGAATAGATATAATTTCCGCGCAGGGAGACATCCCAGCGGTCGGAGGGTGCATAGTCGATACGGCCGTGGAAAGTATGGCCGGGCATGAAAGACGTGTATTCTTCGTCGATGCCGCTGGTGTTGGACCAGTCGAGGGTGAAGGTCCAGTCCTCGAGCAGGATCTGGTTGCCCAGGGAAATCAGCCAGTTGTACTGGCCTTTGTCGATGCCGAAGGCGGAGACGCTCCACATCGGGGAGAACCACCCGTACGCACCGCTCCACTGGAAGGAATAAGTCCAGAGGCCGCTGCTGAAGGGGTGCTCGCCGAAGGGAGAAGTCGTCATCTGCAGGCTGAAGACGCTCATCTCGGAAGGCGTCGTCCAGGCCACCTTGCCGCCCCACTGGTAGGGAGCAAGGTCGTTCCAGATCGGGGATGCCATGAGCGGATGGACTTCCCAGTCCCACTCTTCATACTCGTGGCCGCCGGTGGTGATGCAGTCCTTGCCCAGGGTGAAGGTCCAGCTGCCGAAGGTCAGGTCCGCCTTGAGGAAATCGATCCAGTTGGTGGTGTCTGAGTATCCCAGGCCCTTGAACATCTCCCAGGCGTCCATCTCGGGGGTAAACCAATTGCCGGCCGCGAACCAGTGGTTGGCGACGGTCCAGGAAAAATGCTCCGAAGCGGAGCCTTCAAAAAGGGTGTAGAGAGAAGAATTGCCGAGGTCGAAACCGGAGGTCTTGGGATTAGAAGTCCAGCTCGGATTCAGATCCAGGCGGGGAATGATACTGACCTCGGCGTAGTTACCGAGATCGTCAGCCTCTTGCGAGTGCGCAAGCAAGCCGAGCAGCAGTGCTGCGATCGATAAAAGGTATTTCTTCATTTCCAACCATAAAAAGGGGTTTGGTGAAACTTTGGCGCAAAGATATACAAAAAATCAGTAAATTTGTTCCTGCTAAAACTGAAAATTCACCCTATGTACGATTTTGACGAACTCATTGACCGCCACGGTACCCGCTGTATCAAGTATGACACGCTCCAGGATGAATTCGGCCGTGCCGACCTCAATGCCCTCTGGGTGGCGGACATGGACTTCCGTACCCCGGATTTCATCATCGATGCGCTGAAACGCCGCCTGGATCACCCGGTGCTCGGTTATCCGACCACAGGCTCCGATTATTTCGAGATTGTATCCAGGTGGGTGGAAGACTTGCATGGCTGGAAAGTCCCGGCGGAGTGCTTCCGGTACGTGCCCGGCATCGTGAAAGGATTCGGTTTTGCCGAGCGCTGCCTGCTGCTGCCCGGCGACAAGGTCATCATCCAGAAGCCGGTGTACCATCCTTTCCGCATCGTTACGGAGCAGAGCGGCTTCGAGGTGGTGAACAACCCGCTCAAACCCGTTTACGATGAGGAGGGATTCGTCAAGGGCTATGAAATGGACCTGGAGGATTTCGAGCGCAAGATCGACAGCCGCACCAAACTGCTGATCCTCTGCAATCCCCACAATCCCGGGGGCGTGGTATTCCCGGAGGAGACGCTCCGGCAGCTCGCCGACATCTGCGACCGTCACGGCATCACCGTCCTCTCGGACGAAATCCACTGCGAGATGCTGCTCGGCGGCCGCCTGCACCATCCTTTCGCCTCCGTCAGCGAAGCGGCCGCCCGGCGCACCATCACCTTCATGGCTCCGTCCAAGACTTTCAACATCGCCGGCGTGGTGAGTTCCTACTGCATCGTCCAGGAGCCTGCCCTGGCGGAGAAATTCTTCGCGTATCTCGAATCCAACGAGACGGACTATCCGCCCATCTTCTCGGCCGAGGCTACCCGCGCCGCGTACACGCCGCAGGGCAAGGCGTGGCGTGCCGAAATGCTGGATTACGTGCAGGGCAACATCGATTTCGTGGACGGCTGGTTGCGGGAGCATCTTCCGCAGATCCGCGCCGTGCGTCCCGAGGCCTCGTTCCTGGTCTGGCTGGACTGCCGCAAACTGGGACTCCCCCAGCCTGCGCTCGTGGACCTGTTCGTCAACAAGGCCCGTCTCGCGCTCAACGACGGGAGCGTCTTCGGGGAGGAAGGCAGGGGCTTCATGCGCTTGAATGTGGGCTGCCCGCGGGCCAACCTCCGGGCGGCGCTGGAATCCCTCGCCGCGGCGGTCAAGGGACATTAGGCTTTTGATAAATATTATTACATTTGTAAAAACCTTTCAAGCCTCATGAAAAAGTCACTCACCTTGCTGCACTCCAATGATCTGCACGGAGATTTCCTCGCCGAGAATGTCGACGAAAAACTGACTGGCGGCGTATCCATGCTTTCCGGCTATATCTCCAAGACCCGCAAAGAAGAAAAGAACGTATTGTACGCCATCTCTGGCGACATGTTCAAAGGATCCCTGATCGACCAGGAATACCGGGGCATCTCCACCATCGAGATCATGAACCTGCTGGCCCCTGACGTCGTCACCCTGGGCAACCATGAAGTCGATTACGGCCTCGCCCACCTGCTGTTCCTGGAGAAGTGCGCCAAATTCCCGATCATCAACGCCAACATGTTCCTGACCAGCAACAACACCCGGCTGTTCAACTCCCATAAGATCATCAAGATCGACGGGATGAAGATCATGTTCATCGGCATCCTGACCGAGGAAGTGCTGAACTCGACGCGCAGCGACAAACTGATCAGCACCCTGGTCGGCATCAAGGACGCGGCCGAAGAAGTGGGCAGGATCTGTACCGCATACCAGACGGAGGATATCGACCTGACGGTCCTCCTGACGCATATCGGATACGAGAATGACAAGAAACTGGCCGCGGCGCTGGATCCGGACTGGGGCGTGGACCTGATCATCGGCGGCCACTCGCACACCCTGATCGACAAGCCCGCGGTGGTGGCCGGCATTCCCATCGTCCAGGCCGCCGTCGGGACCGACCAGATCGGACGTTTCGACCTGGTCATCGACACGGATACGAATTCCATCGCCTCCTGCACCTGGAAACTCGTTCCCATCAATGCTGACAACTGCCCGCGGGACCTCGAGCTGGAAAAGGTCGTGAACAACTACAAATCGGAGACGGACGCGGTCTATGAGCAGGTGCTGACCCGCCTGGACGGCGTATACACCCAGACCCGGCGGAACCGGGATTCGATGCTGGGCCATCTGTTCGCCGACATCGTCAAGGAAGGCACCGGCGTCGATATCGTCTTCATCTCCAGCGGCGCCATCCGCGGCAGTGAACTCGGCGAGGTCGTCACGAAAGGTGACCTCCGGAAAGTCTTCCCCTATGACAACAAGGTCGTCGAGCTCAAGGTCACGGGCAAGCAGCTCCGGGATGCCTTCCTGTGGATTTTCCGGGACGAGTCCATCAACGCTCCCTACGACGGCGGGGAATTCTATCAGCTGTCCAGGGGTGTGAAGATTGTCTACGACCAGAAGACGCACAGCATCGAACAGTTTGAACTGAACGGCAAAAGCATCCAGGACGATGACCTGATCAAGATTGGTATGGGCGACTATCACTACGCCAGCCTCGAACAGTTCTTCCATATCAAGAAAGAAGATGTCAAGAAGAACGGCCGCGTTAAGACGCTGTCCAGTTCGGATTATTTGATCGTCGAAGAGCGGATGAGCGGCGTCCCCCTCATCCGGGTGGACAGGGAAGAACGGATCATCATCAAATAGAATCTATTCCCGCAGGTCCTTGTCGGTCATGGCGCAAACGCAGGAGTCGGACCAGACGTTCTCTGCGGTCTCGACCATGTCCACGATCGTATAGATCGGCAGGATCAGGCCCATCACTTCCACGGGGGCGCCCACGCCCGTCATCAGCGACAGCGTGAGGAAGAAGCAGCCCATTGGTACGCCGGCGTTGCCGACGGCAGAGAGCACGGCGATCAGAACCCACGTCAGCATCTGCCAGATACTCAGCTCGATCCCTCCGCAGCGCATCACGAAAAGCGAAGTCACGAGGATGAAGGCTGCGCAGCCGTTCATGTTGATTGTCGTACAGATCGGCAGGACGAAACGCGACACCTTCGGATCCACGCCCAGCCGCTCCTCCGCCGAGGCCAGCGTGACCGGGAGCGTGGCGGCGGAACTCTTGGTGAAGAGCGCCATCACAACCGCCGGCCCCATCGCCTTGAGGACCTTGACGGGGTTGAGCCCGCGGATGAGCAGGAACAGCGGCAGCACCACGGCGAATTGAAGGACATTGCCGATCAGGATGACCGCTGCCCAGCGGCCCAGCGAACCGAGGATGATCCCGCCGGAGAGTTGTGCGCTGAGCTGGGCGGCGAAAGCCGTAATGCCCAGCGGAAGGGTCTTGATGAGGGCCTTGATCAGAATGAAAAACACCTCCTGGATCCCCTGGACGCCATCGGTCAGCACGCTCTTGCGGCTGGATTCGGGCATGAAGGAGATGGCCAGGCCGAAAGCCACGGCGATGATCAGGATCGAAAGCACGTTGCCGGACAGGAAAGGCTGGACGATATTGTTGGGGATCACGGATACGATGTGGTCGTAGAAAGTCTCCTCCGCCCCCACTTCGCTGCCGCCGGAAAGCATTCCCTGCGGGATGGGCTCCGGTGCGATCAGCAGATACATCCCCAGTCCCACGAGCGCTGCCACCAGGGTGGTCAGCAGGGTATATGTGATGGTCCGGGTGAAAATCCGCCGGGCACTCTGCTGACGCCCGAACGAGATGAGCGTCGTCATGATCGCAAGTGCCACCGTGGGCACTGCCAGAAACTGGAAGAGCCGGGTGTAGAGCGTGGCGATGAAGTTGCAGACGGCGTCAACGGTACCGCTGTGAAGCAGTCCCAGCAGGGTGCCTGCGATCAGCGCGCCGATCCACCAGAGGAGTTGTCGGTTGGTAGATTTCATGTTCCCGATGCTTTTATACATACAAATATAGGTGTTTTTAATTTTTTTTCTTTATATTTGCAATGTTATGTTATGCGTGTATTACCAGAGCTCCAGACGAGACCGAAGATAGGAGGCGTAGAACCCTCCCACATCCTCGGAAATTCGGTAATCATCCCTTTAATAGAATTTTCGCTCAATAATTGCAATTGACAATCTCGGTTTGTCTTGCCATTAGGGGCTTTATTGTATAGAAATGAACATCAACGTCATGGTGGCTGATGCCAGCCACACCCGCTACGCAGAAGAAATCTGTCAGGAAATCTACATCTCCTCGCTGGAGCGCAAGACCGGCATTGCCAAGCGCACGCCGGAATATATCAACGAAAAGATCCTCGCCGGCAAGGCGGTGATCGCCCTGTCCGACGAAGGCGAATTCGCCGGTTTTTCCTACATCGAGTCCTGGGGCGGCAAGAGTTTCGTCGCCAACTCAGGTCTGATCGTTGCCCACAAGTTCCGCGGCATGGGCATCGCGAAGCGGATCAAGGAGCAGACCTTCATCCTGTCGCGAAAGCTTTTCCCGGACGCCAAGATCTTCTCCATTACCACCGGTGCGGCGGTGATGAAGATGAACTACGAATTCGGCTTCCGCCCTGTCCCCTACACCGAACTGACGGACGACCCGGAGTTCTGGAAGGGCTGCGAGGGCTGCCGCCACTTTGAGATCCTGCAGAGCCATGATTACAAGATGTGCATCTGCACGGGACTGCTTTACGATCCCAAAGAACATTTAGAAATCCATCATCCCGGAGAATAGTTATGGAAAAGAAAAAGAAAGTCGTCGTCGCATTCAGCGGAGGTCTGGATACCTCCTACACCGTGATGTACCTCGCCAGGGAAAAAGGCTACGAGGTCCACGCGGCCTGCGCCAACACGGGCGGTTTCAGCCCCGAACAGCTGAAGACCAACGAAGAGAACGCCTACAAGCTGGGCGCCACGAAGTACGTGACCCTCGACGTCACGCAGGAATACTACGCCAAGAGCCTGAAATACATGGTCTACGGCAACGTGCTCCGCAATGGCACCTACCCCATCTCCGTGTCCTCGGAACGCATTTTCCAGGGCATGGCGATCGCCCGCTACGCCAATGAGATCGGCGCGGACGCCATCGCCCACGGCTCCACCGGCGCCGGCAACGACCAGGTCCGCTTCGACATGACCTTCCTGGTCATGTGCCCCCAGATGGAGATCATCACCCTCACGCGGGACGGCAACCTGACCCGCAAGGAAGAGGTGGACTACCTTAACGCCCACGGCTTCCAGGCGGATTTCGCGAAGCTGAAATACTCCTACAACGTAGGCATCTGGGGCACCTCCATCTGCGGAGGCGAGATCCTGGATTCCCGCCAGGGACTGCCGGAGAGCGCCTATCTCAAGCAGGTCTGCAAATCCGGCTCGGAGATCTTGAGCCTCGGCTTCGAGAAAGGCGAGCTCAAGAGCGTGAACGGCATGGATTATGACGACAAGATCGCTGCCATCCAGGCCGTGGAGGCCGTCGGCGCACCTTACGGCATCGGCCGCGACATGCACGTCGGCGACACCATCATCGGCATCAAGGGCCGCGTGGGCTTCGAGGCCGCCGCCCCGATGCTCATCATCGGCGCGCACAAGTTCCTGGAGAAATTCACCCTCTCCAAGTGGCAGCAGTACTGGAAGGACCAGGTCGCGAACTGGTACGGGATGTTCCTGCACGAGAGCCAGTACCTCGAGCCCGTCATGCGGGACATCGAGGCAATGCTCGAAAGCAGCCAGCGCAACGTCAACGGCACCGTGACCCTCGAACTGCGTCCCTACGGCTTCTCCACCGTGGGCGTGGACTCCCCCGACGACCTCGTCAAGAGCAAGCTGGGCGAATATGGCGAGACGCAGAAAGGCTGGACGGCCGAAGAGGCCAAGGGCTTCATCAAGGTGACCTCCACCCCGCTGCGCGTCTATTATGGCAACCACCAAGACGAATTCAAGGAGAATGATTAAGGTCGGCATCATCGGCGGCGCCGGTTATACGGCGGGCGAACTGCTCCGCATCCTGGTGAATCACCCGGAGGTGGAGATCGTCTTCGTGCACTCGACCAGCAATGCCGGCAACTGCCTCTGGGAGGTACACGGCGGTCTGTTCGGGGACACGGACCTGCGCTTCAGCGACAGCTATGACCTCTCTGCGGTGGATGTGCTTTTCCTCTGTTCCGCCCACGGCAAGAGCCGGGAATTCTGGGCGGAAAACGCCTGTCCGGACACGCTGAAGGTGGTGGATCTGGCACAGGACTTCCGCGATGAGTCGGAAGGCTATGTTTACGGCCTTCCGGAGTGGCAGCGTGACCGGATCTGCGCTGCCCGCAAGATCGCCAATCCGGGCTGTTTCGCCACGGCGATCCAACTCGCCCTCCTGCCCCTTGCCGCGGCCGGCCTGCTCCCGGCGCCGGTCCACGTGACGGCCATCACCGGCTCCACCGGGGCGGGCGTGAAACCCTCTGCGACCACGCATTTCAGCTGGCGCAGCGACAACATTTCTACCTACAAGGTGTTCGGGCACCAGCACCTCAAGGAGATCTGCCGCAACCTCGGCCTGATCCAGCCCTCGTTTGCGGCTGCTTGCCATCCTGAGCGCAGCGAAGGATCTCCGATCCGCTTCGTCCCCATGCGCGGCGACTTCGCCCGGGGGATTTTTGCATCCGTGACCCTGGATTGCCCGCTTGACGGGGAGAAGGCCCTGGCGCTCTACCGGGACTACTATGCCGGAGCCGCCTTTACCTTTGTTTCCGACCGTCCGGTGGACCTCAAACAGGTGGTCAATACCAACAAATGCATCGTCGCACCCGAGGTGCACGATGGTACGCTGGTCGTCTCGTCCGTGATCGACAACCTGCTCAAAGGTGCATCCGGCCAGGCGGTCCAGAACATGAACCTGATTTTCGGAATCCCGGAAACAACCGGCCTGAAGCTGAAGGCATCAGCATTCTAATGCAACATGAATCTTTTCGACGTCTATTCCCTCTTCGATGTCACGCCCGTGCGTGCGAAGGGGTGCACTGTCTGGGATGACAAGGGCCAGGAGTACCTGGACCTCTACGGCGGCCACGCCGTCATCTCTGTCGGCCACAGCCATCCGTACTATGTGCAGGCGCTGAAGGACCAGTTGGACAAGATCGGATTCTATTCCAACAGCGTCCGCAACCCCCTGCAGGAGGAACTGGCCCGCCGTCTCGGCGAGGTGAGCGGCTATGGCTGCTACTCGCTCTTCCTGGACAATAGCGGTGCGGAGTCCAATGAGAACGCCGTCAAGCTGGCTTCCTTCCAGACCAACCGCGACCGCGTCATCGCTTTCCGCAGGAGTTTCCACGGACGCACGTCCGGAGCCGTCGCGCTGACGGATAATCCTGCTATCATCTCCCCCTTCAACAAGTACCACAAGGTCACCTTCTGCGACCTTAATGACGGGAATGCCGTGGCGGACGAACTCGCCAAGGGCGGCGTCGCCGCCGTCATCATCGAGGGCATCCAGGGCTGCGGCGGCATCCATGTCCCCAACGCCGGCTTCTTGCAGATGCTTTCCCGCCTGTGCGACCGCTATGGCGCCGCCCTGATCCTGGACGAGGTGCAGAGCGGATACGGCCGTACGGGCAAGTTCTTCGCCCACCAGTGGGCGGGCATCCGCCCGGATATCATCACCCTGGGCAAGGGCATCGCCAACGGTTTCCCCTGCGGGGGCATCCTCATCGCGCCGAAGTTCCAGGCCCGCAAGGGCATGCTCGGCACCACCTTCGGAGGCAATTACCTGGCCTGCGCAGGCGCCATCGCCGTGCTCGACATCATTGAGCAGGAGCATCTGGTGGAGAACGCCCTGGAGGTCGGGGAATACATCAAGGCGAACCTGCCCGCCTGCCCGCGCATCAAGGAAGTGCGTGGCAAGGGCCTCATGCTGGGCATCGAATTCAACGAGCCCGTCGCTCCCCTGCGGCAGGCCCTCCTCTACGACAAGCATATTTTCACCGGCGTCGCCGGTAAGAACATGATCCGCCTCCTCGCCCCGCTCTGCCTGACCAAGGCCGAAGCGGACCGTTTCCTGGAAGCCTTCAACGAAGTACTCGCACAGTGATGGACAAATTCTTCCACGTCAGTGACATCGGCGACCTCGGCGCAGCGCTCGAGGAAGCGAAGCAGGTGAAGGCCACACCTTTTGCCTGGAAGCACCTGGGCCAGGACAAGACCATCATGCTGGTCTTCTTCAACAGCAGCCTGCGCACCCGCCTGAGCAGCCAGAAAGCGGCGCTCAACCTCGGGATGAACCCCATCGTGCTTAACATCGGGCAGGACAGCTGGAAACTGGAGACCGAGATGGGCGTGGTGATGGACGGCGACAAGTCCGAGCACCTGCGCGAAGCCATCCCCGTGATGACCAGCTACTGCGACCTGATCGGCATCCGCTCTTTCGCCGGGCTGCAGGACCGGGACTTCGACTACAACGAGACGGTGCTCCGCCAGTTCGTGGAGTACGGCGGCAAGCCCGTGATCAGCCTCGAATCGGCCACCGTGCATCCCTGCCAGGCTTTCGCGGACCTGATCACGATCGAGGAATACCGCAAGAAGAAGCGCCCCAAGGTCGTGCTGACCTGGGCTCCGCATCCGCGGGCGCTTCCCCAGGCCGTGCCGAATTCCTTCGCGGAATGGATGAACGCGGCGGACGTGGACTTCGTGATCACGCATCCCCGCGGCTACGAACTGGATCCCGCCTTTGCGGGCGACGCGCCCGTGGAATACGACCAGATGAAGGCCCTGGAAGGGGCGGATTTCGTCTATGCCAAGAACTGGAGCTGCCCCGGCGTCACGGATCCTTCCCGGTACGGCCAGATCCTGAGCAAGGACATGGGCTGGACCGTGGATGCCCGCCACATGGCGGTCACCAACAATGCCTATTTCATGCATTGCCTGCCCGTGCGCCGCAACATGATCGTCTCCGACGAGGTGATCGACGCGCCCACGAGCCTGGTGATCCCGGAAGCGGCCAACCGCGCCGTTTCCGCTCAGGTAGTGATGAAACGCATGCTGGAAAGCTTATGATCAGCCTCTACAAGATCGGTGGCAACGTCGTGGACGATCCGGTGGCGCTGGACCGTTTCTGCCGGCAGTTCGCTGCGCTGGACGGCCCGAAGGTCCTGGTCCACGGCGGCGGCGTACGGGCCAGCCAGGTGCAGAAGGCGCTTGGCCAGGAGCCGGTCAAGGTCGAAGGCCGCCGCGTCACGGACGCGGCGACGCTCGAGGTCGTGACGATGGTCTATGCCGGCTGGTGCAACAAGGACATCGTCGCCCGCCTGCAGGGTCTCGGATGCAATGCCATCGGCCTCTCCGGCTGTGACGGGGGCGCCATCACGGCCCGCCGCCGTCCCCCCAGGACCCTGTCCGACGGGGTCACGACGGTGGATTTCGGCTTTGTGGGCGACGTGACGGCCGCATCGGTCAACCGGGACTTCGTCCTCCGGCTGCTGGATGCCGGTCTCGTACCCGTGTTCAGCGCCATCAACCACGACGGTGCCGGTCAGCTGCTCAATACGAATGCGGACACGATGGCGTCTGCGATTTCTGTCGCTTTGGGTGCAAAACTATTTTATTGTTTCGAAAAAAATGGCGTACTTTGTGACCGGAATGACGACAACAGCGTGATTCCCGTCCTCGATCCGGAAGCCTGTTTTCAACTGAAAGCGGAAGGACGCGTCGCCGAAGGGATGATTCCCAAACTCGACAACGCGTTCCAGGCTTTGCGGGACGGTGCCGCCGGGGTTGTCATCCGCAACGCCGACCTGCTGGCGCCGGGCGGCACAGAACTGAAGTTATGAGTTTGTCAGAAGATTCCGTCCACCTCCTGCGGCAAATGGTCCGCATCCCTTCCCTCTCCGGGGAGGAGGCCGCCGTTGCCGGCTGCATCGGTGCTTCCCTGACGGAATGGGGCATCCCTTTCGAACTGGTCCGGGGCAATCTCCTTTCTCTCAACCGACGATTCGATCCCCGCAAGCCGACCCTCGCGCTGGACGCCCATCTGGACACAGTTCCTGTCTGCAACGGGTACACCCGGGACCCGTTTGATTCGGGGAATGATCCCGATGTCATTTACGGTCTGGGTTCCAATGACGATGGCGGAAGTGTAGTGTCCTTGATTGCTGCATTCCGCCATTTTTATGAGCGGGAGATGCCGGTCAACCTGATGCTGGTCCTCTCCCGCGAGGAGGAGGTCTCCGGGCCGGACGGCACCCGCTGGCTGTTTGCTCCCGACGGCCTTTTCGCCACGGACGGCCGCTGGCCGGTGCCCCGCTGGGTCATCGTCGGCGAGCCGACCGGCATGCGTGCGGCGACGAGCGAACGCGGCCTGCTGGTGCTGGATGGAGAAGCGCAGGGCGTCAGCGGCCATGCCGCCCGCGGCGAGGGGGTGAATGCCCTGTACATCGCCCTGGACGACATTTCCGCGCTCCGCGCCCATGTCTTCGTGAAGCATTCCCCCCTGATGGGCGATGTGCGCCTGAGCGTGACGCAGATCGAGGCGGGCCATGCGCACAACGTCATCCCCGACCGCTGCCGCTTCGTCGTGGACATCCGTCCCACGGAGCAGTATATGAATCAGGAGATCCTGGAGGAACTGCAGGCGCTCTGCCGCAGCACCCTCCGGGCCCGCAACCTGGCGAACCGCTCTTCCGCGACGGCGGCAGGCTCTCCCCTGCTGGCCGCGGCGGAAGCGCTCGGCATCCCGACTTTTTCTTCCCCGACGACCTCGGACTGGATGCGCATCCCCTGCGATGCAATCAAGATGGGCCCCGGAGAGTCCCAACGTTCCCACAAGGCGGACGAATTCATCCGCGTACTGGAAATCGCCGAAGGGATTGACAGATATATAGCATTTATTGAGAAGTTCTATGGCAACACTTTGGAATAAAGGTACTTCCGCAACGGAAATGGTGGATCGTTTCACGGTCGGGAACGACCGTGTGCTGGACCGCCGCCTCGCCCGCTATGACGTACAGGGCTCCCGCGCGCACATCCGTATGCTGGAGCACATCGGCCTGCTGACCGCGGACGAACTGGCCGCGCTGGATGCCGCCCTCGCCCGCATCGCGGAACAGATCGAGGCCGGGGATTTCCGGCTGGAAGACGATGTGGAGGACATCCATTCGCAGGTGGAACTGCTGCTTACTCGCGAACTGGGGGAAATCGGCAAGAAGATCCATTCCGGACGCTCCCGCAACGACCAGGTCCTCGTGGACATCAAACTTTTCCTGCGGGATGAGCTGAAGCAGGTCCGCGAAGAGGTCCTGACCCTTTTCCGGACGCTCCAGGCCCTCAGCGGGAAGCACAAGGAAGTGCTGCTGCCCGGCTATACGCACGCGCAGGTGGCGATGCCTTCGTCCTTCGGCCTGTGGTTCGGAGCCTATGCCGAAGCGCTGGTGGACGACATGTACCTGCTGGGCGGTGCGTACAAGGTGGTGGACCGCAATCCGCTCGGCTCCGCCGCCGGATACGGCAACTCTTTCCCGCTGGACCGCCAGATGACCACGGACCTGCTGGGCTTCGCCTCCCCTGTCTACAACAGCGTCGCCGCGCAGATGCAGCGCGGCCGCACGGAGCGCGCCGTAGCTTCCGCCCTGGGCGCCGTGGCATTGACGCTCAACAAGTTCGCTGCGGACTGCTGCCAGTATATGTGCCCCAACTTCGGTTTCATCCACTTTCCGGACGAACTGACCACGGGGTCCAGCATCATGCCGCATAAGAAGAATCCGGACGTGTGGGAGATCCTGCGCGGCAAGTGCAACCGCATCCTCTCCTGCGAGAATGAGATTTCCCTGCTGTGCAGCAACATGCCCCACGGCTACCACCGCGAATACCAGCTGCTCAAGGACATCCTCTTCCCCATCCTGGAGCTGATGCACGAATGCCTGCAGATGACCGATTATATGCTGGCGCATATCGAAGTCAACACGCATATCCTGGAGAATCCCCTCTACGACTACCTCTTTACCGTGGAGGAAGTCAATAAGCGCACCCTCTCGGGCATCCCCTTCCGCGAGGCGTACCGGCAGGTGGGCATCGAGGTCAACGAGGGGCGCTTCCGCTACAGCGGGGGCGACACGGCGGAGCTCAAGGCTTCCGACCTCGGACACACGCACCTGGGGAGCCTGGGCAACCTCTGCAACGACAAAATCGCCGCGCTGATGGACGCGGCTTCCGATTGGAAATAGGTAATAATCAACAAATATGGCAACACGCAAAAAAGTGAAACTCGTCCTGCAGAACGGACGGACAATGGAGGGATGGGGTTTCGGCTACGACGGCCCCTGCGACGGAGAAGTGGTGTTCTCCACGGCCATGGTAGGCTACACGGAGAGCCTCACGGATCCTTCTTTTTCGGGGCAGATCCTCTGTCTGACCTACCCGATCCTGGGCAACTACGGCGTTTCCCGGATGGAGAGCGATGCCGACGGCCTGCTCAAAGGATTCGAATCTGAGAAGATCCACATCCGCGGTCTCATCGTGACCGACTACAGTGAGGAATACAGCCACTGGGATGCCGTCGAGAGCCTGGGCGACTGGATGGCGGAGCAGAAGATCCCCGGCATCGGCGGGATCGACACCCGCCTGCTGACCCAGATCCTCCGCGAAGAGGGTTCCATGCTTGGCAAGATCGTCCCGGCGGACGAGCCGGACGGTCCGTTCGACGTGGCGGATCCCAATCTGGAGAACCAGGCTGCGATCGTCTCCTGCAAGGAGGTGATGCGCTACGGGCACGGTGACAAGAAGGTGGTCCTGGTGGACTGCGGCGTCAAGCACCAGATCCTGCGCTGCCTGGTCCGCCGCGGGGTCGAGGTGATCCGCGTGCCCTGGGATTATGACTTTAACCAGCTGGAATGGGACGGGCTGTTCATCTCCAACGGACCGGGCAACCCCGTGCATTGCGCCGCCACGGTGGAGCACATCCGCCAGGCCATGCAGACGGGTAAGCCGATCTGTGGCATCTGCCTGGGCAATCAGTTGCTCGGCATCGCCGCGGGCGCCACTACCTATAAATTGAAATACGGCCACCGCTCCCACAACCAGCCCGTGCGCCAGGCCGGTACCGACCGCTGCTACATCACGGCCCAGAACCACGGCTTTGCGCTGGACGAGAGCACCCTGCCTGCGGATTGGGAGCCTTTCTTCATCAACATGAACGATGGCACCAACGAAGGGATCCGGCACAAGACCAAGCCTTTCTTCTCCGCCCAATTCCATCCGGAGGCCTCCAGCGGCCCGGAAGATACTGAATTCATCTTTGACGATTTTATCTCCCAGTTATGATCGACTCCAATATAAAGAAAGTCCTGGTGCTCGGATCGGGCGCCCTCAAGATCGGCGAGGCCGGTGAATTCGACTACAGCGGATCCCAGGCCCTCAAGGCCCTCCGCGAAGAGGGCATCAAGACGGTCCTCATCAATCCCAACATTGCCACGGTGCAGACTTCCGAAGGTGTTGCCGACAAGGTCTATTTTCTGCCCGTGACCCCCTTCTTCGTGGAGAAGGTCATCAAGAAAGAACAGCCGCAGGGCATCCTGCTGGCCTTCGGCGGACAGACGGCGCTCAACTGCGGCGTCGAACTCTACAAGACCGGCGTGCTGGAAGCGAACGGCGTGAAGGTGCTCGGAACCCCCGTGCAGGCCATCATCGACACGGAAGACCGCGAACTGTTCGTAGAGCGCATGGAGGAGATCGACGTCAAGACGATCAAGTCCCATCCCGCGGCCAATATGGAAGAGGCCCGCGCAGCCGCCCGCGAGGTCGGCTACCCCGTCATCCTGCGTGCCGCCTACGCGTTGGGCGGACTGGGTTCCGGATTCTGCGAGGATGAAGCCGAACTGGAGACCGTCGCCCGCAAGGCATTCTCCTTCTCCCCGCAGGTGCTCGTCGAGAAATCGCTGCGTGGCTGGAAGGAGATCGAGTTCGAAGTGATGCGCGACAGCTTCGACAATTGCATCGCCGTCTGCAATATGGAGAATTTCGATCCGCTGGGCATCCATACCGGCGAGAGTATTGTCGTGGCTCCCTGCCAGACCCTGACCAATGACGAATGCAACTTCCTCCGCAAGAAAGCCATTGAAATCGTGCGCCACGTCGGCATCGTCGGCGAGTGCAACGTCCAGTACGCCTTCAGTCCGGACGGCGAAGACTACCGCGTGATCGAGATCAACGCCCGCCTGAGCCGCTCCTCCGCCCTGGCCTCCAAGGCCACGGGCTATCCCCTCGCCTTCATTGCCGCCAAGATCGGCCTGGGCTACGGCCTGCATGAACTCAAGAACACCGTGACCAAGACCACGCCGGCCTTCTTCGAGCCGGCCCTGGACTATGTGGTCTGCAAGATCCCGCGCTGGGACCTGGCCAAGTTCAAGGGTGTCTCCCGCGAGATCGGTTCCAGCATGAAGAGCGTCGGCGAGGTGATGGCCATCGGCCGTACCTTCGAGGAGGCCATGCAGAAGGGTCTCCGCATGATCGGACAGGGCGCCAACGGCTTCGTGTGCAACAAGCCCTTCAAGAGCGAAGAACTCGATGATCTGATGCGCCACCCTACGGACGTGCGTATCTTCGCCATCGCCGCCGCTTTCGAGGCGGGCTATTCGGTGGACCGCATTTATGAACTGACCAAGATCGACCGCTGGTTCCTCTGCCGGCTGGCTGGGATCGAGGCCACCTACCGCGAACTCGAAGCCTGCAAGAGCCTGACAGACGTGAGTTTCGACCTGCTCAAGAAGGCCAAGTGCCAGGGCTTCTCCGATATCCAGATCGCCCGCGTGCTGGGTACGCCGGAGGCCAAGGTGCGCGAACTGCGCGCTTTCCTGGGCCTGCGCCCGTACGTCAAGCAGATCGATACCCTGGCCGCGGAGTTCCCCTCCTCGACCAATTATCTCTACCTCACCTACAACGGCGAAGTCGATGACATCTCCTTTGAGGACGGTTCCAACACGGTCATCGTCCTGGGCTCCGGCGCCTACCGCATCGGCAGCAGCGTGGAGTTCGACTGGTGCGGCGTCAATGCCTTGAACACCCTGCGCAAGAGCGGCTACAAGGCCATCATGATCAATTACAATCCCGAGACCGTCTCCACCGACTACGATGTCTGCGACCGGCTCTATTTCGATGAGCTGAGTTTCGAGACCGTGATGGAAATCTGCGGACTGGAGAAGCCTTACGGCGTAATCGTGAGCGTGGGCGGACAGATCCCGAACAACCTGGCCGTGCCCCTGATGCGTGCCGGTGTGCACATCCTCGGCACCACGGCCCACGACATCGACCGCGCCGAGGACCGCAACAAGTTCTCCCAGATCGTGGACAAACTCGGCATCGACCAGCCGCGCTGGAGCGAGCTGACGACGATGGCCGACGTGGACAAGTTCGTCGAGGAAGTGGGCTTCCCGGTGCTCGTGCGTCCGTCCTATGTGCTCTCCGGTGCTGCGATGAATGTCTGCTACAGCAAGGAAGACCTGAAGATCTTCCTCGACATGGCCGTGGAGGTCTCCGAGGAGCATCCGGTGGTCATCAGTTCCTTCATGCAGCGCTGCAAGGAGCTGGAGTGCGATGCCGTGGCAGACGGCGGCAAGGTGATTGCCTACGCCATCTCCGAGCACATCGAGTTTGCCGGCGTCCACTCGGGCGACGCCACCATCCAGTTCCCTCCGCAGAAGATCTACGGCATCACGGCCGCCAAGATCCGCAAGACCACGGCTGCCATCGCCGCCGAGCTGCATATCACCGGACCTTTCAACATCCAGTTCCTCGCCACCGACAACTACATCAAGGTCATCGAGTGCAACCTGCGCGCCTCCCGCAGTTTCCCGTTCGTTTCCAAGGTGTTGAAGGTCAACTTTATCGACCTGGCTACGCGCTGTATGCTCGGGCAGCGTCCGGAGAAGATCGACATCGATCCCTTCGAGCTGGAGTATGTGGGCATCAAGTGCTCGCAGTTCTCCTTCGCCCGTTTGGGCAAGGCGGACCCGGTGCTCGGCGTGGACATGACTTCCACCGGAGAGGTGGGCTGCATCGGCGACAACCTCGACGAGGCGCTGCTCAAGTCCATGCTTTCGGTGGGACACCGAATCCCGCAGAAGTCCATCCTGATCTCTTCGGGCAACCCGATCCAGAAGGCTGATCTGCTGCGTGCCTGCCAGCTGCTCGCAAAGAAGGAATACACCATCTACGCGACCGGCGGCACCTGCCGCTATCTCAACGAGAACGGAGTCCCGGCACAGCAGGCACTGTGGCCGAACGAGCAGCAGGAGGGTGTCCCCGCGGCACTGGACCTGATCCGCTCACACCAGGTGGAGCTGGTGATCAACATCCCCAAGAACTTCACCCACAAGGAGCTCAGCAACGGCTACCAGATGCGCCGTGCCGCGATCGACTTCAATGTGCCGCTGATTACCAACAGCCGGCTGGCGACCGCCTATATCCGCGCTTTCTGCTCTACCCCGCAGGATGCGATCAGCATCAAGAGCTGGGACGAGTATTAGCAGGTCCGGCCGGACGTGGAACGTTCAAAATTCATCTGGCACCTGCTGGCCTTGGCCGTAGTCGCAGTCTGGGGCGTCACCTTCGTCTGTACGAAAGTGCTGATTGCCGCCGGACTGCGGCCGGCTGAGATCTTTGCCATCCGTTTCACCCTCGCCTACGCCGGCATCTGGGTGCTTTCCCTGTGGCAGAAAGACCGGGTGCGCCTGTGGGCGCGGAACTGGCAGGACGAACTGATGTTCGTCTTCCTGGGCATCACCGGCGGATCCTTCTATTTCCTGACGGAGAATACGGCGCTCGCCTATACGCAGGCGAGCAATGTGGCCTTCCTGGTGTGCAGCGCCCCGCTGATCACCGCGCTGCTGAGCCTGCTGTACCGCCGCCTGCGCCATGACCGCTTCGCGGCGGCCCTGGAGGATGTCAGCCGGAATGTGTTCCTGGTGCCCGGCACTCTGCTGGCTTTCGGCGGGATGGCGGTGATGCTCTTCGACGGGGCCCGGCTGCAAGTCTTTCTCCAGGGTGACCTGCTGGCCCTGGGAGCCGCGCTCTGCTGGGCACTCTACAGCCTGTTCATGGGCAAGATGACCGAGGAGTACGGAGCCGTTTTCGCAACGCGCAAGGTGTTTATCTACGGACTGCTGACCATCATTCCCTTCCTGCTGGACGGGCAGGGCGGGCTTTCGCTCGCCCTCCTGGCGGAGACCCGGGTCTGGGGCAACCTCCTCTTCCTGGGGCTGGTCGCTTCCCTCGCCTGCTTCGTGGTCTGGAACCTGGTCATGTCCAAACTGGGCAACATCACCTCCACGAACTATGTCTACCTGAATCCCGTCTTCACGCTGATCTCCGCGGTGATCCTGCTCGGAGAGCACCTGACTCCGGCCGGCGCCATCGGCTCCACCCTGATCCTCGGCGGCGTCATCCTGGCCGGTCAGCGAAAAGCAAAAAAAATTTGGTGAATTCCCAAACTGTTCCTATATTTGCTATCCCAAAACGAAATGGTGCTGTAGCTCAGATGGTAGAGCAAAGGACTGAAAATCCTTGTGTCGGCAGTTCGATTCTTCCCAGCACCACCAAAAATGGCCTCACAGATACCTGTGGGGCTATTTCTTTTCCAAAATGTGCCTACATTGTGCCTACTTTTTGTGAAAATTGACCAAGAAGCCCGGAGGCACATTCTAGATGTACTTCCAGGCCGTTGCGTTTATGAATGCACCGTGTTCGGCGTATCCGGTACACAGCCGGTTCGTGCTCCTGGATACGAAAACCGGATACCGGAGTCAGTATCTCGCGGTATCCGGTGTTGTAGCGTTATAAGCGGATTATTTCTTCACATAGGCCGTGGCCCTGCCGATGCCGGTCTTTTCGATGTATCCGGCGGCGAGGAGGTCTGCCAGGGTGCGCTCGATGGTGGTGAGGCTGATGTCCGGGCAGGCCTGGGAGATATCCTTCTTGGTAATCTTGCCCGGGGTGCGCTCGATGATGGCCTTGATACGATCCGGCTTGGACATCTTGCGGTAGCGAAGGTGCGCCACGCGATCTTCGAATTCGTTGTAGGCCTTGACCACGACTCCCAGCATATACTTGAGGAAGGGAAAATAGTTGTTCTCGTCCTCGTGCCAGTTTTGGGAGCTGGCCTGCAGGGCCTCGTAGTAGGAGTCCTTGCTCTTCTCGATGAGCATCTCGATACTGATATACTTTCCCACGATGAATCCGGCCCGGTACAGAAGCAGTAGTGTCAGAAGTCGGCTCATTCGGCCGTTTCCGTCGTTGAACGGGTGAATGCAGAGGAAGTCCAGGATGAAGATCGGCATCAGGACCAGCGGGTCGTAGGTGCCGGCCTCAATGGCTTCGTTATACCGACTGCAAAGGTCTTGTACGGCATCAGCAGTCTGAAATGCCGGAACAGGACGGAAGCGGACGGTCTCCGTGCCGTCAGCGTGCTTTTCGGCGATGATGTTGTCCGAGTTCTTGTAAACGCCACCCACGGCGCTGCTACTGAAGGAATAGAGATCCCGGTGCAGCTGCAGGATGTTGTTGGGGCGCGGTGCGATGTACTCGTAGGACTCGTGGATCGTGGCCAATACGTCACGATAGCCGGAGATCTCTTCCTCGTTCCGGTTCCGGGGCTGGACTTTTTCCTGGACAATGGCCTTCAGGCGCTCGTCAGTAGTATAGATGCCCTCGATGCGGTTGGATGCATCGGTACTCTGGATCTTGGCGACCTCCAGCAAGGCTGTGAGGACGTCCGGTTCTGCCTCGATGAAGAGTTCCTGGCGACCGCGGCATTCATGGAGCCGGGTCAGCAGGGCTACGACCTCCGGCGTGAGGAGGTCTTTGGGCCGAGTGGTGAAATCAAATTCGTGCATAGCGAGTATGGTTTTCACAAGGCGAAGATAGTGTTTTTCTGCCTCAAAAACGAATTTTCTGCACCAAAATATGAAAAATGATGCAGATAACTGCTCAAATGAGGCAGATTACTTGAAGTAGTCGTACTTGTCGGTGAGTTTCTGCACTACGTCCAGTTGGTCGGCCCTGATCGATGGCGTCGTAGAGGTCCTGATACTCATGCAGTTCATGGTAGGTCCGGTCCATGTTCCAGGGTTTTATTTCCCGGCTCTGTATTCGGACGGAGTGATGCCCGCTGCTCTCTTGAAGTAGCGGGTAAGCATCGGAGGGGCTGGGAAATGCATCCTGTCGGCAACGTCCGTAAGCGTCAGGCCGGGATTGTTCAGCAGAAGCAGGATCTCGTGGAGGGTATAGTACTCAATCCAGTAGGAAGCGCTTTTTCCCGTCATCTTCTGGCAGATGGCCGACAGGTACTTGGGCGTGACGCAGAGATGGTCGGCATACCGGGCGACCTCGCGCTGCTCCCTGCAATTCTGTTGGACCAGGTACAAGAACTTCATGAATATTCGAGCCGAGGTCTCATCCGTGTCCATCTTCTCCATCTCGCGGGAATAGATGCCCCACATATCCATCAGCAGGAGTTGGAAAACCCGTCCCACCTTGTCGTCATAGAACAGACTGAAGCGGGAGTGGATCCGGTGCCGGAACTGCTCGAAATCGGCTTCGATGACATCCCACTCATCGTTTTCCAAGTGGAAGACAGGATGACTTTTGATAAGTATCTGACATTGGAAATGGCGGTTGTCATCTGCCAGATGACGAGGTCTCCGGGACCTGCCGAGAAGGTCTTCCCTACTGCATCAAACTGCATTTCCCCGGTCCGGCAGAGGATGTGACAGTGATAATTTTCCTTGTAGGTGTCCGGATACTTCCCGTCTCCCAACGTGTTGTATATCAAAAAATCTTCCATATCCATGAAGATACGGAAGATTCCCCTCTTATCAAAAATTCTAGGCCGGAAATAATCTGGCTTGCGCAAGGATCAGATTCACTTCACGGTCACAGTGGGATGCAGCAGCCCCGTGGATGGCAACGCCTTCCGTGAGGCGGGCCTCCGGAACGGCCATCTTGATCTGGCGGATGCTGCCGCCGAGGCCGCTTCCCTCATGGGAGCAGAAAGGAACGATTTTCTTTCCGGCAAAGTCGTAGATCTCCAAGAAAGTGAAAACTGCCATCGGCGGCACGCCCCACCAATTGGGGTACCCCAGGATAATGGTGTCATATTGCGCCATGTTCTCTACCTTGGCGGTGAGTTCCGGGCGGGCCTTGGCACGGAGTTCCTGCTTGGCCTCTTCGATGCAGACCATATAGTCTTCGGAGTACTGCTTTACCGTGTCGATCCGGAAGACATCGGCCTCCGGAAGCAGGGCCTGGATTTTTTCTACGATAACCTCGTTATTGCCCCTGGGCAGGTTGCGGATGCTGCCGTCCACATAGTTTTGTCCCCGGCGGGAATAGAATGCGATGAGTGTCTTTGCCATAGTCATAATCAATTAACCGATGCAAAGGTCGCAAGATTCTCCGGAAAGCATGTTATCAATTTTGCCGGAACAATTATCGTGAATGCAGAAAACGGTCCAGGCGCTTCCGAAAGGATCGGTCCTTACATCATCGCGATCAGGAAATTCTCGTAGCCGAGCTTCTCGATGAAGCCCAGATACTGTGCTTCCCAAGCCATGTGCTCGGTCTCTCCGTCGATCCACTTCTGGATGAGTTTCTGGGTAGGATAGTCATCGGCAAAGGCCTGTGCCAGCTCGCTCAGATCCTTGATGGCCTCGGGGGCAAAATCCGACTCGATCTGCTGCTTGGGATCGTCGTAGAACGGGAACTCCATCGTCTTCATCAGTTCCTGCAGCTCAGCGGGCTTGCAGCCCAGCTCGACCAGACGGTTGAGCACTTCTTCGGCTTCATCCCACTCTTCTTCTGCTTCTTCTTTCCATTTGTCGGCCAGTTTGTTCCATCCCTGAAGACGGTCATAGGCCGAGAAAGCGAAATGCTGTTTGCTGTTTCCGAACCATGCGGCGCCATAGAAGGCGAATTTTTTCAATGCTTCTTCTTTTGTCATGATGCTTCTGTTTATTAATGATATTTGGATTCTATCCGGAATTTAACCGCCTTGATGATCAATATCGCTACTTCGCGGGCTCCCACTTGCAGCGCACCGGAGACACGATGGCGCCTTCTTTCTTGAGTTCGGCAAAGGCTTTGTCCACTTCCTTGCGGTCAGCACCGAGTGCCTTGGTCACGTCACCAGCAGATACGGGTTTGCCAGCTTCGCGCATGGCCTTGAGTACTTGTTCTTTCATAATCGAGCGGATTTAAACTTGATTGATGAGTTTTAGCATCTACAAAAATATGGATTGTTTGCCGAAAAACGCTTATCTCTGACAAAACAATACTTGTCTGATACAAAACAATTCGTCAAAATAGTGTACCTTTGCAAGAAAGAGAATAACTTGCCATGTACAGCTTGAAGGATGCCTGGGTCAAGATACAGGACAGCGCCCCCTATGAGGGATGGAATGGAGACATTCTTTGCGTTGAAACAGATTCTGAAATCACTTTCCGAAGCAACAGGACCCAGGGATTCATCGCGGCCTACACCTTTACCCTGATCCTGAACGGGTGGCTGGGCATCCGCTACAATGGCATGGAAATGACACTTCTCCCCGGCGACCTGTATTTGTACCTTCCCGGGCTTCCGGTATCCATCATCTCATCGTCAGAAGATTATCAGGGGATATGCCTCCTTGCCGATGAAAGACTGAGTCTGGAACTCGGAACGGAACGGGACTTGTCCGGCGTCATCTTCCGGCCCATCGTAGAACTCCACGAGCCGATACTTCACCTTTCTTTACCGGCAGTCACTTCTATCCAGACAATCATGAAGCAAATCCGGGATTACTGCTTCTCATCGAAAAGAGGCAAGGAAGAGATTGTGAAGCATTTATACATCGTCTTCCTTTACGAAGTCCAAAACTACCGAGACATCATCCAGCCGGATTTGGCTGTAAGCGGTCGGATGGAGGACCTGTATATTGCTTTCCTGAAACTTCTCCCTGCGAATTTTACAGAGCACCACGATATCCCTTTCTATGCATCGGAAATCGGTGTCTCCTCCATCTATCTGTCGCGGGTTGTACGGAGGATATCGGGGAGAACCGTCATGGATCATATCAACGAACTTCTTGTGAGTGAAGCGAAATACCTGCTCAGGTCCACCGAAATGGGCGCTGCACAAATCGCGGACATTCTGCATTTCGCTGACATTCCCTCCTTCAGCAAGTTCTTTTCAAGGATGGTCGGCATATCGCCGAGGCGATACAGGACATCATCCTGATCAACTAACCATGAAGGACGGCATGTCCGGCGCAATCAAGTGATACTGATCGGCCCGGCCAGGCTCCGTCACCTTCACATAGAAGTTGTTGTCGCAGATAAGCCCGAAGACCATTATCTTCTTCACGGCAATCTCTCCGGCGTCGGAACACTGGTCGATGATATACTGAATGAAATCCGGATTGCAAGCCATCAATATCGTTTTGTCTAGTTGTCTATTAATAACTCAGCAATGACCTGTCTCTTTCTCCAGTTCCGTTTGAGAATGATGATGGCCTTGCTGATTTCGGCAAGAATCACCTGTTGGTGCAAAGAACCGGATAATGCTTATCTTTGCATTCGCAAGCACTTTCAGTCATGGCCAGAATCTATGTCGCCTCCAGTTGGAGGAATCAATACTACCCGGAAGTGGTCTCCGCGCTCAGGAGCGCCGGTCACGAAGTCTATGATTTCCGCAATCCGCCGCACGGCGGAAGCGGTTTCCGCTGGACCGACATCGACCCGGACGCCCCGGATTGGACCTTCGAAGAATATTCCGAGGGATTGCACCACCCCAGCGCCGAACGCCAGTTCCAGGCCGATCTGGATGCCCTCGGATGGGCCGATACCTGCGTCCTCGTCCTTCCCTGCGGAAGAAGTGCCCACACGGAAGCCGGATGGATGGCCGGCTCCGGGAAGAAAGTCATCGTTTACATCCCGGAGATGGTGGAACCGGAGTTGATGTATAAATTGTTCCATGCCGTAGTCGGGAACCTCGACGACCTGATCCACAACCTTTGACCAAGCGAATCGGTGACATCGCCGAAGTCCGGGTCCCTTCCGGAACACTGCGCCTGCGAATCGAAAGCATCACGCTCGACTGAGCGGCATCAAGATGTTCTTTCTTATAATGAGATGGTTACTGAAATCCGACCCGCTCCGGCTTTCAAGAAGGACTTCAATTCCGCCAGGGATCCGTATTGCATCTTGCCCAGGCGGGTATAGCTCCAGGAATTGCTGCCGTAAAACAATACAATCTGGTTGCCGTTGTAGAGAATCACATCTCCGGCCTGGGTGGTAATCTGCGAATCACCGGCGGGCAGCGTTCGTCCCAGCGGCCCCACCTTCTCGAATCCGCCATAGTCGTCGGCTTCATAAGTGATGGAACCCTCTCGCAGGGCCGCTACAAGGGCCTTCGTGGCCTCATTCGTCTCAATCTTCACCGGAAGCGTCTTTCCGGACACGGTAATCTTGATGGTCTCGGGCATAGTGGTATCGGTTTCTCCGGAATTATGATTCTCCTGGCCTTCGTTTTGCTCTTCCCGGGGCGGGGCCGGCCGGGCCGGATCCGGAAGCTTCTCGCAGGCGAACAGAGCCGGGAGAAACACCGTCAAGAGGATGCTGAAGGCAAACGTACGGAACATATTATTTCAGATTTGTCTGGAAGAACCGCTCCATCTTGTCGAAGGGAATCACGCCGGCCACATCGTCGTAGAGATCCACGTGGGAGGCTCCGGGGATGATAAGCAGTTCCTTGTTGCCTTCCCGGGCACTTTCTCCGGCCACATGCTTTCCGGTCATGCGCTCGAAAGCATATTCGCTGAAATAGCGGCTGTGGGCCTTCTCGCCGTGGATGAGGAGAACGGGTGTCTCAATCTCCCCTGCCCATGCAAGAAGGGGCTGGTTCAGGAAACTCTGGCAGCCGATGATGTTCCAGCCGTCATTGGAGTTGCCGCTGCGCTTATGGTAGCCGCGGGGTGTCTTGTAATAGGCGTGATAGTCCTTGACGAACCAGGGGGCGTCTTCCGGAAGCGGATCGACGACACCGCCGGCACGTCCGTAAGTGCCCGCGGCATAGTCTTTCGTACGCTGGGCAGCCAGGGCGCGGCGCTTTTCCTGACGCTGGGCAGGCGTATCTTCGCTGGCGAAATAGCCTTCTACGTTGACCTTGCTCATGTCGTACATCGTGGATGCAACCGTGGCCTTGATGCGCGGGTCCAGTGCGGCAGCATTGACAGCCATGCCGCCAAACCCGCAGATGCCGATGATGCCGATGCGCTCCGGATCCACCTGCGGGCAGGTGGAAAGGAAGTCCACGGCAGCCAGGAAATCCTCGGTGTTGATGTCGGGGGAAGCCATCCTGCGGGGCTCGCCGCCGGATTCGCCGGTGAAGGACGGGTCGAAGGCAAGGGTCAGAAAGCCCCTTTCGGCCATATGCTGGGCGTAAAGGCCGCTCGACTGTTCCTTCACGGCGCCGAAAGGGCCGCACACCGCAATGGCGGGAAGCTTGCCGGAGGCGTCCTTGGGAACATACATATCCGCCGCCAGCTCAATGCCATAGCGGTTGTGGAAGGTAACTTTGCAATGGTTTGCAAGTTCTGATTTCGGGAAGGTCTTGTCCCACTCCTGAGTAAGATTCAGTGTACTCATATTCTCATACGGCTTTGGTTCTCTTTTGCAAAGATACCCTGTCTCCTCGGAATCATCTTACCTATTTTTGTCAATTATTTACCAATATCGCAGAAAATAATATATATTTGCACGAATCCATACCGTTTCAAGTGTAATGAAGAGCATCCTTCACATCTCCGACCCCAATGTGTACGCCCGTTCAGTAGGAGCTCCTGAATTGCATCCACTGGTCAGCGTCATCCACTATGACGAAGTGTCGCCTGTCCATACCAGCCTGAACCGATACGGGGTGTACGGGCTCTTCATTCAGAGAAACTTCCCCAAGAACCTGACCTATGGGATGAAGATGTTCGATGCGGCCGAGGGTTCCATCTTCGCTGTGGAGCCGGGCCAGATCGGCGGGAAGGAAGACAATGGCGAGGAACTATATATCAGCGGATGGGTATTGCTCTTCTCCCCGGAACTGATCCGGGGAACCGATCTGGAAGCCAGGATGAAAGAATATCACTTCTTCTCCTATTTCTCCACCGAGACCTTGATCATGGAGTCCTCGGAATGGGGCCGGATCATCCAGATGCTCACGCAGCTCAGACACGAGCTTCAGGAGAACGACGACTCCCCGGCGCTGCGGAACGTCATTCTGGGCTATATACGTCTTGTCCTGGAATACTGCCAGCGCATTTATCAGCGCCAACTTTCGGAGGAAGACAACGCCTCCTCGGACATCCTGAAACGCTTCCACAACCTGCTGCGGGAGTATTATCTGGAAGGCAGGCAGATGGAGACCGGCATTCCTTCCGTCCGATACTGCGCCGACCAGCTGGCCTATTCCCCCCGGTACCTTGGCGACGTGATCCACAAATCCACCGGCGGCACGGCCATCGGCTACATCCATTCATTTGTGATAGAACAGGGTAAGAACCTCCTTATGAACGGCCACAACATAGGCGAAACCGCCCTCCTGCTTGGCTTCGACTTCCCGCACCACTTCACCCGTCTCTTCAAAAAGACGACCGGCATCACTCCTACGGAGTTTCTGGGAAAATAGATCTGCCGGGCCGGTCA